>NZ_JBEUMK010000017.1:0-71852 GCF_040492155.1 Cytobacillus sp. T106 | reverse complement strand
GTCTGTCCCCGTGGCTCTTACTTAATCGCCTTACTGACCTTCAATTTCTTCCCCTTAACCGTGGCATTCTCCATAGCCTGCAGAACCAGCGATCCTTTCCCATTCAGAATATCAACATATGACATTTGATCATGGATGGTAATAATACCGATATCATCTGCTGTGACTCCAGGGATTTTGGCGATGGTTCCGACAAAATCAACGGCACGGATTTTCTTCTTTTTACCGCCGGTAAAGTGGAGCTTCATGATATCCTGGTTGATTCGGGCTGTTTTATTATTTCTGACGACCCGCCTGCCGCTGATTTTTTCTTCGAAGGCAGCTTTTCCGGCAGCTACATCCTGCTGGCTTGGTGCTTCTATGACAGGAATCTCAAAGCCGATGTATCTTTCAATCGCTTTAAGGAATTTTTCTTCAAAAGGTGTGGCAAACGTAATGGCTTTGCCTTTGTTTCCGGCGCGGCCGGTTCTTCCGGTCCGGTGCACATAGCTTTCTTTTTCCATTGGGACATCATAGTTAATGACAAGGCTCACATTATCAATATCAATCCCTCTGGCAGCTACATCGGTGGCCACAAGATAGCGGTAGTTCCCCATTTTAAAGCCTTCCATAACCGCAAACCGGTTTTCCTGCTCCAGTCCGCCATGGAGCCTCTCACAGGAATATCCAGCACCATCCAGTTCAGTGTACACTGTATCAACATGTTCTTTAGTCCGGCAGAATATGAGGCAGCTGTCAGGATTTTCTGTAACTGTGATGTCTTTAAGGAGCGAAATCTTATCTTCCTGCTTCACTTCCATTAGGAGATGTTCGATCGTCTCAGCGGTTACCCCGGTTGATTCAATCTCAACGTGAACAGGGTCTTTCATATATTCGTGGCAAAGAGCTTCAACATCTTTAGGCAGGGTAGCAGAAAAAACCATGGTCACCCGGTCTGAAGGAAGCTCTTTAATGATGGCTTCCACTTCATCGATGAACCCTCTATTAAGCATCTCATCCGCTTCATCGATGATCAGATACTGTATTCGATCCAGGACGAGCGTTTCCCGGTCGATATGGTCCATAACCCGTCCAGGCGTCCCAACGACCACATGCGTTTTCTGCTTCAATTCTTCCTTTTGCTTTGTAAAAGGTTCTTTTCCGTAGACGGCCGCTGCTTTGATGCGTTTGAAACGGCCGATATTCGTAATATCTTCACGAACCTGAACGGCGAGCTCCCTTGTTGGGGTAAGGATCAAAGCCTGCGGGCTTTTTTCTTCCCATTCAACCATATCGCAGACAGGAATACCGAAGGAGGCGGTCTTCCCGCTTCCGGTTTGAGCCTTCACCACAAGATCCTGCTTTTCCATCGCCAATGGAATGACCTTGCTTTGTACCTCTGTTGGAGATTCGTATTTTAACACACCCAGTGCCCTTTGTATTTCTTCGCTTAAATGATAATCCGCAAAACTTTTACTCATTATTTAACCCCGTTTTTTTGTTTTTTCGTCATATGGATAGAATTCTCTTTAAGAAGTATTGTATGCATGATCAGATATGGTTCATTATACTTGAAAATTGCTGGACAAGATATAAGAGTCCAGCCCCCTCAACTCCGCCCCGCGGAAAGCGAAGTGTCTGGAGCGGATACCATCAGCCCTCATTAGGAACACAACAACGAATAGAGGAACAAAAAGAGTCAACGTTTACTTAAAGATACTTTATAGACAGTATCCCCTGTAAAAAAGTTCAAGAACTATTCGCAAATCGAAGAATCTATGATAGAATTAAAAAGTTATAGAGGATGAAACGTTCATTGATGTTAGTTAATTAACATTGACTGTACATCCTGTTCTTTCATTTCGTATGAAGCGGGAAGGTTTGCTGGTATTACATAATGCTAAGCTTTCAGCCCACTGTAAAACGGTACATGCAAATGCATGGGGCCTTTTTATAGTGGGCTTTTTTTGTGTTCTCGTTCATATGCCCTTTAATATGGCAGGCTGGTTCTAGAGAGATGGTCCTAAGAGGCAGCCTTATGCCTTATGTATTGTGGACCATAAAGACAATAATTGGGGGAAGAAATATGGCATTTCATAGTTCACAGCAGATCGCCGAAATGGCGGTTGAAGCTGGGGTGAAGAAGGCTACCATGCGGCCGGCGCACACACTCATTTTAGGATTTTTAGGTGGAGCTTTTATTTCTTTAGGTTTCTTATTATATATCCGGGTTGTTGCTGACCTGCCGCATGAATGGGGCACTTTCAGCTCGCTTATTGGCGGAGCCGTGTTCCCGGTAGGGTTGATGCTGATCATTATTGCTGGCGGAGAATTGCTGACAGGCAATATGATGGCACTGCCGCTGGCTGTGATGGCGAAGCGCGCGACGTTTAAGCAGCTGGGCAGGAATTGGCTGCTGGTTTTGGTTAGTAATTTTATTGGTTCAATCTTTGTAGCTTATTTCTTTGGACATGTTGTTGGAATGACGGAAACAGGTGCATTCCTGACTAAAACTATAGCAGTTGCGGGAGCAAAAATAGATCAGGCATTCTGGCCGACTCTAATATCCGCTGTTGGCTGTAACTGGCTCGTTTGTTTAGGCATCTGGCTTGCTTTCGGAGCTGATGATATCGGCGGTAAGATTCTTGCGATCTGGTTCCCGATCATGGCATTTGTTGCCATCGGCTTCCAGCACGTTGTAGCCAATATGTTTATCATTCCTGCAGCCATCTTTGCAGGGAGCTTCACATGGGCTGATTATGCTGCAAACTTTGTACCGGTTGCCATTGGAAATGCCATTGGCGGAGGAGTCTTCGTAGCATTGGCTTACTGGATGGTTCATAAAGATTCTCTTCAATCATCTATGAGAGCAAAATCAAGTATTAAGAAAGCCAGCTGATAATTACTCTTGTTTTTTGGATAGATTTGTTTTTTTACTAAGGAGGCTTTACCGTGGGGGAAAAAGTGAATGTTCTGATCAACGGAACAGCACACCAGGTTGAAGAAGGAACTCGTATTTTAGATTATCTCATGCAGCAGGAAATCGAACATCCGCATATATGCTATTCCGAGGTTCTTGGACCGGTACAGAGCTGTGATACTTGTATGTGTGAAGTGAATGGCAATCTGATGCGTGCATGCTCTACAGTTGTGGAAGACGGCATGGACATTGCCACCTCGTCTGAAATCGCCAAAGGCGCCCAAGAGGAAGCAATGGACCGTATTTTAGAAAACCATCTGCTGTACTGCACTGTATGTGACAATAACAATGGCAACTGCCGTGTACATAACACAGCAGAAATGATGGGGATTGAGCACCAGACGCGTCCGCATCGTTCTAAGGGCTATGAAGTCGATATGTCTCATCCGTTTTACCGCTATGACCCTGACCAATGTATTCTGTGCGGCCGCTGTGTGGAAACATGCCAGGATCTTCAGGTAAATGAAACGCTGACCATTGATTGGGAAACAGGGCAGCCGCGCGTATTATGGGACGGAGGAAAAAGCATCAATGAATCCTCTTGTGTTTCCTGCGGACAATGTGTATCTGTTTGTCCTTGTAACGCATTGATGGAAAAATCAATGCTTGGAAACGCTGGCTTCATGACAAGCATGTCTGATGACCTGCTTACTCCTATGATCGACCTTGTAAAAGCAGTTGAGCCGGATTATCAAACAATCATGGCCGTTTCAGAAGTAGAAGCAGCCATGCGTGAAACAAAGATCGAGAAAACAAAAACGGTTTGTACTTTCTGCGGTGTCGGCTGTTCATTTGAAGTTTGGACAAAAGACCGTGAAATCCTTAAAATTGAACCATCAGAGAATGCGCCGGTCAACAGCGTTTCTACTTGTGTAAAAGGCAAGTTTGGCTGGGACTTTGTCAATTCCCAGGAACGTATCACTTCACCATTGATCCGTAAAGGCGATGTGTTTGTGGAAGCGAGCTGGGATGAAGCTCTTTCTGTTGTGGCCAAAAACCTCGGAGAAATCAAAGATACTTACGGAAGCGATGCATTAGGTTTCATTTCTTCATCTAAGATCACAAATGAAGAAAACTATCTGATTCAGAAGATGGCCCGCCAGGTGTTCGGCACACATAATGTCGATAACTGTTCCCGCTACTGCCAGTCACCTGCGTCATGGGGACTGCAGCAGACAGGAGGCATCGGCGGCGACTCTGGAACGATCCAGGATATTGCAGGTGCAGGGCTTGTCATCCTGGTAGGCTGTGCTCCGGCAGAAGGACATCCGGTCCTTGCGACACGCATCAAGCGTGCGCAGAAGCTACATGGCCAGAAACTGATCACAGTGGATGTGCGCAGGCATGAAATGGGTGACCGTGCCGACTTGTTTGTACGTCCAAAGCAGGGTACTGACTTTGTATGGCTTTCCGCTGTCACAAAGTATATGATTGACCAAGGCTGGCATGATGCGAAATTCATCACAGAACATGTGAATCAGTATGATGAGTTCTTGAGCATGATCGAGTCTTATACACTTGAAGAAGCTGAAAGCATTACAGGCATTTCTGTTGCAACATTAAAAGAAATGGCTGAAATGATCCGTGACGCAGATGGAACAGTCGTCTGCTGGGGAATGGGTGTAACACAGAATATCGCCGGCTCCCACACTTCTGTTGCCATTGCGAACCTTCTTCTGGCAACTGGAAACATGATGCGTCCGAATGCTGGTGCCTATCCATTGCGCGGACATAATAACGTACAGGGTGCTGCCGATATGGGAACGATGCCTAATATTTTCCCTGGCTATCAGTCTGTGACAAATAAAGAATTACGTGAGAAATTCGAGAAAGCCTGGGGCGTGGAACTGCCTGAAAATCCAGGGCTTGATAATATTGAAATGCTCGGTGAAGTGGATAAAGGCAATCTGAAGGCAATGTTTGTTGCCGGTGAGGATATGGCATGGGTTGATGCTGACTCTAACCATACACAGGCAATGCTTGCGAAGCTGGACTTCCTTGTGGTGCAGGAAATCTTCCTGACAACAACAGCCCAATTCGCTGATGTGATACTGCCGGGTGCTCCTTCTCTTGAAAAAGATGGGACATTTACAAATACTGAACGCCGCGTTCAGCGTCTATACAAAGCATTAGAGCCTATGGGCAACAGCAAACCGGACTGGTGGATCCTTACTCAGCTGGCTAAAAAGATGGGCTATGACTGGAACTACTCTCACCCAAGCGAGATTTTTGACGAAATGGCAAGCCTGACTCCATTCTTCAGCCAGTGCAGCTATGATGTTCTTGAAGGCTGGAACAGCTTCCACTGGGGATCTCAGGATGGATCGAACACACCGCTTCTTTTCCAGGACGGCTTTAACTTCCCTGATAAAAAAGCACGCTTCGGATTGTTTGACTATGTACCGCCTGCTGTATTCCCGGATGAGTTCGATCTATCACTGGATAATGGACGACTGCTCGAACATTTCCATGAAGGAAACATGACTCATAAATCAGAGGGACTGAACTACAAATTCCCTAAAGTGTTCGTTGAAGTATCGCCTGAACTTGCAAAAGAACGCGGCGTAGAAGAAGGCTCGATAGTACGCCTGATCTCGCCATATGGTGCGATCAAGCTGCCTGTCCTTGTAACCGATCGCGTTGTTGGAAAAACGGTCTATGTGCCAATGCACTCTTCAAGCCATGAAAGTGCGGTCAACCTCCTGACTGGCGGTGCGGTTGACGTTGTGACACATACACCTGCTTACAAGCAAGTGAAGGTGCGGATGGAGATCCTCCAGCTGAATGGAGAGAATCCTCTTCCGAAGTACAATCCCCGCTATGCGACACGCACACCGCAAATGGGTCTTGAAATCTACCGCAAGTGGGAACGCGGTGATTATGTACCGCTCAGCACTGTCAACGAACATGTCTTCCCTGGTACCTATGACAGGAGGAATGCCTGATGGCAAAACCGATTAGCATCATTCAAAAGACAGAACTGACAGAAGAACAATTGAAGCAGCAATCCCTGGAGAATCTTCTCTCCGGGATTGCGGAAAATAAAGATTCCCTGCTTGAGACATTGGCTCTCTTGCAGGAATTGCATGACAGCGGGATACTGGATGCTGCCGGAAGCCTTCTGAAAGCAAAAGAGCATGCTGCACATGCTGCCATCGGCCAGCTCACACGCGAGCCTGTCACAAACATGATCAATAACGCAATGGCAGCAGGAGGCATCCTCACCCAGCTTGATCCAGAGACAACAGCCAAGCTGTCAAAAAGCTTGATAGCAGGAATGAAAAAGGCTGAGCAGGGATTAAAAGAGGATAGCAAAATCGGGATTTTTGACTTAATGAAGGCCTTAAAAGATCCTGACATCAACCGTGTGCTCGGATTTGGATTCAATCTATTAAAAGGTATGGGGGAAGGCTTAAAAGAATAAGCCTGAATCCTGGCCCATTCATTTTATAATGAATGGGTTTCCTTTTTTATAACAAACTATGTGTATCAATAGGAGGGACAGATCATGGCAAAGAATCTGGAGCATCAATTCAGTATGCTTGTCCGTGAAATCCGAAAAGAATACGTTGGAAATGGGCCTAAAGAAATAACCACCAAGTTCATTGGCTCCTGGGCTGTCAGTGAAATGAGAGGGAATCTGACCAATGTGGAAAAGTTCATGATCACTTCGGCACAAGGGGAAGATATGGTCCATGAAACGAGAACAAGATTTGTAAAAGAAATCTACAAAAAGCCGGAAGTCCAATTAAAATTTGAAAACCTGATGGACGCCAGAGTGATCAGGCTGTTTTCCGATATTAATATTAAAGAAGATATCGCCATGACTGTATTTGTCTTTGATCGGCCGATTGAGGGGAAACAGGGGAAACAGCTTTGAATTCTGTTCATTTGCGGCGTCATACCAGCTTGTGAATTAGACGATTCATGAATGGCATCTCAGCGTTCTTACAATGAGAGAGATAATCGATTTTCTGCAGAGGTTTATGAATGACAATTAAAAGAAATTATAAAGCTTAGAGGCTTTCCAAATGTTGATTGGACAATCGGGAAGCCTCTTTTTATTGTGCTTTTTTTGGGATTGAAGAAGGTACTGCTTTAATTTTCTTTATTATAGGCAAATGCCCATTAAGCTAGTAGAATGGAATGGCTGGTTTTTAGTGCTAAGAAATCCTCACGAGGAATAGGCTGATTTATATAGCACAGATCATACTGCGGACATGCGCATAGCCGCTGCAAGGGGGAACATAATGAAGATATTTCTGATCATCAGCCAGCTCATTTATGTTATTTGCCTTATTCCCTGGTTTCCTATCTGGGGCTTGTCATTTATGAGTTTTGACAGTGGGATCGCCCTTGGAAACAGTGCGTTTGTCATAGGCATCGGGCTGTATCCTGTGGCTGTTATTGTGTGTTCCATTCTGGGCTGGGTGCTTCGCGGGCGCAATAAAAGGCTTGCCATCATCTTTAATTCTGTTCCGATGATCTGGATTATCGGTTTTGGACTGCTGATGATCATCATTTGAAGAGCAACTCCATTGAACCGGGATAAAGGCCGTTCATGCAGGCTGCTGCCCGATTAACAAGGTCAAAGGTTTAATAAATAGGAACGAGGTAAAGCCTGCCAGTAAGGGAGAGGTTTTGCCTCGTATTTTATTTTTACCCGGATTATAAGCTGTGCAGGAATGATAAAATAGAGCTATAAATAAATAGCTCATGGAAGGAAGTGCGGAAGATGGATTTCGAAACAGTCATGCAGGAGCTTGAAGCCCTCGGCAAGGAACGGACAAAGAAAATATACCTGTCCAATGGCGCCCATGAGCCTCTCTTTGGAGTCGCGACTGGGGCTATGAAGCCGATGGCGAAGAAAATAAAGATCGATCAGAAATTAGCCGAAGAACTCTACTCGACAGGAAACTATGATGCCATGTATTTTGCCGGCATCATTGCAGATCCGAATGGTATGATGGAGGCTGATTATGACCGCTGGATCGATTCTGCGTATTTTTATATGATCTCAGACTATGTAGTGGCAGTCACTTTGTCAGAGTCAGAGATCGCTCAGGAGGTTGCAGACAAATGGATTGCCAGCGGTGACGAGCTGAAGATGTCTGCAGGCTGGAGCTGCTACTGCTGGCTGCTGGGGAACCGGAAGGACCATGAATTTGAGGAAGAGAAGATCTCCAGTATGCTTGATCTTGCGAAAAAGTCGATCCATGACGCGCCGGAAAGAACGAAATCTTCTATGAGCAACTTCATATACACTGTCGGGCTTTCCTATTTGCCGCAGCATGAAAAGGCGCTCGGGACCGCACAGGAAGTTGGTGTGGTAGAAATGAAGCGGGAAAATAAAAAGAACAGTCTGCTGAATCCATACGAAAATCTGCAGAAAGAAGTAGATAGAGGACGGCTTGGCTTTAAGAGGAGATATGTCAGGTGTTAGGCTATTGCTAAATCCTGCCCAAACCCGCAGAATGTACCTAACAGACTTCTACTAACATAAACTGGATGTGATCTATTGTTTACTGGCATAATCCCGGCTATTCGAAATATGAAAGATTTTGAGCATGTATTGAAGAGGGATCATGAGCATATCATTCTTCTGGAGACGCGCCTGTCGCAGATCGAAAGTGTGGTCAAGTATGCGAAGCAGAGCGGGAAGAAGGTGTTTGTGCATGCGGATCTCGTTCAAGGGCTGAAGGTGGACGAGTATGGGATTGAATATCTGATCAATAACGTGAAGGTGGACGGCATCGTCTCTACCAGGGTTAATGTCATTTCTTTGGCGAAAAAGCACAATGTCATTGCGATTCAAAGACTGTTTGCACTGGACAGCCATGTACTGGAGCATAATGTCAGGATCAGCCGCAAAGTCAAACCGGATTATATCGAGGTTCTGCCCGGCATCATCCCGGGCATCATGGAAGAAATTCATGAGAAAACAGATATTCCGCTGATTGCAGGGGGACTCATCCGTACCGAAGAGGATATACAAAGTGCTTTGAATAACGGAGCATCTGCCGTCACCACCTCCAATCGGGATTTATGGTGACAGGGCCTTTTTCCTTATTTTAAAATAGAACATTGTTCAGAAAATTGTCGAATTATGTTGACAACGTTTTCATTTGAATTTACACTAGGGATAAGTTAATAACCCGTGACGAGATGAGGAGACACATTAAATGCCTTGAATTCAAGATTCAGGGGTGTTTAATGTGTCTTTTTTGTCTTTCCGATCTGGTTATTTAGGCAATATATCTTGAATATCAATAGGTTAAAAGGGGGATATGAGATGAATAGAGTAAAGAAGCCGGTCGTCTTATTAGTGATTTCTTTGCTGTTAATTCTTGCTGGAAGCTTTGGTGCTTCCCAGTTTAATAGCTCGAGCGGGGATGTGGATGTCTCACGCATTTATTTTGATACACCAAGAGGGGAGCTTTCAGGTCTTCTGTATAAGCCGGATGGTGCAGATCAGGAAGCAAGGCCAGCCATCGTGGCTACGCACGGCTACCTGAACTCTGCAGAAATGCAGGATGCACAGGCTATCGAAATGTCAAAGAGAGGTTACGTAGTCCTCGCCTTGGATCAGTATGACCATGGCCATTCAACAGGCACAATGGAAAAGCCGGTTCCATTCTTCTCCTTCTGGCCGCATGCGATCTATGATGCTGTCCAGTATATGTATGATCAGGATTATGTCCTGAAAGATGAAAACGGCAATGGCATCATTGCAGTTTCCGGCCACAGTATGGGCGGTTTCTCTTCCACCCATGCCGTCATGCTGGATGAAGTGGATTTCCAGGAAAGCGGCATCAGGAAAATCTACAGCTCCCTTACAATGGGGTCTGACTATCAATGGCTGAAGTCTCTCGGCTATACTATAGAAGATATCAACAACTCTTATGGGCCCAGGCCTTCCGGAAAAATTGCCGGACAGTATGATGAATTCTTTTTTGATGCAGAAGCAGCAGCTGCCGGTACGCCTGTAGTGAAGAAAAACTATGCTGCAACAGAAGAAGGCATGAGCTTCCTGGGCAACCCGGAAAAGCCTGAGGCTGGGAAAGTGTATAAGGTGAACGG
The DNA here is from genome assembly GCF_040492155.1 of Cytobacillus sp. T106. Lineage (NCBI taxonomy): Bacteria > Bacillati > Bacillota > Bacilli > Caryophanales > Bacillaceae > Cytobacillus > Cytobacillus sp. T106. The sequence continues at coordinate 61,813 of NZ_JBEUMK010000017.1, read as the reverse complement.
CGGAGAAAGAATCATTTATCAGCCAAATGAGACACATCCTTGGAATCATTTCTCCAAAACGTCTACAGGAGATGCCATCGATTTTTATGATAGGGCATTTGCCGGCTATAATGGTTCATTAACAGTGGATAGTGATGGGCAGACATGGATGTTTAAAGAGTGGTTCTCTTTTGTCGCCCTGATCGGATTCTTCCTGCTGTTTGTGCCAGTTGTGTCCTTATTATCAAGGCTGCCGTTCCTTAACAGCATCTATACCGGCAGGCCAGAGCCGCTTCCTGCTCCAAAGACAAACGGCGCGAAGCTGGCAGGTTTGATCCTGATCGTAGTCGGGGGGCTTTTCCCTGCCTTATTCTTCTCCGCACTATATGGAGGAGATGTCTACGGAATGAGATTACTAAGACAGATCAGTATGATTTTCATTGCCCTGTCTGCCATTGTCCTGATTTCTTCTTTTGTGAAAAAATCAGAGCGCAGCATCAAGACAGTTTCTGCTATCATGCTCGTTCTAAGTGTGATTCAATATATCTATCTAAGGCTGCAGGATAAAATGCTTGCCACAACAGAGCTTTTTGGCGCCCCGACTGTGAATCCAGTTCTGTATTGGGCAATCAATGTGGCAATCATCACACTGATGATGATGGTCGGCTACCATTATGTTGCGAAAAAACCTGAAGGTGCTGCGATTAAGAATTATGGCGTGAAAGCAAGCGTCAAGTCAGTTATTGCTTCGCTTGTCACTGCCATTGGGGCTGTTGCGATCGGCTACGGGGTTCTTTATCTGATGGATGCCCTTTTCCAGGTAGACTTCCGCATTTGGACATTCGCTGTAAAAACATTCGAAGGCCAGCATCTGGCAGCACTGCTGAAATATGCACCATTATTCCTGATCTACTACTTTGTTGTCGGCCTGTCCGTCAACATGAATACAGCGAATGTGAAGTATAATGGATGGAAAGGCTATCTCATTTCTGTCTTCCATTTCATCGGCGGGCTTGTTCTTTACCTGGCCTACCATTACGGCCTGTTGTTTACGACTGGAACGGCCGGCTATCCGGGCGAATCGCTTTCTTCCATCATTGTAATTGGCCTGGTGCCAGCCCTTCTCGTAGCGGCGCTGTTTAACCGCTACTTCTATAGGAAAACAGGAAATGTCTATGTGGGCGCCTTCATCAATACTTTGCTGATGACACTGACTACACTGGCAAACACAGCGCTTTACACGATCTTTTAATAGTCTGCAAAATATATAGAGAGCAAGGGGCCTATCTGCCCCCCGCTCTTTTTTATCAAGCGGAGGGAGGAATATCTATGGGGAAATACATCTTGGCACTTGATCAGGGCACAACCAGTTCCCGTGCCATATTATTCGATAAAAACGGTGAGATTGTGGAAACGGCTCAGCAGGAATTTGAGCAATTTTTTCCAAAGCCAGGGTGGGTTGAGCATGATGCCAGCGAAATCTGGACCTCGATCCTTGCCTGTATGGCATCCGTCCTGCGGAAGGCTGATGTGGGACCGGAGGAAATAGCGGGCATCGGCATCACGAATCAGCGTGAAACCGCGGTTGTCTGGGATAAGCACACGGGGAAGCCTGTTTACCATGCCATCGTCTGGCAGTCCCGTCAGACAGAGCCTATTTGCCGCGACCTGCGGGAGCAGGGATATAATGATCTGTTCAATAGTAAAACCGGTCTTCTTCTGGACCCTTATTTTTCAGGTACAAAAGTAAAGTGGATTCTTGATCATGTGGAAGGTGCAAGAGAGAAGGCAGAAAACGGCGATCTGCTGTTTGGCACCATTGATACTTGGCTGGTATATAAGCTTTCCGGGGGGAAGGTTCATGTGACTGATTATTCCAATGCCTCCCGGACCTTGATGTACAATATTTATGATTTGAAGTGGGATGAAGAGCTTCTTGACATCCTGACTGTACCAAAAAGCATGCTTCCTGAAGTCCGCCCATCTTCTGAAGTGTATGCCCATACAGTGGACTATCACTTCTTCGGGCATAATGTCCCGATTGCGGGCATCGCCGGCGATCAGCAGGCCGCTCTGTTCGGCCAGGCCTGTTTTGAAAAAGGGATGGCGAAGAACACTTACGGAACCGGCTGCTTTATGCTGATGAATACCGGTGAAGAACCTGTTAAATCGAGCCATGGGCTGCTTACGACGCTTGCATGGGGCGTGGATGGGAAAGTTGAATATGCACTTGAAGGCAGCATCTTTGTAGCGGGGTCGGCCATCCAATGGCTGCGCGACGGCATGAGGATGATCGACAGTGCTTCAGCCAGCGAGCAGTATGCACTGAGGGTCGATTCTACAGAAGGCGTCTATGTGGTCCCTGCCTTTGTCGGACTGGGGACACCGTATTGGGACAGCGATGCCCGCGGTGCGGTTTTCGGCCTGACCAGGGGGACGACAAAAGAGCATTTTATCCGGGCGACCCTGGAATCGCTCGCCTATCAGACAAGAGATGTGCTGGACAGCATGGCTGCAGATTCCGGTACAGAGGTGAAATCCCTGCGGGTAGACGGCGGTGTGGTCAAAAATAACTTCCTGATGCAATTCCAGAGCGACATCCTCGGCGCCCCTGTAGACCGCCCGGTTGTCAATGAAACGACCGCACTGGGGGCTGCTTTCCTAGCCGGCCTGGCTGTAGGCTACTGGTCCAAAAAAGAGGAAATCACAGCACACTGGAAAAAGGACCGCACTTTCACAGCAGAAATGGCCGAAGAGACGCGCGAAGAACTCTATAAAGGCTGGAAAAAAGCTGTGGCGGCCACCCGTGAGTATAAATGAAGTAAATTTCCATAATGTTCCACAAAACGATTGGAATGCTTTAATTTTCAGCTTTATCATGGTATACTAAAAACAAGTTAATATATTTGGATGGAGAACTCGAGAGACCACATCGCTCTATTTTTCGGCAACGAAAAGCAGGGCTGATTTGTGGTCTCTTTTTTTGTTTTTCGGGTATGGGACTTATAGAGCTTAAAAAACAAGACAGCTCCTCATAGGCTGGAGCCGGGCTGAAACATGAATATGATGATCCTGAAGGGACTGATTTGATGAAATTCACCAACTTACAAAGACATGATATAAAGGGAAAAATACAGAAGGGGCCATTGGACCTTCTTGTCATCGGCGGCGGGATTACAGGCGCTGGAATCGCGCTGGATGCCGCCCTGAGAGGGATGAAGGTGGCTGTCGTTGAAATGCAGGACTTTGCTGCCGGTACATCCAGCAGAAGCACAAAGCTTGTCCACGGCGGACTGCGCTACTTGAAGCAATTTGAAATTGGGGTTGTCGCAGAAGTCGGCAAAGAGCGGGCCATTGTGTATGAGAACGGGCCGCATGTCACCACACCGGAATGGATGCTGCTTCCGTTCTATAAGGGAGGCACTTTCGGACCATTCACAACGAATATCGGCCTGAGGGTATATGACTTCCTTGCCGGTGTCAAAAAGGACGAAAGAAGAATAATGATGAAGCCGGAAGAAGCCCTGAAGCGGGAACCGCTGTTAAAGCGCGAGGGGATGAATGGCGCAGGTTATTATGTTGAATATAAAACAGATGATGCCCGCCTGACTCTTGAAGTCATGAAAAAAGCGGTTGAAAAAGGGGCGCTTGCACTCAATTATATGAAAGTCACTGATCTTGTCTATGAAAACAGTGCAGTGGCAGGTGTGGAAGCGAAAGATCTGACCGATGGAACGGTACAGGAAATCCGGGCAAAGAAAATCGTCAATGCAGCAGGCCCATGGGTAGACACACTGAGGGAAATTGACCATAGCAAAAAAGGCAAATCGCTGCAGCTGACGAAGGGGATCCATCTTGTATTCGACGGCAAAAGATTTCCGCTGAAACAGGCCGTGTACTTTGACACGCCTGACGGCCGCATGGTCTTTGCCATCCCGCGTGAAGGCAAGACTTATGTAGGCACCACAGATACGGTCTACAAAGGGAATATTGCCCATCCAAGAATGACGGTGGCAGACCGGGATTATGTCCTTGGTGCGATTGACTTCATGTTCCCTGATGTGAAGATCACGGCCGATGATGTGGAATCAAGCTGGTCCGGACTAAGGCCGCTGATTCATGAAGACGGGAAATCACCTTCTGAAATCTCGCGCAAGGACGAAATCTTTGTGTCGCATTCCGGATTCATTTCCATCGCCGGCGGCAAACTGACAGGCTACCGGAAAATGGCGGAAAGCATCGTCGATCTAGTGGCAAAGCAGCTGGGTGAGGAAGATGAAGCAGACTATCCTAAAACAGCCACGATGCACCTGCCAATATCCGGCGGCGATGTGGGCGGTTCTGAAGGATTTAAGTCATTTATGACAAACAAAGTGAGCGAAGGAAAAGAGCTGGGCTTGACCGAAGAAGCAGCAAGGAAGCTTGTTCAGCGCTATGGCTCCAACGTGGACATCGTCTTTGAAATCTATAAAAACGGCAAAGAAAAGGCTTTGGCAGAAAATCTTGATCCAGTCGTCTACGCGGGCTTAAGATACAGCATTGACTACGAAATGGCCTACAAGCCTGTCGACTTCTTCATCAGAAGGACAGGGGCCCTCTTCTTTGACATCGGGTGGGTCCGGGAACATAAGGATGCTGTGATCATGTTCATGAAAAAAGAATTCAGCTGGTCAGAGGAACAGGCAGCAGCTTACACAGAAGAGCTGGATATACTGATTTATGAGGCCTCACATCCAATTGAAAAGGAAGAATTTTAAATAGAAAATAAAAAGGGCCAGACCCATCTTATCCAAAGATGGGTCTGGCCCTTTTTGATTAAGTGCTTATATCACGGGGCAGAACGGCTTACTTCAATTCTTCGACTGTTTCCCCTTCAATCAGCACAGGCTGATAATAGGTTTCGTTTGGCAAATCTTTTTTCCCCTGTAATTTCTTGATCACCCAATCCGCTGCATCCCGCCCCATCTGTTCTTGTGGATGCGTCAAGGTTGTCAGTTTAATATTCGCATTTTGGGCGATATAGGAATTATCCTGGCCGATGATGGACAGCTCATCTGGAATGGAAATGGAAAGTTGTCTGCACACATTTGCCACTTCTAATCCTACTTCATCGTTATAGCATACAACTGCTGATAAAATATCTCTATTTTCGTCCAGGAAGGTTTTTAAATTTGAGTATAAATCCAGCTTTGTCTCTGTTGTAAACGTAAGAACATGCTCCGGCCGGAATCGTATCTTTGCTTCTTGAAGCGCCTTTATATACCCCTTCATCCGATATTTCCCCTGCAGATCATCCATTTTTGATATAATCCCGATTTGTGTATGGCCCTTTGATATTAATTCTTTTGCCGCAAGATAGCTGGATTCTACATCATTAAGGGAAAGGAAGGGGACTTCTAATTCTTCGTAATAAGCATTGATCATGATAAAAGGGACGTCCTGCTCCTTGAACAACAGATAGTAGGCAATATTGGGGTTATATTGATTGCTTTTTGTAGGTTCAATGATGAGGCCATCCACTCCGTATGAAAGCATCATTTCCAATGCTTTTTTCTCTTGCTCGACATCATTATTGGTACTGGCCAGCAAAAGCGAGTAATTATCCTCCTTCAATCTTTTCTCAATGCCGCGGATGATGGAAGGAAAAATATAGTCAGAAATATAGGTAGTAATAACGCCGATTGTTTTATTATGATTGCGGTTCGATTTTGACTGGAATTGGCTGCTGACATAGGTGCCGGAGCCTTTTTCACTCCGCAGGTACCCCTCGTTTGACAGCTCCAATATGGCCTTCCGTATCGTATGCCTGCTGACGGTGTATTTTTCCTGGAGAGCTGATTCTGTAGGAATCTGTTCTCCTACACGATACTCTCCGGAGAGAATTTTATCTTTAATATCATCAAGGATTACCTGATATTTTGGTTTCATAGTATTTCACTTCTTTCCTGGCTGGTCACATACAAATTCATTGCCGCCGAAGAGTTGTATATGGACATATCTTAGCATGCTTTCTGATGAATGAAAATAAGCACAGCACTTCTGCAGGCAAGAATCTTAAATAATTTGTATGTATTAATCGCTTTGATAATTGACAAATGTACGTACAAAAAATTATACTGGGTTTGTAGACGAATTAAAGCGCTTCCTTACTGATTGCCATTTTTGAAATCGCTGTCAAAGAAGTGCGGCAGAAGAATAAAGCACTTCCTTATATATATAAGCTGCCCGGGAAGGGGAATATGACCATGAATCATTCAAAAATCGTACAAGCGATTGCTGAGGGGACCACTTCACTTGGAATTGAATTAGGATCCACACGCATTAAAGCTGTGCTTATTGATGGCAGCTTCGAGACCATTGCTTCAGGAAGTTATGAATGGGAAAACTGCCTAGAGGATGGATATTGGACGTACAACTTAGTCGATATCATCACTGGCCTGCAAGCAGCTTACAGTGAAATGAAGCTGGATGTTGAACGGAATTACGGCCTCACCATCCGCAAAATCGGATCAATTGGATTTTCGGCTATGATGCACGGATATATGGCTTTTGATAAAACAGGGGAGCTGCTCGTCCCATTCCGGACCTGGCGCAACTCGACTACCGGTGCTGCAGCAAAAGAATTGACCGATATTTTTCAGTTCAATATCCCTGAGCGGTGGAGTATCGCCCATCTTTATCAAGCCATATTGAATGACGAGAAACATTTGAACCGCATCGATTATATGACCACTCTGGCTGGATACATCCATTGGCTGCTTACTGGTGAAAAAGCAATCGGCATCGGGGATGCATCTGGCATCTTCCCAATTGATGAATCCAGGCAGGATTACAATGAAACCATGGCAAAGCAGTTTGACGAGTTGATTGCGGACAAAGGCTTCTGGAAACTGAAGGACATACTTCCCAAAGTATTGGGTGCAGGCGAACAGGCTGGCCAGCTGACTGAAATTGGAGCAAAAATTCTCGACCGATCACAAAATCTGCAGCCTGGTATTCCTGTTTGTCCCCCGGAAGGCGATGCCGGAACAGGGATGGTCGCGACCAATAGTGTGAGGAAACGCACCGGGAATGTTTCGGTGGGAACTTCCGTGTTTGCCATGATTGTATTAGAAAAAGAACTTTCAAAGGTATATCCGGAAATCGATCTGGTCACAACCCCAAGCGGCAGCCCTGTTGGAATGGTTCATGCGAATAATTGCTCCAGTGATCTTAATGCCTGGATGGGGCTGTTCAGTGAATTCTCCGAGGCTATGGGGCACAAAGCAGATAAAGATAAATTGTTTGAAGTGATGCTGAACAAAGCATTAGAGGCAGATGCGGATGGCGGCGGCCTGCTAAGCTATGGCTACTATTCAGGTGAAAATATCACAGGGCTGGAACAAGGAAGGCCATTATTTGTCCGCTCTCCGGAGAGCACTTTCAATCTGGCAAACTTCATGAGGACGCATTTGTTTTCCGCTTTTTGTGCGCTGAAAATGGGGATGGATATCCTGACCCGGAAGGAACATATCGTAATCGATAGTATTCTGGCTCATGGCGGTCTGTTCAAGACACCTCTTGTCGGGCAAAAAATGGCAGCAGCTGCCATGAACACGCCGGTATCAGTCACAGCCACAGCCGGAGAAGGCGGTGCATGGGGGATGGCGATCCTTGCTTCTTATATGATGAATAGGGGCGGAGAAGAAAGCTTAGAAGATTTTCTTGATAATAGAGTCTTTAAAGAGGTTGAGAGACATGAAATCTATCCTGACCAATTAGATGTAAAAGGGTTCGAAGAATTTCTTGAACGATATAAAAAAGGGCTGATGATTGAGCAGGCCGCTATAGATCATCTGGTTCTTTAAGGGAGGCATAGCTATGCTGGAAAAATTGAAAGAAGAGGTATATCAAGCAAATCTGGACCTGCCTAAATATGGGCTTGTGAAGCATACTTGGGGAAATGCCAGTGCTATAGACCGCGAAACGGGCTTGTTTGCCATCAAGCCCAGCGGCGTTGATTATGAAACGATGAAGCCTAGTGACATGGTAATCCTGGATTTAAACGGCAATGTTGTTGAAGGAGAGCTGCGGCCTTCATCAGACACAGCGACTCATGCCGTATTATATAAACATTATGGGGAGATCGGCGGCATTGTGCACACCCATTCCACCTGGGCGACAATCTGGGCACAGGCCGGCCTGGATGTGCCGGCGATGGGAACTACTCATGCCGACACATTCTATGGTTCCGTGCCATGTGCCCGCCATTTGACGCAAGAGGAGATCGACCGGGGATATGAAGCTGAAACAGGCAAAGTAATCATTGAAACATTCCAAGAGCGCGGTTTGGATATTTTAGCAGTCCCTGGCGTCCTGCTACATGGGCACGGCCCGTTTACATGGGGCAAGGATGCAAAAGCAGCCGTATTGAATAGTGTAGTGCTCGACGAAGTGGCAAAAATGAATTTATTTACCCGGGAGTTAAATCACTTTGCAGAGGCATTGCCGCAGAGGATATTAGATAAGCATTATCTCCGGAAGCACGGCAAGAATGCTTATTATGGCCAAAAATAGAGTTCTATCAATCTATTAAAAGAAGAAAAGAGGATGATTATGCTAACAGCAGGGAACAAAGAATTTTGGTTTGTTGTAGGTTCACAGCATCTATATGGAGAAGAAGCGCTGGCAGAAGTCAGGGCTAACGCACAGAAAATGGCCGATGCATTGAATGAAAGCGGTGTCCTCCCATACCTGCTTGTGTTGCAGGACTTGGCCGTCAGCGCAGATAAAATCACAAGCATCATGAAAGAAGTGAATTACCGAGACGAAGTAGCCGGTGTCATTACCTGGATGCATACATTCTCACCAGCAAAAATGTGGATCCGCGGCACGAAATTGCTGCAGAAGCCATTGCTTCATCTGGCAACGCAATTCAATGAAAGCATTCCTTGGGATACGATTGATATGGACTTTATGAACCTGAATCAATCTGCACACGGTGATCGTGAATATGGGTTTATCAATGCCCGGCTGAAGAAGCAAAACAAAATTGTTACAGGGTACTGGGAGCGCCCTGAGGTGCAGCAGCAGATTGCCGATTGGATGGATGTGGCGGCTGCTTATAACGAAAGCTTTCATATCAAGGTTGCCCGCTTTGGCGACAATATGCGCAATGTTGCTGTAACTGAAGGGGACAAGATTGAAGCCCAAATCCAGTTTGGATGGACTGTTGATTATTTTGGCATCGGAGATTTAGTCCAATATGTAAATGAAGTTAAGGACGAAGAGATCCAGGCTTTAATGGAAGAATACGCGGACCGATATGAGTTTGATTATGGCAGCTATAGCAAGGAAGATTGGGAGAAAAGCGTAAAAGTGCAAGCAAGCTATGAAATCGCAATTAAGCGCTTCCTTGATGAAGGCGGCTATACTGCCTTTACCTCTAACTTCGAGGATTTACATGGGATGAAACAGCTCCCCGGCCTCGCCGTTCAGCGTTTGATGGCGCAGGGATATGGCTTTGCGGGTGAAGGGGACTGGAAGACGGCTGCACTTGACCGCCTGCTGAAAGTCATGAGCCGCAACCAGTCAACAGGTTTTATGGAAGATTACACCTATGAGCTGGCAGCCGGCCGGGAATCGATCCTTCAATCGCATATGCTTGAAGTAGATCCTTCCCTCGCCAGCAGCAAGCCTAAGATTGTCGTATCACCATTGGGCATCGGTGATCGTGAAGATCCTGCCCGTTTGGTATTTGACGGAAAAGCCGGGGACGGTGTGGTCGTTTCAATGGCAGATTTCGGGACTCATTTTAAGCTCCTGATTAACGAAGTTACTGCATTCGAGCCGGAAGTGCCTGCACCGAATCTTCCTGTTGCCCGTGTACTTTGGGAAGTGAAGCCAAACTTCCAGGATGGGGTAAAAGCATGGCTTGAAAATGGCGGAGGCCACCATACGGTTGTTTCTTTGAATCTGACAGCAGACCAAATTATCTCTTATGCCAAACTTGTTGATTTAGACTATGTCGTAATCAAATAATATATTTGTTCTCCTGGGAGGCTGCCTCCCGGGAGTTACAATCAAGCATATATAAGAACATGAGGCACAGATGCCGATCACGCATGAGTCTCTGGCCTTTAATGTAAGCGTAATCATGCTTTCGGACAAGCATTTAAATATATAAAGGACGTTGCATAATGCATGGGAAAATGTTTCTGAGCCTTGCACTTGGTCTAGTTGCCATTCGTATTTTCAACAGTGAGAGACAACCTTGAGGAGGAACTGGAATGGGGAATGAAAAGAAAATCTCAAGCGGCTTCATTTACTTTTTTGGAGCATTTGCCGGCATTCTCTTTGGTTATGATATCGGTGTCATGACAGGAGCACTGCCTTTTCTGCAAAGTGATTGGAACCTTCAGAATGAAGCTGGCGCTATAGGCTGGATTACTTCTTCAGTCATGTTAGGAGCTATTTTTGGGGGTGCGCTGGCCGGACAGCTTTCCGACCGCTTAGGACGGCGCAAAATGATCCTGATATCGGCTGTAATTTTTGTGGCTGGCTCCATCTTATCAGGAATCGCCCCGCATGATGGGATTCTCTTTTTGATTGTTGCCCGGGTATTATTGGGCCTGGCAGTTGGTGCTGCTTCCGCACTGGTCCCGGCCTATATGTCAGAAATGGCCCCGGCACGCCTGCGCGGACGATTGTCAGGAATCAATCAAACGATGATCGTATCTGGAATGCTGCTTTCGTATATAGTAGATTACCTGCTGAAGGATCTGCCGGAAACAATGGCCTGGCGGTTAATGCTTGGCTTAGCTGCCATCCCGGCTGTCATCCTATTTTTCGGAATGTTAAAGCTTCCAGAATCACCGCGTTTTTTAATCAAGAATAATAAGCTGGATGAAGCCCGCAGGGTGCTGAGCTATATCCGGGTTAATAAACAAGAGATTGATACTGAAATCAAGCATATTCAGGACGCGGCCAAAGAGGAAAGAAAGGCCAGCCAAAAAGCATCATGGGGCACACTTTTCAGCAATAAATACCGGTATTTATTGATTGCCGGTGTGGGTGTGGCTGCTTTCCAGCAATTCCAGGGTGCTAATGCCATTTTTTATTACATACCTTTAATTGTGGAAAACGCTACAGGGCACGCAGCCAGCTCTGCATTGATGTGGCCGATCATCCAAGGGGTCATCCTTGTTCTGGGTTCATTGGTATTCCTGCTGATTGCCGACAAATTCAATCGCCGCACCTTACTGACAGCAGGCGGAACCATCATGGGGCTCTCATTTATATTGCCGGCTGTTTTGAATGTCCTGCTTCCTAATGCAGATCCGATGATGATGGTTGTTTTCTTGAGTATCTATGTAGCGTTATATTCATTCACATGGGCCCCTTTAACTTGGGTCATCGTCGGGGAAATCTTCCCGCTTGCCATCCGCGGGCGTGCTTCCGGACTGGCTTCATCCTTCAACTGGATCGGTTCTTTCCTGGTTGGGCTTCTATTCCCGATCATGACCGCTAATATGGCCCAGGAAGCTGTGTTTGCCATCTTCGGCATCATTTGTATCCTCGGGGTAGTATTTATCCGGACATGCGTCCCTGAAACCCGCGGGCGCAGCCTGGAAGAAATCGAGAAAATCGGGGAAAATAAACTGAATGCTGAAAAAAGTGCGTAAATGAAAGAGTGATAGAGTGGGTTCTGAACCCATTCAAAAGGAAAGAGGCAAGCCGCATTGGGCTTGCCTCTTTCCTTTTTCTGCTTGAACAAAGCCGTATTTAAGCCAGGGAAAATTCCCTTTTTACATGATGGCGCCCTATAGGCACTACAGATGGGCATCCTGCAACAGGGTCTTCTACAACCGTACAGTGAAGGCCGAAAATATCTTCGATCAATTTGCTTGTAATAACCTCTGATGGCGCTCCCTCTGCCACAAGCTTTCCTTTATCGAGAGCAAAAATATGGTCTGCATAACGGGCAGACAGGTTGATATCATGAAGGACCATGACGATTGTCGTTCCGTGCTTCCGGTTAAGGTCTGTCAGCAGGTCGAGGATCTCGACCTGGTAGGTGATATCCAAGTAGGTTGTCGGCTCATCCAGGAACAGGATGTCAGTCTGCTGTGCCAGCGCCATGGCAATCCAGACACGCTGTCTTTGGCCGCCTGAGAGTTCATCGATATGGCGGTCGGCAAATTCAGTGATCTTCATCAGCTCCATTGCTTCAGCAACAGCTTCATAATCCTTCTTAGTCCAGCCTTTCAGAAAAGACTGGTGCGGGAATCTTCCGCGTCCAACCAGGTCTGCAACCGTTATTCCCTCAGGAACAATCGGTGTTTGAGGAAGAAGCCCGAGGACCCGGGCCAGCTGTTTTGGCGGAATTTTATGAATGGGCTTACCTCCCAGGGTAACCTGCCCGGAATCAGGTTTGATCAGCCTTGCCATTGTTTTGAGCAGGGTCGATTTACCGCAGCCGTTGGCACCGATGATGATGCTTATTTGGCTGCTGGGAATGCTGATGCTTATATCATGCAGGATGGTTTTCTGATCATATCCGGCAGTGACTCCTTCAGCCCGGAAATCATGTGTCGGTTTCATTATAAATCACCCTTTCGATTCATTCGGATCAGCAGGTAGATCAAATATGGGGCACCGATAATGCCTGTGATCACACCTACAGGATATCTAGCATCGAATGCGAACTGTCCGATAAGGTCTCCTGCCAGTACTAAAATGATGCCGACAAGGCCTGCCGGGACGATGCTAGAGAATCCAACCCCCACCAGCCTCTTGGCAATGGGCCCGGAAAGGAACGCGATGAATGCGATCGGTCCTGTGGCCGCGGTAGCTAATGCAATGATCAGCACTGAACTGATGATGAGCATCAATCGCGTCTTATTGGTATCTACCCCGAGTGAGGTGGCTGCCTGTTCCCCAAGTTCCAGCATATCCAGCCTTTTCCCGAGCATCATGATGATGGGGGCAAAGATCAGGACTGTAATCATGAGCGGATAAAGATCTTCCATTTTCGCCCCGTTCAGGCTCCCGGTCAGCCATCTCATGGCAGCAGGGAGGTCATTCTGCTGGCCAATCAGCAATAAGTAGGATACGGCAGCATCAAGCATGGCCTGGATGCCGATCCCGATCAGGATTAATCTGCCTATTGAGAAAGAAGAACCTTTTGATAATAGAAAAATAACAGCCACTGCAGTAAGCCCGCCGATAATGGATGCGATGGAAACTAAGGTATCGCTCGCGTGGAGGACGGTAATGCAAAAAACCGCAGCGGCGCTGGATCCGGCTGTTATGCCGATCACATTCGGGTTTGCCAGGGGATTGCGGAGCATCGTTTGGAAGACATGTCCCGCAGCGCCAAAAGCAAACCCTGTAAAAACACCTGCAATCATTCTCGGGAAGCGTATGGTGCCCACTGCAAATGAAGCGCCTTTTACTTTTTCGCCCATCAGCACGCTGATGACATCTGAAACAGGATAAATCGTGTTTCCCAGCATAAGCATGGTCCCGCAGAGGGAGAAGGCGATCATGGCAAGAAGCGAAGTGACAAGGACAAACCGGCGTCGTCTCTTTAGTCTGCCCATCATAATAAGATTCATGGATTCATTCATCATAACGCACGCATTTTCGCTTTCATAGTAATTAAGATCAATATAGGAGCCCCGATAAAGGCTGTAACAACACCGACTTCAAGCTCTCCCGGACTTCCCAGTACCCGGCCGCACACATCTGCTATGGTTAAGATGGCTGCGCCTGAAAGAGCAGACATCGGGATGACAAACCGCAGATCCGGGCCGATGACGAGCCGGATCAGGTGTGTGGCCAACAGGCCGATAAAGCCGATGGGGCCTGCCAGCGCTGTCGCCGCGCCGCATAAAAGGACGCCGCCAAAGGCAGCGGAAAGCCTGAGGGTTCCTGTCCGGACTCCCAGCCCCTTGGCGGCTTCATCACCTAGTGCCAGTGCATTCAGTCCTGGAGCTGTAAAGACGGCAATCAGCAGTCCAATAATAAGAAAGGGTATGAAAATGGAGACAGAGTTCCAATTTCCTGCCCCAACACTGCCCACCTGCCAGAATCTGAACTGATCCATCACGTTGGAGCGGGGAATCATAACCGCCATCACAAGGGATGATAACGCAGCACTTGTGGCAGCACCCGCTAAAACGAGCTTAAGGGGCGTGGCACCGCCACTCCCCATTGAACCAATTCCGAATACAAAAATGGCAGTTATGAATGCACCAGCCAATGCAAGCCAGATATACTGGCCAGCACTGCCTATATCCAAAAAGGAAATTCCGCAGACAACGAATAAGGCTGCCCCTGTGTTGACTCCCAATATGCTTGGGTCTGCAATTGGATTGCGGGTGACCGACTGCATGAGGGCACCGGAAACTCCTAATGCCGCTCCGCACATTAAGCTGAATACAGTCCTGGCAATTCTTTGGCGCACCACATTTGCTCCATGGCTCTCTGCTTCCGGATGGAATAAGCCGTCCATCAGATCATTCCATCCCACAATGCGGGATCCAAAAGCAAGTGAAGCCAATACGCATAAGCCGAGCAGGACCATAGAAAGGACCAGCACCATGATGAAATGCTTCGGCAGATGCAGCTGCTTATTTTCTGAAACGGAAGTATGATTCATTTTACTGAACTTTGCCTGCAGCTTCTGAAAGCAATGTCAGATACTCGTCAATGGAATATTCAATCGAGAGCGGGCTCGGTGTACCTGCTGCTGCAAGCGGAGTGTTATCTCCGATGATGACAACAGAGCCTCTTTCTACTGCAGGGATTTTTCCAAGGATAGGATCAGCCTGCAGGGCTGCAAGAGTTTCATCATTTCCATAAGATACGATAATTTCAGCATCGTTCAGCATATCTGCATTTTCAGCACTTACTTCGATATAGAAGCTGTTTGGATCAGTCATTTGGCTTGTGAGACTTTCAGGATATTCCATCTCCAGCTCAGAAAGGAATGCACCGCGCGGATCTGCTGGAGAGTAGATATAAAACTTGGACAAATCAGAAGCATCAAAGCTTACGAATGCAGCCTTCTTCCCTTTGACCTCCGGATGTTCGCTCACTTTATCTGCAATCAGTTTTTCTGTATCGGCAATCAGCTGCTTGCCTTCTTCTTCCATGCCCAAGCCCATTGAATTATAGGTTACTTGCTCGCGCCATGAGGCCACCCAAGGGCTTGTCTGATAGGCAACAACTGGGGCAATTTCGCTTAGTGTATCATATTCTTCCTGAGTGATGCCTGAGTATGCGGCAAGGATCACATCCGGGCTTACATCAGCAATGGCTTCGAAATCAAGGCCGTCAGTATCCTGAAAAATAACAGGGGTATCGGCATCAAGTTCTTTCAGTGCATCCGCTGTCCAAGGCAGCATCCCGCTGTCATCCTGAACACCATAGTTTGCAGCAGAGAAGCCTACAGGCACCACGCCTAGAGCAAGAGCGACGTCATGGTTCGACCATGCAATCGTAGCAACGCGCTCAGGTTTTTCTTCTATAGTAGTTTCGCCAAAAGCATGTTTGATTACGATTGGATACTCAGCAGAAGCTTCTTCGGATTCAGCCTTATCTGTGTTGGAATTCCCGGCAGATTCTGAGTTTCCATTTGATTGATCATCTGAACAGCCAGCTAATGCAAAAGTCAGCAAAGCGATCAGGAATGTTGTAAAAATAGAAAATCTTCGTTTGGCATTCATCTTGTTTTTCCTTCCTTCTCTGAACGTAATTGATAATAATTATCACTATCATTAATTTATATGGTATGGATGATGATGTCAATAGAATATTTAGAATTCAGAAAACTGGGAGGAACATTGTATAGCAGGCACAGTTGATTCAGGATCCTGTGACTTTGCTGTGCTTTTAGGATTTTTCAAAAGGCAGCTTGCACCCATAGCATGCGCTGTTGGGCTTCTAGTTATGATGAAGGGCTGCATAAAGCGGCAGCCGGCGGTTTATGCTTAATTTCTATTGAAATGGATGAGGTTTTTGCCGATATTATGAAGCAGGATGAAAATAGCAATAGGCTGATTTTCTAGGCTGCCATGCCTCTTCTTAAAAAGGGACTGGCTGGAGTGAAGCTGACGGGAGTGAAATAGTATTGAATAAGTGGATTGCAGGGCTGGTGCTGATCCTGGTTTTTTTTGCCATCGTAATGTTCATCAATGAAATGGAGACAGGGACTTCCCCGAAAAAAGTTCTATATGTGTCGCCGGACGGCAGCGACAAAAATTCGGGAAGCAAGCAAAAGCCTTTAAAAAACATACAAAAGGCAGCTGATTCAGCAGAGCCGGGAACTGTCGTTTATGTTAGAGAAGGTATTTATAAGGAGCAGGTTGTTATCAGGGAATCCGGATCCAAGAATGCGCCTATTATGATTAAGTCATATAAAAAAGAGAAAGCAGTATTGGATGGAACAAGCCTTAAGGCAAACGGGGACAACCAAGGTCTGATATCCATCCATAATAAAAGTTATATTACGATTGACGGGTTTGAAGTCAGAAACTATAAAACAGCGGAAGAAGATTTGGTGCCGATCGGCATCTCTGTCAGCGGCAGCGGAAAGGGTATCCGGATTTTGCGGAATCATGTTCACCATATTGAGACGCTACATGAAAACGGCAATGCCCACGGGATTGCAGTCTATGGAACAAAGGCGCCGGAAGCAGTTGAAGATATAGAGATCACGGGGAACCTCGTAGAGGACTTAAAGCTTGGCTGGAGTGAAGCAATTGTATTAAACGGGAATGTGAGCCATTTTAAAGTGACCAAAAATATCGTCAGGCAGAGTAATAACATCGGAATTGATATGATCGGATATGAAGGAACATCGCCCCGGGAGGCTTATGACCAGGCCAGGAATGGACTTGTCAGCCATAATACCGTCTGCGGGATATCGAGCTACGGCAACCCTGCATATGGCCCCCATTACACAGCCGGCGGCATTTATGTGGATGGAGGAAAGGATATAACAATTGAGGAGAACCGGGTCTATCAGAATGATATCGGCATCGAAGCAGCCAGTGAACATAAAGGGAAGTCGACAAGCGGGATAAGTATCCGCAAAAATATAATCTTTGAAAATAGAAGTGCCGGCATTGCCATAGGCGGGTATGACGAGGAAAGAGGCAATACGGTTGAATCCAGCATTACTGATAATGTACTGTATAAGAATGACAGGGAATATCAGGACGGCGGGCAAGTGCTCATTCAATACAATACTAAACATAATACAATCAAGAATAATATCATGGTTGCGGGTGAATCGGGACTTTTGATCAGCAGCCCTTTCAGGAAAAGTGAAGGCAACAGCATCAACCATAATATGTATTATGTTAGCGGCGGGGAAAAGAAAGCACGTTGGATCTGGGAAGAAAAAGAGATCTCCGGATTCAGTGAATATCAAAAGAAAAGCCGGCAGGACGGCAATAGTGTGTTTCAAAAACCGGAATTTATAGATGAAGGAAAGAAAGACTTCCGTCTGGAAAAATAGGCCTGCACTGCAGGTTTTTTATTTTGCTTCCAAGCAGCACTTAGCATCTATGCAATGACCAATCATCAGATGCGGCCCGGAAAATGGCAGCGGGCACCTGGCAATGTGACTCCAGCCTTGGGAGAAGAAACTTGTATGCCAGAACCCGAAGTTAGGGTGTGGCGCTTCCGTATGCTAAAATACTGATAGAGGGTTATTTTATACAGATCAGTTATTGTTTACAGCAGAAATAAGGGGGGATTTGAAATGAGACAGGATCAATTCTTGCTTTATGATCATAAAAAACAGATCAGTCTAAAAGCGGAGCGGGCAGCATTCTATCTGCAAGGTCAGATAATTGAAGCGTTCAGTGAAAAGAATGAAGTTTATTATCTTATCTTTTATAAATATCATTTCCTGACAGCGGTGAAAACCACGAAACTCCGCCGCCATTCTTACATTGAGCACGCCTTTAAAAAAGGCATAGTCTTCGAAAGTCCCCACCCGCTTATCAAAATACTGCTTTCTTCTAATCAACCTTGCCAATGCATCAGCTTTAAGCAGCTGCTAAAAAAGCTGGAAAGGCAATACACCCCCCAGGAAAAGTCATTTATTCTTACCTTTTTCGAATCACTGATACCCAAAAGGGATCTGTTCAATGAAATTAAATCCGTCTATTATGAATACCGCCGCAATGGAGACTATTTTTCAGGCTATCAGATGATCCGCCTGATCATGGAGTTTGCCCCAAAAACGAGTCTGGCTGTTTCGCATAGCAATGATATGATCTTCAGTAAATATGCCTGGCAGTACAGTGAAAAGCCTGAGAAACTGTTTGCCAAAGATCCCATCTTTGCAGAAAAAACACTCTATTCCCAGAGGGAGGACGAAGTATGCTTCCAGCAGCTTATTGACCGGCTGGAAAAAGAGTCCCGCTGGATGGACCTCATCGCCTTATCCATACAAAAACTCATAGCGTCACCTTCACCTGACTGCTATGCCCATCTTTTAAGATTGCTAGCTCAGCATACAGAAATAGATTCCCTCCACATTCAAGAGTCCTTATCTTTTCAATTGCCTGCCTTCCTTCCATTGCAAAAGGATCTATTAGAAAAATATATACAAAACCATGCTGCTGATAAAGTTTTCAAACTGATGAAAACCAATGCTTTTCAGCTGGAAGATTCTCAGATATATGCCGTTGGGGAAATGCTGGAAGAGTGGGAGCCGGACACTCAGCCTGTCCAGCCTGAACTGCTGTATCCCCTCATCAAGCGATATATCAGCAGATTCCCTGAAAAAGCTGACAAGCTCCTTAAAAAGTTTGTCATATCGCTGCTGAATACTCATGAGCTGCCATATATCCAAAATTGGCTGAAGCCATTAAAAGACAAGAATAAGAAGCTGGCGATAGTTGAAAAAATTGATATGATGCAAAAGCTTTATGAAGATCCCGATGATATGCAGCAGCTTGGGGAGCTGTATTTTGAACTGAGCCAGCTGGATAAAGCGGTTGAATGCTTCAGCTGGGAAATGGAGCTGAAGCCCGCTGATCCGAGACCTCTGCAATGGCTGGCGAAAACCTACCATGAAAAAGGGATGGACTACGAATCAGATGCCTATCGCCAGCTGTGTATCCAGCTCCAGAAAAGGGCTTGAACCAGCCAGTGCCTGCCGCTGATCCCCTAATCCAAAAAGGTGCCTGCCCCATCAGGGGGCAGGCACCTTTTTGGAGAGCATCTACTCTTCCTTTTTTTCATCCTCAGACTTTGTCAGTTCAAAGATCTCCCTTGATTCAAAAAGATCGATGACTTTGTTGAGCCAGGTATAGTATTCAATGGCGTAAGTGATCTTTTGAAGATGGTTTTCGGCTTTCTTTACCGTTTCATCATCTTCTGTATGTGATAGGACTTCTTCGAGGTCCTTAAGTGATCTAAGCGAGGCATCCAGGTTCATCTGGGTTCCTTTTCTCCATTGCGTACAAAAGCGATCGATGAAATTCTGGTACCAATCCCCTTTGACCTGGTATAAATCTTTTCTTTCTCCTTTTCGCCAGACCTTTTCAACCATATTTAATTCCAGCAGGGTCCTGACACCAGTGGACATACTGGTTTTGCTCATTTCGAGCTCTTCCTTCAATTCATCCAATGTCATAGGTTTATTTTCAAAATAGAGGGTTCCATAGATACGCCCGATAGAGGCGGGAACTCCGTATAAATGCATGTTTCTCGCGACAGATTCAATGACTCTCTCCCGTGCCTGTGCGACCAATTCTTCGTTATGCATGATACACCACCATTCTAGTCACAAATGAGAGGATAATTATGCTAATCCATTCATCTTGATTCATTTTAAAGTTTGAACCCACTAAAGTAAAGTAAATGCAAGTTGAGGAAAAGGGAGCATATCAGAAGAAATCTAAGAATAAGATAATTTAGTACGTACAGTTCAAACTGTACGTACTTTATTGATGGAATTTGATGGATTTATAGGTTTTTTGTATGCAACTAAAGTCCCTTATACTTTTTAAGTACGCTGGAAAAACAGTTCGATTCGACAGAAATCGTCATGTATAAACAAAGTTTAGAGGTGGATTTATGGCTGAAAAGAAAATAAGCGTCCAAAACGTTACGAAAGTCTTTGGTAAATCGCCCCATCAGGGAGTCAGACTCCTGAATGAGGGGAAATCAAAGCGGGAGATACTTGAAAAGACTGGAATGACTGTCGGTGTCAATAAAGCGAGCTTCGATGTGTATGCCGGGGAGATATTCGTCATTATGGGATTATCCGGGAGCGGAAAATCCACATTGGTCCGGATGCTGAATCGGCTGATCGACCCAACCGATGGAGAAGTACATATTGATGGAAAGAACATCGTTAAGCTCAACCCCCAAGAGCTGCGGGAAGTAAGACGGAAGAAACTGAGCATGGTATTCCAGCGCTTCGCATTATTCCCTCACCGAACTGTTCTCGAAAATACTGAATACGGCCTTGAAATCCAAGGAGCAGAAAAGTCCGCATGCAGACAGAAGGCAATGGAGTCATTAGAGCTTGTCGGCCTTAAAGGATATGAAAACAGCTATCCGAGCGAACTGAGCGGCGGTATGCAGCAGCGTGTCGGCCTGGCCCGTGCCCTTGCGAACGACCCTGACATCCTGCTGATGGATGAAGCGTTCAGTGCGCTCGATCCATTGATCCGCAAAGATATGCAGAACGAATTGCTTGAACTGCAGGAAAAGATGGAGAAAACGATCGTTTTCATCACCCATGATCTTGATGAAGCTCTCCGCATCGGCGACCGAATTGCTCTGATGAAGGATGGGAACATCGTCCAGATCGGTACGCCTGAAGAAATCATGACAAACCCTGCCAATGAATATGTGGAGCGGTTTGTTGAGGATGTTGACCTCTCGAAGGTCCTAACGGCAGAGCATGTCATGAAACGCCCTGAAATGGTGCGCATCGACCGCGGTCCGCGTGTGGCTGTGAAGGTCATGAAAAATGAAGGGATATCCCATCTGTTCGTAGTTGACAGCAAGCAGAAGCTCCTCGGCACCGTCACAATCGAAGCTGCTTCAGCTGCCGTCAAGAACCAGCAGACCCTAGAAGAGATCCTCATTACTGATCTCGATTCCATTAAACCGGAGACCCTTCTCGTAGACTTGTTCGAGCAGGTGGCTACGGCTGTACTTCCGCTGCCTGTCATCAATGAGGAAGGACGGCTCAAGGGAGTCATTGTAAGGGGCGCTGTACTTGGTGCACTTGCAGGGCTGGAGTCTGATCTTAATGCAGATGTTCAGGGAAATGAGGTGGAAAGCATATGACATTTTTGCCGAAGCTTCCGTTAGCCAGCTGGGTAGATAGTGCGGTCAGCTGGATCAAAGACATTCTGGGCCCGTTCTTTGACATCCTGACAGATGGAATCGGAGCAGTTGTTGAATTCTTTGTCATGGTATTGGAATCGATACCGGCACTGCTGCTGATTTTGATATTTGCAGGCTTGGCCTGGTGGGTAAGCCGCTGGACGATAGCATTATTTACCGCTATAGGTTTATTGCTGATTGATAATCTCGGCTATTGGGATGGCACGATCGATACGCTTGCCCTTGTCCTGGCATCGGTCATTATATCGATCATCATAGGAATTCCTATTGGAATCTGGATTTCACAAAGCGACCGTGCGCAAAGCATCCTTACGCCGATCCTTGACTTTATGCAGACGATGCCGGCCTTTGTATATTTGATCCCGGCCATCATTTTCTTTGGGATCGGGGTCGTACCAGGTATCATTGCTTCCGTCATCTTCTCGATGCCGCCAACGATCCGATTGACCAATCTCGGAATTCGCCAGGTGCCGGAGGATCTTGTAGAAGCATCTGACGCATTTGGCTCAACGCCAAGCCAGAAGTTATTCAAGGTTCAGCTGCCATTGGCAATGAACACCATCATGGCCGGAATCAACCAAAGCATCATGCTTGCTCTATCCATGGTTGTTATCGCATCCCTTGTAGGTGCGCCGGGACTGGGTGCAGATGTGTACCGTGCCGTGACCCAGCTGAAAGTCGGTACAGGTTTTGAAGCTGGTCTCGCCATCGTCATCCTGGCGATCGTGCTTGACCGGATTTCTCAAAATATAAGAATCACTAAAAACTAAGGGGGAAGTATCACAATGAAAAAATTGCGTATGGCCGGGTTGGCTTCAATCCTTGCATTGTCTGTCGGATTGGCTGCCTGCGGAAATGATTCTCAAGATTCAGAGGAAGGCAGCACGATCGGTGATGGAGTGGATTACAAAATCACTGGCATCGAGCCTGGTGCCGGAATCATGTCGGCAACCAATAAAGCATTGGAAGAGTATGATAATCTGGAAGACTATACACTGGTTGAGTCTTCTTCGGCTGCTATGGCTGCTGAGCTGGACAACGCCATCAAAGATGAAGAGCCTATCATCGTAACTGGCTGGACGCCGCACTGGATGTTCGCTAAGTATGATCTGAAATATCTGGAAGACCCTAAAGGGATCTACGGTGAAGCAGAGAAAATCGAAACCTTCACACGCAAAGGCCTGGAAGAAGACCAGCCAAGTGCTTACAAAGTGCTTGACCAATTTTTCTGGACAAATGATGATATCGGTGAAGTCATGGTTGCAATCCAGGAAGGGACAGATCCTGCCGAAGCTGCTGACACATGGGTGAAAGACAATAGCGATAAAGTAGCCGAGTGGACAAACGGCGCAGAGGAAGTAAGCGGGGAAGATATCTCACTTTCTTATGTGGCGTGGGATTCTGAGATTGCAAGCACCAATGTAGTAGCGAAAGTGCTCGAAAGCATCGGCTATAATGTGGAAATGGTTCAATTGGATGCAGGCCCAATGTTTACAGCTGTGGCCAATGGCGACGCAGATGCGACCGTTTCCGGCTGGCTGCCGCTGACACATAAAGACTATCTTGATCAGTATGGCGACGATATGGAACGCCTTGGTGAAAACCTTGAAGGCGCGAAAACAGGACTTGTCGTTCCTTCTTACGTGGAAGCTGATTCAATCGAAGACTTAGATTAATGAGGCGAGAGCCGGGGATGATCCCGGCTCTTTTTCTGTCTGCGCCACTTTAGAAGTTTGAGGGGTTCAGCTGCTTTACGTGCAAAATGCAATGGAAATTTAACGGATTGAAAGTGGATGTACATAATAGAGGCATATCCCTGGATATGTCTCTTTTTCTAGCAATAGCAGTCGGACCAGAACCCGTTTTTACAGTCGCACTCTTTAACAGACAAGCAATTAATAGTGCCTTGTCCAAGCACTCCCCCTCTCCTTGCATATTTTATAAGGAAGGAGGATGAAATATTATGACTGAATTCATCGTAAATCCGGGCCAGCGCATTCAGGATTTTATTGATGGAGCTGAGCCTGGAGATATTATTACTGTGAACCCTGGTACCTATGAGGAACCAGATATTACAGGTCCGACACTTATCAGGATTGATAAACCGCTGACAGTAAGATCCAGTGGAGGGCCTGAAGTGACGTTTTTGAATGGAAACAGTGAAGAAGAGCGTAATATTGTGGTGGAGATTTCTGCAGCCAATGTGGTTCTTGAGGGCTTTACGATCACAAATCCGCTTTACAGCGGTTCCGCGGAAGCTGTTGGAGTCAGGACCCGATTAATAGACCAGGCTGTTGCGCCGAGTGATGTGGAGATTCGCGGAAACATCATCAGGGAAATTGGAACACCGGCCCGGCAGGCAATTGAAGGGACATATGGAATCAGGACGAGTGCGATAGAAAGGCTTCGGGCAGCTGATAATGAAATCTCTGAGATCAGGCATGCGAGTGCCTCTGCACCGGCCATTGGCATTTCTATTGAGGGCACCTCTCAGCAGCAGCTTGCCAATGACGTAACCCTTGAGGGTAACCGGGTTTACAATATTCAAGCCCTGAGTGAAGAAAGTACTGCGGTCGCTGTGAAAAGAGAAACGGCAAATGTCCTTGTACGGGGGAATAGAATTGAGGCACCTGAGGGAGGTGCTGCCAATGTGAAGAGAGGCATCGCGACAAGCCCGGAAGTAAGAGGCCGGGTAGAAATCGCGGAAAATGCCGTTAAAGGGGCCACTGATGCCGGAATGAGGCTCGGAAGCCCGGCAGAACAAGTGGTGACAAGGAACGAGATTCTAGAAAACAGAATTGGCATCTTCGTCGAGGCTACTGCAGTGACACCGCCAGTGATTCAGCTAAATACATTCAGCGGCAATGAAGAGTGGGGGTTATTCAACGCCTCTGCTGTAACTGTCAATGCGGAAAACAATTACTGGGGACCTGCCGGGCCGAACACACCTGGCGGGGATGACATCGGAGGGCCGGGCCCGGTTGAGTTCATTCCTTTCCTGCGGGTGCCGCCTGGAGTGCCGTTCGTTACTACCGGGCCGATTGCCAACCTGCCCTCAGCAGGCCGGCCGATTAGCCAGCTGTATGTTGTAATTGAGAACGTCAGTGACACGGAAGAAACGGTCAGGATCGAGGGCTATTATCTGACTGACACCCAGAATCTCTATGTGCTGGAGCTGAACCCGCTTGCGCCGGAAAGCTCACCGGGCTCCACCATCACAAGAACCTATTATGCCAACTTTGATTTATTTGAACTCAGGTTCTTCCCTTCCAGTGACAGAGTCCTGATTTCTGTCTGGGGACTGGACCCCGATGGCCAGCTGGCCGGAAAGCTGAGCCTGGTAAATAATGAATTGACCAGGTTCAGCTAAGGAAAAATTGAGCCGGGGGGACAGGTCCTCTGGCCCGTTTGGGCCAAGGGACCTGTCCCCCCGGCCTGTCACCATTTTGTGTTACCTTTTCCTCGCTCCTTCGTTTAATAAGTGAACGAATAAAAGCGAGGTGGCAGTCTATGTTAAATTACTTATGGCTGGATCACTGTTCCCCAATTCTCGGACAGCTCCCGGCACCGTTCAAGTCCTGTGCGATCCTGCTTCATCCCTTTGTCAGGATGCCTGCCGGCTGGACAGCGGCACAGCCTGATTCAGAGGACGTTTTTTTAAGTGGAGAAGAGGCCCTGGAAAAAGGCCAGCCTGTACCATGGCAAAAGGTGATGAAGGACAGCGGGCTGAATTCACTTGATGAACTGGCACTCGCCTTGCAGACGGCGATTGTGGGATTGAGGAAAGAGTATGCACGGAAGGATTTAGCCGAAGCTCTGGATAATTATATGGATCCGGACCTTTATTTGCCGCCAGAGGACCAGACATCTGTATTTCTGTTGGGGAGTCTGTTGAATGTTCTTGGGTCAAAGCAGGCGGAAAGCATTTATTATTCCAGCCCCATCCCGTTGACAGAAGGTTCCATGCCGTTAAAGGAAGCTGCTCCTTTAGGGATTCTCGGGCTTTCAAATGCGGAGCTGATCATCACCGATCAGCAGATGGATTACGCTTTTATGAGTGTAATAGATTCTTTCATCACACTGTTTCTGGCCAAAGAGACTGATATAGAGCACATCATCCGGTCCAGCAAATGGGAAGCTATCATCTGCGGCAATAATACCTGCTTGAATTGGTACCTCCAGGAAAATCATACCTGACATAGTGCCCAGGACGAAGGATTGACAGATTATTTATATAGTTGTAGACTATTAGAGAAAATTAAATAAGACCTCACTTTACCAGTGAGGTAGAGGCGCGGTGTTTAACAGTCTTTAGCGGAGCTTGAGAAGCGATGATGCTAGGGAGAAGGAAATATCGCCGAAGCGGGCACATATATCTCAGTATTGCCTGCTGGGTCTGCAGTTAAGAGCTGCAGGACTGTCTCAATGGGCTTCCCGGCTTATTGAGTTGTGCTATCTCATTTAGGGAAAAAAAGAGGACTTATGGGCATATGTATATAACGACCTAAGTTAATCTTAGGTCGTTTTTATTTTGTTCTCATCATACAAATATAGGGGGAGAAAACATGAAAAAAGCTTCATTATTTTTAGCGGGTATGCTTTCGGCAGTCCTTTTGCTGGCCGGCTGCGGATCAAGCACAAGTTCAGGTTCAGATTCAGGGTCATCGGAAAGTGGTACGTTCAAGGTTGGCCTGGAGGCAGGCTACGCTCCGTTCAACTGGACGCAGAAAGATGATTCCAATGGCGGTGTAAAAATCAAAGGCTCTGCTGAATATGCGGGCGGCTATGATGTTGAAATTGCAAAGAAGATCGCTGACGGGCTTGGCAAGGAATTAGAAATCGTTAAGACAGAATGGGATGGCCTTGTGCCGGCGCTGACGTCAGGCAAGATCGATGCCATCATTGCGGGGATGTCGCCAACGGCAGAGCGCAAAGAGACGATCGATTTCTCTGAGAACTACTATAACTCCCAGCTAGTTATGGTCGTGAAAAAAGGCGGAAAATACGAAAACGCGACTAGCCTCAATGACTTTAACGGAGCTAAAATCACAGCTCAATTGAATACATTCCACTATTCCGTGATTGACCAGATCGATGGTGTGTCCAAAGAAACAGCGATGGACAATTTCCCTGCGATGAGGGTTGCATTGGAATCCGGAATCATTGATGGATACGTGTCTGAGCGTCCTGAGGCAGTCAGTGCTTCTGCTGCCAATGACAATTTTGCGATGGTTGATTTTGAGGAAGGATTCGAAACTTCCGAAGATGATACAGCAATCGCTGTCGGGCTTGAAAAGGGCAGTGAACTCACAGAGAAAATCAACGAGATTTTAAAAGGCATTTCAGAAGAAGAGCGTACCACTATCATGGATGAAGCCATCCAGAACCAACCAGCAGCACAATAAGAAACGCATAGAGCCGGCTGTAAGCTTACAGTCGGTTTTATGATGAATATAGAGGGGGAGAAAGATGAGCTTCGATTGGATCGTTAGAATCATCTCTGAAAACTGGCCGATGTTCCTTCGGGGAGCTGGGATCACGCTTCTTATTTCCTTGATCGGAACTATCATCGGAGCCGGCATTGGCTTATTGGCGGGAGTGGTCCGGACCATCCCGGCACCAGAGCGCGGACCCAAAAAAATCTTGCTGAAG
The DNA here is from genome assembly GCF_040492155.1 of Cytobacillus sp. T106. Lineage (NCBI taxonomy): Bacteria > Bacillati > Bacillota > Bacilli > Caryophanales > Bacillaceae > Cytobacillus > Cytobacillus sp. T106. The sequence goes on along the minus strand of NZ_JBEUMK010000017.1, from coordinate 34,810 downwards.
GTGATTAATTTCGTCCTTTCAGTATATATCGAATTTTTCCGCGGAACACCAATGATCGTCCAGGCGATGGTCATTTATTATGGATCTGCTTTGGCATTCGGCGTTGACATCAATGTCCTGGCAGCGGCCATCATTGTTGTATCCATCAATACAGGGGCCTATATGGCTGAAATCGTCCGAGGAGGAATTGTTTCCGTTGATAAAGGGCAGTTTGAAGCAGCCCAGGCCATCGGGATGAATCATTATCAGACGATGTGGAATGTCGTGCTCCCGCAGGTCATCCGCAATATCTTGCCGGCAACAGGCAACCACTTTGTCATCAATATCAAAGACACATCTGTCCTTAATGTTATATCAGTATCGGAACTATACTTTATGACCAAATCAGTAGCAGGGAATAATTTTAGATACTTTGAGTCATTCTTTGTGGCATGCGTGATTTATTTTGTCATGACATTCATTGTTACAAGAATCCTGCGTTATTTTGAACGGAAATTAGACGGTCCTGACAATTTCGATTTGCTGGGCAAAGGTGAAAATAATCTGTAAGGGAAGGGGGAGCGGCTATGGAAAAAGTCATTGAAGTTCAGCACTTAAGCAAATCCTTCGGCACAAATCTGGTATTGAAGGACATTGATTTTTCAGTCAGAAAAGGAGAGGTGGTCACGATTATCGGCTCCTCGGGATCAGGGAAATCGACCCTCCTTCGCTGCATTAACCTGCTGGAGAAGCCAAGCGGCGGCCAGATTATCTATAATGGCGAGAACATCCTCGACGACAAGCATGATATTTTTGCTTACCGCCAGAACTTAGGAATGGTGTTCCAGCAATTCAACCTCTTCAATAATCATAATGTCCTGAATAATTGTGTGGTTGGCCAGGTCAAGGTGCTGAAACGCTCTAAGGAAGAAGCGGAAAAAGTCGCCATGAAATATTTGAAAGTGGTGGGCATGGATCAATATGTCAATGCCAAGCCAAGGCAGCTGTCAGGCGGGCAAAAGCAGCGTGTCGCCATTGCGCGGGCACTGTCCATGGAGCCTGATGTGATGCTGTTCGATGAGCCGACATCGGCCCTTGACCCGGAGATGGTGGGAGAAGTCCTGAAAGTCATGAAGGAACTGGCCGGTTCCGGTCAAACGATGCTGATCGTTACCCATGAAATGGAATTCGCTAAAGAAGTATCCGACCGCGTCGTCTTTATGGACAAAGGAGTCATTGCGGAAGAAGGAAGTCCTGAACAGATCTTCAATAACCCTGATCAGGAGCGGACCAGGGAATTTTTGAAGCGGACATTGAAAGTGTAAAAGAGCCGGGGGGACAGGTCCCTTGGCCCGTTTGGGCCAAGGGACCTGTCCCCCTGGCTTCATTTCACCAGATTCTTTATCATTTCTTCGTCCATCGGCCCGATGATTTTTTTGCTGACAACCCCATTGGTGTCAATGATATAGCTGGTAGGGATTGAGAATACCTGGTACTGCACGCCGAGCTGTCCATCCTGGTCAAGGGGAATGGGGAAGGTGAGCCCATATTCCTGGACAAAGCTTTCAATGGCCTTTGTGCCGTTATCCGCATTGGTCAAATTGACGGCAAGGATTTCAACGTCCTTGTCTTTGTTTTCTTCGTAGAATTTCTGCATATGCGGCATTTCGGCTTTGCATGGCGGGCACCAGGTTGCCCAGAAATTCAATATGACCTTTTGGCCTTTATAATCGGAAAGCCGGACGGTCTCTCCTGCAAGCGTCGTCAGTTCAAAGTCAGGCGGAACCGCCCCTTCTTCAGGGGCCGATGATGCTGGCGGGCTTTCTTCTTCTTCTGTGCTGGTTTGGACCGGCTCTTCAGGCGGGCTGGACTTCCATACGTTCACAAGCACAATGGCAATCGCTATGGCCATGATGCTGGCAGCTATTATATTTTTCTTCAATTGCGGCAAACCTCCCTCTTATATGAAAAAAGAATAAAAAGTGCGATCCCTGCACAGCTGTACAGGTCCACAGAGATGATGGTGCCGAAAATGCTGATGATCAGGATCTGCATCATTTGAAACAGGAGAAATACCTGTTTGAACTCTTTGTATCCTTCTGGTTTCCGGAGCTGCAGATAGATGATGAAGCTTAAGGTAAACAAAATCTGGGCTAATAAATGGACAGGGTCGCCCTCCAAATAGATCATGAATGCCTCGTATATAAAAAAGAAGAGACTGAATAAGATTGGCAAATCAGGAAACAGGCTGTTCTTTTTGAGCTGTAAAAAAAGATAGACAATCACTGTAATGATGCCTAAAGTATGTCCTTTGATTCCTCCGCTAAAGAATAGGACAGAAAGGGGATTCTGGAGGAACAGTCCAAAATGGAAGAAGATATAGCTTCCTTTCCAGACAACGATATAAGCAAAAAAAGCATTCCAATGCCAATCCCCGGTTTTCTTTTTCATGATCAGCCGAAAAAGCAATGATGCTGTGATAAGCGCCACAGCAACAGAAAGCCATTCCACCTGCATGCTGAGGCTTCCGATATTAACGTAAGACAATTTTCTCACCCGATTCTATAGCGTTAGTCACGTTTTCCGGCTGGAAAGGCAATCCAGAAGGTGTGATGAGTGCCGTCTGTCTCCAATCCAATCTCTCCTCCATGTGCCTCTGCAATTTTCCGGCTGATTGACAGTCCAAGCCCGGCACCTTCAGCTTTCTTCGTGCGCGAGGACTCCAGTCTGTAGAATCTTTGAAAAATCAGCTCTTTTTCGCCGGGATCAATGAACTCGCCTTGATGGATAAACCGAATCATACAGCGGTTTTGCACCCTTTCTGATTCAATCGCAAGCAAGTGGCCTGTATCATAGTCAACAATATTCTGAAGCATATTGGTAAACACTTGCTTCAGCCCATCCCTGTGGCCATCCATCGCAAAAGGGGCTAGGTGTATGTGGACTTCATGGAACCGGGCATCCAATTTCAGCTTGAAGGCAGAAATGGTTTCTGACAGAATCTCATCCAGCCTGACGGGTTCAAATGATTTTTCCAGGAAGACATTGCCCCGTTCCCATCTATCCAGTTCGGTGATCAGTTCGACGATCCGGGTAATGCGGAGCGATTCTTCCAGAAGGGAGCCGAATAATTCCGGATTCCCTTGGATGACCCGGCCCTGCAGTGCTTCCAGGTATCCGTTGATATTTGTCAGGGGGGTCCGGAGTTCATGGGAAATGTCCCTGAGCATGGTATCACGCTGCTGGTGGGCTGATTTCAGGGATTCTGCCATCGTGTTGAAATTACTCACAAGCTGGCCGACTTCCCCTGAAGGCCGGGGGGTGATTTTATCAGGGAACTGCCCGGCATTAATCTCGACAGCAGCCTCTGATATTGATTGGATGGGCCGCAGGATCCTTCTTACAGAAAGATAATGGACAAGGCCCGCGAAGAGGAAAGCGATGATGCTGGCAGCAATGAGAAACCTCCCCAATGTCCGGACGAATTCCTGGCCTTCCATTTCCTTCGCATTGACCAGATAGCAGGCATAATTGTTCACGGACAGGCCGGCGATCAGGATGACGATGACGATGACAAGGCTGTTGACGGCAATCAGCTTGGACATCAGGAGCTGGGCGTATTTTTTAATATGCTTCAAATTTGTATCCCATCCCCCTGACTGTGTGGATATATTCGTTCGGTGTCTTCTCTTTGATTTTTTCGCGCAGATGCTTGATGTGGACATCGATTGTCCTTTCGGTTACCGCTTTTTCCTGATGTTCATAGATGAAGTTCAGGATTTGCTCACGGGAAAGGATTTGTTCAGGATGCTTCATGAACATATGAAGCAATTTGAATTCAAAATTGGTCAGTTCAAGCGGTACGCCGTTAAAGCGGGCTTCTCCTTTTACAGGCTTGATGGTCAGGCCGGCGAAGCTGAGCTTTCCGCACCGGCTTGCTGTCCGGCGCAGCACCGCCTCAATCCTGACCATCAGCTCTGCCGGGCTGAACGGTTTTACCACATAGTCATCCGCCCCAAGCTTGAAACCTGCTATCCGCTGTTTCTCGGATGCTTTTGCCGTCAGCATGATGATCGGGACCATGCTTTTCTGGTCGGCCCTTACCCATCTGCAAAGCTCTTCCCCGCTCACCAGGGGCAGCATGAGGTCGAGAATCAGTAGACAGGGGTCATATTGCAGGATCTTGTCCTTCGCCTCTGCCCCGGTTTCTGCTTCCAGTACTTCATAGCCTTCTTTGGCCAGATAGATTTTCACCAGATTCCGGATTTTCGGATCATCTTCTACAACCAGTACGGTTTTGCCGATTAAATAGCTGTTATCCATGTGCTACCCCATTTCTAGAATTCAAATAAACTGTAGGCGGAAAGCCAGGCACTGATTTTTTGCATCTGCCCTGTTAAAATGAACAGCCCGAGAGCGATCATGATGACGCCATTAATGACGGCCAGCTTTGATAAATGCTTGTTGATCTTTCTGATGCTTTTCAGTGAATAAGAAACGAGGATGGAAATGAGCAGGAAAGGTACTGCCATTCCTATAGAGTACGCGGTCAGCAGGTAGACCCCCTGGATGAGCGTATCATGGGAACTTGCCAGAAGCAGGATCGATGATAGGGCGAGTCCGACACAAGGGGACCATCCGCTGGCAAAGGCCATTCCCAATAAGATAGAACTGAAGAGCCCTTTTGGCTTTCGGTCCGACTGCACTTTCTTCTCCTTCATCAGCAGCTTGAGTTTTATTATTCCCGCCATCTGCAATCCAAAAATGATGATCAGAAGGCCGGCCGCCTGCATGACATAACTCCGGTAATCAGCCAGCACCTGTCCCAGCAGGCTGGCAGACGCCCCCAATGTAATAAATATCAGGCTGAAGCCAATAATAAATCCGGAAGATCGGACGAAAAGCTTGCTGCGCTCGACCTGCAGTTTCGCATTCTCAATTGTCCCGCCAGTCAAATGTGTGACATAAGCGGGCAGAAGCGGAAACACACAGGGAGAAAAAAACGATAATATCCCCGCAGTCAAAGCGAACCATATACCAATATCAGCCATACTCTTTCACTCCTTTCTTACAGTATCCATGCTCTCTGTTAAGTTTTCGTTAAAAGGGTCCTTTTGTCCCGAAAAAAAATAAGAAGTTTACTGCCGGGCCGAATAAGGGCATAGTTTAATACCCCTACTAGTATTCTAGCATAGGCAAATACAAGCCAATCTAAAGTTTTATTAAAAGAAAGGAATGAAGTCAGATGAATTTTCATTACACCGTCACCACCCGCAAATCCATACAGGAAGCGTTCACTGCATTGGAGAACAATCTGAAAGAGGAGAAATTTGGAGTTCTATGGACATTTGATATCAAGGAAAAGCTCGAGGAAAAAGGATGCCATCTGGATGAAGAGTTCATCGTCCTTGAGGTTTGCAATCCGAAAGAAGCAGAGCGGGTACTGAAGGAAACTAAACTTGCAGGATACTTCCTGCCCTGCAAAATTGTTGTGTATAAAGAAGAAGGCCAAACGAAAATCGGCCTGCCCCGGCCGACATCCCTCATCAGCATGCTGGACCAAAAGCCGCTGCAGGAAATGGCGGAAGACATTGAACAGCGCCTGATCGGCTGCCTGGACAAAAGCGTATAAGAACGAGTAAGGGCATGAAGAATTTTTGCCTGAAAGGAGACCTGCATATGTCTGTAAAAACAATTTCAGTAAAAAAACTTGCAGAAAAAGTGATCAGTGGAGAAGAACTTTTCATCGTGGATGCCAGGAGTACAGATGCTTTTGATGACTGGAAGATCGAGGGGAAGAATATAGAAGTATTGAATGCCCCTTATAAGAAGGTGACAGAAGAGGGGATCGAACCTATTCTGGACAAGCTTCCAAAAAATAAGGAAATCTATGTTGTTTGTGCAAAAGGAAATTCCTCTAAAAAGGAGGCCGAGGAATTCGTTAAAGCGGGATTCACGGATGTTTATTCCATTGAGGGCGGTATGAAAGCATGGAGTGAGCATTTAGAACCGATCAAGATCGCTGATCTGAAAAGCGGAGGTTCGATCTATCAGTTTGTCCGGATTGGCAAAGGCTGTCTTTCATATTTGGTTGTTTCGAATGGAGAAGGGGCGATTGTAGATGCCAACCGTATGATTGAACAATACCAGGATTTTATCCGGGAACATGAAAGCAGTGTCATGCTTAAGTCTCTTATTGATACCCATCTTCATGCGGACCATATTTCAGGGGGAAGAAGGCTTGCCGAGGAGGCAGGCGCGGACTATTATCTCCCGCCGAAGGATGCGGAGGAGGTGGAGTTTTCCTATAAGGAACTTCAGGATGGGGATGATATTTCAATCGACAATGTTTCAATCAAGGCAGTGTATTCACCAGGCCACACGATCGGCAGCACATCCCTGCTTGTCGATGGAGACTATCTTTTAACAGGCGATATTCTGTTCATTGATTCGATCGGCCGTCCGGATCTGGCTGGAAAAGCAGGGGGATGGGCCGATGATTTGAGAGAGACCCTGTACTCCCGCTACAAGGAGATCCATGATGATGCAGTTGTGCTCCCTGCCCACTATATGTCGATTGAAGAAATGCACGAAGACGGCAGCGTGTCAGCAAAATTAGGGGATTTATATAGCCGGAATCATGGCCTCAACATCGAAAGCAAAGAAAGCTTCCGGAAAGCAGTAACAGAGAATCTTCCTCCGCAGCCAAACTCTTATGAAAAAATCAGGAAAACCAATATGGGAAAAATGCGGCCGGAAGTGGATGAGCAGGGCGAAATGGAAACAGGGCCGAACCGGTGTGCTGTAAGGTAAAAGATTTGTTGAAGGTATGGTGAAGGAGGGCTGTAATAGCCCTTTTTTTATTGGAAAAGTCCTTTGTTTCTCTATAGCGGATTTTTGATTTGCCATGCTTGACATTATACCTAATGGGGTATATTATCAAGCTATAAATAAAAGATAGGGTGGTGGGTATGCTTATTTCAATCATGATGTTAATACTAGTAGCTTTAGCTGCAAGCCTCTATAAGCGTTATGTCCCTGTTCCCCAAGTCCCTTGCACCGGAGACGGCACCCATGATTCTGGCCTGACCATAGTCGATATCAGGGATTATAATAATAAAGCTATAGATATAAACTGTGATTCTGCAGATATACCTTATGCCTATTTAAGGCGTTTTTATAATGAAATCAGTCCAGGCAAAATCCATGTTATCGCTTCTGACCGGCTGGAGCTGAACTTGGGCATCCGGTTTTTGAGAAAGAAAGGATTCCAGGTTGTGAGCTATGAAATGGTAGAACAGCATTCTGGAAGAAGAGGAGATCTGGAACCGGGGCTAAGATAAATTTTCATACCCTTGCAGGTAAAAAACACTGAGGAGGAAGCCTTGATGGAATATCTAAACTATCTGCTGATCGGGCTATTAGTATTCTTACTGCTGCAGCGGATGCTGCCGGCAAAGGGAATAAGGCAGATTACAACCGCTGAACTAAAGGGCGAGTTAAAGGATAAAAAGAAACAATTTATCGATGTCCGCACCAACAGGGAATTTCAAACCAATCATATCAAGGAATTTAAAAACATCCCTCTGCATGAGCTTCATGGCAAATCAAACGGGCTGGACAAAGATAAAGAAGTGGTCGTGATCTGCCAGAGCGGGATGAGAAGCAATAAAGCAGGCAAACTGCTGAAAAAGGCAGGCTTTAAACATATTACGAATGTAAAAGGCGGCATGAGCGCCTGGAGCTGAATATATGCGCAGATGCGCCCTCTAAAGACAACTAGGTAGCATACCGCCCGGCTGTCTTTTTTTGTATAGCAGGATTTCCAGCATATCGCGGTGAATATACAGAAGATGCCGGCCAGAGGAGTGCAAAGGGATGGAATACGAAATCATCAAAGCAGGAGCGGAACATGAGGAAGCGCTCCAGAATTTATTGCAGTTTTATATTTATGACTTTTCCGAGTTTATCGATGCATATGTCGAAGAGAATGGGAGATTCAGCGAGTATCCGCTGAGCGGCTATTGGACGGAAGAGGGCCATTTCCCCTATATAATCAAGCTGGATGAGCGCTATGCCGGTTTTGTGCTGGTGACAGAAGACAGCCAGTCTCTTTCCATCAACGAGTTTTTTATTTTAAAAAAATACCGCCGGGAAGGCCTTGGGAAGCAGGTGGCGAAGGATATCTTTGGGCTGCATAAAGGCAGGTGGGAGATTTTCCAGATCGAGAAAAACAAGCCCGCCCAAGGGTTTTGGCGGTGTGTGATAGATGAATATACAAACGGGGAATTTACGGAGCGGGAGGATGAGCATAAGCGGGTCATACAAGAGTTTGTCAGCGGAACAAAGCAAAATACATAAATGCAGGGAGATATGATGATTTTTTTAAAAGAAGTAGACAGACATAATTTTTTTGATGTGATTGATTTAAAGGTAGCTGAAGAGCAGAAGTCATTTGTCGCGACGAATCTGTTCTCGCTGGCACAGGCGAAGGCATTTCCAGAGTGCAACTGCCTGGCAATCTACCATGAGGAAAAGCTGGTAGGATTTACGATGTACTGCATAGATTTTGACGATAAGGAATATTGAATCTACCGATTGATGATTGATGCCAAATATCAGTCCCAAGGCTATGGGAAAGCGGCGATGGAGAAGCTGATTGAGCTGATCAAGGAGGACAAGGACCACCAAGTGATCTATTTAAGCTTTGAGCCGGAGAACGACCGGGCGAAGGAAATGTATGAAAAGCTTGGATTTGAGGCTGACGGCCGGGTGATTGATGGGGAGATTGTTTATAGGCTGGGTTATTAAGACGGAGTTGGGCCGGGGGGACAGGTCCCTTGGCCCATTTTGGGCCAGAGGACCTGTCCCCATGGCCTTTCCCATGGCCTTTGAAAGGTGGAGAATCAAGCATGGACAGGCGTAAGGGAATACTTCTTGTTATGACTGGCGCGATGTTTTGGGGAATTGGCGGTACAGCGGCCAAGAAGCTTTTTCAGGATTTTCTGATTGATGTGGATTGGCTGGTGACAGTCCGGCTGCTCATTGCAGGGGTTTTGCTTTTAGCCGTCCAATACTTTGCAAAAGATCGTGCCCAGATCCTTGGTGTGTGGAAAAAGAAGAGCTCGGCTCTTCGTTTGATTATTTTTGGTCTGCTCGGAATGCTTGCTGTCCAATACACCTATATGGCATCGATTGAGCATGGAAATGCCGCGGTGGCAACGCTTCTGCAGTATTTGGCCCCTGTGATGATCATCTTATACCTGGTCCTCCGCAAACAAATGGTGCTGACGCGGGGAGATTTGCTGACCATCGCTTTGGCTTTGTTCGGAAGCTTCTTCTTGCTGACGAACGGCTCCATCTCGCAGTTATCTGTGCCGGTGCCAGCGGTCGTATGGGGAGTTTTGTCCGGGGCGGCTTTGGCCTTTTATACGCTGTATGCTGTGCCGCTGCTTAAGGAATACGATTCCCTTGTCATTGTCGGGTGGGCAATGGTGATTGGCGGGCTCGCGCTGAGCTTTGTCCATCCTCCCTGGCGAATGGACATTCTGAGCTTTACGGGAGAAGCTTATGTGTATTTAGCCTTTGTGGTCCTTTTTGGGACGATGATTGCCTTTTGGTTTTATATAGAAAGCCTGCAAAGCCTGCTCCCGAAGGAAACCAGCCTTTTGGGCAGCGTCGAGCCGCTTGCGGCTGTTCTGACAACCGTATTTTGGCTGAAGGAGCCTTTTGGTGTTTTTCAGTGGGCGGGTACGGCCTGTATTATAGGGATGATTTTATTTATTGCGCTGAAAAAAGAGCCTGCTGAGGGGAAGAGGCTGCCGGGTGGAAGAGAAGAGCCGCTGAGAGTAAGCTAGGGGTTCTATCTGACCCTCCAAAAGGGAGAGTCGCAAATATATAAAAAAACTCGCAAATATATCCAAAAACTCGCAAAGATAGGCTGAGGGTAGGCCGGGGGAAAAGATCATCTGGCCATCCTGATGCAAGGGACCCGACCCTCCGCTTCAAAAAAACTATAAAAACTGGTTTAACTGTTATAATATCCGGGTATAAGTAAATGTTTTTTATTCATATAGCACATAGTAGGGGGATGTAGTAATGAGTATCAAACGAATCTTGAAGGATGAGTTAGTGCAATTTATTAACAACCACGGGGAAGAGTTTGAAAACAAATTGCTGTCTGAAGCAGTGAATGTTTCTGGGAAGATCAATGAGATTTTAAATAAGGGGAATATTGACCTTCTAAAAAATGCGAGGAAGTTAATTTACTTTATTGTTGACCACAATGAAAGCGACCTTATCGCATTTGCTCAGGAAGAAGGGGTTGCCTGGGCAGGGCATTCTTTAACTCTTTCTTTGAAACTGGAATGGGTCCAGGCCATAAGAAGAACAACTTGGCACATTATCGGCAGCCTTAATGAGGAAAGAGATGAGAAGATTCCAGCTTCAGATTTTTTTGAGCTGGAAAAAGCGGTGAATGACCAGATTGACCAGTTTCTTAACAATTTCTTCTTAAGCTACTCAAAATATAAAGATACAATGCTTCTTAAACAGAGGGAAACGGTTGAACATCTATCTGTACCTATCATACCGGTCAGTGAAACGGTTTCTGTCCTGCCTCTGATTGGCTCGATGGATACGTACAGAGTTGAAATAATAGAAGAGAAGGTTCTAAATGAAATTGCAGCTACAAGGATCCAGACACTTGTTATTGACCTGTCAGGCATTGCCATGATGGAAAAAGATGTGATGGATGATTTTGAAAAGGTCCTGGCAGGAGTGGGCATGATGGGTTCAAAGGCCATTCTTACCGGGCTGAGGCCGGATCTTGTCAAAAAGATGGTCCGTGCCGGTATCCGCTTTGAGAAGGGTGCTGAAACAAAGGGGACGCTTCAAGAGACGTTAAAGGCATACCTGAAATAATCGACAAAGCAAGGCCGTTGAATCGGTCTTGCTTTATTTTTTTATCAAAAATTTCACCCCTCCGCTATGATGACTTTCTAAAAAAAGGACATAATATTTGCGAGGTGATTGGATATGGATAAGGAAAATTTCAAACTGACATCTTCTGAGATCGGTTCCTTGTGGGGAGAGTACATAAACGGAACAGCGGTTGATATAGTGAATAGATATATGTATTCCATTATTGAGGATGAAGAGATTAAAAGCATTTTTAATGAAGCGATCATGATATTCGAGCGGCAAAAAGCAAAATTAAAGGCGTTTATTGAGAACGAAGGTTTTCCTGTTCCTATTGGGTTTAACCAAACCGACCTGTACCCAGGTAAGCAGAGGTTGTTTACAGACACATTCTGCCTGAATTATTTAAATATCATGACTACACATGGACTGCTGGGGCACATCACATCATTAGGCATTTCGGTAAGGAAAGACTTAAGGTTATTTTACGGCGAATGTGATGAAGATGGGAAACAAATGTATCATCAAACTGTTGATTTATTGCTTGAGAAAGGACTTTTCCAAAGGGACCCGTTGTTTTATCCAGAAGGACAGCCTAAGTATGTCACAAACAAGGATTTTAAGGATGGTTTTTTCGGCAATGGCAGAACGCTTTCGGCACCGGAGGTCATCAGTATTTCTTTGAACATCAAAAAGAGCATTATGGCCAAAACTCTTTCGATTGCTTTCAGTCAAATTGCCCAGTCAGAAGAGGTAAGAAAGTTCTTAACCAGTTCTGAGAAGACTGCCGATGGCCAGATCAAATCTCTTTCTAAGATCATGCAGGCGGATAATCTGCCGGTGCCAAAGTCCTGGGAAACAGAAGTTACTGTATCAACGGAATCGCCTTTTTCCGATAAATTAATTATGTATCATATGGGATTCTTATTTCAAGCCGCCCAAAATTACCATGGTGCTGGCCTGGCTTCTGCAATGAGAACCGACCTGGTCACTACGTACGAAGCAACCATTCTGCAAAACCTGGTGGTTACAAAAAACTGGTTTGATATTATGGTGAAAAATAAGTGGCTCGAACAGCCTCCGCTGGCACCGAATAGAGCAGAAATGGCGAAGCGGAAATAGCTTAGAATGCCCTACGATCAGATAGGGCATTTTGCTGTTGAAGGCATCTTATGAAGCCTGAATGAGGGGAGGTAAGAAGTGAGCTGACGATAGCTGAGGTGAGATTCAGCGGGTTTGCCCTTTGCAATCTGCGCGGAGTATACACTGTATTTGGTGCCTGGTCCCGACTTTTTCTAAAGCTTGAAGCATTGGGGCCATACATCATTTTACTTAAATTTTAGTGATATCTAATATGACTTTGCTGACATATCACATATGGGGACACCGAGCTGGCCGGCAGCTCCAAGTATAAGCCCAATAATAGATTCTTTCGGAGAACCAGCAATTAAAATCACTGTAAAAAAATCAGATGATTGCTGAACTTATCTGTAATACCACATTAAAACCTCCTCTTTCCGGATTTTACCCTTCCGCAATTAGAAGTTACGGCCATCATGTTCTTCTATTTGAAAAGCGCCAAGGATCAATATCTGAAGCCAATCTATTTCTATACCGCCCAATAATTTGGTAAACTTTCCGGTATGTGATAAGTGAAAAATATGCCAATTGGAGAAGGTGATTGAGATTCAACCAGAATTTACTTTAATGAGCATAGTTATTGTGATTGTACTCGGTATGTTTTCGCAGTGGCTGGCGTGGCGGATTCAGTGGCCATCCATCGTAATCATGACGGTTGCCGGGCTTTTAATTGGCCCGATATTCGGCCTTGTCAATCCGCAGGAAGGGCTGGGGGAGCTGTACAGCCCGATTATCTCTCTTGCTGTTGCACTGATCTTATTTGAGGGCAGTACGAGCCTTGATATACGCGAGCTGAAAGGCATTTCCAAGTCTGTTTTTCGCATTGTAACACTTGGAGCACTCATTGCCTGGATCGGCGGTTCTTTAGCAGCCCACTATATTGCCGGGCTGGATCTTGAAATTTCCTTTATCATCGGCGGATTATTTGTAGTGACCGGGCCTACAGTCATCATCCCATTGCTCAGGCAGGCAAAATTGTCTGCCCGCGTCTCTTCGGTTCTGAAGTGGGAAGGAATCATTGTAGATCCAATTGGTCCTTTACTGGCCTTATTTGCTTATGAAATTATCAAAATTACCTTGGATGGACCTTTTCAGTTTAAAGATTTCATTCCGTTTTTTATCGAGGCCCTCCTGGCGACTTTAATCGGTCTTGTAATAGGGCTGCTTGTCAGCTTCCTGGTGAGCAGAGGATTGTTCCCTGAATACTTGAAATCACCGCTGATCTTTTGCTTTGTCCTGATTTGCTTCACGCTTGGCGAAGGGATCATGCATGAGACTGGGATGCTGGCTGTAACAGTCATGGGACTGACGCTTGCCCGGACGAAGAAGCATGTCCATTCAATCGGAAGCATCGGCCATTTTATGGAGAACATTTCGGTTATGCTGACGTCCACTGTCTTTATATTATTGACGGCCTCTTTGACAAGAGAGACGATTATGGACGTTTTCACGTGGCCGATCATTTTATTTGTCATCACTATGCTGTTTCTTATCAGGCCGGTGTCTATCTGGCTTTCCACAATCGGAACAGAGCTGACACTGCAGGAAAAAACACTCGTGAGCTGGATTGCGCCAAGGGGAATCGTTGCCTTGACGGTTTCAGGGTATTTTGCCGCTTTATTAATAGAAGATGGCTATTCAAATGCAACGATACTAACGCCGCTCACCTTGGCCCTTGTTTTTATTACGGTGTGCGCCCATGGCTTTTCCATCGGTCCGATTGCCCGGAAGCTGAAATTGGCAAATCCGGAGTCTTCAGGCGTCCTGATGGTGGGGGCGAGCAGTTTCGCGATTGCCTTCGCTAAGCATTTGAAGGAGATAAACGTTTCCGCCCTGATCACAGACACGTCCGCTGACCGCCTCTTCCTTGCAAAAAAGCTGGAGATTCCGACCTATCAGGGGGAGATCCTTTCCGAGCACAGCGATTTCGAAATCGACAAAAGCCCTTATAATTTCCTCCTGGCTATGAAAGGGAATGCAGCCTATAACGCGCTTGTTTGCCAAACCTATCTTCCTGAATTCGGATATAACCATACCTTCTCGCTGCCGACAGCAGAAAGGAAAACCGAGCATAAGGAAATCTCCACCGCGTTCAAAGCACATCTGCTGTTTGGAGAAGAAGCGACCTTTACTGAGCTGAACAGAATGGTCAATATCGGCTATAAACTGAAGACAATTGAAATTGACAGCAAGCAGACAGTGGAAAAAGAAGAAACGGAAACGGACAGAATTCCGCTATGCGTAAAAAGAAAGAACGGCAGCCTTGTTTTTTTCACCTTCAGCGAAAAGCCTGTACTAAATGAGGGAGATTTGCTAGTGGTGTTAGAGCAGGGGGAGAAAGAATAAATATAGGTGCCTGACCCATTCTGAGCTGTAAAGCAGCGTGGGCCAGGCACCTTTCCTATTTTTTCAGCAGCAATCAGACCAGGGTTTCAGCATATTCTCTTTTGTTCAAAGTAATCTTCCCCTTTGATAGCTTGATCGTAATGTCAGATTTCTCAGCAATATTCTGGTCATGGGTTACAACAATCACACATTTCCCTTCGTTATGAGCCAAGTCCTTCAGCAGGTTCACAATTTCGTTTGCTGTGTTTTCATCCAGATTTCCTGTCGGTTCATCGGCCACAATCAGATCAGCTTCGCAGCAGAGTGCCCGGGCAATCGAGACACGCTGCTGCTGGCCGCCGCTTAGTGTCAGCACTTTCTGGTGTGCCTGCCTGCTGGAGATGCCGACACGCTCCAGCATATTCAATGCGAATTCTTTTTTATTCTTATGGCTTGCCCCTGTGATTTCCATTGCCGTCATCACGTTTTGAAGCCCTGTCATATAGGGAAGCAGATTGTAAGATTGAAAAACAATGGATACATACTTATTGCGGAATTTCGTTAGCCCGATTTTCTTTATATCCTTCCCCTCATATACTACCGCTCCCTCTTTGGGAACATCCAGGGCGCTGCCGAGCGCAAGGAACGTCGTTTTTCCTGAACCGGATGGGCCGATGATTGTGTAAAAAGCCCCCCTCTCAAAGCTGACATTGATATTGTTAAGGATCATATGCTTTTTATTCTCTTGTTTGTACCAATAACTAATATTTTCAAATTTGAGTAAAGTCATTTTGTCTCCTCCATCCTTTAATCCTGTCTGCTCAATATCGTTTTAGGCTGAAGACGCAAAACCGTTAAGGATGGCAGCAGGGCAGACAGGGCTGCAATCAGAATGCCAATCATTGCAAGCATGGCAAGATCTTCTGCTGTGACGCTTACGTCCAATTCCTGAATGGTTTCAGCCTGCTCTGATTGAGCTTCAGGCATACCCGGCATTCCGCCCCCAAAGCGCATCCCCCCGCCGCGGAAGGATTCAGGTTCTGAGGTTTCCGCAGCTGACTGCAATTCCTGATTCAATAGCTGGTCGCTCACTTCTTTGGCCACGATATTGCCGCTGAGAGTAGCAATTCCGAGGGAAAGCGCCGCAACGAGAAGAATCTCAGCGATGAACTGGCCGGCCATTTTCCAGCGCCGTTCACCAATTGCCAAAAGGACGCCCATCTCATATTTGCGTTCACGAATCGACATCATCACAATCAGCCCCAAAATGATGGCACCTGCAATAGAGACAAGATAAACAATATTATTTGAAAAGCTTGCTACGTTCTCGATTGGCCCGACCATCTGCTGGTACAGCTGATCATTTGCATCAAGTTTAAAGGTTTCAAAATCAATGCTGCTCTCCTTTTTCGCCTGTGCGACAAAGCTTTCCATATCAGCAGGATCATCAATATAGTAAGTGGCACTGTCAATGGTCCCCTCATAGCCGCTGCCTTTAAGTGCAGCAGCATTGGTATAAGGCACATAAAGCTTGTTATATGGAATCATGGCAGTAAAGTCCATGCCCTGGTCAGAGCCTGTGGAAGCTGTTTGATAGATACCTTTGATTTGGAGCTCGAGTGTGGCCGAATCATCTCTTGGATTGGCCACTGTAATGGAGTCGCCCACCTTCAGTCCGTTTTCCTCTGCAAGAGTCTGTTCAATGAGAACAACGTTTTTTCCCAGGTCGTCTTCCGTAATATGTTCACCCTCGATGATTGAAGCAGTGCCGTCCATGAATTCCGCAGTGGAATCAGTAAAGCTTACTCCCTGAAGGCTGACGTCTCCCTGGGCCATCCCGCCGCCCATCCTGCCGCCCGGAGCAGCTGATTCTGTGGTGCCTTCTTCTGTTGTTCCTGACTCATTATTTGTGATTGGTTCAAAGCTTGAAGCAAGGGCGGTAGTAGAAGAATAGAAATTATAGCCTTTGATTTGTTCATATGAGGTCAGTTCTTCTGCTGCTTCTGCAGGAATCGGGGCAGACTGGAATCGCATGCGTTCTCCGTTCGTCTGCTGGGACTGCATCTGCTCGCGCATCTTTTCCATATCGACCTGCAGGGTGACGTTAGCGCCAAGCTTCTGCCGGGCAAGATCGCCAGATTTTTTGGCGGCAGTCTGAATGGATAGGCCGGCCAGAACCAGGACGCAAATGACAGTGAAAACAAAAATTTGCAGCAGGCTTTTACCTTTCCTGGCTTTCACGCTTAAAAAAGACCTTTTTAAAAAGTTCATACATTTCTCTCCTTTAGCCAAATTGGGTACAAGGCTAATCTTAAGAGGAATTTATGGCAAAAATGTGAACGAAGTATTGCCTAAAAAGGAATAAAAACAGGTGCCTGGCCCCGTATTGCATATCAGCGGGGAAGGCACCTGTTCTATTTCCGTTTCTTAAGGTAAAAAGCAATAGCGATGGCAGATGCCAGCAATAGAAGGGTGAGGAGAACATAAGGAACCAGATCCATCCAATGAGAAGGAGCCTCATGGGCAAAGGCTGCTTTTCGCCATTCATTGTCCGCAATTTCAACAGCTATGCCCTCGTCAGTTGGCAGATCCTTTATCTCAAAATAATTTGTACCAATCTGATATTCATTGGAAGCATTCCCGTAGTATTCTCCCGTCATGTCATCAGGGCGGGTTTCTACTTCGCCAATCTTCTCTCCGATTAGGCTTTCCGGCACGTTTTCATCTGTCACTTCATAAACATTTCCATCCCAGACGACGAAAGGGTAGGCCCAGCTTAATGCCTGGGCGGAAGCTGCGAAAATTATCAAAACGAATGGGAAAAGCAGCAGAGTTCTTTTCATCATCACATCTGCGGAGCTTCCATCCCCATCATGGCCCATTCCTCTTTGGCTGGGCCATAAACACCGGGAACCGTTAACCCGGCCTGGCGCATAAGGATGGTCATTTGCCCGCGATGGTGAATTTGGTGCTGGATGATGAAGAATAACAGCTGGCCGTTTGACATTCTTTGGCCGAAGAAGTCTTTTTCTTCGCTGAGAGTTTTATCTGTCCACTGCTCCTTGACTGCATGAGCGAGAGCGCTGCTCGCTTTTTGGTAGATATCAGAAATGAATTTGGCTGATTGGGGGACCGGATAGTCTTTGGCGGGTGCCTCAAAAGCCAGGCCGGTTTGAGAGGCCATTACACCGATTGCTGTTGCCGTATGCCAGGCAATCCTTCCCAGTGTCCAGTTCTGGGCTGTGACCTCCTGGGACAGGGATTCATCTGTCAGCTGGTCGAGGACCTTCTGTGTTGTATGTACTTCATAGTTCCATAGCTTTAAAAAACCATCCAATGTCTGAAACATCTTCATTCCTCCTTGCTTCAATTCTTCACCAATATATTCCCTGTCTGAAGAGATTTACCTGTTTTTTCAAGGAAATACTTTTGGTGTAATTGAAATGCTGCTGATGATGGACTTTTTTACAGAGTTGTAAAACGGTTTGCCTGCCCTGTAAAGATAATTAGGATGATAGGTGCGAAAAGCCTGGGGATGCAAAGATCCTTCCTTTAACCTTGCTAGTTTTCCAGCAGGTTCATGAGCGAGTGGATGATAGGTCAAATTCGGCCACTCGGCTTTCAGGTATTGGTCATATCGCGGTCCTGTGAAAAATAGAACCACGTCAGGCTTCAGGATCTCCAATTCTTCCCTGATCACAGGGAATGCTTCCTTTTGAATAGCTACCAGACTCTTCTTGGGAGCGCCTTTGCTGTTTTCCTTTCCTAGCTTGATAAGATTATTCCAGACTATCTCAACACGCTTGTCCGGGTAAGCTTCTTTTATATCCCCGGTATAATCTTTTACCGTGTTCCAAAAAGGCCCTCCATAGCGGAAGCACTTCCCCTCGCCAAAAAACCTGGAGTAGGTCCCCAGCAGCTCCTCTATGGATTTAGAGCCCAGGCTGCCTTCCCATGTATTCGTTTCCTGGCCCAAGAACATTACTTTTAAGTCGGCTTTTTGATATTGTTCCTCATCGTTTATTTTCAGAAGAAGAGGGTTGCTGAGATTGTTTCCTTCAAGAGAAGAGAGCATGCCTTTATAATATTTTTCGTATAAGTTATAAAGCTGTTTGTTTATCATCATATTCCCTTTCTTTTTTATCATATATGGATGACTTTACCACAAATTAGGGGCAGATGAAGGGTTGGTTAATTATCCTGCTTGCAAGGAGCATATTCTAAAAGGAGTTATGAGGAAATCATTAGGCACTGCTCACTTCAGCTCGGAACTTGAGCAGAATATCCTAATAAAATCTTACTTTTAACAAAGGATAAAACATGCCATATATCCTGTTTCCTGCAATTTACAATCACTTAACAGAATATCACAAGAAAATTAATACATCCTCATTATGCTGATAATTAGAAACTATCAATTAAAGGGGGATTTGAAATGAAGAATCATTTGAGGAATAAGGTTGCCGGGATTTCTGTGGCTGCGGCTGTTGCGTTTTCTTCTCTGGGATTTGCTGTAAACAATCACCTGGCTGAGGCAAAGGACAACAAGAAGAAAGAGCCTGCCAATGTCATTATGATGGTCATGGACGGGACAAGCGCAGGGGCCACTAACCTGGCGAGATGGTACAAAGGCGGGAATCTGGCGATGGATGAGATCCTCATCGGGGGGGTGCGCACCCATTCCGCAGAATCGGCAATCACGGATTCTGCACCTGCTGCAACGGCTTTAGCGACAGGCAATAAAAGCAATGACAAGGTAATCGGGCTTCTGCCTGCACTGGTGAATACACCGGGTGTCTCTCCAGTCAGCGAGAAGGATGCCCACAGACCGGTGGCCAATGTGCTCGAGGGGGCAAAGCTGGCTGGAAAGTCGACAGGAATCATTTCCACATCTGAAATTCAGCATGCAACGCCTGCAGGATTTTCATCACATGCGGCGCACCGCAGCAATTATCAGGACATTGCCGAGCAGCAGGTATACCAGGGCATTGATGTAGTCCTTGGCGGAGGCAAAGAATCTCTGGCACCAGGAACAACCAAGAATGCCCGCGTTGATGGCGAGAATCTATTGAATGTGATCAGCCAAAACGGCTACCAGTTTGTCGAGACAAAGGAAGCCCTCCTAAAATCGAAATCAAATAAAATCTGGGGCTCATTTGCGCCTTCCGCAATGGCCTATGACTTTGACCGAAAGGCTGCAAAGAGCAGCCAGCCTTCTCTGGCTGATATGACGAAAAAAGCGATCACAACGCTGGACAAGAACAAAGAAGGCTTCTTCCTGTTTGTTGAAGGAAGCAAGGTGGACTGGGCAGCGCATGCCAATGACACCGTCGGAATTCTTAGTGATGTACTGGCATTTGATGATGCAGTGAAAGAAGCACTCGATTTTGCGAAAAAAGACGGCAACACAATGGTCATCGCAGTCAGTGACCACGGAAACAGCGGAATCACAATGGGGAACGTCAACACAAACAGCAATTACCCGGAAATTCCTGTATCAGCTTATATCGACCCGCTGAAAAAAGCGTCCATGACACTTGAAGGGGCTTTAAGCCAACTGAAAGCAGACCGCTCAAACATGGAAAAAGTGGCCGGCCTGTACGGATTGGATAATCTGACAAAAGAAGAACTCGATAAATTGAAGGCGTCCGCAAACCTGCAGTCTGATATGGCCAAAATGCTCGCAAACCGCGCGAATATCGGCTTCTCGACTGGCGGGCATACCGGCGAGGATGTATTCTTGTACGCATATGGACCATCAAGGCCTTTTGGATTGATCGATAACACTGATATTGCTAAAGCAATGGCAAAGCATATGGGCTTCAACCTGAAATCCGTTACAGACAAGCTGTTCGTCAATGCGAAAGAGTCGTTTGAGAAAAAAGGCTACAAGACCCGCATTGATGTAACAGATGCGAACAACCCGGTCTTTATCGCAGAAAAAAGCAAGACAAAGATCGAACTGCCTGTGAACAAAAATATCGCTCATATCGTACAGAACAACAGGATTGTCACGAAAAAACTCGATGGCGTCACGGTCTTTAACGGAAAAGATTTCTATGTTTCCGAAAAGGCTTTGAATCTGTCTAAATAATGGTACAAGAGGTGCTTCCCCGGGGAGGCGCCTTTTTCTTTTTGTTAGAGAAGGAAAACGGAACGGTTGACAAACGACCCGTACGCTACTATTATATAAAAAATATTGCTGTATAATTTCATACCAAGCTATGAATGCCATGGGTCGTGCTGTGGCAGGAGCAGCTTCTGGAGAGACCGCGGGTTTCCGCGGCGCCGAAGGGTTCACCATCTCAGGCAAAAGGACAGAAGAGTATTGGATATACATTTGGCATGCTTTATGACTTGCCTTTATATTCGTTATTCTGATGATCAGGAGATTGGGGATTCCCCAGTCTCTTTTTTTATTGCAGTAAAACTTTGTGTTCAATAGTTCACATCTAAGGGGTCAGACCCCATTTTAAGAGGAGGAATCAGGAATGGCACAGCAGGAGTTAAAAAGAGATTTAGCCAATCGGCATGTACAGTTGATCGCGATTGGCGGCACGATTGGGACAGGGTTGTTCCTTGGGTCCGGAAAAGCGATCCAGCAGGCCGGCCCGTCCATCATCCTTGCATATCTGCTCGTCGGAACCGCCTTGTTTTTTGTCATGAGGGCACTTGGGGAGCTGCTCTTATCAAAAGCGGGCTATCAATCTTTCACAGATATCGCCGAAGATTATCTTGGGCCGCGGGCAGCTTTTGTGACAGGCTGGACCTATTGGTTCTGCTGGATCATGACCGCGATGGCCGATGTAATCGCAGTCGGCGTCTATGTTCAATACTGGTTCGACATCCCGCAATGGGTGCCGGCCATCATCTCCTTGATTATCCTGCTCGGATTCAACCTGCTGACGGTCAAGCTGTTCGGGGAGCTGGAGTTCTGGTTTGCCCTAATAAAAGTAATTACGATCCTTGGGCTGATCGCAGTCGGCATCTTCCTGCTGATCACCGGATTTAAGACCGATGCGGGAACCGTTTCGCTGAGCAATCTCTGGGAACATGGCGGAGCATTCCCGAACGGGGCGGCAGGATTCTTATTTTCCTTCCAGATGGTAGTCTTTGCCTTCGTTGGCGTGGAACTCGTTGGCGTTTCGGCAGCGGAAACGAGCAGCCCGCAGAAAAATATCCCGGCTGCCATCAATAAGATCCCGCTCCGCATCCTGTTTTTCTATGTAGGCGCCCTGATCGTCCTTTTGTCGATCAATCCATGGACAGACCTGAATGCAGCAGAAAGTCCCTTTGTGAAAACCTTCAGCCTCATCGGGATCCCGGTTGCAGCTGGAATCATCAATTTCGTCGTCCTGACTTCAGCTGCATCTGCCTGCAACAGCGGGCTGTTCTCAACGAGCCGGATTCTGTTCAGCCTAAGCAAAAACAATCAGGCACCGGCACGTCTGAACAGGCTGAATAAGCAGCATGTACCGGCCAACGCTCTGTGGCTGTCTGCCCTGGTCGTATCAGTGGGGGCTCTTTTAAGCAAGCTCTTGCCAGGACAGGCGTTTGCCATTGTGACCACCATCAGCGCAATCTGCTTCATCTGGGTATGGGGCGTCATCCTGATCTGCCATCTGAAGTATAAAAGAACGCGCCCTGAGCTGCATGCGGAATCTGCTTTCAAGGCACCGTTCACTCCATTAGTGAATTATCTCGTTCTCGCATTGTTTGCGATGATCCTCCTGATCATGCTGATTGCCGAAGAAACAAGGCCGGCGCTCCTGCTGACGCCTGTGTGGTTCCTTCTGCTGTATGTAGTCTATTTTTACAGAGGGAAGAAGAAGAAGGAAGAAGTGCCTGCGGTTAAAGGAGTACATTAAGATGGCCATGATTATCTCCCTGAATTATGCTATAAAGAAAGGGCATAGAAATCAGCCAAAGGAGATTGAATGATGGAGCAAGAATTGGTTCTATGGTCAGACAGGATTTCATATTTAACGCCTGTCGGCCCGACAGACAGGCCGATCCTGATGGCTGTCTCGGGGGATAAGCATACCTTAATGATAGATGCCGGCAATTCTGCGGCACACGCAAAGCTATTTTTGGAAAAATTAAAAGAAGCGGGTAGGCCGGAGCCAACTGTGGCAGCCATTACCCATTGGCATTGGGACCATATCTTTGGGCTTGAATCCCTGGATATCCCGTCGATTGCCTCTGTTGATACAAGGGTGGAGATGGAAAAACTGGTCCCATTTAAGTGGGATGACCGATCACTGGACGAGCGGGTTGAGGAGGGAATTGAGATCCAGTTCTGTGCGGATGCGATCAAGGAAGAATTCCCGCAGCAGGAACGGCCTATCCGGATCAGCCTGCCGGACATAACATTCAAGGATGAAATGACGATCGACCTTGGCGGCATCACCTGCGTCCTGAAGCAGGTGGGCGGAGACCACGCCCCTGATTCGGTCATTATTTATATAAAAGAAGAGAGGATCGCCTTTCTGGCCGATGCGACTGCGCCGAAGATGTATGCGCCAACCTGGCGTTTTACGGCCAAGGCAACACTCGACATGCTTGATAAAATTGAGATGTTCAATGCGGATACGTATATCATCTCCCACTGGAAGCCTATTACAAAAGAAGAATACCAGGCGGAGGCGAGTCTGCTCCGGACTCTGTCCCACTTAGTGGCAGCGTACGAAGGCGATCAGGACAAGATGAAAAAAGGCCTTGAAGCGTTTTACGGCCGGCCGCTTACCAATGAAGAACAAGAAACGCTCATGTACTTTGTGAATGGTTTTATAGGATAGGGGGATGAAGATGGCGAAAAAGAGATGGCTGGTGATCCTGCTGCTTCTATTAATTGCAGCAGGCGTATTGGATATCCTATTTGAGGGGCTGTTTTTTCAAATGCTGCCCGATTCAATCCAAACTAATTTAAGGGACATGCTTTAAGCCGAAAGGATGAGAAGATGCTGAAGGAAGTGTGTGTAGAAAATCTGACACTGATTCCCGAGAAGATCAGTAAAGGCGCCCAACGCGTGGAGCTGTGCGATAATCTTTCGGTCGGAGGGACAACCATAAGTCATGGTGTTGCGGTGAAGGCAATTGAATATTGCCGCGGGCATAACGTGGGAGTCATGGCAATGGTGAGGCCGAGGGGCGGAAATTTTGTCTATAGTGCGGAAGAGATTGAAATTATGAAAGAAGACATTGTCCACCTTGTGCAGCTCGGTGCAGATGGCGTGGTATTCGGCTGCCTGACAGAGGATCGCTGGATTGATGAGGGGGCAATGAAAGCTTTATTGGAGCTTGCGGAAGGGCTGGAGACTGTTTTTCATATGGCGTTTGACCATATCCTGCCGGACAAACAGCTGCAGGCCATCGATTGGCTCGCCGAGCATGGTGTGGACCGGATTTTGACGCATGGCGGGCCAGCGGATTCTGAGATCCTTGGGAATCTGCCGCGTCTTCAGGAGTATATGGATTATGCAGCCGGCCGGATTACCATTATGCCGGGCGGCGGGATTACGGATAAGAATCTGCCTGAGATTGCGGCGGAGCTGGATATTCGAGAGATTCATGGGACTAGGATTGTTGGGTAAGTGCGAATTAGTGGGAGGGGAGGCCGTGCTGGGGACGGTCTCTTTTTTTGTGTGCCCGCAAGATGGGCAGCTTGCAAATATATCGTGAAAGTCGCAAACAAAAAGGTAAAGTCGCAAATATCTTCCAGGAGTCGCAAATATCTCACGAAACTCGCAAATAAACTCGAAAACTCGCAAATAAGCGCCTGGAAATTCCTTCTGCCAGTTAAAAAAATCCCCCCGCAAACAGATAATGCCCTAACCAAGCATTCCCTTCTGAGGAATGTTGACAAAACGTCAACACTCTCTGTAATATTGATAGAAGTGATATAGCTAGAAAGGAAAGAGAGCATGGCAGAGAATAGCAAGGAAATTGGCGGGCTTCTGAAGGGGCTGCTGAAAGAGCGCTCACTTTCGATGAGAAAGCTGGGCCAGCTGGCGGGGATCGATCCAGCGGTGATCTCGAAGATCGTCAACGGAAAGCGCAAGGCGACCCCTGAGCATCTGCAGCGGTTTGCCGAGCATTTGAACGTTCCGATCTCCAGATTATATGAGGCCGCTGGCTATCCGCTCGGCCCCGCGTCAGAGCGCAATGACTCGATTGGCCAGATTCAGGATATCCTCAAAACGGCCCACCTGATGGACGGGGAATTCCGTCTTGAAGATGTGAAGGAAGAGCTGGCAAAATATGAAGAGCTTTCACAGACAGGGGAAGGGACCGGGAGGATTCTCAGCCAGTTTGATGAGAAGGTCAAAAAAGTGGCAGGCATGGGACCCTTTATCCAGCAGCTGCAGGAAATGTACGAGAAATTCTCCTTGAAAAAAGGCACGAAGACGGAGCTTGCCCTGATGGGAGGCGCCCTCCTTTATTTCATTGCCGCTGTTGACTGCATCCCGGATTACCTCTTTCCGGTCGGATATTTAGACGATGCCGTGGTGATCCATTGGGCCATGAACGCCCTTCCGATGAAAAAAACAAAGACTATATAAAGGATTGGAGATAACATGAGCAGACTAGCACGCAATAAAAAGAAAAAACGCGGATGGAAAGTATTCACTGTTCTGCTGCTGATGATTGTGGCAGCCGGCGGCTATTTCGCCTACCAATACCAGGCGGGTGTGGACATGGCTGACCCGGTGAAGGCGAAGCAAAAAGAAGAGGATATTGAGTTCAATGGGGTGAAAAGCCTTGATGATAAGATCAACGTCCTTTTGCTTGGAGTCGATGCACGTCCGGATGAAGAAAAGTCACGCACAGACTCTATCATGGTCGCACAATATGACCCGAAGGAAGGAACGGCCAAGGTTATTTCCGTCATGAGGGATATCTACACAGAAATCCCAGGCTATAAAAATTACAAACTCAACACTGCATTTTATCTGGGCGGACCGGACCTGCTCCGCGAAACGCTGAAAAATGATTTTGACCTGGATATTGAATATTATGCCCTGATCGACTTTAAAGGGTTTGAAAAAGTGGTTGATGCTCTTGCTCCGGAAGGGGTTGAAATCGATGTAGAGAAGCAGATGTCCGCTAATATCGGTGTCTCCCTCGAGCCTGGGCTCCAAAGGCTGAATGGGCAGGAACTGCTTGGATATGCCCGCTTCCGCAAAGATGCCGAAGCTGATTTCGGACGGGTCCGCCGCCAGCAGCAGGTCATCAATGCCATGAAGGATCAGCTCCTGAGTGCTAATGGCGTCCTTAAACTGCCTAAGATGCTCGGCACCGTGCAGCCCTATATTCAGACAAACCTTAAGGGTGCAGACCTTCTCGGCTTAATGAAGAGCCTTGCCCTGAAGCAGCCGGAGACAGTGGAGACTCTGACCGTTCCTGTTGAAAACTCATATACCAATGAAAGATATGACGGAATCGGGCTGGCGCTCGATATCGACTTTGAACAAAATACAGAAGCCATCCAGGCGTTCCTGGATGGAGAACCAGCCAGTGTTGAAACCGGCACAACCGCTGAATAAAGAAAGAGCTGCAGCCTTCCAGGGGGGAGTGCTGCAGCTTTTTTCTATTCACTCTGAAAAAGTCCCGGCAGCATAACATGCTGATTGAGCCCAGGTTTATTTGAGATAACTTCTAGAAATTAAATGAAGATGCAGAGGGATTTTCACAGGTGAAGTAGCTTTTGGTCTAATTTTTTATTTGAATATGGGGTTTCTTCATTTTTAATTCACTGATAAATCCATCTAAGTTCTTAGGTGAAATCTGTATTGTATTATATTTTCCATAGTTGACTTCAATTCTATCTATGGAAAGCGAGGGAGCTGTAAAAGGATTATTTGTTTTTCTAATGCTTCGAATCTCACTAATGTCGATTTCCTTCTTATAAGGGCCAGATTGTATTTGGAGAGAATCGTTTTTTATTGTATATCCGGTTTTGAACCAAATCCATAATAAACAGAAACCAACTGACCAGAGGACAACTATCTTTATCCATTGTTTATCAAGGAATTCAGGTGTCAGCCATACTCCGAAATCAGGGGAAAATACAGGCGGGATAATAAAAAGAAAAGCAAATAGCCAAATAAGTATGGTCAGCCAGGAGTCCTTTCGGGACGGAAAATACATACAAGCACCTCCATGTTTTATTACGAATGAAACATGTTAAGGTTTCAAGAGTACTTGAGCCTTATCAATCTGCCTGTACCTGGTTAAAGGTGGATTTTTGAATATTTCATTTTAAAAGCAGCTTGGCCTGCTGCTTTTAAAATAAAAGAAACCTGGACGCAACGTCCAGGCTTTTCTCTTTTAAGCACCTTTTACAGCAGCATGGACGCCAGCAATATTTTGCTTATGCGCCATCCTCCGATAAACCAGCGCCACAATCAGCGAAGGCACCGTACACACCAGCATCCCGAGGAAGGCATATCTTGGCTCAATCTCATACAGGTATCCGCCAAAGATGGTGAATACTGCCGTGCTCCAGCTGAGGGCGAGCGCAGAGTAGATGCCCTGGGCGATCGGGACATCCTTCGGCGGGATGTACTGGATCATGTATTTCATGAATGCATAATGCCCCATGGCGAAGGAGAGAGCGTGCAGCAGCTGCGACACCGAGAACATCGCTACATTCGGGAAGGCGAACACAAGGATCCAGCGAACGGTGCTGCCGAGAGCCGCTAGTGCCAGCAGGGAACCGGGTGAAACATTGCGGAAGACGCGGTCGGCGACAAGGAAGAACAGGATTTCTGCGACGACCCCAATATTCAGGATCGCTCCGATCATGTATTTCGGCGCGTCGATTTCCTGCAGAAAAATGTAGCCATAGTTGTAATAAGAGGCATGTGCCGCCTGCAGCAGGATGACGATCACGAGCACAATCCCGAAGTGCTGGGCCTTGAATGGCCTCAGCAGCGAGCCTCTGCTCCTGGCGTCCGCCTTTGGCTTCTGGGACAGCACATCAGGAGCCTGCATCATCCCCAGGCAGGTTAGCATAAATACACCGAATAGCAGCCCCCAAAGAATGAAGCCGTCCCCGAACCGGCCAGTGAACATCGTCAGGATCAGACCGCTGATAATGAACCCCAGAGATCCCCATGAGCGGCTCTTCCCGTAATTCTTCAGCTGCTTATGCTGCACAAGCACACCGGCAGCCGTGTCCATCGCCGGCATCAGGGTCGGATAAAAGAAGTGCAGAAAAAGAACTGCAGCAAGCAAAGTCGAATACGAATCAGCCGGGATGCAAAGCAGCAGGATAACGAAAGTCCCGATGCCCATTCCATTGATCAATACCTTGCTGCTGAATTTCCCTGACAGATAGGGGAAGGCAAACAGTGTTGACAAGCCGCGCACTACAAGCCCCAGGCTCATAATCAGGCTAGCCTGGCCAACCGTCATTCCCTTTGTATGGATCATCCATCCGGTCCAATAGGGAAGAAAGATCCCCCAGGTAAAAAAGAAACTAAAAAATTGTCTACTCATCCAGCGTTGTGAATTCATCGTTCATTCCTCCAATGATTGCATCATACCAAGAGGAAAAGTAAAATAATATGAGATATCTCATATTTTGAGGTTGTTTTGAGAGAAAAAGGAAGCGGGGATGCAAAATGAAAAAAGTTCAGCAGAAAGAAAAGCAGCGTCACCTTGAGAAGCACAGCATTGCCCATCTTTTCTCATTTCCTATCGAAGAAGGCATCGAAGTCCACGAATACCAGCGCGACGAATGGATCATACGCGAAGGTATGCGCCCTGATTACCTCTTTTATGTTATCGAAGGAAAAGCCAAAATTTACATCACCTATCAAAACGGCAAAGTCTCTCTCATCAATTTCATTAACACTCATGACTATATCGGCGAGATGGAGCTTTTGCATGAGGTCTACTACACAAAAGGCATCCAGGCCTCCACCCGCACCATCTGCTTTGCCATTCCCCTAACCCAATACCGTAATCAAATGCTCGAGGACACGCTATTCCTGCGTGAACTCACCAAATTCCTCAGCCTCAAAGCCACCAATATGGCTGCTAAATACTCCCAAAGCCTCGCCTTCCCGCTCGAAAACCGCCTTGCAGACTTCATCCTGCAAACAGCGGACGGGGATTTGTATAAAGAGAAGCATGTAACCGTCTGCGACTTCCTCGGAGTTTCCTATCGGCACCTGCTGCATGTACTCGCCCAGTTCTGTGAACAGGGATACCTGCGGAAAGAAGGAATGCGATATCTAGTTGAATCCCGGGGAAGACTGGAGGAATTGGCTGGGGTTTTGAGGAACCAGGGGGACGGGTCCCTTGGCTCTTTTTAAGAATGGGCCAGGGGGTCTGTCCCCCTGGTTTTTATGTTCCATGTGAAACAATCCTGCTGGGCAATTTTGGTGGTAAGAGCAATTTTGCAACGAGAAGTCCTTTTGCAATCAGTAACTGGATTTTTTCCTCTTATCTGGATACCTTATAAAGATAGGAACCGTTCAGGGTGAGGTGAAGTTCATTTATGTTATCGAGGCGGCATGTGGTATTTAATTTATCGATCATTATGATCCCTTGGTTTTCGCTGCTGTTTATCGGTAAGCGCAGCTTCAAGCGATATGGAATTGCAGGCGCGATCATCAGTATATTTGAGATAACGAACCATCTTTATGGACGTCACAAAAAGTGGTGGAAATTTTATGATCAGCCTAAATCATTTATAAGGGATGAATTGCCATTTGATATAGGTCCTTATATGCCAGTTTCTCTGTGGATCCTTAAATATTCATACGGCAATTTTAAAAAATTCATCCTGCTAAATGCTCTTTTTCATGTGGTTTTCGCATGGGTTTTCCTGCCATTTCTCAAGAAGGTAAAGATTGTCCGCCTAACTCGTATCAGCTATTTCCAGTTCTTTCTCTATATCCACTATAAAGCGTATTTATTGTATGCTTTACAACATTTAATTGAGAAGATGCGTTTTAGCCGGTAGAATCTTGAAAGCTGGCGCGGCACTGTCTTAAGAGGAGGTTATCCGTTTGTCTTTATCACACTGCTAAAAGCCTGTTACCAATGAGGGGGACAGGCTTTTTTTTATATGGTAAGAGAAAGTACTTTCCACTAAATGGTATAATGATGTTAAAAAAACAGGGGTGCGGAATGGGACATAATCTCATCAACGTAAAGGAACGGATGGATTATTATCAGGTAAAGGGGCTGAGTCTGGCGCTGATTGAAAATGGCCAGATCAGCAGGCTGGACCAATATGGGCTGTTGGAAGCGGGAACTGACAATGCTGTGCAGGCAGAATCTATATTCAATGCCTGCTCAATAAGCAAGTTCCTGACAGGAATGCTGGTGATGGTGTTAGCGGAACGAGGGGTTCTTCATTTGGATGAGGATATCAATCACAGGCTGCAAAGCTGGAAGGTTCCTGATAATAGGGTCACTGTGGAAAAAAAGGTCACCCTGCGCCAGCTGCTCAGCCATCAATCAGGAGTGGTGGATCCGGCGGGAAGTTTTATGGAGTTGGGTTTTAGAAACGAAGCATCCTCAATGGCTGAGCTGCTGGAAGGAAAAACAGCATATTGCAGTGTCCCCATAGAGGCGGCATATGTGCCAGGGAGTGAATTTCATTACTCAGATGCCGGCTATTGCATTGTGCAGCTGCTGATTGAAGATGTGACTGGAAGATCATTTGAGGAGCTCGCATATGAGTTGATTTTTGAGCCATTAAAAATGGAGAACAGCTCTTTTCCAAGGATGATTTCGGGTAAGGATTATGCTTGCGGACATGACAAAAATGGACAGTTGATTGAGGAAAAGTACTCTGTTTATCCATATCCAGCGGCATCTGGGCTATGGACAGCCCCTGCTGAATTAGCCGGGCTGGTTATTGAGTTGATGAATGCAATAAATGGTGAGAGCAAAATAGGTCTCTCTGCAGAGAAAGCAAAGGAAATAATCCAGCAGCAAGGCAAAGACTGGGCAGGTCTGGGTGTGTTTTTAGACGGATCGGATAAAGAGCTTGAAATCTCCTCTCTTGGATGGGGAGTCGGCTTTCAATGTATGATGGCTGCTTATCCATATAAGGGGGCCGGCCTTGTCATCATGATGAATACGGACTCGGGGGTTCATCAGATGAAGGGGATTATTGGGGAGATTTATCGATCTTTATTTTGAATCAGTAGGCTGCTTACGGCCTTTACATACTTAAAAAAGGTGCCTGTACCC
The DNA here is from genome assembly GCF_040492155.1 of Cytobacillus sp. T106. Classification (NCBI taxonomy): domain Bacteria; kingdom Bacillati; phylum Bacillota; class Bacilli; order Caryophanales; family Bacillaceae; genus Cytobacillus; species Cytobacillus sp. T106. The sequence continues at coordinate 4,228 of NZ_JBEUMK010000017.1, read as the reverse complement.
AAATTGGGGACAGGTTCTTTTCATTCACCGGCTCCAAGAAGGAAATCCACCTCTCCCTGCCGAAATAGAGCTTTAAGCGGAAAATGAAAGTGAGGATGACAATGCTTGAAGTCTATAATCGCTTAGACGAATTCACCAAAATGCATGATGAATTTATTCGCGGCTGGAGCCATGCTATGAACTCAGGGGATACATCCCTGGCAGAAAAGATGGCCGATGATTATTATGTGGCCTTTTTCAATGGCGGGAATGAAAAACCAGTCTTTTTTACGAAGCGAGCAGCGGTAGACGGCATGAGACAATCGATCCGGCATTTTCGGGGTGCGGAGAAGAGGTTTGAGAACAGGGTCATCAGACTAAGAAATAACGAAAATGCTGTCGTGTTTTATGAGCAGTTGATTGTGAAGGATGGAGAGGTACTGGCAAGGTTGTTTACCAATTGAAAATTGGGGCCTGATTAACGGAGATGGATGGTTATAAGGGAGATAGAAGAAGCAGTTAATTAGCCAACAGCATTTTATAGTTGAAAGGGGAAATCATTTTGAAGCAGACATTATTGGTGATTGATGCCCAGCAGGCATTGATTGATGGAAGTCATGGTGAGAGCAGTCCGGTTTTTAATAAAGAGCAGCTGATCCGAAATATCAATCTGGTTATTGGCAAAGCAAGGGAAAAGGATATTCCGGCTGTATTTGTCAGAGACCTTGATATTGCAGGTGGGGAAGGAGAAGGATTTCAGGTCCATAATGGAATTGAAGTTCCTGAGGATGCGGTAACTTTCAATAAGACGGCCACTAATTCTTTCCATGGGACAGGGCTCTTAGAGCATTTGCGTTCCCAAGAAATTGAGCATCTTGTGATTATGGGCTGTGCTACGCAGTATTGCATTGACACTGCGGTCAGGACGGCCACAGTCAGCGGATTTGATGTCACTTTAGTGGGGGATGGCCATTCAACAGCGGACAGTGACGTGCTGCCGGCCGAACAGATCATCAAGCACCATAACAAGACCTTGCATGGCCATTACAATGTAGAGCATTTCTCCGTTGTCAGGAATGCCGAAGAAGATCTGTTCAATCCTATTCATGACTCGCATAGATAAGAGCCAAGGGGACAGGTCCCTTGGCTCTTTTTGAGGTTGGGTCTAGGGACCTGTCCCCTTGGCTCAAGTCAGGCCATGGGACCTGACCCCCTGGCTCACAACAGCTTCGAGCGCTCAGAAGGAATTGCAGATGGATAGTGGAGGTTAAAGAATGGGTGTTAGCTATTTGCAAAACTGTAAGAAATGCCATGCTCCATTCAACTGGCGGAAAAAATATCGTATTTTATGGAGAGAAGTAAACCAGCCAGTAATATGTGACAACTGTGGCTCTGAACACTATGTAACATTGGGGGGAAGGCTGGTAAATACTTTTTTTGTAATAGGGCCATTGACTATTTTTGCCGGTATCATAGCTCCCTTTGACAACATTTATTTAGACCTCGGCGGTGGAATTCTGCTGGCCTTTTTAGGTTCACTGCTGGTTCCTTATTTTACAAAATTAAAAGTTGAAGGTGAAAGTTTGTATTCAGACTAAAGGGGATGCTATAGGTTTTTCTGTATAAATAAAGGCAACGTATCGTTAAAGGGGTGGTTGTTTGGCCAAAAAGCTTAGCGTTTTGTTCATTTTACTGGTTTTCGTATTATCTGCGTGTTCTAGCTTCAAGAATGCAGTCGGCGGATGTCCGGATGCAGAGATATCCTGGGTAGATGTAGTGATGATAAATGGCATTAAATACGAGGGTGAAGATGAAGGGTTATCGGAAGGAGAAGCTCCAGAAAAAGGGCAAAAAATAGGCGAAGTCAGGTATATGTTAGCAGACAACGCCTGTTCCAATCATAAGCTGAGAAATGGTGATGCTGCATTTCTTCCTGTTGGGACAGAAATTTTTGAAATTGCCGGGTACAGATCTGATTTCAGAGTGCTTGCGGGCAATAAAGTTTATCAAGTCAGTGAAAACAAGAAAGCGAAGACAATCTCAGAACTATTAGATATAGAAGGCAAGGTGAAGAAGATGAGCCTTGAAAGCGACTATGATGGGAGTCATGTATCTGATTTTACAGAGCAGGAAACAGTTGATTTCGTTGAAGAATTCCTTTCACTGAAATATGCAGGTTATGATAAAGCTCACAAGAAAATTAACAGTGATAATAGAGTGTTTTTGAGGATCCACCTTATGGATGGTTCGTCTTTTAACTTCGTTTATTGGCCGGATGAAAATGTATTGAATTTGGGTGCTTTTGGGACAGAGGAAATGAAAGAAATTGTGCTTGGCAGAAAAGGGATTGAGGAATAGCGGGAAAGCTTTGAGCCATGGGGACAGGTCCCTTGGCTCTTTTTGAAACTGGGCCAAGGGACCTGTCCCTGTGGCTCTTTAAGGAGGCGGGTATATAGTGAGTAATCCGAATCGAATTAAGATTAAAAATTAATCTAAGTTCCTATTGTTTCTTATCGTAGTCGTCGGCCTCTCATATCTGTTAGTTTATAATTGCCGAATCGATTTGACCTTATATTTCACCAGAAAGATAGTATCACCATAAAGTCGTTTAATCTATTTGGAGTTGCAAAGGACATTTCAACTGTATCATTTCCTGAAGAAGAGGTATGGAAACTCCAGGAGATCGCTTACGAAATAAATGACAAAAAGAATTCCTATGGTTTCCAGAGATGAGCCAAGGGACCTGTCCCCCTGGCTCACCGAATCAATCCTCCGCTCCTGGCCTTCTTCACCCATTCCGGATACTCCTGCATCAGCAAGTCATAAAGCTCTTCTTCCGCTATTGCCTTCGGGTCTTCGACGCTGAAGAAGTCGGCATTGTCGAGGTAGCGCCCGTCCATGTTGTCCAGTTCTTCGAGGAAGGTGAAATCAGATTGGAACATGGCCTTGAAGAATCCGCGCCGGCCTTTCTTTTTGCTTGCGTCGCGGTTGGATTTGCCGATGGCCATGAATTGCCAGAAAATCGGTTCGTAGGAAGAGTTCTGAATGTGATTCCGCGTTTCACGTTCATCAAAGGTGGCGCCATCTGTTACAAACATGACATATACCGGCATATTACGGGCTTCCGGACTGGAGCGTTTTCCTGCAGATCCGAAATAATGCTGGCGAATTTCTTTCATTACCTTCCCGTAATAGGTGCCGCCTTCGAGCGGATACGCCTGGTTCAGCCTGTTTACAAAGCCATTAAAATTATCGATGGTCAGCTCATCGGCATGATGGGCATTTTGGCCGAACAGGAAGATATCAATCGAGCCATCGTCATCGAACCTTGTGCCAAGTGCCAAAATCCGCTCGGCAAATTCCTGGATCTTCCCGGAACGGTACAGGCCTGCCATGGAGCCGGAAATATCGAGGCATAATGCCACCTTGGCGTTATGGTCCTGAAGGCCTGCCTTTTCAAGGGACACTTTCACTTTTTTCGAGAGATCGAGAATTTTTGGCGCCTTCTGCTCCATCTTCTTTTCCAGCATGACTTTTTTGCTGTTGGCGGGGTGCTGTGCCGGAGTCGGCTGGGCCGGCGTTGCTTGTTGGGCGTGAGGCGTGGCTGGTGCTATTTCTGGCACCGGCTGCTGCGCCGGTCCGCTCTCATCTTCGGCCACTTCTCCGCCAAAATGCTGAAGGAGTGCGGCCAGGCCTCCATCAAATCCTTTTCCCACCGAGGCAATTCGCCAAATATCCTTCAAGTATAACTCGCCAATTATGATTGCTTTTTCATTTTGAAAATCGCTGCCTGTGAAGCTGTACTGCAAAATGGGCTGTCCGTCCGCTTTCACAGTGAGGGTACCGGATGAAACCAACGACATGGTACCTTCTCCATCAATTGCTGCCGTAAACACTAGGTTCTTTACGGATGGATGCAGCTTGTCCAGATCGATTTCATATGTACCAGCTCCGCTGCTGTGGGCTTTCATGCTAATTTCCCCGGCAGGTGACTGAAGCTGATTATAAAAGATCATATATCTATCATCTGAAAGCTTTTTATCTCCATCCAGGCCGAAGCATGTAACATCAACCTCCATCCCGGACTGAACCTCAACTGCAACCTCCAGCTGTTTAGAAGAACTAAAGTCATCAAGCTTTGCTCTCTCACCGCGCACTAATAGTCTCATAGAAAAACTCCTTTTAATCTCTTTTTCTGTATTTTACACATTGTGGCAATTCATTTCCATTGTGAGCCAGGGGGACAGGT
>NZ_JBEUMK010000016.1:0-79263 GCF_040492155.1 Cytobacillus sp. T106 | reverse complement strand
CTTCTCAGCGCCGATGGTAGTTGGGGGCTCTCCCCCTGTGAGAGTAGGACGCTGCCGGGCTGTTTTAGAATACTTTTATCGTCGCGGGGTGGAGCAGTTCGGTAGCTCGTCGGGCTCATAACCCGAAGGTCGCAGGTTCAAATCCTGCCCCCGCAATAATCCATTTACATAAGGATGACAGCAGACTTATACTTTAATAACTGCTATTACGGTCCCGTGGTGTAGCGGTTAACATGCCTGCCTGTCACGCAGGAGATCGCGGGTTCGATTCCCGTCGGGACCGCCATTTTAATAATTTTGAAGTTTACCAGACGGAACGGAGTTTCGTTTTTTTTATGCTTAAATATGAAGACCCGGCAACCTGCCGGGTCTTATTTTAATTGAAAAAAAAAGTTGGATGTACTCAATGGCATGATAAAGGCTGCATCCGGCCTTTTTGCCCAATCCCTCAAAATCATGTACACTTATATAAGATGTGTTTTATAAGGTTCTGCGCTTAATTTGTACGTTTTTCACACAATAATTACTTTACTGATAAAGGTGACTATAATATGAAGCAGTTTGAGTTTGTTTCCGGCAGCCCGGATTTGACGATGGATTTTTCAAAAAGGCTTGCAGAGCGTCTTTTGCCAGGCGATGTATTGACCCTGGAGGGCGATCTGGGAGCAGGGAAGACGACTTTTACAAAAGGCCTTGCCCAGGGTTTGGGCGTCCAGCGGAATGTAAGCAGCCCCACTTTTACCATCATCAAAGAATATATGGGCCGTATGCCGCTTTATCATATGGATGTATACCGTGTAGAGGATTCCTCTGAGGACCTTGGGTTTGATGAGTATTTTGAGGGCAAAGGTGTTACCGTTGTCGAATGGGCCCATCTCATTGAAGACCAGCTTCCGGAAGAAAGACTTCAGATTGATATCCGGCACGGTGAGGCAGGAAGCAGGATGCTTATCCTTAAACCGTATGGCGTTAGATATGAGGAATTATGTAAGGAGATATTGGGATGAAGGTATTAGCGATAGACACATCCAATTATGTGCTGGGAATAGCCGTAATCGATGATGAGAAAGTTATAGGCGAGTATATAACCAACTTGAAAAAAAACCATTCTGTCCGAATTATGCCCGCAATTGAAACATTATTAAGGGACTGTGATTTGACCGCCGCGGATATAGAGAAAGTTGTGGTTGCACAAGGGCCTGGATCTTATACCGGTGTCCGGATCGGCGTTACAATAGCCAAGACTTTGGCCTGGTCCCTTCAGGTTCCGCTGACTGGCGTTTCAAGCCTTGCAGTGTCGGCCGCATCTGCAGGACGTTATTTTGAAGGCCTTGTATCCCCTCTGACAGATGCCAGAAGGGGCCAGGTATATACCGGCCTTTATCGTTATGAAAAGGGCAATCTGGTGAATGTTGTGGAAGATCAGCTGCTATTATCTGCTGATTGGGCAGAGAGGCTGAAGCAATACGATCAACCGGTGCTGTTTACAGGAAATGATGTTCCCCTCCATAAGGAAGTAATAGCTAAAACGCTTGGAGATCAGGCAAGGTTTGCAGGGTTGACTGATTATAATCCGCGTCCTTCTGAATTGGCGCTGCTGGGAAAAGATAAAGAAAGCACCGACGTCCATACATTTGTGCCAAACTATATCCGTTTGGCAGAGGCGGAAGCAAAATGGCTGGAAAGCAAGAATAAGCCGGAAGCCGGGCAATAAGATCATGGGTTATTCATTTCGTTTTATGGCAGAGGAAGATATCGACCAGGTGCTCGTCATAGAGCACAAGTCATTTACACTCCCGTGGAGCAGGGATGCTTTTATCAATGAACTGACTAAAAATCAGTTTGCGGTATATCTTGTACTGGAGGATGATGATGCTGTTATAGGTTACTGTGGTGCCTGGATAGTCGTAGATGAGGCACATGTGACCAATATAGCTGTCCTCCCGGAGTACAGGGGAAAGAAGCTTGGAGAGGCCCTGATGAAGAAGATGATGGAAGCAGCCAAAGAGCTGGGGGCTGTCACTATGACGCTTGAAGCAAGGGTTACGAATATTGCTGCACAGTCTTTGTATCGAAAGCTGGGATTCCAAAACGGCGGCATAAGAAAAAACTATTATACAGACAATCAGGAAGATGCGATTGTAATGTGGGTGAAATTAGATGAATAAAGATACATTAATTCTAGGAATTGAGACAAGCTGTGATGAGACAGCTGTTGCAGTCATCAAAAATGGAACAGAGATACTGTCAAATGTAGTGGCATCGCAGATCGAAAGCCATAAGCGGTTTGGAGGCGTTGTTCCCGAGATAGCTTCCCGCCACCACGTTGAGCAGGTGACGCTTGTACTGGAGGAAGCCCTGCAGCAGGCCGGGATTTCCATGAAGGAAATAGATGCAGTTGCCGTAACGGAAGGACCAGGTCTTGTAGGAGCGCTGCTCATCGGAGTTAATGCTGCAAAAGCCCTTGCATTTGCCCATAATAAGCCGCTGATCGGCGTTCATCATATTGCCGGCCATATTTATGCTAACCGCCTGATCACAGAGATGAAGTTTCCGCTTTTATCGCTTGTTGTATCAGGAGGGCATACAGAATTGGTGTATATGAAAGAGCATGGCCATTTCGAGGTAATTGGGGAAACGCGGGATGACGCTGCAGGTGAAGCTTATGATAAAGTTGCCCGCATTCTGGGGATGCCTTATCCCGGAGGTCCCCATATTGACCGCCTCGCTCATGAGGGAAGTCCGGCCATCCAATTTCCGAGGGCCTGGCTGGAGGAAGAGTCTTATGACTTCAGCTTCAGCGGGCTTAAATCATCTGTCATCAATACCGTACACAATGCGGAGCAGAAAGGCATCAAAATTGCGCCTGAAGACCTGGCTGCAAGCTTTCAGGAAAGTGTCATTGATGTACTCGTAACTAAAACGGTAAAAGCAGTCAAAGAATACAATGTAAAGCAAGTGCTGCTTGCAGGTGGAGTGGCGGCCAATAAAGGGCTGCGGGCTGCACTGGAAGGAGAATTCAGCACCCTGGAATCCGAGCTGGTGATTCCTCCTCTTTCACTTTGCACAGATAATGCAGCCATGATTGCGGCTGCCGGCACTATTTTATACGAAAAGGGTATCCGGTCAGACCTTGCACTTAACGCCAATCCAGGATTAGACCTCTCTCTTCATAACTAATGATATCTAAGCCGGTTCATAACCTTTCAAAGGTGCTGAACCGGCTTTTTATGTCTTCAGCAGATGTTATCAACAGATTTAAATTTCTGAATCTATTGTTAACAGAAAGAGATGTGGATAACTGAGATAGATTCCGTTGAATCCGTGGACAATGTGGATAAAAACATCTTTAATTGTGGATAATGTGGAAAACCCTGTGGAATACAGTTAAATATACACTCAGTCTGTGAATAAAAATGTGAATAACAAAAATAAAGAACCAGGCTGTGGAAGCCTGATTCTGCAGATTAAAATGAAAGCCTATTCAGCAAGCTCTGCCCATTCTTCCATTAGCAGTTCGAGTTCTTCTTTAGCTTCGCTGTTGTCTTTAGTAATGGCTAAAACTTTTTCATGGTCCTGATAGATCTCTGGCTCGCAAAGCTGCTGTTCATAATCCTCAATGGATGATTCCAGCTGTTCGATCCGTGCTTCAATCTCTTCAAGCCTGCGCATTTTCTGCCTCTCAAGCTTCTTTGTTTCTTTATCCTGTATATATGACTGCTTATCTGTTTTTACAGGTGCAGCCTTCTCTGCTTTTGTTGTCTCCAAGGCCAGAAGCTCAGCCTGCTCCTGCTTTTTATCAACATAATAGTCATAATCCCCGAGGAATTCTGTTGCTCCGCTGTTTTCAAGCTCCAGCACTTTTGATGCTATCCGGTTGATAAAATAGCGGTCATGGGATACGAATAAAATTGTGCCTGGATAGTCTATGAGGGCATTCTCAAGTATTTCCTTGCTGTCGAGATCAAGATGGTTCGTCGGCTCATCTAGGATCAGGAAATTGGCTTTCTGCATCATCAGCTTAGCAAGGGCGAGCCGCGCTTTTTCGCCTCCGCTCAGCGCGGATACTGGCTTTAGGACATCATCTCCAGAGAAAAGGAAATTCCCCAGTACCGTGCGGATTTCTTTTTCATTATGGAGAGGATAGTCATCCCATAATTCATTCAGGACACGTTTGTTTGATTTCAGCTCAGCCTGCTCCTGGTCATAATAGCCAATCTCTACATTCGACCCGTAATCGATACTGCCGCCGATTGCCGGCAGTTTTTGAATGAGGGCTTTCAGCAGGGTAGACTTACCGACGCCATTTGGACCCACTAGTGCAACGCTGTCTCCTCGTGACATGCGGAAAGAGATATTCTCTGAAACCTTATTTCCGCTGTAACCGACCTCAAGGGAATTGACCTTCAGCACATCATTGCCGGTCTGCTTTAAAATATCAAAGCTGAAAGCAGCTGATTTCTCATCGCCGAGCGGCCTGTCCATCAGTTCCATCCTTTCAAGCTTTTTCCTCCGGCTCTGTGCCCGCTTGGTTGTCGAGGCGCGTGCCAGGTTGCGCTGGATAAAGTCCTGCAGCTTGGCCACTTCCTCCTGCTGCTTCTCATACTGGCGCATATCCCTTTCGTAATTCTCAGCTTTTTTCTCTAAATAGTAGCTGTAGTTGCCAGGGAATTTGGAAATCTGCTGGCGTGTTATCTCATATACCTGTGTGACGACCTTATCAAGGAAGTAACGGTCATGGGAAACGATGAGAATGGCTCCCTCATAGCCCTGCAGATATTGCTCCAGCCAGGATAGGGTTTCAATGTCCAGATGGTTGGTGGGCTCGTCCAGAATCAGGATATCTGGCCTGGTCAGCAGCAATTTGGCTAAAGCCAGCCTTGTTTTTTGGCCGCCGCTAAGGACAGATATGCTTGTATCATAACTAAAGGAATGAAAATTCAGTCCGTGCAGGATGGAGCGGATATCGGCTTCATACTGATAGCCTCCCTGTTCCTTGAACTGTACCTGCAGCAGATCATATTCCTTAAGGATCTTCTCGTAGGAGCCAGGATCATTGAATGCGCCGGGATCTGCCATTCTTTCTTCCAGCCGGCGGAGCTCAGCTTCCATCTCCCTCAGCCCCTTGAAGACCGAAAGCATTTCATCCCAGATGGAAAGGGCAGATTCAAGCCCTGTATTCTGTGCCAGATAGCCGATGGAAACATCCTTCGGTTTAATGATTTCGCCTGAATCATGGGACATATGCCCTGCTATTATTTTCAAAAGCGTTGATTTGCCCGCACCGTTCCTGCCCACAAGGGCGATCCTGTCGCGCGTTTGCACCTCAAGCTTTATATTGGATAAAATCATGTCAGCTCCAAAGTACTTTGACAGCTGATTTACCTGAAGTAAAATCATTGTTCTCACCTCTGTATTCTAAAGGTTAGTGTATCCTATTCATTCCCTCACAGCAATAAGATGAAATTTGTGAAACATCATACAATATAGCTTACATACCTATTTAAAATAGTGTATGATTCTTTAGAGAGGTGTTTATGAATGTCAGAATTCACACATTTTAATAATGAGGGCAGAGCCCGCATGGTGGATGTCAGCAGCAAGCCCGAAACTGTCCGGACTGCATCTGCTCACTCAAGTATAACGGTTAACAGTGAAATATACGAAAAAATAACCGGCAACAGCATGAAAAAAGGCGATGTTTTGGCAGTGGCCCAGGTAGCTGGCATCATGGCCGCCAAAAAGACGTGGGAAATCATTCCTATGTGCCATCCCATTCCGCTGACCGGCATCGATATTTCTTTTGGATGGGAAAAATCAGAAGAAGATTACCGGCTTAATATTTCTGCTCAGGTTAGGACAAAAGGGTCTACCGGAGTTGAAATGGAAGCGCTGACAGCTGCCAGTGCCTGTGCGCTGACGGTCTATGATATGTGCAAGGCTCTCGATAAGGGAATGATTATCGGACAAACCTATCTTGTTGAAAAGACAGGCGGAAAAAATGGGGACTTCAAAAAAGAATAGCAGACAAATACAATAGAAAATCAGCAGGGTGGGGGGAAAAGCTATGTCAAATGAAGCCATTAAAATACCGCAGGCAACGGCCAAACGACTGCCGCTGTATTATCGATTTTTAAAAAATCTCCACTCTTCAGGTAAACAGAGAGTTTCCTCGGCGGAGCTCAGTGAAGCTGTGAAGGTGGATTCTGCTACAATCAGAAGGGATTTTTCTTACTTTGGTGCGCTTGGGAAAAAAGGCTACGGCTATAATGTTAACTATCTGCTGTCTTTTTTCCGCAAGACGCTGGATCAGGACGAAGTGACAAAGGTTGCCCTTATCGGGGTAGGAAACCTTGGGACTGCTTTTTTGAACTATAACTTCCTGAAAAATAATAATACCAAGATCGAAGCGGCATTCGATGTTGATGCCGGAAAAGTAGGCACAGATATTGGCGGTGTGCCTGTTTTCCATATGGATGATTTGGAAAGAATATCTGAAGAGCACGCTATTAAAGTCGCCATCCTGACAGTGCCGGCACCGGTTGCCCAAGCCATAACGGACAGGCTTGTAAAAGGAAGCATCAAGGGCATCCTCAACTTTACACCGGCAAGGCTCACAGTTCCTTCTGCCATCAGGGTCCATCATATCGACCTGGCTGTGGAGCTGCAGTCGCTCGTCTACTTCCTGAAGCATTATCCAATGGAAGCCCTTCAGGAAGTGGAAGCAGAAGAGTAAGGTTCCGGAATGTGACAATTATAGCAAAGTTAGCATTACGGATAGAATTATACAGGCGTTAGTGGTATCATCAATATGATAGATAAAGGGAGGTGAGGCGCAATGATGAATTTAGGAATGGGAAGCCTCTTGCTTATTGTTTTTGTCGCTTTGCTGATTTTTGGACCGAAGAAACTGCCTGAGCTTGGAAAAGCTGCCGGCAATACCCTCCGTGAATTCAAATCCGCTACCAAAGGGCTTATGAATGACGAAGATGAAGAGAAGAAAAAAGAAGTTAAGTAACATAAGGATGTTATATGTATGAGTCATAAGGATATGACAATTTACGAACATATAGGCGAATTAAGAAAACGGCTTGTCATGACAGTCGTTTTCTTGTTCTGCGCGATGATTTTAAGCTTTTTCCTCGCCGAGCCCCTCATTGTGTATCTGCAGGGCGCCGATGAAGCGAAAGAGCTGACGATGAACGCATTCCGCCTGACCGATCCAGTAAAAATCTATATGCAGTTTGCTTTTATTATAGCTTTTGTCATGACATCCCCGGTCATCCTTTACCAATTCTGGGCGTTCATCAGTCCAGGTTTGTATGAGAAGGAACGGAAGGTCACACTGAGCTATATTCCTGTTTCTGTGATCTTGTTCATTGGCGGAGTGGCATTTTCATACTTTATACTTTTTCCGTTTGTTGTGGACTTTATGACCCGGATTGCGGACAGGCTTGATATCAATCAGGTGATTGGGATCAATGAGTATTTTCAGTTCCTGTTCCAGCTGACCATTCCGTTCGGGATCCTTTTTCAGCTGCCGGTTGTCATCATGTTCCTGACCAGGCTTGGCATTGTCACACCGATGTTTCTGTCAAGCATCCGTAAGTATGCATATTTTGTACTGCTTGTCATTGCGGCCTTCATTACGCCGCCTGAGCTGCTGTCGCATATGATGGTAACAGTGCCTCTTTTGCTTCTATATGAATTGAGCATTTTCATCTCCAGATTTTCATATAAAAAAGTGCTGGAGGCTGAAAGGCTGCAGGCAAAGGAAATGGAAGCCAAATAAAAAATGAGCCTGGAATAAGGCTCATTTTTTTTGGTTATTTTTAATTTGTTTGATTTTATAGTGAAAGGCAATCATCCGAAGGCCTGAACCGAAATCAAAAGTTGCCAGAAGCACGAGCAGATACGTGAAAAATCCCCATTCACCGGTTTCATTTATATTCTGGATCGCAAAGTAAGTAAACAGCACGCCCAGGAATATATAGATGAATCCGGAAAACAGCGGTGACTGCCTCATTTAAAATCCCCCAATAAAACTTTGAATTTGTTCCATTTCTTCTATCCACTTTTGTAGTTTGTCCTGATTCATTTGAATGATGACTACCAAAGTATTCATCGACACATGCGCAAAAATCGGGACAAGGATCCGCTTGGTCCGCACATACAGGAACGCGAATGTGAAGCCCATTGCAGAATAAAGGAGCACATGCTCAGGCTCGAGGTGCGCGAAAGCAAAAATCACTGAGCTGATCAGGGCCGCCAAAAAGAAGTTCATTCTTTTATGAAGGGCGCCGAAGATGACCTTCCGGAAGACGATTTCCTCCAGTATCGGGCCGATGATGCTGCTGACAATCACGACGAGCGGCAGGGTCTCGATGATCCTGATGATCTGCTGGGTGTTCTCAGAGCCCATTTCAATGCCGATCAGGTTTTCGATATTAGCTGCAAGCGACTGTGCAAACAGTGCCAGGAAGACACCGGCAATTGCCCAGGCGACGGAAGCAAGCGGAGACGAAGCACTGCGGTCAAGCGTCTCCTTTGATTTAAATTCTTTCCGCAGCAGGAATAGCACAAGGATCAGGGCAACTGTAAAGCTGAAAACAAGCCAGTAGGCGACAGACAGCGCCTGCACTTCCGCCGGGCTCCCGCCGGATATAGTTCCGATCACTGCGAAAAGCGGAACTCCAAGATAGCTCGATAACTGCATGCCTATATAAACAATCAGGATAATCCAATATTCATTCTTCAAAAGTTTATTCTCCTTTATCTAAAAACATGCCATACATACCATTCTACTAATAATGAGCATAGATCACAAATAAGAGGGCGCTACCTTAAATATATAGAATAAAATCTTATTTCCTTCATATACTTAAAGGGTTGGCCATTTTTACATGGATTTGTCAGTGTTCCATGTTCATTTTTGGCCCATACGTGTTAAGCTCTGTTTCACACAGCCTTATACATAGAAGCAGCACATTTTTAACAAAATTTTTTATGCGTCCCACTTGCAAATAAAGTGAAGATTCATTAATATAATAATTGTGTTAGCACTCATTAGATGAGAGTGCTAATAAATAACTACATAAAAGATTTGAGGAGGTTGTTTCACTTGTTAAAGCCACTAGGTGATCGTATTATTATCGAGCTTGTTGAAACGGAAGAAAAGACTGCAAGCGGCATCGTACTGCCAGACACAGCTAAAGAGAAGCCTCAGGAAGGCAAGGTTGTTGCTGTAGGTACAGGGCGCGTTCTTGAAAACGGCGAGCGTGTTGAGCTGGAAGTTGCTGCTGGCGACACGATTATCTTCTCAAAATATGCCGGTACAGAAGTGAAATACGAAGGCAAAGAATACTTGATTTTACGCGAAAACGATATTCTGGCAATTGTAGGCTAATAGCCCCCGTAAGCCGGACACTATACACACCATAAAACTTGAGGAGGTTTTTTTACAATGGCTAAAGAGATTAAGTTTAGTGAAGAAGCCCGCCGCGCCATGCTGCGTGGAGTGGATTCCCTTGCAAATGCGGTAAAAGTTACTCTTGGACCTAAAGGACGCAACGTGGTTCTTGAGAAGAAATTCGGTTCACCTCTTATCACAAATGACGGTGTTACCATCGCAAAAGAAATCGAGCTTGAAGATGCATTCGAAAACATGGGTGCCAAGCTTGTAGCTGAAGTAGCAAGCAAGACAAACGATGTTGCCGGTGACGGTACGACAACTGCAACTGTCCTTGCACAGGCTATGATCCGTGAAGGCCTTAAGAATGTAACAGCAGGCGCTAACCCAATGGGCATCCGCAAAGGAATCGAAAAAGCGGTAACTGCGGCTGTAGAAGAGCTTAAGTCCATCTCCAAGCCAATCGAAGGCAAAGAGTCCATTGCACAGGTTGCTGCAATTTCTGCTGCTGACAACGAAGTCGGACAGCTGATTGCAGAAGCAATGGAGCGCGTTGGCAACGACGGCGTCATCACAATCGAAGAATCAAAAGGCTTCACAACTGAATTGGATGTTGTAGAAGGTATGCAGTTCGACCGCGGATATGCATCTCCTTATATGGTAACTGATTCTGACAAGATGGAAGCTGTTCTTGAAAATCCATATATCCTGATCACTGACAAGAAGATCACAAGCATCCAGGAAATCCTTCCTGTTCTTGAGCAGGTTGTACAGCAAGGCAAGCCATTATTGCTTGTAGCTGAAGATGTGGAAGGCGAAGCGCTTGCTACGCTAGTAGTGAACAAACTTCGCGGCACATTCAATGCTGTTGCTGTTAAAGCTCCTGGCTTCGGCGACCGCCGTAAAGCTATGCTTGAAGACATCGCAGTCCTTACTGGCGGTGAAGTAATCACTGAAGAGCTTGGACGCGACCTTAAATCTGCCACAATCGATTCTTTAGGACGCGCTTCTAAAGTAGTGGTTTCCAAAGAAAACACAACAATCGTTGAAGGTTCTGGAGACAGCGCTCAAATCGCTGGCCGCGTGAACCAGATCCGCGTTCAGCTGGAAGAAACAACTTCCGAATTCGACCGTGAAAAGCTGCAGGAGCGCCTGGCTAAATTGGCTGGCGGTGTAGCAGTTGTCAAGGTTGGAGCTGCAACTGAAACTGAACTGAAAGAGCGCAAGCTCCGCATCGAAGACGCCCTGAACTCTACTCGCGCTGCAGTAGAAGAAGGAATCGTTTCCGGAGGCGGCGTTGCCCTTCTGAACGTATACAATAAAGTGGCTTCCCTTGAAGCAGAAGGCGACGAAGCGACTGGCATCAACATCGTTCTTCGCGCAATGGAAGAGCCTGTACGAACAATCGCCCACAACGCAGGCCTTGAAGGTTCTGTCATCGTTGACCGCCTGAAGCGCGAAGACGTAGGCACTGGCTTCAACGCTGCTACTGGCGAATGGGTAAACATGATCGAAGCCGGTATCGTTGACCCAACAAAAGTAACTCGTTCAGCCCTTCAAAACGCTGGATCTGTTGCGGCTATGTTCCTGACTACAGAAGCTGTAGTTGCTGACAAGCCGGAAGAAAATGCCAGCCCTGCAATGCCTGATATGGGCGGAATGGGCGGAATGGGCGGCATGATGTAATAATGCCCTCCAGCCCTTGATAGATAAGGGTTTTATGTAAGATGAGAGTGTGATGTTAACATTTTGTTAACATGAAGTTTTTAACGGAGGCTTCTCATGAGTTGAGCAAACTTGTGGGAAGCTTCTTTTTTCATTTCTTGCGTAACGTGGAGGTACACATTCTTTGTAATTTGATCATCGGAATGTCCAAGTCTGTCCATGATCTGTTCGAGTGAAACACCAGCTTCCGCTAGAAGTGAAGTATGTGTATGTCGTAAAGAATGCGGTGTTAACTCTTGGTTAAGGCCTGCAATCCTAAGTAGCCTAGCCATTCTGTTTTGTACAGTCTTGATGACAATAGGGTAACCAAATTGCCGTTCCATTTTGGCAAAGATAAAGTCTTCGTTATGGTAAGTATCCCCCAACTGATCGATGAATTCATCTTGAATTTTTTTATGCCCCTTCAATGCGTTTATCACCTCTTCGGCGACGATAATTTTACGTCGAGATTTCCTAGTCTTTGGGGTAACTAACTGATATTCAAGAGTATTGTTATTAGGATTGTAGTACGTTTTGGTAATGCTAATCGTATAATTAATAAAATCTACATCTTTCCATTTGAGAGCTACTAGTTCCCCAACTCTAATACCTGTGTAGGACAGGATGAGAAACATTAAGTGGTCTAAATTTAAACCATGCTCTTTAGCAGTTTTTAAAAATAAAGCAAGTTCCTCTTTCTCCAAATACTTTGGAACTTCTTCTTCCTCTAACTGCTCAATTGTTTTCTTATCTTTCTTTAGATATGAAAATGCTGTTGGATCCTTCTTTATTATTTCCATTTCAAGTGCTTTTCGAAAAATCATCTTTCCAGTTCGATTTATTCCATTCATTGTGCTATCAGAATATCCCTTTTCTTTTAAATCATTTAGAGCATCCTGATATCTCTTCCTTGTAATATCCTTTAATTTTAATTGAGCAAAATAAGGAATTAACTTGTCTATTTCATGTAGTCTGACACGAATCGTTCCGGGCTTTACATCCTTAGAGTCTTTGTAAATGGTAAGCCACTCTTTTGCAAATTCGATAAAAGTTTGATTTTTTTCTTCAACATACATTCCTTGCTCTATTTCATAAATAAGTGCGGAAGCAGCCGACTCAGCTTCTTGTTTGGTTTTATAACCACCTTTCCCTTTTTGTTTGCGTTTACCGCTTACTGGATCTATTCCGATATCAACCATAAAGGCCCAAGTAGAACTACAAGTACATTTTTTCTTTTTGCATTTGCAGCCTCTTTTGTAAAAATGTCCCTTCATTTCATTGGATGACCTCTCTTTCAATGTTTTTGTTTACAGCTATCATTTATACCCGATAAGAATATCAACCATTCATGTTATTAGAGTATAATGAAATAAATGTAAAAGTTGAAAATTTAAAGGAGGTTCGTCATGGCAAATAGATGTATTTACTGTAATACAACAGAGGTCTTAACTGTTTCAGACATTTTTCCTGAGAGCTTAACCAATGCCAAAATTACTAAAAAAAATGTATGTAGAATTCGTCATAATAATGAATTTGGAAGTACGTTTGAGTATGATGTGATTTCTAAGTTAACATTCCTTAGAAATCACTTAGATATTACCAATAAGGAAAGTAAATATGGAAAATACGATGTAACAGTAATAATAGATGGTGTTGAATATGACAGAAAAATAAAAAATGCAATGGAACTATTTAATGGTAACATTTATAAAAGTAAAGAGGGAGATTACTTATTTGGCGATTTTGAAAAAATCAAAAAGATTGCTGAAAGAAAAGGGAAAGAACTTAAGCAGATTGATATAAATAATAAAGAAATTGAACTAAAGATAGGTTTTAGTTTAGAGGTGTTATTCAGTTTATCCATGAGAAGATTAGCGGCGAAAATAGCTTATGAATGGCTGTGTTCTCTAAATGATATTAATGAAAGATATGATGATTTTGCAAACATAATAAATTTCATTGAAACTGGTAATGATGATAATTTTGTGTCTTATATTGCTAATAATGATGTTTATAATGCATTTTCAGAAGTGTGTGAAAGTGGTAGCCATAGTTTAATAGCTTATGAAGATAACGATAATCATCTCCAAGTTTTAATTAATTTCTTTGGTATATGTATTTTCAATGTGAACTTTGGAAAGAAGATTCTCAAGCAAATACAAAACAGATTTGGCTTTACTGAGCTTCAAGTTACAAGTAAAAAAGTTGAGTATAAATCCAAGAACTTTTTTGAGTTTACCGATAGAGTTATAAATAATGTAGTATTTATAGGTAATGATAAAATGAGATTAGCTGTACCTCTGATATCTCAACAAGATATTCAGATTGGTTTCGGAATAATAAATATAATGAGTAAATTGAAAAATATGATTGGTAATATTTCAATAGACAATGAATTGGTTCAGACTGTCTTGGAAAATTATAAAGAATTAATTCATACTTCTGTACTACATATTCGTAAGCTCAAACGTTTTGTAAATGAGCATTTTTCTGACTTTACAGAGGAAAAAATATTAAATCCACAAGGTAATTCTTATGATGAGTTTTTTTTATATTACCTTCTTTATTTAATCGGTAAAAACGGAGATGTCCCCAAAGAATCTAATTATATTTACAAGTTGGTTATTTCGAATATCGGCGAAAGAGGACCTTTAATATTAAATAATACATTTATCGAAGAATTAAAAGTTTCATTATTTAACGATGAAAAATACCCAGAGCAAATACTAAACGGTGCAAAATTGGTTAAAGATGCTCCATATCATTAATACTTTCTAGGTCTAATCTGGATTTTTTGATTATAATTAAGTGCAATCCTATATGTAATTTGAAAGCAAAATAATTGCATTTTGCTTTCAAATAATGTTACTCATTAAATTACTAAATTTATTAGATGCCTCTCGTTTCATTTCATTTGTAACGTGAAGATACACTCTTCTTGTCACTTCATCATCGTGGTGACCCAAACGATCCATAATTTCCTCCAAACCAACGCCGGCTTCCGCTAAAAGAGACGTATGTGTGTGGCGAAGGGAATGTGGAGTAAGACTTGAATTTAATTCGGTCCGTTTTAATATTCGAGCCATTCTGCTTTCAACAAATTTAATTAATACTGGATAGCCCGGATGACGGTACACATTAGCAAATACATAACCGTTATCATTGTAAGAGACACCTAGATGTTGAATAATTTTTTCTTGTTCTTCTTTAAGTTTCTTTAAAGCCTCAATAACTGCAGTATCTACAGCAATTTTGCGTCTAGATTTTTTTGTTTTTGGAGGAACCAACTGATACTTAACGGTGTTATTATCTGGGTTGTAATATGTTTTTGTAATATAAATCGTGTGTTTATCGAAGTCTATATCTTTCCACTTTAGAACAACTAATTCTCCAACACGTATACCTGTGTAAGATAAGGTAATAAAAATGGCTTCATCCATAAAAAGTCCATTTTCTTTAACTCTTTTTAAGAAAAGTGCAAGCTCTTCTTTTTCAAAGTATAAAGGTATTTCTTCTTCATCGGATTCAATAATGATTTGCTCGTCTTTTTTTATATAAGCATTTGTAGTGGGATCTATTTTAATCATTCTTTTATCAACAGCCATATTAAAAATCATTTTTCCTGTAGTATGAACCCCTTCAATTGTAGTTCTAGCAAAACCTTGATCTTTTAAATCATTCAATGCAGATTGATACATTTCTTTTGTAATATTTTTAAGTTTTAAATGGGCAAAGTAAGGTAATAACTTTTTGATGCTGTACTGCCTTAGACGAATAGTTCCGGGTTTCGGTCCATTTCTTTCAATATAAAGCGGCAACCACTCATTAGCCCAATCTTTGAATAATATATCTGTTTCTTTAATAAATGTATTTTGGTTTATTTCAGTAATAAGAGCCGCTGCCGCGGCTTCGGCTTCTTGTCTTGTATTAAAACCGCTTCTAGATTCCTGTTTTCTATTACCGGTCTTTGGATCCTTCCCCACATCTATTATAAAGGACCACTTCCTTCCACAAGTGCAATTGTTCGGTTTACATTTACAGCCTCTTTTTCTAAAATGGCCTTTCATAATTATTGATTAACCTCACTTTTCTCTTTTAATCTAACAATCCATTTCTTAAAGTCGGATTTTCCCACTCTTTTTGATGTCCCAATTGAAAAGTAGGGAATACCACCGTGTTCTACTTGTCTTTGAAATAACTCATAAACTCTTCTTCTTGAAATACCAAGAAATTCTGCAATATGCTGTGCAGTAAGAGTGTCAGGTAGTGATTCCCAAGTTGTATATTTTTTTGTGGTTTGCATTTTGAATACCTCCAGATTTATATTTAATTGATAATAAAGAAACCGCAGATGTATATAGCCAACTAATAGTTAATTGGTTACGTTACTTCTGCGGTTTTCGCTTGTTCGGTTACGATATTTGATTAAGTCTTACTTAATATATTTTATCTTCGTATTTTCATATTCGAAGGGTTTTTCTTGAAAAATAATATTTTATTTTAGTTTAATGTTTCGGTTTATTGACCATAATGGAAATAAAACGTTCGGTAATATAACCATCGAAGAATTCTTCGATGGTTAGCTAACCGAATAAATACTCCCAAAAAGCCTTGATTACAAGGGTTTTTGAGAGTTTGCATATTTTGAAATCAATCTGAGTACTATACTCTTCGGTTTCTTAACCAGTCATATCTTCAAATTTCTCAATTTGTTCGGTTATATGACCAGTTAAATTTTCTAGTAAAACAAACGGAGAGAGCCGATAATTAATTTGGATGTCGTTATTTGCCTCAAAGTCAATATTTACTTCATCAAAATACATTAGGAAGAAAACGCGTATCTCACTATCTGTAAAGTTTAAAAAGCTTTGCTGTAACATTTCTTTTAAGAATAATTCAAGGTAATTGTCGTCAAGTAATTTATCGATTTCATCCATTGTCATACTAACATAGGCTATTTCATCTTTTAACTCTTCCTGTGCAACCATGAATGCTTCCTCTAAAAGAGGGGTGTTTGCTATATCAGTTGCTAACATATTTTGGTTATAAAGTGATTTTTCTAGAAGTTGTTTCAGATTGTGTTTTGCATTTTTAAGTTTGTTAGACCAGCTTTTAAGTTGCTCTTTAGACGTAATAGCAAATGTGGAAAAATGTATAGCCCACTTCTTTTGTAAGTCATTTAAAACAGTTTCATGTACAGGGATAATTGGTACTGTTTTTTTACAATCTGGGCATCTATAAATCATATATTTGCCACGTTTGCCCTTTGGAGAATTATCTTTCGCAACTAAATGTGAATGACATCTTTTACATAGGATTATGCCTCGAAGGTAATAAGGGGTACTCATCGTCCCATAATCACTTTTAAATTCGCTAATTTGTTTTATAAGATGTAAGATTGTTGGACTAATAATAGGTTCGTGAACATTCTTAAATAAATCGATATTTTTTTCGGCTTTTGGTTTACTGATTTCATAACTAGTTCTAACATTCCAAGCTAAATTTCCAACGTATACTCGGTTGGATAGGACATAGCCAATCGTACTGCTGTTCCAATATTTTACCTTTTTAGTCTTGATTTCACATTTATTGAGAAATTCAGCAATAATTTGCTGGGAATGCCCGAAACTAGCCAGATAAAAGATAAGCTCAACAACTTTAGCATCTTCATTTGGAAATAGAACACCATCCTTCATATCATAACCGATTGGTATACGAGATCCGGGGCGTTTAGGGTAATCTTGATTCAACATATTTACGTGAGCATCTTTAGCCCGGATGGATTTTATTTCAGATTCTTCAGCTGCAAAGACAAGCTTGGCTTGAGTAATAGGATCATTAGGATTCCATTCACCATCGGATTGGGTGCTAAAAAACTTAGTTTGAGGAAATTGATTTTTAATAGGTGTATATACCTCGTTATAAAAGTCAGTAATACTTCTAGTAATTCTAGATTCTTCATAGAAACAGATTGCCTCAGCTCCATTAGCAATGTCATCAAGGACCATTTGTATGCCCTTGCGTTTACCCGCATTATTGTGAAAGGCACTTGTTGCTTTGTCTACACGCCATTCAATTATCTCAAGATTTTCTCTTTCAGCTAGAAGTTGAATTTGGCTTTTTTGAATTTCTAATGAATGATTTCCATCTTGCTTTTTGTCAGAGTAGCGTTTATATCCAATTGCTTTAATTTTTTTCATGATACATCTACATCCTTTCTGAATGCTGAAAGGTAGAGAACGATTTGTACATGAGTTTCAAATACAAGAGCCTTATCTACAAGTAATTCAATTAGTTTTTGGAGTTCTTGTTGTGAGTTATTATAATTTAGCTGTGTTAATTGTTTAACATTTTTTATATCATCACTAAGTTCTTTTAATGCTAAAAGGTCCTGACCTATTGAGTTATGTCTTTCTTTGAGTTCCTTAATTTTATCCAAATATTTTGGGATAAGTGGTTTATTTTTTTTATCAAGCGTGCTTACTGTTAGAGAGGCATCGAGATATTCAGAAACAGCTTTTTTCTGTTCACGCTCTAGCCTTTTATTTTCAGCAATTATTCGCTTTATAATAATCTTTTCGGCTTGGTAGATGGAGATAGATTGAACATGATCTAGAATAGTTTGAATTAATAGGTCATTAAATTCTTCAGCTGAAATAGCCACTCTTCTATGATCATCACTACATACAAAGTATCCGGCATCAAGAGGATTTTCTTTCCGATGCTTCATTATACTATTACATTCACCACATAGTGGAGTGGTAGAATATATAGTGTTAACTTCCTGAAGTTTTTCTTGATAGTATGATATAAACTTATCAATTTGTGTTTTAACAGCAAGAAAAAGATCTAGGCTTATCATTGGCTCCACATGAGGAAGTAACTGATACCCATTTTTCGATTCGTAATGTGCAGAGTAAAATGGATTAGTTAATAACCGAAGTAGTTTTTCAGGCTTGGTAAGTCCCTTTCGACGGATTAATAAAAACTCAATAAATTGCTCTTCATCAGAGACGTTACTAAAATCATTGAACAATGTAACAACTATGTCTCTTCTGTTCTCGTCAATTAAGAAACGTACTTTACCTTCTTCTTTGATCCGCTTGAAGCCAAAGATACTAGAAGGAAATTGCTTTCTTGCATCATCTGTACGTGAACGAATATTTTCTCCTTCAATTTGTCCAAACATTCCATAGAATGCCTCTAGAGCCAGTTTATTTCTAAATGGTGGTTCATTACTAGCAGTGTAGATGACTTCCACATCATGTTTAATAAAGATTTTTGTTATATCTACGAATTCATAAAAGTTTCTAGCAAACCGATCACGTTTATATCCAATTACTGTCTTAACCTTGCCTTCTTGAATTAAACGAATTAATTCCATTAACTTTGGTCTTTTGCTCATTTTTAGTTTTGTCGCTGAAACATCATAATCAGATAAATAAATAATAAAATCTTCATTTCCAGCTAAATCTTGTGATTCGAGATATCTTCTCGCTGCAGCATCTTGCAGTTCAAGGCTTTGCGCAGCTGAACTAACTCGTTTATAAACCACAATTAATTGTTGTTCCTTCATAAAAATTTCCTTTCTCATTATTTATTTTCTACTAATCAGTAAAGCCCGAAGTCTATAATCATTTTTTGCAATATGATCAAGAAGTGCTTTCTCAATAAACCGTCTGAACCATAGTTCAGATTCTAATGTTAGCTCTTCGGAGTAACTGACTTTTACAATTCTGTATGGGTTTTTCACACTATCCCCTCCAGTCTATTTTTTGTAATCATCTTTGACTGAAGGGGAATTATTTATACGTTACTTGGTATTAGCTGATTTTCTTTGTTCTATATCTATATCAAGCGATAACTGGACACCATCCGTTCGCTTGGTTCTTTGGTTCTTTCTTGGCTTAATAATTACTTGTGTTTCATATCCGGGAATTTGCATCTTCTTTATGATTTTGTTCATTCTTTAGTTCCTGTAGGTGGAAGAACAAAAGAATAATAGTTTTAGAGATTTCAACATCTTCACAGTGGGCAAGACATTGTTTATACCAATCTGTACTAGAGTTTTTCTTGTTCTCCACTGAGGGAATCCTCCTTTCTAGGTGAAATTAAATGCTATTGGCCTCAAGCGTTAATCATCTTAACTTTAAGAAATTAATATTCTTATAGGTAAAAAGAACTATTTACGTTTAGTTGATAAGAATTGATAAATTAATTTGGGTACTACGTTTAAGTTAGCCTAACGGAACTCTGGTGGGCTGATTGCCATATAGTTATTAAAGTTTTCTTGGTTATTTTGATGTATAATTAATATTGGAAATATCATGGAAATAGAAACGATAGTTGGGAAGGATTTCCTAATTCATATAATTAATTTAGATAATGGAAGACAGGGGGCTTTATTTTTATGGCTATAAAGAAACAGGTTAAAGAAAAGAGTATGGAGGAAACATTATGGGATTCCGCCAATAAATTACGCGGATCCGTTGAGGCTTCAGAATATAAACACGTTGTTCTAGGATTAATTTTTTTGAAATTTGCTAGTGATAAATTTGAAGAACGAAAAGCGGAATTAATAGATGAGGGTAAAGAGAAATATGTTGATATGGTTGAGTTTTACACCATGAAAAATGTATTCTATTTGCCTGAGATTTCCCGATGGAGTTACTTAGTAGAGAATGCAAAACAAGAAGATATTGCATTAAAAATTGATACAGCACTTTTTACAGTTGAGAAAAATAACCCATCGCTTAAAGGTGCTTTACCTGATAATTATTATTCTCGTTTAAATTTTGATGTAAATAAATTAGCATCCTTAATAGACACGATTAATAACATCAATACGCTTAAAGACAAGCAACAAGATATTGTAGGTCGGATTTATGAATATTTCCTTAGTAAATTCGCATTAGCAGAAGGAAAAGGTAAAGGAGAATTCTACACTCCAAAAAGTATTGTAAATCTTATAGCTGAAATGCTCGAACCATATAAAGGTAAAATTTATGACCCTGCTTGTGGTTCAGGCGGTATGTTTGTTCAGTCAGTAAAATTCATCGAGGCGCATCAAGGAAATAAAAAAGATATCTCGATTTATGGTCAGGAGTATACAACTACTACTTATAAACTAGCAAAGATGAACCTTGCTATAAGAGGGATTTCAGGAAATCTTGGAGAAAACGCTGCAGATACCTTTTTTAATGATCAGCACAAGGATTTGAAGGCGGATTTTATAATGGCAAATCCCCCATTTAATCAGAAACAGTGGAGAGCTGAGAATGAGTTAACAGATGATCCACGTTGGGCAGGTTACGAAGTACCACCTAGAGGAAATGCTAACTATGCTTGGATTTTAAATATCGTTTCTAAGTTATCTGAGAATGGTGTTGCTGGATTTTTATTGGCAAATGGAGCATTAAGTGGGGGCGGAGATGAGTATAAAATACGAAGAAAGCTTCTTGAAAATGATTTAGTAGAAGCGATCCTAGTATTACCACAAAATATGTTTTATACAACAAATATTAGTGTTACTCTCTGGATTCTTAATAAAAACAAGAAAGCTAGGACTGTAGAACAAAACGGAAAATTAAAAAAGTATCGTAACCGAGAAAAAGAAATTCTGTTTATGGATTTAAGAGAAATGGGTGTACCTTTTGAGAAAAAATATATCCAGTTTTCTAAAGATGATATAGCCAAGATTAGCTCTACCTACCACAACTGGCAACAAACTGATTATGAGAATAATTATCAAAATGTTGCAGAGTATTGCTATAGTGCTTCTTTTGAAGAGGTTTCTAATAAAGATTTTTCATTAGTGCCAAGCAAGTACATCCAATTTGCAAACCGTGATGAGGATATCGATTTTGACGAAAAGATGAAAATGTTACGAAGCGAGTTTACTGAATTACTTAAAGCTGAAGAAGATTCGAAAGAAGATCTATTAAGTGTTTTTAAGGGGTTAGGTTATGACATCAATTTATAAAAGAATCGGAGATTGCATAAGGTTAGTTGACGAACGCAATGATAATCTTAGAGTTAAAACTCTTTTAGGGTTAAGTATCACAAAAGAATTTATCCAATCTGTTGCAAATATAGTAGGAACTGATTTGAAAAACTATAAAATTATAAGGAAAAATCAGTTTGCTTGTAGCACTATGCAAGTAAGACGTGACAAAAAAATGCCAGTTGCATTACTAAAGGATTATGATGAGGCAATTATTTCAGCAGCCTATCCTGTATTTGAGGTAATTGATGAAGAAATAATATTGCCTGAGTATTTAATGATGTGGTTTAGTAGGAGCGAGTTTGATAGAGAAGCTTGTTTTTATGCTATAGGTGGAGTTCGCGGGAGTATTGAATGGGATGATTTTTGTGATATGAAACTTCCTGTACCATCCATTGATAAGCAAATGGAAATTGTAAATGAATACATGGTATTGGTAGATAGAATTGAATTAAATAATCGTCTGATCGAAAAGTTAGAGGAAAGTGCAAAATCTATTTTCAAACAATGGTTTGTTGATTTTGAATTCCCTGATGAAGATGGCAACCCATATAAATCCAATGGGGGAGAATTGGAATATAATGATGTTTTAGAAAAGGATATTCCAAAAGGTTGGGAAGTTGGGGTTCTGGAAGATATTGTAGAGATAATTATATCCCACAGAGGAAAAAGTAAATCAATAATGGATTTAAGAGATAAGGATGGAGAGTTTATTTATCCTGTAATTTCTGCCATGAATGTTAGTAATGGTGCAATAGTGAAACAAGAGATGATAAGTTATGTGAATAAAAAGACGTACAAAGATTGGATGAGATCCCCCCTTGAAATTGGAGATGTTATTATGACATCCGAGGCTCCTATGGGAGAATTACTATATGTTGCTAATAGGAAGGATTATGTATTAAGCCAACGCTTATATGGTATAAGGGTAAATAGGAATTTATCTAGAGGTTTATTTCTATATTTCTGGTTATGCACTACCGAAGCCAAGAAAGATATGGAGGGACGTGCAACAGGCACTACGGTATTAGGCATAAAACTATCAGAGTTAAAGAAACTTATAATTCTAAAGCCAACACCAGAAATAATTTTTGAATTTGAGAACAAAGTTCATTTAATTATGGAATTTGTTGAAGAAAAAAGGTTAGAAAACGAGCTTATAAATGATTTGAAGAACATATTATTATCCAAACTTATATCTGTGGAGGGTTAGGAAATGAAATTCACAGAAGAAACTTTAGAGCAAGCCGTAATAGAGCTTTTTGAAGCTGAAAACTATCAACACCAGAATGGTAATGATATTCATAAGCAAGTTAGTGATGTACTTCTACGTGATGATTTAAAGGTATTTTTACTTAATCGTTATTCATCTGACGATATTACGATGAATGAGATTGAAAGCATCATACGGCAAATGGAAGTGCTACCTGCATCAACTTTGTACGAAAGCAATAAAGCCATTATCAAAATGATTTCTGATGGTTTTATTCTTAAACGAGAAGACCGGAGCAAAAAGGATTTATTTATTCAATTAATAGATTTCGACCCTGATAATATCGAAAATAATCTATTTAGAATAGTTAACCAATTAGAGATACAAGGGTTTGAAAAGCGTATTCCAGATGCAATTGTTTATGTAAATGGCTTACCTCTAGTAGTGGTAGAGTTCAAGAGTGCTGTTAAAGAAAATACGACAATAAAGGATGCCCATACTCAGCTGACTGTTCGTTACCAGAGGGATATCCCTGAGCTTTTTAAGTTTAATGCATTTTGTGTGATTAGTGATGGAGTAAATAATAAGGCTGGTTCATTATTTGCTCCCTATGACTTCTTTTATGCATGGCGAAAAATAGAAGGTAATGAGTCGTTTGAAAAAGATGGTATTGATTCACTTTATTCAATGGTGAAGGGTCTATTTAACCCAAAACGTTTCCTAGAAGTGGTTCGTCATTTTATTTACTTCCCTGATACAAGCAATAAAAAAGAAAAAATTGTTCCTCGTTATCCGCAATATTATGCGGCAACAAAATTATTAAAAAGTATTAAAAGGAACATGAGGCCGCAAGGTTCTGGTAAGGGTGGTACGTATTTTGGAGCGACAGGCTCTGGTAAGAGTTATACCATGCTATATCTTACAAGACTTTTAATGAGAGATAAAGATCTACAAAGCCCTACTGTTGTCTTGATATCAGATAGAACTGATTTAGATGATCAACTTGCGGGACAATTTACAAATGCTAAGTATTTTATTGGTGATGATCAAGTCATAAGTGTGGAAAGTCGGGAAGATTTAAAGGCTTACCTACAAAATAGAAAAAGTGGTGGCGTATTCTTAACTACTATTCAGAAGTTTAATGAAGATGTTGATTTGTTAACAGATAGAAACAATGTTATTTGTATTTCGGACGAAGCCCATCGTTCACAAACAAATCTTGACCAAAAAATAAAAATCACTAAAGATGGTGTCGAGAAAAAATATGGTTTTGCCAAGCATTTACACAATTCTCTGCCTAATGCAACTTATGTTGGTTTTACCGGAACACCGGTGGATGCAACCATAGATGTATTTGGGGAAGTAGAAGATGCATACACAATGATCGAAGCTGTATATGATGAAATAACTGTACGGATTGTTTATGAGGGAAGAGCAGCTAAAGTAAATCTAAATGAAACAAAATTACATGAAATCGAAGAGTACTATAAAGTGTGCGAAACTGCTGGGGCTAATGAATATCAGATTGATGAAAGTAAAAGAGCAGTAACCCAAATGGAAGTTATTCTTGGTGATCCTAAACGGTTAAAATTAGTGGCTGAAGATTTTGTAGAGCATTATGAAAAGAGAATTGAAGAAGGTGCAACAGTAAAAGGTAAGGCAATGTTTGTCGCTGCCAATCGACATATTGCTTATGACTTGTATAAGGAAATTATTGCACTACGTCCAGAATGGGCAGAAGTTAGAGTCTGTGACGAAGGTGTAGAGCTTTCTGATAAAGAAAAAAAAGAAATTAAACCAATGGAAAAAATTAAAATGGTCATGACTCGTAATAAAGATGACAGTAAAGAACTGTATGACCTGTTAGGTACGAAAGAATATCGTAAAGAGTTAGATAGACAATTTAAAAATGAAAAATCAAACTTCAAAATAGCCATCGTTGTCGATATGTGGTTAACCGGATTTGATGTACCATCACTAGATACAATATACATTGATAAGCCTATTCAGCAACACACATTAATTCAGACTATTTCACGAGTAAACAGAGTTTATGAAGGTAAAGAAACTGGATTAGTTGTCGATTATTTTGGAATAAAGAGCAATTTAAATGTAGCGATGAAAAAATATGGTGTTGTAGAGGGCGAAAATTTTGATGGTATCGATAAGGCAGTTGTCATTGTAAAGGACCAGCTAGATTTATTAGGAAAAATCTTTTATAAATTTGATAATACTGCATATTTTCAAGGAACCCCATTGCAACAGCTACAGTGCCTAAATCTAGCGGCAGAATTTGTACAACAAACGGAGCAATTAGAAAAACGCTTTATGGCTATAACGAAGAAACTTCGCTCTGCCTACAATTTATGTGTGTCTAGTGAAAATATAAGCCAAATGGAAAGAGATTATATTCACTATTACCTAGCTATAAGGTCCATCATCCATAAACTAACAAAAGGTGATGCTCCGGACACTGCTCAAATGAATGAAAAAGTAAGGCAGATGATGGAGGAAGCGTTAATAAGTGAAGGGGTAGAAGAAGTATTCAAACTTGATAAAAATGATCCGAAAAATAATGCGGACTTATTTAGTGATGAATACTTGGCTAAGATCAATAAAATCAAACTACCAAACACTAAAATTAAACTTTTACAAAAACTACTGTCAAAAGCAATTGAGGAATTTAAGAAGACCAATAAAATTCAGGGTGTCGACTTTTCAAAGAGATTTAAAAAATTGGTTGAGCAATATAATGAAAGAAAAGATTTCCAAGCTTTACAAAGCGATGTTTTGGATGATGTTGCAGAACAATTTGCTGATTTGTTCGCAGAACTAATGAAAGAGCGCGATTCTTTCAAGGATTTAGGAATTGATTATGAGGAAAAGGCCTTCTACGATATTCTCAAAGCAATTTCCGAGAAACATGAATTTGAGTACCCGCACGAGAAACTTATTAAACTATCACAAGAAATAAAGGCAATCATCGCGGATAAAGCTAGATATACAGACTGGTCGAGTAGAGATGATATTAAGGCAGAGCTAAAAGTTGATCTTATATTAACGCTTGCTGAAAACGATTACCCTCCTGTTCCTAAAGACGAGATTTTTAAAGAGATATTTGAGCAGGCAGAGAACTTTAAGAAGTATAGGGCGTAACCATAGACATACCCGCTATATTTACAAAATCAAAAGAAGAGATGCTTGTGCATCTCTTCCCTGTCTGACATACAAGTTGCACTAACAACTTATTTTAAGTATGGACAGAAATAAACCGAAATATAAGGTGTTTAAGGGGGAAAGTATGGATAGAAAAAGTTTAATTGAATTTTATAAAGAAACGGATTATAAGACTAAAAGTTTATCTATAAGAGGAATACCTCCTAGACCTAGCGAGTGGAATGTTCCCCTTTTTATTAAAAAAGTATATCCTGAAAACATAGACCTATTTAAAAACTCTATTAATAATAATCAGGTTGAAGTTGAATTAGAACAGGATGATTTAGAATATTTTAAGGCGTTATTGTTACATGAATCTTTATTTAACTTTTACAAGGCTTTTTATAATTACTTATGTGCATTAAAGCTTTATGACGGCGGATTACAGCATTGGATTGAAATTACTGCGTATTATGCAAAATTCTATTTAGCCAATAGCATTATTGCTTTAACAGGAAAATCAAGATATATAGTTACTGGGAGTAGCAAAAATTTCGTTGAAGATATCTATAAGCTAGTAAATAATAATGGTTATCAAAATAATATAAGGAAGAATGGTAGTTTTGTGGCTAGTTATGCTAGGTACGGCATAGAAATCAATATCAATCCATCTTTAAAGGAAGGTAAGCTGATAATTACTAAAGATTTAGGTAGCGGTGGTTCACATGGTTATGTCTGGAATAAATATTCGGCTTTAAATACAAAAGAATTCGGTATTACGGAATTGACCCATAGCTACCCGCAGCACCTTACCGAGGAAAGAAATCTTGAGAATTATTCTTTTGAAGGTTATAGACAATTGGACTTTAATTTGGATTTGGATAATTTTAAGAGTTACTTCCAAAGAGAATATATCAAAAATCAATCAAATCTAATTTATACTAGTGAAACAGCTATAATACTTGGAGTAATTGGTGAATTGTTTAATTTATTTGAGGAATTAAAGGTACATGACTTACCAATTGAAAAAGAAAAATTAATACATATGTGCAAATACACATTAGTTGAATCTGAACAATCCAAGAAATTGTCAGATTTAATTAGCTCCGGTTTTCCAACTAAGAATAAATATTTAGACGAGTATTATTGGTATGAATCAAATTAGAATCTTTTGCGTAGATAAGCAGAAACAAATGGTGATATAAATGAAACTTTTATTATGCCTTGAGTGTAACGATATATTTAGCCTCAACCTAAAAATGAAAAAATGTAGCTGTGGTAAGACAAAGGGGCAATACATAGACCATCTTAATGCAATTTATGAGGGAGATAGTGCTATGCCAATTGGTATTAGCAATCCGAGTTTAAAAGTGGCCGTCCTTAAACAACCAGAAATGGGTATGGGTAAAGAGTTTACTGCATTTACAATACCGAGAAATTGTCCAACTTTTATTAAAAGGGATAATAAGTAAATACATTTGGAAATTGATGCAACCCTCAGATAATCTTTATGAGTAAGGTGATATTATTCTCACAAAATCATATCATAGCGATGCGAATGAGATAAGTATAGTGAGGTATAGGAAATGGTAGATATATTATTTGTCGTTAAACCTTTAATTGGGAAATTTGTGGTTTTAATAAGTGGTAAGTTAATAGAACAATTAAAGATTAAGTGGAAACTTAAAAAGATAAAAACCTTTAAAAAAGAATATAACGATACTTTTGTCGACTCAAATGCATTCCAAAAGTTTTTAAATGACGAAAAAAATGGGCTTTTGGTATTTAACTATGTTTTTGGAGCTACTTATAACTCTGTTTCTAAAGCGGCATTTGTAGAGCAATTATCTAAACTTGCAATCAATGAAATAAATCTTTATAGAAAGTCTGTGCAGCTTAAAGAAATAGAAGACCATCCTGTTGTAAATCAATATTTAAAAGATTTAATTACATATCTTGAAGATTACAGAGATAAAAATTTTAAGTCCAATGAGATGAGTATTTTATCTAATATTCAAAGTAGCATTGTAGAAAGTAATAAGAATTTACAGGAATACTTTGAAAGAAATTTAATAGAAATTCAAGAAAGAGCTTATTTGGAAAAATATACGGATGAACATTTAGAGAAAATGCTGAATCAAAATATATTGGATTTAGGTAAAAGGTATATTTCAGAGGCGAATGTAGAAACAGATTTTAATGCAATCTTTGATTCTTTAGTAAGTAATAAAAGATTCTTTAAACATTTTAGTGAGTTATTAGGTAAATTGCAACTGAGTATTATGAAATTTAGTGAAACTTTCCAAAAACATAAAGAAGAGTTAGGTTACGATGATACAAAATTTATTGAAAAAATACTAAAGTGTTTAAAAGAGATTGACTGTGAAGATAAAGAATTCTATCTAGAAAGTAGTTTGAAACATCTTTCTGAAGAGATTAATAGCTTTATTGCGGAAGTAGAGGGTGTGAGATATAAACTATATCAAGAAGTGAGAAAGAATGTAAGGGAAGATTTAATCAATCCAATTCACGCAATAAATAATGATGAAAGAGAATTAAACGATTACATAGATTTAGTAAGGCCGGTTTTAATTAATGAGCCATATTTATTGATATATGGAGATGCGGGAATAGGTAAATCACATTTATTAGCTGATAATGCTAAAAGATTGCAGGAAGAAGGTCATAGTGTTTTCTTATTTTTGGGACAACATTTAAACACTCATGATCATCCATTCAAACAATTATTTAGCTTGATTGAATACAAAGGATCTAAAGAGTCTTTTCTGAAAGAATTTAATGATAGAGCCAATAAAAAAAATAAGAGAACTGTAATTATAATAGATGCTTTAAATGAAGGTGAAGGAAAATATTTTTGGAAAAATTACTTGGTGAATTTTCTAAATTCCATTAAGGAATTTGAAAATATTGCTGTGGTCTTATCTGTAAGAAGTAACTACGTAAGAAGCGTATTACCTGAAAATATTGAGGCTGATTTTCCGTTGCATAAATTAGAACACAAGGGATTTAAAAATTTAGGTTTGGATGCATTAGATCCTTTCTTTAATTACTATAAAATAAATCCATTAGTATTCCCTTCTTTAGAAAATGAGTGCTATAACCCTTTGTTCTTACAAATTTATTGTGAAGCATTCCAAGAAAAATACGTAGGATATAGGGGTTGGAGTATAGTTGAGGTATTAGAAAGATATATAGATAAGATTAATAATAGATTATCACTAGATCAAAGATTTTTATATACAAATTCTCTAAATCTGGTTGATAAAATACTGAAAGAAATTGCTGCGAAATTTATTGAAAATAAAAGTTATTCCATTGAGTTGAGTGAATTTTATGAAATATTAGACGGTACGGCTAGTCCGTATACAATCGGTTATAGAACATTGGTTTTAGGATTAGAAGAAGAAAATATTTTATCAATTAATTCGGGATATCGCGGTGAAAGTTTAGTATATTTCACTTATGAAAGATTTGCAGATATATATATATCGTTAGTTTTATTAGAAAAGTATGGCCAAGATAAAAAACTGTTTGGGGAATTATTATCTTCCGACAATCCGCTATTTTATGGAGTGTATGAGAGTCTTTCAATAATTGTCCCTGAAAAGCTAAACTTAGAATTACTAGATTTAGTTGAAAGTAACTCTATAACCTTTGATGTAGCGGAATCCTTTGTACGAGGAATCTCATGGAGAAATGTACAAAATATAAACGAAAGAACTTTGTACTGGATAAATTTATGCCTAAGACAAGAAAATATAGATTTACAAAGTTTAGTATATGAAAACTTGTTAAAGCAGTCTTATATTATAGAATCCCCTTTAAATGCTAAATTTTTACATGATAATATCTATTCTATGCCAATGTCTATAAGGGATGGAAGTTGGACATTATCTATAAATAATAACTCAGAAGTACCTATGCGACTTTTAGAAATCATTCTAAATCAAAACTTGAGCTTTAGACACTTCAAGTATGAAAATTTTGAACTGCTTTCTTTGAGTATTATTTGGCTATTTACTTCTACAGATCGTAAGCTAAGAGATCTTTCTACTATAGCTCTAGTAAAATTATATATGAATGAACCATCAATTATTTTAAAGAATATTAAACTATTCATTGATGTTAACGATCCCTACGTATTGGAAAGACTGCTTGCAAGTGCATATGGTGCAATACTTAGAACAAATGATGTTCCACAATTAGAAAAAATAATTGATATTATCTATACTAAAATATTTGAACAAGAAGAAGTCTACCCGAATGTTTTAATTAGAGATTATGCGAGAGGTATTATTTTATTTGCTGCTAATAAAGGCACTATTGATCCTAAGAAGTATGAAAAAATTAACCCTCCATACTCTAGTAAATGGTATGAAAAAACGTATACATTGGAAGAAGTTGATAATAAGTTAAAAGAGATGCAGCAAATTGCTAACAATGAGTTTTGCGGATTTCATCAAATAATTAGATCTATGACAACTGAATATGGAAGAGGAACTGGAGCTTATGGAGATTTTGGAAGATATGTCTTTGGTAGTGCCTTATATGATTGGAGAAATCAATTTAATGACCAAGATTTAAGTAATATTGCTACAATGAGGATTATTGAATATGGATATGATGAACAAATACATGGTTATTATGATAGAAATTTAGGATATTATAGCCGACATGATAATCCCATAGAACGCATCGGTAAAAAGTACCAGTGGATTGCATTGTATGAGGTATTAGCCAAACTTACAGATAACTACCCTGTATATAAAGAGAGAAAGATATACACTACTGAATTTCAAAGATATAAGGAATTACAAAGTGAAAGGAATTTTCAATATTTCAATAAATTTTTACAATCTGAGGAAGATGTTGAGCTAGAAGTAGAGGGAATTGAGGAACCATTAAAAGAAGAAGAACATATACTCGAAATTAAAAAGGAATACTACAAGAAGTATAATGGACCGTGGGAACCATTCTTACGGAATATTGACCCAAGTTTGTTAGAGTATCCCATAAAAAATGAAAACTCTTATCTAACTAAAAACTATTTGCCATTTAGTCCTAATAAAAAATGGGCGCAAAGTAAAAAGGAATTTAATAATCTGAATGATTTTATATTTTTTGAGTTCGAAGGCAATAGCTATATATCTTTAGCGCAGTTACTGGTACAAAAAAGAGAACATGGTAAAAAGTTTGTTGATAGGGATGAATTTTGCATAAAGTCAAATGCGGCTTTTTTACCTAATGAAGATAAAGAAAAATATATAACCTTGAAATCAGAAAAGAAAGGAGATTTAAGTGTATCTTGGAAAAATCCGTATGGTGTATTCGCATTTGAATATTTTTGGCATCCGTCATATTTAGATAATACTTATGAAAATGAATCAGAAGGTATTGAATATGAAGATGCAGTACGGGAATATCTTTGGGAAACAAATATCAATCCTGCTTCTGGAGAAAGAACCTCTTGTAGCTACCTAATGCCGAATGCTAATTTAGTTAAATTTTTTGAGTTAACTCAATTTTCTGAGGGGATTTGGAAGGATAGTGAGGATAATATAGTTGCATTTGATGCTCAGTATTTTGGATATGAAAGCAACTTATTATTTAGAGCAGATTATTTAGAAAAATATTTAAGAGAAAAAAATTTAACACTAGTATGGAGTCTTTATATGGAGAAGATATCCGAGCGTAGTAGAAAAGAGGAATGGTTCATATGTTGGCTCGATAATGAAACTGATATAAAATATACTATTTTAGATGAATATCAAGAATTAGAAATGGAAGATAGATTCTGATTAGGTGAGTATACAGGAAAAGGGATTATAATTCAATATATATGGGTTATTTCAAATTCAATTTTAACGCAATCAAGTGAAAGGCAGCGTTCTAATTTATAAATATTATACGCTCTCACTTTACTTTGAAAGTTTATAGAAAAAATAATTTTTAGGATATTCTACTTTAAGCCATAGTTAATTTAGAACTTAGCTCTAGGTGAACCTAGAGCTTCTTTTTCTTGAAATTTGATTGAATTATTAGTTTGTGAATGTGTTCTGATAATTGATTTTTTCCAGTTAATCTAATACTAGAAGTAATTTAGTATATTTATATTATGTTATTTAAATGCGGAGGAAAAGCTATGTTTGAAGATAAAGAATGGGATTCAATATTATACGGAATGGTAAAACACTTAAAGCATTATGGAGAGATGGAATTAGCAGGATCTCTTCTATCTGCTGAATTAGAAATTGGAGCATGGATAGATGAAGCAACTATAATAAGCACAGGTCAGAATATGTCTATTCATATGGTTAATCTCAAAGTGGAAGAACAACATTTTAAATACATAAAGGATAATGAAGATAAAATAGAAAAAGCATTTGAAATTGAAATTGAAAAGTATGATTCTAGTCAAATAGGATTCATACCTAAAAAGCTTTGCTTATGTTCAAAGATTAAAGCTGATTTAGTAGATTGGAGACAGAATGAACTTGCAACTCTAGCAGCTAATCAAATAAATAATCAAGGGAATATATTCAATAATGAAGCACAATTTAATTACAATGGATTAAGGTACAGATCCAAATCTGAAATAGAAATTGCAAAAGAGTTTGATAAAAGAGGAATACTATTTTTTCCATTGCCAGCGTGCGTTATAGAAGGTATCTCAAAAGAACCGGATTTCTTAGTAAACCATCCAAATGGAAAATGGGGGATATTGGAATGTAATGGTGACCCTTACCATACATTTCAGAATTCAACTAAAGATCACGAAAAAGTTAGATTATTTATGAAGAAGGGCATACCTGTAATTTTCTTTAATGCTACTGATTGTTATAATCAACCTTCGAAAGTTGTAGATGATTTTATGGAGATTCTTGGGAAGAATTAGTATCGTTTTTGGGGTTATAGTTAATTAGTTTAGCTTATTTTAATTCACTTTATTTTTAAGAGGTGTGACTTTTGTTTATAGAAGATTTTAATTTTAGTGGTTTTAGATCTTATGGCTCAGTATTAAATAACGAACCTGAATTAAAATATAGACAAATAAATTTGTTTATTGGTCCCAACAATAGCGGGAAATCAAATATATTGAATTTCTTTTCAACTGCCCAAAAAATCTATAACTGTATGCAGCAGGGCGAAAGATATGCTTTTTCAGAGACAGATTCATATAGAAATAATACAGCAGAAGATCTTTATGGAGTAATTTATTTAGAAAACGATATACAAATTCATATTAATAAAGGACTACAGAATCTTATGGAGTTCAAGAATGGTAATCCTGCAGAGTTCTTTAATAGACTTTTCTTCATAGATACGGAACGAAAGAATATTGACTTTACTAGTGATATTAAATGGATTATAAGTAATAGATTAATCAAGAACTATGAGGAAAAGCTAGGTAAGTGGTTACGAAAGGTATTGGATGAACCAGTATTAGTAGAAATCAATAAAAATAATAATGATGTTAATCTTTATTTTTGTACAGGAACAGCGAAGGAATGGGACCTGAAGCAATCTTTAAAAAATTTGGGAACTGGGGTTATACAGGCCCTTAAAATACTTACAGCATTATTTAAGTATATTAACCACTTCGATTTAACTGGGGGAAATATCTTCATAGAAGAGCCAGAAAGTAACCTGCATCCAAAAGCTGTAATTGCTTTAATTGATCTTTTATATTCAGATGAATTACTGAGTAAGAATAAATATTTTATTACTACTCATTCAAATGCGTTAATTGACAGGGTTGATAAAAACTGGACAATCACTAGTGTCTTTCAGAGAGGAAATAGGACTACAGATTTGGTGATGTCTATTAAAAAGAAAGATACTTTTGAAATCCTAAATAACTTAGGGGTTAATCCATCTCAATTATTACAGAGCAATTTAGTTATTTGGGTTGAAGGACCAAGTGATAGGATTTATCTAAAAAAATGGATTGAACTAGAGGCAGATAGTAGACGAATAAGTCTTACAGAGGGAAAAGACTATAGTTTTATCATGTATGGTGGTTCTTTAATTGATTTTTGCAGTGTTTTTGTAAATGAGGGACATGAGGAAATAAAGGATACTACCGATAGATTTTTTGATATTATATCTACTAGTAGATATGCACTGGTTATTGCAGATAGAGATAGAGGCGAAATGGAAACCAAATTAAAGCCACGCTTAGAAGGATTAAGGAAACGTATTCAAGAAAATGATCCTAGTAACGAATTCATTAAGTTAATTACAACTCATGGTAGAGAAATTGAAAACTATGTACCAGAATCAATATTTAGAAAGGTACTGTGTGATATTGAGTTTCACAGGCATTATTTTAAATATAAGGACGAAAGAATAGACTTTGGACCACCAAGTGAAAAAAATCTTATTCCTACTTTTTGTTTTACTATTGAAGATTCATTTGATGTGAAATTTTCCGAGTTATTTATTGATAATAATATTAGAAAGAAATATAATCTTGAAAATAATGAAGAGACTTATAATGCGATAATAACTAATTTATCAAGCACATTTGATAAAGTGAAAGTTGCCGGGAAAGTTGTAAAGGAATATAAATACGAAGAAATCGATGAATCTTTAAAATTATTGATTAATACTATCTTTACTTGGATAAATAAATCAAACAATCGTTAAGTTCAAAAGGAGCTATTATATATGGTTGGTGCTTTTTTAAAATAGCAATTTACAAAGTTTTAATACTTCAAAAGAGCAAAAGTTTATTTTATTAAGGTAATTAACAAATAAATTTGTTATGGAAGTGAGTTATGCATAAAAGTAATAAAACCAAAACAGGCCTTGAGGAAGTACTAATAAATATTCAGAATAATACAGCCGGTACTATAGCTCTCTATCTCAAAGGATTTGAGGTAGATGAGATAGCTAAAAAGTTATCCATTAATATTAAAGAAGTTAAAGATATAATTAAAAAGTTTGAAGAAGATCAATAAGTTATATTAAA
Organism: Cytobacillus sp. T106; assembly: GCF_040492155.1. Taxonomy (NCBI): domain Bacteria; kingdom Bacillati; phylum Bacillota; class Bacilli; order Caryophanales; family Bacillaceae; genus Cytobacillus; species Cytobacillus sp. T106. Next base: position 44,783 of record NZ_JBEUMK010000016.1, on the reverse strand, counting down.
GAGGTCCGTTAATAAAATGTTAACATTTTGCTAACGCAATCCCATAAAAAGCGATAAATCCCCGTTAAAGATGTTACAGCAAATAGTATCCAAAACGTTGATTTACCACACTTTTTGCACTTCACGTTAACGATATTACACACTCTCATCTTACGGGCGGCATGATGTAATCAACCGCTTCCTCTTGAAGTGTAGGAATATAAATTTATAAGGTTACAGAAGCCTTTCACTTGTTTAATCAAAACAGTGGAAGGCTTTTTTCTTCCGTGCAGAAGGATGACTGCTGTTTTGTTGTTTATGTTGGATTTGCTCATTTTCATACAAAAACCAAAGGAATGCAATATTTATGAAAATGAATAAACTTTAATTCCATTTTCAAACCATTTATCTGATACCGCTTCGCCTATTGGATTTATACTCATAGAGTGAAAATTTCACATTAAAATATAAAATATATGTATTATGAGTCTTTATTGTTGGTATAATAACAATAATAAGTGAAAAATCCACCTAAAGGGGATGATTTTATGTTAGTTAATTTTCGGTTTGAGAATTATCTTTCCTTTAACAATCTTACTCAGTTTTCAATGACAACTGGTAATACAAGAAGACATGCAAAACATATGATAAAATTTGATGATGTATCGCTGTTGAAATTTGCAGCCTTGTACGGTGCCAATGCTTCAGGGAAATCTAATTTAATTGATGCAATTAAATTTTCTAGAAAATTAATATTAAATGGGGTCCCTAATACCATCGCTCGTGATAAATATTGTAAAATTAATCCTAGTAATAATACTCGAGATACCCGCTTTGAATACGAAATCGTAATTGATGAGGCTGTTTACGCATATGGATTTTCTTTAAATCTATATGAAAAGATGATAAAAAGTGAGTGGTTATATTCTCTGGAGGGGAATAAGGAGGTTGAGATTTTTACAAGAAGTATAGATGAAAATAAAAGTACATTTAATATTAACCATCAAATATTAAACCTTAATGATAAGGATAGGTTGCGTTTAGAGGTATACATTGAAGATTCTAAAGCGTTATTTAATTCCTTATTCATTACTGATTTAAATAAAAATAAGCAGAATTTAAAGAGTGTAAATAAAATTTCAATTCTCAACTCAATCTTTGATTGGTTTAATAATAAGTTAGAAGTAATATCTCCAGATGAGGCTACTTCCGAAAGTGGAATAACATATATTAAAAAAGATAACGGTCTAGCTTTATCAAACTTTTTGGATTCATTTGGAACAGGAGTTAAAGAGGTATGTACGAAAGTCATTAATGAGAAAGATTTATATAAAGAAATGCCATCAATGCTTGTGAAGAAGATCCTAGAAGAAATTTATAACGAAGAAGCAGAGAAAGCGCAAGCCCTTCTCAGAACCCCATACAATATACATCAAATAGAAAGAACTAAAGAAGATTTAATAATTAAGACTGTTACATTCAAACACTCTACAGAGGATGTTTTTTACACACTCGGTGAAGAATCTGACGGAACTGTCAGACTAGTTGAGATTTATGATATATTGGCAAGCAATAATGAGAAAGTTTTTATTGTAGATGAAATAGACAGGAGTTTGCATCCAAATCTAACTTATAATTTTATAAAGGAGTACTTAAAGAAAGAAAATCCTGGTCAACTAATTGTGACTACTCATGAGGATAGACTTTTGGATTTAGAATTGCTTAGAAGAGATGAGATATGGTTTGTAGAAAAACAAGATGATGGTCAATCAAATCTTTACTCTCTTGAAAGATATAGGGAAAGGTTTGATAAGGATATATTAAAAGCATATTTAGAAGGAAGATATGGAAGTATTCCTGAATTCAAAGTATTCAATAATTTATATAGTTAAAGTGATGTGTTGAATGGGGATGAAAAAGTGACTTTTAGACTTTCAAATCTAATGCCTAATCAGTCTCGGGTGGTCGAGGAGAAAAAAGAAGTAAAGAAAAAATTCTTTTTTGTAATTGAGGGAGAGAAGACTGAGAATATCTATATAAGAGAACTTGCGCAAAGTGTAAGGAAAGATTCATTAATTGATGTATTAATTTTGGAAAGGATTAGAGGATCCCATTCTAATCAATATAAAATTACTGCTACAATAGAAAATTACATTAAAGCAAATGAACAACTTACTGAAGAGAACAAAAATAAACTTTTAGATTTAAGTGATAAGTTTGAAGAAGAGGAAATTAATGAAGTTGACTTATATAGTGAATTAGAAGAAATTTTGGGGGATGCTAAGGAGCATTTAATAATTGAACACAACAACCAGATTATTGAACAAATTCGAACTTTGAATGAATTAAGTACGTATCAAAAAGACCTGGATAATATGTTTAATATTGGACAGGGATTATAGAAGTTTCAAAGATTTTCAATATGATAAAGTACTTGAGATTTGTAAAGAAAATGAGTTTTTGTTAGGGATTACAAATCCTAACTTTGAATTTTATTTATTATTGCATCTTGATGATTCTTTATCAATGGACAAAGAGGAAATTAGAACAAATCCTCGTAAAACTAGTAATAAAAAGCTTATAGAGTACACTCTAAATGAAAAGATGAAAGAATATGGTTGTACTTATAAAAAAAATAACTATGATGCTAATTTATTCATTGATAAGTTCACTGATTTTAAAAAAAATATAAATAACTATGTAGATGATAATAGGTTGTTAAAGAATGAAATTGGAAGCTCAATACACCATATTATGAATCGATTGTTAGAATATTAAGCAGTGTTTTTCAATAATACTTGATTCCAATAAGACCTGATTTCTCTTTCTTTTCTAGTTCTTAACCATATACAAAACCCGGTTCTTTCTCAAAAGGATACCGGGTTTTAATTTGTTGTCTTATTCTTCCGTATCTCCCCCGCCAAATGCCTCCGGAATCATCGTAAACCCTTCAATCACTGTCTCTTCCTCCACCTCAATCATCAGATAGCGTTTGCCATCCACCACAATCTGCTTCACATACCGCAGATCAGGGGGGCTGATGGAGATGTTGGCGACTTTGGTGCTGATTTTTATGGATTTTGATGTGAATTTCGGCAGGACGCTGCTGGCTTTGATTTCGTATTTGTCGTCGTCGATGATCTTTTGATAGGAAGATTCAACTTTTTCGGAATCGACATCCTCAAAGCCGCTCATTTTGAGGACGCGTTCTAAGTCTTTGGAATCGAGCTTTGGCGGCTCTTCTTCTTCATTTTCCACAATCATGCGGTTGATTTCCTCATAGACCGTGGAGAGTGCAGAGGTGCTCAGCTGGTCTCCTGTGACGTCCTTGATAATTTCCTCAAAAACAATTTTATCATCCTGGGCTGTCATCGTTTCTTCCCCGTTAAGCACATCCTCTATGAACAGGTGATCCGGCTCGTGGACCTTGCCTGCAGAATAGAGAACATGGTTGACATCCGCTGCGTTATCGGTGAAACATGGAAATAAGAACCCGGAGAGCGGGGCATTAAGGTTGATGATTGGATCCATGACAAAGTGGTATCTGAATTCTTTTTCTACATAGTCAAAAAGCAGTTCCTTCTTCGGCTCCTGGGTATTATTGATGCTGCAGAGAATGAAGGGATGGGAATAGACGGTATCCCGTTCGCTTTCTTCTGCTTCGTCATTGCGGCGCTTAGTCGGCTTGTAATATTCCCCGCGGATGAATGTGATGACGATATCTTTTTCATATTGCCGGACTGCAAGCAGTTTTTCTACAATCTTGAGCATCTGCTCTGCCCAGCCCTCCACATCACTGCTCAGCAGCCCTTGATGAAGAATCAGCTGGCTGCTGTTATCCGCATCCCGCTGGAACTTCAATTCGAAGAGCTTTTCATCGAGCTGGCCGGCGAGCATCTTTTTAAAATTGTGCAGAAACAGCTCCTGCTGCTCCTGATCCAGCATCTCAAAAGGCTGGCTCTGATAATGAAAAATGTCGCTGGAATCCTTCATGATATACACATTAAAAATATCGGAGATTTTAAGCAGATCATTATTGATCTTGAACTGCTTCCGAATTTGGGCGATGTCTTTTTTGTTCATGTTTTTTAACACTCCTAAGCTGCCTTCTTGGCATATGTACTAGGATAACAAATAAAGGGTCATAGTGAAAACCTATTATGAACACTGCCTAAATAACTTTTGAAACCTTTTCCATTCCTTGTCGTCTAACGGTTGAATTTTTCCAAAGGGGAGGTGCTAATGGTTGAATTATGAGCTTCATTTATCGGCACAGCAAGATGCAGGGGAAGATATACTGAGAACATTGAACTAATGGGGCAGCCGGAGAAAGCGAAAGCGTTGCTTATATGCTTGATGGTGAAAGAACAAGTGATATGGAAATATTTATTAAAAACGAATAGTGCTGGAGTCCGTCTGGGAGACGGGCTTTTTTTATTGGTTGAGGCCCTATCTGTCATTTATACTGAAATCAAAAAGGGAAAAATGGTGAATGGATATGAAAACTGAAATCTATTTTATAAGACATGCCCATTCTGAGTTTTCGCTGGTGCATGAAGAAACACGGGGATTGTCTGCGAGGGGCTGGTCTGACGCCCGCAGGGTGGCTGATCTATTGGCAGTAGAGGGAATTCAGCATATTCTCTCAAGCCCTTATGTGAGAGCAATACAAACAGTCGAAGGACTGGCAAGAAACTTAGGAAAAGATGTGGAAACGGACCCGCGTATCCGGGAAGGGGATTTGGCATCGAGGAGCCATCATTTTGAAAAGCCGCTGGAAGCCTTGAAATATGTGTATGAAAACCCTGGCTTTAAATATCCAGGCGGAGAATCAAACCTGGAAATCCAGGAACGGGGAATATGCGCGCTAAGAGAAGCAGCTTCTAAATACAGCGGCAGAAAAATCGCAGTCGGCATCCATGGACATATCATGACCTGCCTGCTGAATTATTTTGATGAGAAATTCAATTTCGATTTCCATCGATGTACCACCAAACCGGATATATACAAACTTACACTTGATGACCAGTTTAATATGGCTGGTTTTGAAAGGCTTTGGAGGCCGGCTTTAGTTTGAGCAAATGTCCAGGCAAACTGCGTATCTGGAATACTGTAGCAAAAGCGCCACCCGCAATGTACAGGCTGGCCAATGACTTTCCTCATAAACAGTAGGGAGGTGGTGAAAAGCATGGTAAAAATATTTATTGACCCGGGCCATGGGGGAGCTGACCCGGGAGGAGCGGGAACAGGGCTGCTGGAGAAGAATATTACGCTGGAAATTGGGACAAGAGTGCGGTCCATCCTGCTTAATGAGTACCAGGGAGTTCTTGTGAGGATGAGCCGCAGCGGAGATCAGACAGTATCATTGAAGCGACGGACAGATGCCGCCAACAGCTGGGGGGCTGACTTCCTGCTTTCACTCCATGTAAATGCCGGCGGAGGCACCGGATATGAGGACTATACCTATCCGGGAATTGGGGCACCGACTTCCACCTATCAGACTATCATCCATCAAGAGATAATCAGGCAGACAAGCTTCGCCGACCGCGGGAAAAAGCAGGCCAATTTCCATGTACTCCGCGAATCGCGCATGCCTGCGCTCCTCACTGAAAGCGGCTTTATCGACAATCCGGCAGATGCCGCCAAGCTCAGGAAGGGCTCTTTTCTTGAAAGCATAGCCCGGGGACATGCCAATGGAATCGCAAGGGCCTTCAATCTGCGGAAGAAGAATAAGCCAGTCTACCATCTGGTTAATACCGGGGAGACTGTGTATGCATTAAGCAGAAGATACGGCAGCCCCATTCAGCAGATCAGAAGCTGGAACAGACTAGACAGTGCCTATACCATCTACCCCGGGCAGCGCCTGCGGGTAAAATAAAGCAGAATGATCTTAAATCATATATTATCACTTCGAGATAGATTCTATATTAATAGAAGAAACTCGGAATAAAAGAAGGTTTCCTTAAACGGGAGCCTTTTTATTTTTGCCTGGAGAAGGTGCTCCTTTCTGACTAAGAGAAGAAGCCGGCAGCGCTTTAAACCGACAAAATAATACTTAAAGAATCACAGACTTTTGGCAGACCTGAAAATATTCTTAATGAGTTAAACAATTCCATAAAGTGAAAAATTACTCTTTAAATACTTATTAGGCAGAAAATTGAACTGGTATCTCGTCGTCAAAATGCTTTCTAGATACATTTCCCTAAAAAATAATACTAAATACCCACAAAATTTAACAATTGTAAAATAAATAACCTAAAATATTACAATTTTAAGGTGGTTATATAACTCTTCGCCTGCTCGCTTGCCCAACTTTTGTCTCAAAAAAAAATCTCGATTTAAAGAGTTGCTAGGAAGATAATTACAGACAAAATTCGACAAAACTGGAAGCGTGTTTGACGGAAATGTGAACGCATGATAGTTAATATATAGTATATAAAAAGAAAATTTTTGAAATTAAGCTGTTTTAAAATTGTTTAAACGAGGTAAAAAGTAGGGATTTAACAGGAAAGATTTTCTTGTGAAAATAAATATTACCTATAGGAGAGAAGCCGCAGGATGTTGGAGTCGAAGAGGAGAGCTATCATATTTATTCTTGTATCAGTTTTATTAGCAGCAGCAGCGGGATATTTCGTTCTAAAGAAAGTCAGCGAGCTGAATGCGGAGCTAGGAGGGATGACAGAGATTTATGTAGCTGCAAGGGATATACCTTCCAGGACGCTTATTGAGAGAGATCAGGTAAAAACTGTTGAGATTCCTAACAGGTATCTGAATAATTCTCATGTAACTGATGTCGGAAAATTAATTAATAAGGTACTAGTTGTTCCGTTAGCTGCAGAAGATGTTATTACTAAAACGATGATTAAGCCTGTATCCAATGTCAGGGACGAGAATAATAGACTGTTAATGATTCCGCAGTCAGAGAGAGTGAACTTTGACCAGAAGTTGGAGGCGCTCGATAGGGTGGATATCGTTGTTTCGCACAATTTTGATGGAAAGCCTGTGACAGAGATATTTATGAAAGATGTTCCTGTTACATCTGCTTTAGAGAGCAATAAAAAATTTAATGGAATTGTAGTTGAAGTCCCTGAAGAAGAAGCCCCTAAAATCATTCACATGCAAAACTATGCAGAGAGCATGAGGATTCTAAAAGCCAATGTGGGCAAAGAGGAACAAGTGAAGGCGGAGGAGCCTGCTGAAGGGGAAAAGGCCGATGCAGGAGTAGAAGAGGCAGAAAAACAGAAAGCGGCTGAGCAAAAAGCAGCAGAGCAGAAGGCTGCAGAACAAAAGGCAGCAGAACAGAAAAAGAAGGAAGAGCAAGCGAAAGCTAATGGATCAGCCAATTAATAGACAATCAACCAGATCGTAATGGAGGACTAACATGGGTGACGAAATAAAAATCCTGCTTGTAAGTGATGAAGAGCAATCACTCACGAATATTAGAGGTCTTTTTACTGATTTTAAACAGGTAGAGACGATAAATCATAATGAGGTTCGGGCAGAATTGGACCGTTTAGCGCCTGACCTGGTGTTTTTGATCGAGTCTGAGGGTGAAGCTTCTGTGGATACGATTGATTATATTCATGCGGCAAGCCCTATGCTTCCTATCGTGTTCATTGCTTTCTCCCAGGACTTTGACTTATTAAGGAATGTTACCAGGTCAGGAGTAGTGGACTATTTTATCCTTCCAGATGAAAATACGATGCTGTATGGAAGGCTGGACAGTATTATTCAGATGGCTGTCCAAAGGAAACAGCAGCTCTCAGAAACAGCTTCAGCAAGCCAGTCCTTTAAGAGGGGCAGAGGTAAAATTTTCTCCTTTTACAGCGGAAAAGGCGGGAGCGGCAGAACGATTCTTTCCAGCTCGTTCGCACAAACCTTAAAACTTGAATCCACTGCCCAGGTTATCCTGATTGACTTGAATCTCCAGTTCGGAGGAATCGAAACTTATTTATCGATTGAGTCCAACCGCTCTTTGGCTGATCTGCTGCCTGTTATTGAGGAGCTGAATGAGAGCCATATCCGTAATGTTTCAGAGAAAGAGAAATACTCCAAGCTGGAAATTCTATTAAGCCCGCGGGATGCGGAGGTGGCTGAGAATTTGCCCGAAGGATTTGTATCGAGGCTGCTGAGAACCTGCCGGAGAAGCTATGATTTTGTAATTGTGGATTTACCCACAATCATGAATGAGCATACGTATTCCGCCCTGGAAGAATCCGATAAGATTTATTACACGTTAAATTTAGATACACCTTCTGTAAGCATGCTTAAGCAAGTTGAAGGCCTATTCTTAAGGCTTGGCATTGAAACAGAAGGAAGGCTGGAGCTTCTCTTAAACGAAGTAGGGCGCGAAAACGAAATAAAGCCTGCGGATCTTAAAAATATCATTCATTATCCAGTAGCCTATAAAATCCCCCGGGATATTAAAGGGGTCCAGGCACACATAAATAAAAGCGAGCCATTCAGGAAGGAAGCTACCGAAAAGAAACTTATCCCGTTTGCAAAGTCCATAAAAAAATGGGTGAGCCAAATTTTAGAGTAAAAGGGTTGATGACCTGTGTCACTATTTGAGAAAAGGACAGAAAAGAAGGTAAGCCGATCATCTTCCAGAACATTAATGGAAAATCATTATATCTCTGAACTGGTAGACCATTATAAGACGAGGATTTTAAAAGAAGCTAATCTCGAGGTACTAACAAGCTTGCCTCAGGGAGAGATGAAGCTAAGGATCGAACAGCTGATCAGCCAATATATGAGTGAGGAAAAAATCATTCTTCCAAGGCATGACAAAGAAGTGCTTCTTACCAGGATTATTGATGAGTCAATTGGTTATGGACCGCTGGAGCCGCTTCTGAATGATGCTTCCATTACTGAAATACTCATTAATGGACCAAAGGAAATTTATATAGAGAAGCTGGGAAAACTGCAGCTGGCACCTATCTCTTTTCGGGATGACAGCCATGTCCGCCACGTTATTGACCGGATTGTGGCACCTTTGGGGAGAAGGATTGATGACAGCTCTCCAATGGTAGATGCCAGACTTCCGGACGGGAGCCGTGTGAATGCTGTCATTCCTCCGATCAGCTTGAATGGGCCGCTTGTATCTATTAGGAAATTTCGGAAAGATCCATTTAAGATGGCAGACCTCTTAAACTTTGAAACTTTAAATGATGACATGTCAGTCTTCTTGGATGCTATCGTAAAGTCAAAGCTGAATATACTTATTTCGGGTGGTACAGGAAGTGGAAAGACCACGCTTCTAAATGTCCTGGGAAATTCCATACCTGCCAAGGAAAGGGTTATAACTATTGAGGACTCCGCTGAGCTTCGACTTGATAAGCCCAACGTTGTAGGAATGGAAGCAAGGCCAGAAAACATGGAAGGCGAAGGAGAAATCACCATCCGTCACCTGGTGAAAAACTCTTTGAGGATGCGGCCGGACCGCATAATTGTAGGTGAGGTTCGCGGCGCTGAAGCATTTGATATGCTTCAGGCTATGAATACTGGACATGAAGGCTCCATTACCACTGTACATGCCAATACTCCATTTGATGCTCTTAGGCGTGTGGAGGGGATGGTAATCATGGCAGGCATGGACCTTCCCTCGAGCATCATTCGTGAATATATAGTCGGAGCGCTTGATATTATCGTTCAAAGCTCCAGGCTGACGGACGGTACAAGGAAGATCACCTCAATTTGCGAGATATACAGGAATGATGACAATGGTGAAATTACTATAAATGAAATTTTCACTTTTAAAAGAAACGGTTTGAAGAGCAACGGCCAGGTGGATGGTTATTTTACCCCTACGGGACATCTGCCCAAGTGTCTGGAAAGAATAAAAGTTTTTGGAATTGATATTCCTTCTACACTATTTACCGCATAGGAGGTGAGCCTGATGGAAAGTGCTATCTTATTCGGGGCAGCTGTGCTGCTGTTTATATGGGGGATGTACAACTACCTTGGGTACAGGAAAGAAAAGAAGGAAATTCAAAAGAAGTATCTAGACCTTTTTAAAAGAGAAAGGCAGCGAAGCAGTTTGATAGCAAAAGTTGGAGACCGATTTGATCAAACAGAATACGCTTTAGATTTTAAGAAGAAGCTGATTCATGCCAATATTCCCGTACTGCCTTCGGAATTTTATGCAATCCTGATCTTTATCGGTTTCTTTATTGCTATTTTATTATTTGGATTTTTTAATATACCTTTAACCATTAGCGCTGGTATAGCAGCAATCTTCATGATAGCAAGCTATTGGCTTATCTTTTTCGTTAGAAAAAATAAATACACGGAGCAGTTAAATAACCAGCTTTCAGAGGTTTGCAGACTCCTTGGCAATGCAACCAAATCGGGGATGACTATTATCCAGGGTCTAGAAGTTGTAGCTGCTGAAATAAATTCTCCAGCAAAAGAAGAATTTAAAGTGTTAACACAAAATATCCGGCTAGGCCTGGACTTTGACAGGGCTCTTGTGGAAATGGAAAAAAGGATACAGACCAGGGAATACAAACTTTTTATATCAGCGTTAATGGTTCAAAAAAGCTCAGGCGGAAATTTAACAAAAGTATTATATGAAATGGCGCAGACTCTCGAAGAACGAAAGATTCTGCGGCAAACCATTAAAACGGCTACAGCAGAACAACGGTTTGTCTCCTATATCCTTCCGGCAATGCCTATTTTTCTACTATTTATGCTAAATAACATTATGGATGGTTTTATAGATCTTATTTTCACTGTCCCTGGTGCTATCCTTATGACGATTTTTACAATTGGAATGGTAGTGGCTCTTATTATGGTAAGAGCAGTTACCAATATAAAGGTGTAATTATGGATTCATTAATTTTAATAACTGTTATTCTCTGCTGGTTAACGTTAGCACTTGGATTAGTTAATCTATATCAATTTGCCAAAAGAAAAGAAGGATTAAAGTTTCACATGGATGAAATCGCGGCAGCTTCTTCTTTTCAAGCCTCAAGGAAGATAACTGCAGCAGAAAAAGTAATCGCCTTTTTGGCAAGATACGCTGATGATTTCTCCACTATTGGTGAAAGAGTGAATTTATTAAGTGAATCGTCCGAAATACAAGTACTTTTAAAGAAAGCAGGAAACCCCTTTGATATGACTGTTGGCCGTTTTCAAGGCTTTAAAATTGTTTGTGTAATCATTGGGTTCCTTGGTGGACTGTTTTCTGTTTTGTTAGGATTGCCCTTAGCCAATATTGCTTTTGTGTCACTTCCGATTTTAGGGTTCTTCGTTCCTATCATTCTCGTGCGTTCAAAAGCAAAAAAAAGACAGCAGCAGCTGAGGAGTGATTTGCCCGATTTTTTGGACACAGTCAGTGTCAGCTTGCAGGCCGGCTCTAATATGGACAGTGCATTAAAAGAGGTTATTAAATATTTTTCAGGTCCGATCAGAGAAGAATTTGCTCTATTTCTGCAGGAAATTGATCTGGGGGTACCCAGGGAGAAAGCCTATGGCGGGCTTCTGGAACGAAATGATAATGAGGAATTTCAAAGTTTTATTAAATCGCTAATACAGGCTACTAGATTAGGAGTCCCAATGGCTTCAACTTTAAAAAGCCAGGCAGAAGACATCAGAAAGATAAGCTTGGAGCAAATAAAGGAACAGGCAGCAAAAGCCTCTCCAAAAGTAACGATGATTACATCATTTATCATTGCACCTTTAATTATGCTGCTGATTATCGGCCTGGTATTGTTGAATATGGTCTACGGTGAGGACAGTCTTTTAAGATTCTTTACCTCATAACATTGAAAGGGGTGATGCCAAAACTGCAGGCTTGGATCAGGAGTTCTATGTTTTAAAAATATAACTATCTTAATAGGAGGAATTAAAATGAAGAAAATGGTAGCGAAGATGAATGATTGTGTGGTAGGAATGTATGCAAATGTGAAAAGCAAGGTTCAAAATGAAGATGGAGTCTCTACAATTGAGTGGGTAGGATTGGCAGCTGTAGTTGTAGCTCTAATGTTTGCTCTTGCTGGAGCAATGGAGAGCCAGGGAGAGGGACTGGCAAGTGCTATTGTTACAAAAATTTCAGATATAATCGAGTCAATTAATAACTAACAATCTATTGTAAAGCTTGGAGGGCATCTATGCGTAATTTACACAGGCTTCTCTTTGCGCCTCTGATTAGTGCGATTATCATCTCAGGTTGCTCCGCAAGCAGCGGAGAGAAAGATGAGAAGACAGCAAAAACAGAAGTTCAGAAAGAGACTGCAGATACTGAGCAGGCTTCCGGCAATGCAGAGGAATTGTCTGCTTTAGACAGTCCTCCGCTGCCGAAAACTTTGGAAGAAATCATTACCTACCCTGAAGGATCCTTTTCAAGTGATGATTTAAGCATAGATACTGCAGAAGTAGAAGCTGCTTTAGACGCTGTTCCTGAAGTGCCGGAAGATGCTTCTGATGAGGAGCTCAAAGAGATATTCGGATATTTGTACTCCCAATTTAAAAAGGAATACCAAGATCCAAGAGCAATTATGGAGTCGGCGACGGAGGTAAAAGGACCTGATTCAGAAAGCAGCAGCTCACAAGAATCACAAGCGAGTTTCAATGTGGAAATTGTCCTGGATTCAAGTGGAAGTATGGCCAACAAATTAGGTTCAAAAACCAGGATGGAATTAGCAAAAGAATCTATTAAAAAGTTTGCTTCATCACTGCCTGAAGAAGCAAACATCAGTTTAAGAGTCTATGGACATAAAGGGACAGGCTCCGATTCCGATAAAAAGATGTCTTGTTCATCAAATGAACTGGTATATTCTCCCCAGCCATATAATGAGGGAGGATTGGATAGTGCGCTGGATCAATTCAATCCAGCCGGCTGGACACCGCTTGCACAATCTTTGATAGAAGCACAAAAGGACTTAGCGCAATTTGAGGGACAGGATAATAAGAATATGGTTTATGTGGTCAGTGATGGAATCGAGACATGCGACGGTAATCCGATAGAAGCAGCGAAGGATTTGAAAGATTCTGGTGTTGCGCCGGTTGTTAATATTATTGGATTTGATGTCAAAGGGAAGGACCAGAAACAGCTGGAAGAAGTTGCAAAAGCTGCAGGGGGCACATATCAGAACGTTACGAGCCAGCAGCAGCTGCAAGATCAACTGGATAAAGCTGTAGAAGAATCTATGAAGTGGCGTACTTGGTATTATGAAGAGCGAACGAAATATCAGAAAGATTTTAACTACCAAAAACTTGATATCCGTTCAATTAAAAACGAATGGGTAAAGAATCATAATATTGAAAAGTCGAAAATCACAATGTCATTAAGCCAAATAAAGCAAAATGGCAAAATAACCGATGAGCAGCTCTCACAAATAACTGATTTCCGAGATGAGTACTATAAACGTCAGAGGGAAGTAATTGACGAATTGACAAAGGTTTTAATTGATGTGAATGAGGCTGATAAAGAAAATATTCGCAAGCAATTAGATGAGTTATATGAAAAGAATGTATCTAATTAAATGGAAAAGTGAGGGGCGCATTGTGAAAAAGGTAAGAAATGAACGGGGATCGGCCACCATAGAATTCCTCGCAATGGTGCCCCTTGTTTTGTTAATACTCATGATTTTCATTCAATTTCTGGTAGCAGGCTACGCCGTCATGGTCGCTCAATCTGCAGTTAACGAAGCTGCGAAGGTTTACTCTACCTCAGAAGACTTAGATAAGGCAAATATTGCAGCAAGTGATGTTTTAGCTAGCGCAGGGGGAAATCTCAATTTTAATGGAGTCGTAGAAAGTAGTAGAGAAAACAATAACTTTGAACTCACACTTAATGTGGATTTAAGGCTGATATTTATTCCAGAGAAGTATACAGGATCTATGCCAGATATATCATTTGCCAAGTCAATCAATGGCAGGGTGATGAAGTAGTGGACAACTTAAAGAATGAAAATGGTAATACCACGATATTTATGATAAGTTTTTTTGGAATATTCACACTAATGTTTATGCTGATTGCTAACTTTGCAAATGTACTTATAGAAAAACAGCATGCCTCCAATAATGCAGATCAGGCAAGCATTGTCGCATCCGGTATCTTACTGGAAGCATTAGATGAGGCAATAGATGAGTATGATCGGGCTATTCTCGAACAGCTTCTGGAAGGAGAAATTGAACCAGAAAAACTGCGGGATAAAGTGAATGACGAAATTCAAGGTTTGTCATCCGATCAGTACAGTGAGACTGAAAAAAGACATATTGCTATTAATAATGTGCTCAAAAGGGAACTGCCTGGTAACGGTTTGCTGGAAAGCAAAATCTCAAGCAGTTTAGCTGGGGCAAGGGACCAAATTATGACCGAAGTACAAATTAACATATTGAATAATAATGGAAAAGTTGAAGAGACAACCATTTCACTGAATGATAAAAATCGAATAGAAGTTAATACATCTACAAGATATGAGGCAGTCAAATTCGATGAATATCTTTCTGAAAACCAGCGCTACATCAAACAGACCGGCCAAGGCCCGAGCTTTGATTTTCTAGAAGCAATGAGTTGGCCCTTAAATATAGCGCTATAGATCTGCTTTCTCTCTAAATGAAGCAGGAGGTGCCCTTTTTGAAATACCTTCGTAAATTATTTCTTTCACTAGTTGCTGTGTTTGTTTTAATTGTTACGAATCCAGGTGTTTTTGCTTTACAGGCGTATGCTTGGGATACTTGGACTAATTCGCCTGCATGGAGTAAACCAGGCTGGAGTACACCGCCGGAATGGGATGAACCTAAATGGAGCAATCCGCCTGAGTGGCAAGAACCAAGTTGGGATTCGCCTCCTGAATGGAACAGCGAACCCGGCTGGGATACACCCCCAGAATGGAATAATGCTCCAAAGTGGGAAAATTCGCCGTGGGTTACTCCACCTGAATGGAATACTGATCCTGGCAGTAGTAGAGATGGGCCCGGAAAGAATCCTTCAGGGAACGGAAAAGAACAGCCTGATCCAGGCAGCCCCTCCGAATATTCTCCTCAGAATCCAGGAGGAAACAATAATTTTATACCTGGCCCGCCTCTAAATCCAGATTATCAAAATCCAGGATTGGAGACTTTAGAAGATCTTAATCAGCAAAATAATCCACCTGCTGAACAAACAGGCGGTCAAGCTGACAATGGGCAACCTGACCCGAACAAAGAAAATAAGCCATTAGATCCCTACAAAGTGACCAAATATGTAGGAGATACGATAATAAATGGCCAAGTGAAGATGATTCATGATGCAGTAAAGGATCCCGAGAAATTTAATGTAAACTTTCCAAGCCGGACTAATTACTTAACCCGTGTCGCTGTTAACGGATTTAAGCTGGGGTTTGAGGGTAGTGTTCCTGCAGACATGCTCCTTTATGGGCATGATAGCGCGGATAAGTATTTTAAAGTAAAGGATTCTTTGGATACTTTAAGGAAAGCTAGATTAGCTCTAAATGACACAAGTGCACTTTCACCGGCAAGCAGTTCAACACTAGAGACTGCTTCGTCAGTTTCAAAAATGTCTCCTCTAGCTAAGCTCAATTTTGCCACTGCAGGCATTAGCGCTGGTTTTGCTGCAGTTGATACCTATAAAGGTTTTAAAAGTATTGGTGATGCCAAGTCTGGACAAGAAAAAGGTGAGGCTATAGGAACAACAATGGCTAGCGGCGGCGACTTTTTAATGAATGCGGGTACAATGATGACAGCCATTCCTATCCCGGCCGTTCAAGCTGTTGGGGCAGGTGTGATAATGGTTGGCGGTGCGCTTTGGGCAGCAGGGACTGCCACGAAGTTGATTTCAAGACATTGGGATAAAATTACTGGGGCAGCAAAGAAAGTGGTTGATTTCCGCAACAAAGCTAGAAAGAAGATTGTTGATACTGGGGTCAAACTTGCAAAAGGAGTTATTTCATTATTTTCTAGATAAGAGAATGGAGCGATTTATGCTCCATTCTTAATCAGGGGGTGTACTTGGTAGTGGAACAAGCGCTGGAAGCTGCGAGAAAATATAAAAAGCATCTTGAAAACATGAATCCATGGACCTACTTTTATTCAAAAAATAACAACAAATTTTGGGGCTTGAATTTCACCAAAAATAACGAGAATACGGGTTTTTTTATCTTTTGTGAAAGGCCTGCTATGTCTTCCGATATTCTAGAAGCATACTGGAATTTGTCTACTGCTTCCTCTCTAATTAATGTAGTTACTAAGGAAATGAGTGTCAGCTATAATAAATCGCTAAAGTATTTGAAAGACCTAGAGAAGCTGCTGATTCACTGGAAAGAGAATAATCCTGCTGAGACCGAGCAATTCAAATTACATATAGAGGAATATTTAAGAATGGTAAAGTTCTATGAACATGGAAAAGCTGAGACAAAGCGATTACACAGCAATTTGTTGGATATTGAAAACACTATGCTTCAAGGGGTCTTAACAGACAAAGAAACAGAAGCTGTCATATTAAACTCTGCAGAATACAATTTTTATAGATATACCGAACTCCATATGCAAAAATCTACTATAAAAGGAATTAGCGAAATTGATAAATGGTTGAAAAAAAACAGAAAGATAACAGACTTTTTTTCAAAAACGAGAAAATTACTCCATTATACAGACTATTATATAAACCCAAAATCTGTAGGATATATAGATGAAAGTTTAGAGGACTTTAGTTTTGGTGAAAAATCCTCAGGCGACCTGGTTTATGATATGGACTGGAATGAAGGAAAAGCCTTATTCACTGAACGCTATATCAAGCAACTACGAATTATTTTCGAAAAGGATTTTATTCCGATGCTAAGAAACCCAATTTAGATGAACCAATTACAAGGAGAGAAATTCCTATGAATCACCCTTTTAAGGAGGCCGTTCATTTTTACGTAACAAATATAGGAGCTTTGCTTTTGTTTGCAGTAAGTATATTGCTGCCCTTGCTGGTCTTTCACGCACTGATTATGAATTATGTATATGCTGTCACACCGGTTATTAACAATACAACTCCTGGGGCTGATTTGCTCTATGGATTTCTAACATTGGTTCTTCTTACTATCGCACAAATTCCTTTCATTAAATATGTGTATGATGAAGAGGAAGGGCAGGACAATCCAATCAGAAATGCCTATAAAACCTTAGCTCTTTTAGGTTTTTCCATCTTTGTATTTGCTCTGCTATATGGAATTCTCACAATAGCTGGAACTCTTTTATTTATTATACCTGGAATATTGATTATGATTTTCTTGTTTTTGGTTCCTTATCTGTCTGTACTTGAAGGGAAACCTGTTAGGAAGGTATGGAAGGCCTCCTTCAAAATGGGAAAAAAACATTTCCTAGCTTTGTTATTTATTGTTGGAGGAATCGGGCTGCTGGAAATGGTCATTACTTTTTTCTCTCAAACTCTCGTTTTTTCTATTACATCTTCTTACGCTGCCCATCTTTTCAGTCAGATGCTACTTAATATGATCATCTTTCCTTTCATGGTTATACTAGTGACATTTTATGTGATGAAGTGGAGAGCAGTCGAGCAAGTGTAACCAGGACACCAGCAAGCCTGAAAGTTTTTTTGAATGGAGGCTACTCTATATGATAATTCTAAAAAGAGTCCTAATATCCTTCTTGGTATTGGCAGTCACAATATTATTAAATCCCAGTGCTGTTGCTTTGAACGCATACGCATGGGGTACTTGGGATAAGGCACCGAACTGGAAGAGTCCTGGGTGGACCAGTCCTCCTGAATGGTCTGAACCTCAATGGGAGACTCCGCCCGAATGGGAGACTCCGCCCGAATGGGTGAATCCAGGCTGGCAAAAAGGACCGGAATGGAATCTAAGTCCTTGGGATAACAAGCCGGAATGGAATTTAGATCCAAACGGCAATGGTAATGGATCAACTAATCCATCAAGTGATACAAAATCACCTGACTCAGGAATGACTCCCAATATTCCTTCAAACTTACCGGACAATTCAGTACCGGTTAATCCACCCATAGGACCTCCATATAATCCTGATTATAAGAGTCCGGGAATCGATCCTCATGATATTCTCCGCGGAGGGATCACACAGCCTGGAATAAATAACAATACAGAGGCTGAAGATCCTTTTTTCAATTTCAAAGATCCCGATAAAAAAGCTGGCCTTGATTTTGCAGTTAAAGATGTCCTTAAGAGTACATTAAATATGACTGATAAAGTAGTAAGAGGAAATGAGTTAGAACTAAAGGACTTATTAGATTATAAAAAGGGACTTGCAGTTAGTGGATTTAAGATGTTCACAAAAGGGGATGCTTCAATAGATGCCCTTTATGATGCCCAATCCCTGGTCAAGGACTCAAAGGGCTTGGTTGATAAATATAATACTTTTAAAAGTATCAAAGAAGCCAGCGATTTAAAAAAAGCTGGTGATATTATAGGGTCACTTGAAAAATATGATGAGTTATACCGTACAGGTAAGACATTTTCCCCCGGCAATGCTGTCGTATCCGCAATAACCTTGCCCTTAACTGTTAATGACACAATAAGAAATGTTGATAAGCTAAGAAATGCAAAAAATTCAGAGGATAAGACAAATGCAACATGGGATTTAGTGGGGAATTCTGGAGGTATTATAACTGGGTTGGCCCCAGCAGTTGCACTTATTCCAGGAGCCCAGCCAATTGCTGCGGGAATGGTAATAGTCGGCGGAGTTCTTAGCCTAGCGAGTGCCGGGCAGAAGCTGTACAGAAATCGAGAGAAGATTGTAAAAGATGTTAAAAAGAAATACAAGAAAGCAAAGGAAAAGGTAACAGGCTTCTTTAAATCAGTCTTTGGAAAATGAGGTGTCTGAATGATTAATGTAAAACCAACTAAGGAACACATCAAGCATATAAAAGAACATAAAAAATTCCTTGAAAAGTGGGATATGTGGGACTTTGCTTACTTTGACGGGGAAGAGTATTATTTTTTGACTGCCTATAATTCTATAACCGGTGGTATCACCGGTTATTTGCTTTTAACCTATGATGGTCGGGTGGTTCCGCTTTCTAAAGCAAAAAATCCAGCTTTTATGCTGATCCGCTACAATACACTGGTTCATAATACCATTGCCGAATTAGTTCCCAGGGCGAATCCAGACATGAAACCTTTTGAAGACTTGGTAAAGCGATTAAAAGATAATAAAACTTTATTAATGGGAATTGATACCGGATTGGGAGCTAGTGCAGACAAAATAATTGAACATTGCGAGAAGAGCATCCAAGAATCGAAAGAGGTACGGGAAATTGTACTAACGGTAGGAGGTTATCAAAGAGAGGTAACTCGTGATAGGGGATACTTCGATGAAGAATTCTATGAAAAAATGAATGAAGAAATTCTCCGTTATAGTGAAATGATGTACAGGTATGGCCTTAGACAGAGAGAACTTGAGGGAGATTACGAACGCTTATATTATGTAATGGAAACGGGTCAAATAAGTGAGAGAAGACTAAAAGCCTTACTGAAGGCTGTGCGGGAGTCTAATAAAGACGCACTAGAAAAATCAATGGCCACTTTTGAAAGGGATTCTGAAGGTAATCAGATGGACATTGACTTAAAGAATATCAAAGCATCATTAAAAGAGTTAAAACGAAAAGATGGACAAAAACATCTAGAAGAAAAATCCTTGCCTCTTATCAGGAATTCCAGTACAGGAGAAAAAGATGAAAAATATCTTCTCTAACTCGTTCGCTTTGTACTTCTCGGAATTCTATAAAATTGTACTGGTTTCTTTAGTAACATATGCTCCGCTTCTAATAGCACACGCCTTGATCGTCAATTATATATACAAAGCAACATTGTATACGGAATACCCAAATTTAATCGGTGATACCGCGAATGCTATCTTCATGCTGACATTCCTGACTGTTGGCCAAGTGCCTTTTATTAAATTCACACTGCTGGATGGGGAAGGAGAAGACAATCCTATAAAAAGGTCACTCGCCTTTACTCTTGAAAAAGTAATTCCTTTATATATCTTTGCCTGCATATACGCCTTGCTCATTTGCGTTGGCGGACTGTTCTTTATCATTCCAGGATTACTGGTATTATTTTTATTCTATTTCGTCCCTTTTTTTATTGCTGATAATACCATGACGTTCAGATCAGCAATAAAAAAATCAGCCTCTTTTCTGAAGAAAAATTTAATCAAAGTGTGCTTGCTCATTGTCCTGCTATCAATTGTTCAGTTATTCTTTGAGAATGTATTGGTTACCCTGCTCTCTTTCTATACAGATGTATATATAACTTTATTAATATTGAAGATATTGTTTCTAATACTTATATTGCCGCTGCAAACGATTATTGTTGCAAATATTTATAAAGAGTGGAAGCCAGGTTAATGTGCTAATGCCGTTTTTGCAAGGAACTGACCTAAAAACTATTCCTACAATCCAAAGAATCTAGGGAAGAACAAATAAGTCTTAGGCTATAAATACCTTCATAAACTGTGAAAAATGTAACAAAAGAATTGGATGATAGCTCAAGCAGAAAACTGCATGAAAAGGTAATCCCCATGCTACAAGGGTCTTATACCAGAGAAGATGGCCAGGGGAATGCCCGATACTCCCCGCAATGAGCTAGAAAGGCATACAATCATTACTCCCGTATGAAATGTAGACTATCCAAATTTCAGTAGAATAGGAATGGTTCAATTTTGTTAATTTTAATTTTTAAGGGGTGTTTTTCCACTATGGGAAAAAAGTTTCGGAACATTTTTGTTATTTCTATAGTCATGCTCACTTTGCTGACAGCATGCAGCGATAAACAGACGGATACAAAACAAGATGATCAAAAAGAAACCTCTGCCATGAAAGAGGCTGAAGACAACAAAGACAGTACAGACAGCAAAGATGAAACCTCAATTGAAGAGATGTTAGCTTCATTGCCAGAACCAACAAAAACCACTGTTGAGCTAGCCAATGCAGAAGCAGGCATGTTTTCCGGGCAGGATTATGATGAGCTAACTCCTGAACAGCAAAAAGGACTGTTAAAACAATTAAAGGAGCTTCCTGAGCTTGGTGAGGAACCGACCGGCGAAGAGATTGAATTGTATTGGAGAAAGTTGCTGAACTTATTCCACGAAGACTATCCTAATCCGGCAGAAGTATTGGATGAACTGGAGATGGAATCGTTTGGCAGTCCGGATATTAAGGACGAGCGCTACCAGTTTAAAGAAAACCTGAATGTAGAGATTCTCCTGGATGCCAGCGGAAGCATGGCAAACCAAATCGATGGCAAAACCATGATGGATATCGCTAAGGAGTCTATTGGAGAGTTTGCCGAAGACCTCCCTGAAGGAGCAAATGTTGCCTTAAGGGTTTATGGACATAAAGGTACAGGTTCTGACCAGGACAAAGAGTTTTCCTGTAAGAGCAATGAACTCATCTATGAAATGGGTGACTACAACGGCGAAAAACTCAATAGCACTTTGCAGACTGTCAAGCCTGCTGGATGGACCCCGCTTGCCGCTGCAATAGAGGAAGCAAAAAATGATTTGCTGTCCTATAAAGGAGATACGAATACCAACATTATCTATCTGGTCAGCGATGGAGTTGAAACCTGTGATGGCAACCCTGTGGAACAGGCCAAGAGCCTTGGAGATTCTGATATTCAGCCGATTGTCAATGTTATTGGTTTTGACTTAGATGCAGAGGGGCAGAATCAGCTGAAGGAAGTAGCCAAAAGCGCAAAAGGGTTATTTAGCAATGCACGCAATCAGAGTGAGCTGAAGGAAGAACTGGATAAAGCCAAACAGATAGCGAAAAAGTGGGATGAGTGGAGAAATAACGCTATAAACGATGCTTCGAGCCAGAGATACGATTTAAAACTAAAAAACATCCCAACCTTCGGCATTGAATGGAATCAGGCAAACCGTTATGAAAACCTCAATATCCTAAAAACACTTACAGCCTTGAGAGATGAAGAACAAATTACTAGAGAAGCACATAGCCTCCTGTCAGATCTGGCTGATGAACGATTTAGCTCTGTATCGGACCTAAACGACGAAATTAGGCTCGAACTACGAAGCCTAGCCGATTCAAATTTTGAAAGTGTTAAACAGGAAATTGAAAAAAAGTACAATGAAAACCAAAATAATTAGTTAATGCGATCAATAGTATTGGTGACAGCATTTGTTGAGATAAGGACTAACAAACTATTTTAAACTATAACCTTGTAATCTCTAAAGTCTTGATTGGCTAACATGCCAATCAGGGCTTTTTATCATACACAAACCGCAGGTGCCCCAATGATCAACGTCAAACCAACAAAACAGCATATCCAAACCATCAAGAAGCACAAGAAGTTACTCGAAAAGTGGGATATGTGGGATTATGCCTACTATGATGGGAAAGAGTATTACTTTTTGACGGTGTACAATACTCTATTGGGTAAAATCACAGGGTATTTGCTTTTGGACGCATCAGGCCGGGAGCCAGAGGCTGAAAAGGTTGAGGAAGCTGCTTACTATTTAATTTCCTACAATACCATGGTGCATAACACTATTACAGGCATTGTTCCAAGGATGCATATGAATATGGAGCCTTATCAGCAAATGGTGAAGTTGCTGGGCAAGCATAAAGGAGAGCTGGTGCGGGAAGACCCCGAGTTGGAAGCTGCCATAGAGGAAATCCTTGTATTAACGAAGGTGATTATAGAAGAGTCTTCGCAAATCAGGGACATTGTGTATACAGTAGGAGGCTATCAAAGGGAGATTACGAGGGAAAGAGGCTTTTTTGACCTGGCCTTCTTGCGGAAAATGGAGGAAGAGTTTGAAAGGTACAGTATTATTATGTACACTTTCGGGCTGAGAGAGCGGACAATGGCTCCGGCATATAAACGTATTTATGAGTTGGTCTCCTCAGGCAAAGTGAAGGCTCCCAGGCTCAAAGGCCTCTTGCAAGCAGCAATGGAGACCAATGAGAAAGAATTAGAAAAATCCATGTCCACCTTCGAAAGAGATCCTGATGGAAATCCACTCGAGATTGATAAGGAAAATATCCAGGAATCACTCAGGCTGAATAGGAAGGTGCAGGGGAAGAAGGACTTCAAGGAAAAAATTGTGCCTATCATTAGAAATTATTTCAATAAGTGAAGTGAGCTGCTGACCCTTTTCCCAACAAAACGAAACCCCTTCGCCCCTCATCCGTATACATACTATGCATCAAGAAATAATAACTCCTGAAAGGGGAAGCATATGGGAAGCATTTTTATATTTTCGATTATAATCGGTCTGGTGATAGCAGTTCTGCTTGTGCCGCTTCAAGGCGGCAGGAGCGGGAAAAAGGATAAGAAAGAGAAGAGCCGCTTCAGCCCCGTTGGCATGACAGTGGCGGCGGCCATTTCCATTATCGCCGCATTCGGTTTTTATTATTTAACCAACCTGGACCGGAATTTTTCTTCAGTGTGGCTGGTTCTCATTCTGGCTTCAGGTGTCGGCGCCTTTTTGGCGGCAGGGAAGGAGCGTCTTGTTAAGAGCATTGTGTTTCTGGTATCCCTGCTGGCCGGAATTTACTTTTTGACCGCGTTCGTTTTTAACGCAGATGAAAAGTATGAGTCAGCGAAGATGGATGTAAAGACGGAAATCGAAGCTTTTGATGAAGAAAAGACACCGGCGAGCGTGCCGCCGAAATTTGCCCGCAATAAGATGAAAAAGGCATTTGGCCAGGTGCCGGATACGAGCTATTATGAGCTTGGCAGCCTGCAGATCCAGAAGGTGAACGGCGATTATGTCTATATTGCGCCAGTGGAGTTCTCCGGATTCTTCAAGTGGATGAAGGGTGACGAAACGCCGGGGTATTTTACCATCAGTGCGACGGATTCTAATGCCAATCCAAAGTTTGTGAAAGAAAAGATGACCTACACGCCTTCGTCTTATTTTAACAAGAACATAGAGCGGCACATCCGGAACAACTATCCAAAGAGGATATTCAACGGTGACGTGCAGCTGGAAGTGGATGATAACGGAAAGCCTTATTATGTCCGCACCTACGGAGAGTTTATCTCTGCCAGGAATGGCTTTAATGCAGAGGGAATCGTTGTGGTCGATCCGCAAAACGGTAAAATGAAGTCGTATAAGCTGGCAGATGCACCTGACTTCATCGATGGCGCGGTATCGCCTGAAACCGTCAGCCTGCAGAACAGCTATTACGGAAACTATGTCCAGGGCTTCTGGAACAGTGTCTTCGGAAAATCCGAAGTGAAGCTGCCTTCTGATGAAGGGACAGAGGCAAATGTAAGCCCGATTTTCGATGAAAATGGAGATATGTATTACTTCACAGATTTCACCTCGCCAAAAGAAGGGGTAGACAGCATGCTTGGCTACTCTTTGACAAATTCAAGGACGGGCGAAGCGACCTTCTACACAGGGAATCTGGAAGAGTCCTATATGGATTCGCAGGGGAACCTGCAGATCATCGATAAGAAATTTATTGAGAAAAAATGGAGCGGCGAAATGCCGATTCTGTATAACTTCTACGGAGAAGCCAGCTGGCTGACGCCGGTGCTGGATGCGAACGGATTCCTGCAGAATTACTTTATCGTGTCAGCGGCAAATCCGGAAATCTCCGCCTATGCCAATACGCCAAATCAGGCGCTTAAGCTTTATAAAACAGCCCTGCAGCGCGGCGGCGGAAGCGTCAACGGCAGCTCCAAGGCCGAAGAAAAACAGATCAGCGGAACAGTCGTACGCGTCTATAAAGAAAAAACCGGCGACTACACAACCGTCTACTTCCTGCTCGAAAGTGGAAAAAGCTATATCGTCTCATCAGAAAACAGCCCGATGAGCATCTATCTAGAGGAAAACGACAAAGTAAACGTCACCTACCTCGACACAGGAGAAAGTTCCCTGCCGGTAAGGGGGATGGAGATAGAGGGGCTGCAGTAGTGTGTGCGTATTAGGTACCAGGTAACATCCGTGGACAGAAAGCGGTAAAGTGTCTTTTTACGGTGCCAGGTACCATCCGTGGACAAAAAGCGGTGAAGTGTCTTTTTATGGTACCTGGCACCGCACATAACCGCCAATAACAAAAAATAAGAAACCCTCACAAAAACCTTGCTCCATTAAGGCTTTTGTGAGGGTTTCTTTGCTTATTCGTCCGGAAACAGATCCATATTGAATAAATTGTATTCTTCTTCCGCTGGATCTTCTTTTGGTTCTTCAACAGGATCCTGCCTGCGGGCCTCGGCTGGCCTGTGCCCATGCCGGCGCCTGTTAAGATCCTTGAACTCCATTTCCAGATACTCTGCCTGATCGTGAGAAATCTTGATGGTCACTTCATTGCCGGATTCATCGGCAGCCTTCAGCAGGACATAGCTCTCAGCTGAGTCCCTCAGCGTGACATTGCTCAATGTCAGGTTCATATCATTCAATTCATAGCGTGCTCTCATCGCAAAGCCTCCATTGCCTTTCTCGCTTACCCCATAGATGACTCTATTCTACTGGTTATCAAGGGAATTATCAAAGCAGGCAATCACAAATATCAAAAATTCTGTGTCAGGCACCCTCTGTGGACACAATGAGAAAAAGTGTCTTTTGAGAGTGTCAGGTACGAGCCGTGGACAATGGCACTTAAATTTCTTTTTTATGTGTCAGGCACTCTAATTAACATCTTTATACCCATCTTCTTTCTAGTGCCAAAAACTCATTTTTCGCTATTTACACAATATTTACAAATATTTATTGAAAGGATAATTTTGTGGTGATTTACTAGTAGATGGAATAGGATGTCTTCAGCCTTTCGGGCTATCAGTCCGGGACTTAAGCATCCTGCTAAAAAACTCATACTGGAGAGGATCAAAAAGATGGGAATACGACAGCGTCAATTGTTCAGCCTTGTACTCATTTTTGCACTAATCTTTAGCCTTGTTTCTCCATTTCAATCCTCCACTGCGAAAGCGGCCGATGTTATTTCGGTTGCGGAAGCCATTGCTAACAATACCGGCACGGCAACAGTGGAAGGGTATATTGTCGGGACGGCAATATCAGGGACAAACTATCACCAGGAAGCCCCATTCACTTCAACCACCAACCTGGGCATCGCTGATTCACCCTCTGAAACAGATGCAAAAAAAATCCTGCCGGTCCAGCTTCCATCAGGCAGCATCCGCACAGCACTCAACCTAGTGGACCACCCCGAAAACCTGGGCAAAAGAGTCCAGATCACAGGCTCACTGGAAACTTATTTCTCAGTCCCAGGACTGAAAAGCCCAACCGCTTTTTCAATCATTGAAGAAGACACCACAACCGTTAAACGTGTCACTGCCTCACCAGGAGCCGGCGCAGTTCCTGCTGGCACCAAAGTAACACTCTCGACAGCTACACAAAACGCAGTGATCCACTATACCCTTGATGGCTCTGAACCGGACGCAAGCAGTCCTGTTTACAGCAGCCCCATTACGATTAATGAACCAGCAACCATTAAAGCTTTTGCTTCAGCTGAAGAGCTGGACAATAGCGAAGTATCGCAATTTGACTATACGATTGCAGAGCAGCTGACGATTTCCGAAGTCAGAGCGCTTCCGCTTGAAAGTACTGTTTTTGCAGAAGGAACAGTGACTGCAGTCCTTGGCTCTGCCACTTATATTCAGGATGAGACCGGCGGCATCGTGCTGTACGGGAATGGCCTGAATGTGGAGCCGGGCGATATAGTCAAGGCTTCCGGCAAACTGACAGACTACAATTCTCTCCTTGAGATTGAAGTAGCAGCAAGCGATGTAAAGGTTTTGGATAAAGCAGAGGTGCCAGCTGCAGAGGAAGTAACGGCTGCTGACCTGAAAGAAGAGAAAGAAGCCACTTTGCTGACTCTGAAAAATATTGAAATCCAGTCATTCAGCAACGGCAACTACACAGCTGTTGATGAAAACGGCGTGTCCTTCCAGATCCGCCCTGAGGAAGCCGGACTGCTTACTATCAATACTTCCTATGATTCTATTACAGGAGTCCTTGGCTCTTACAGGGATGTATACCAGCTGATACCGCGCAACGCAGGGGATATCATTGCTGATTCTTCGACTGTCCAGCCAATCGTTTCCTCGCCGGCACCAGGACTGATCAAAGAAGGCGGCAAGGTCACACTCTCAACAGGCACTGAAGGAGCCGCCATCTACTATACAACTGACGGCACCGAGCCTACTGAAGACAGCACGCTGTATGAAACACCAATCGAGATTACAAAAGATACAACCATCAAAGCCATTGGTGTAAAAGAAGGCTTGAAAACTAGCAAGCCATCAGTCCTGAATTATATCATTCAAAAAGAAAATGTCCGCATCCATGATATCCAGGGAGCTGGCCACTATTCTCCATATCAAGGCCAGAATGTAAATGATATTGAAGGAATTGTAGTGAAAGTCTTGGATTCCAACAATTTTTACATGCAGGACCTCCAGCCTGATGAAGATGATAAAACGTCAGAAGGTATCCTTGTGTATAAAAAAGCCCACGGCGTTAAGCTTGGCGATGTTGTCAAAGCATCCGGCCAGGTGAAGGAATATGTGATGGAAGGCTACTCTGACAGATTGCAGAATGATCTGCCGGTAACGGAGATCGCAGCCACAACTGTCACTGCTGCAGGCAGCCAGGAGCTTCCGGAGCCGGTGAACATCGGGGCAGACCGCAAGATCCCGACAGAAATCATTGATAATGACGGATTGACAGTATTCGATCCTGAAGAAGACGGGATTGACTTTTTCGAAAGCCTGGAAGGCATGCTGATCCAGGTGGACAACCCTAAAGTTGTCGCGCCGCAGAAATACGGCGAGCTGACAGTAGTCCCTGAATCTGTCCCAACAAACACAGACGAAGGCGGCCTCCGCATTACAAAAGACGATTTTAATCCGGAAAGAATCACGCTTGATATTAATGACGAAAGCTTTGTTGCCAAAATGGGCGACCGCTTCAACGGCAGCATCACAGGTGTGGTGAGCTACGGCTTCAGCGGCTATAAGGTTGCTGTTGATAAAGCAAGCCTGCCGGAATTTGTAGAAGGTGATAACGAGCGGGAAAAAACAGACATAACACCTGTCGATGACAAGCTCACAATCGCTTCCTATAATGTAGAAAACTTTTCAACCAAGACAGATGATGAAAAAGTGACAAGACTGGCAGAAGCCATCGTCCAAAATCTGAAACAGCCGGATATCGTTGGCCTGACTGAGGTTCAGGACAATGACGGCCAGACAGACAGCGGCAACACAGACGCCAGCCAAAGCTATGAAACCCTGATTGCCAAAATCAAAGAGCTCGGCGGACCAGAGTATTCTTATACAGATATTGCTCCAGTCAATAACCAGGACGGCGGAGCACCAGGCGGAAACATCCGCGTCGGCTTCCTATATAAAGCAGACCGCGTCTCCCTGGTACCTGGCACGAAAGGAACAGCAACTGAATCTGTAGACTTCGAAAACGGCGAGCTTACATTAAACCCGGGCCGTATTCAACCGACTGATCCGGCATTTGACTCAAGCCGTAAGCCGCTTGCAGCCCAGTTCGAATTCAATGGAGAAAAGGTGATTGTCGTTGCGAACCACTTTAACTCCAAAGGCGGAGACCAGCCGCTGTTCGGCAAAAATCAGCCGCCAGTCCTTGGAAGTGGAGTACAGCGCATGAAGATTGCCGCCATTGTGAACGGTTTTGTAAAAGACGTACTTGCAGATGACCCTGAAGCCAATATCGTCCTGCTTGGAGACTTCAACGATTTTGAATTCTCGAACCCGCTGCAGGCACTAAAAGGCCAGGAACTGACCAATATGATCGAAAAAGTCCCTGCCGAAGAACGCTATTCTTACTCTTACCAGGGCAATGCCCAGGTGCTGGACCATATCCTTGTATCCAATAACCTGGCAGACAGAACACAGGTCGACATCGTCCACATCAACTCTGCATTCATGGAAGAACACGGCCGTGCCAGTGACCATGATCCAGTGCTGATTCAGACGTCACTTAAGTCGGCAGAAGTGGAAGAACCAGAACAGCCGGAAGAACCTGAATACGATAAAATCTACAACCTGGTTGGCTACAAAGCGAAAAAACTTACTGTCAACGAGAAAAATGCATTGGTCATGATGGATGCCTCCTCTGAAATCAAAGAAGGCATCACAATCAAGAAAAATGCCACCCTTAAAGGGGAAGGCCTGAAGAAAACCAAGGTTATCATCAAATCGGCCGCCCACGGCAGCATTGTTGACTTCACAGGAACAGAAGTCAAAGAAGTCCTCATCGACAGCAATAAAATAGCTGAAATCAGAGGCGCCGAAAACGTACAAAAATGGAGCGTCGGCAAGCATGTAGACACTTCAGATATTCTTTTCACTGACTCTAAAGGGGAAGAAATTCCTTCTCCGCTTCCGAAGACTCCGGATGTGAAAGAGAAAATTTCTAATCTGGTAAACTACCTGCTTGAGCTTTTAAAACAGAGATGGGGCCACCTGTTCCCTCAGCCTTAAGTAAGGCATGCATAGCCGGAATCAGCCAATCTTCTGTAGAATCCCCTGAGGTGATAGGGTGAAGAAAACAACGCTGAATATCATTAAACATACCTATGTGGCGGCGCTTTTTGCCAGCTTCCTCGTATATTATTACAGGGTGCAGGAGGATGGTCAGATTGATATCGGAAAATATAAGCATGATTTGCTGCTGTTTGGCTTTCTTTTCCTGATAGGAGCGATATTGGCTGCTATCGATATAGCTTCGTTAAGGGATAAGGGCAGCAATATCAGCAAAAAGGCTGTTTATGCAGGAGTTTCCTTAGCTATCTATTTTATTGCCTGGAGGCTCGCAGTTTATTTTATGTGAAAAGCTTAGTCTGACTGTATGATTTGAAATGGGAGCTTCCTTGTGGAGCTTCCATTTTTATAAGCCTGTAGATCCAGCAGCTCAATGATGGGAGGGAGAGGATATTGAAAAAGAGAACTTTAACTTTTATCTCTGTATCATATACCATATTGGTCTTAGTTAGCTTTTGTATATATGCCTATTTTGTTCAGGAAGGCGGGTCTATCGACACGGAAGAGCATTTTTATGAATTATTGCTGTTTGGTGTCCTTGGTTTTGTTGGTCTATTCCTGGCATCAGTCGATGCTGCGGGTGAAAGGGAGAAAGGCAGGAAGCTGAATAATAAAGCACTCTGCACTGGGGCGGTCATCGCGGTACTCTTTCTCTTTTGGCGCATAGTATGAGCTTTTAGGGGGGAATTCAATGAACAAAAAAACACTTTCCCGTATTGCAACGATTTACACGGTAGTGGTACTCGGAGGCTTCATCATCTATGCCTGCACAATCCAGGAAAACTGGATGATTGATACCCAAAAGTACTTCAACCAGATTGTCACATTTGTTGTGTTAGCTTCAATCGGACTTATTCTTGCTGGCATAAGCGGGGCCTCTCTCAAGGATGAGGGGGAAAGGGTAAGTAAAAAAGCAGTATATGGCGGCATTTCAATTGCAGTTTTCTTTCTTTTGTGGCGGCTTTCAATGGGGCTGCTATAAGCTGAATAAGGTAAAGTAAGAGTTTTCCCGTGGAGAACTCTTTTTTTATGTTTAATCGGCAGGTAAGAGGGAATATAAGTTTGATTTTAAAAAATAGAAAAATTATCCAAAAGAAATAATAAATCATAAGGGAGCTGATATTATCAAGAAAAAAACCCTTGCCAAATTCAATCTTTTCTTCTTTCTCGCCGTTAGCCTTTCTTTTGGCATATATGCCTATACAGTATCTGAAAACTGGCTGATTGATTTTCAGGAGCAAAAATATAATCTGCTGTTTTTTTGCTTGCTTTTCCTCTGCTGCCTTGGTGTTGCTGTAATTGATGGGACAGCTGGAAGGTATGAGGGGGAAAGGGTAAGCGGAAAAGCGGTTTGGGCAGGGATCAGAATCGTGGCGGTGTTTATGCTGCTAATGGCAGCCTGGGTGATATTGAGAATGCTTTAGGATGAAATAGCATTCCTGGGGGGACCTGGCTTAAGGCAAGAAATAATACAGCGCATATCGTGTCTTGATAGGCCTAAAACACCAATAGAAATTCAAAAAACAGGACCAAAAACCCAGGAACGAAACTGAGTGGCAAACGTAAAATTATGGAAGGCAATGATCATATACGATTATTAATCGCATAAACTTAGGAGTTGGATTGAGAGTGAAAAGGACAGCGGAATTTGTGTTAGGGCTGGTGGGCGGCATCATCGGTATTTTGTTGTCGTTTATAGGGTTTGTTATTGCTTTTGTGGCAGCTGCCTCAGATGATCAGCAGGCGGCAGGCATTATCTTTATTGTCACGCTCTTGTTTTTCATGATCCAGGCTGGGGCATTGATTGTCGGCTGTCTGGTAAACAGGATGAATCACAAGCTATTTGGGGGGCTGATGATCGCATTTGGCGTTTTGAGCTTTCCGATTTCGATCTTTTTGATGTTCGTGCCAAGTGTTTTATATATCATCTCGGGTGCCTTAGGCTTCAGGGTTCCGCAGGAAAGGCAGGAACATTCTTTAACACTTGAAAAAGAAATTTGATCAGGGAGGGTAAAGAATGCTGAAAAAATACATGCTGCTGATGCTGGCCGTCTTGTTTGTACTGGCCGGCTGCTCTGGGGAAAAGAAAGTGGACAAGGCGGAACCAGCCCGGTCCGATGCCGGTTCGGCTGATCAAAAAGAGTCCGGGAAGGACAATGAAGAAGAAGGCAGTGAAGTCACAGATGAAATCAGCACGGTTGTGATTCCTTCTACGGTGGAAGAATTCCGGAATGCAGAGCCGGGCCTTTTGACAAAGGACTTCAGCTATGAAAAGGAAACCGCGCTTTGGCCTGATTTCAATACGCTTTCAGGGATCAGGGAGGACTTTGAGGGTCACATGCAAAAGGTCACAAAGGAAACGGATGATCCGGATATGATGTTCAAGGCACTGCTTTATTATCTTGGCAACAGTGCCTATCAGCAGTCCATCGGCAGAATCATGGACTATGAGCCGCAATTTGATGAACCGCTCCTGCCTGAGCCGGAGCAGGCAGCACAGTCTGAAACCGGTGAAGAACAGGAAGACGGAAAGGCTCTTCTTCTCCTTGATGCCAGCTCCAGCATGCTGCTTGACGTAGACGGCAAGCAGAAAATGGAAATTGCCAAGAGTGCAGTCAGAAGCTTTGCCAAGACCATTGGCGAAGAAAATGATGTTTCCCTTTATGTGTATGGGCATGCAGGCACACAGGAGGACAAGGACAAGCAGATTTCATGTACGACGATTGATGAGGTTTATCCGCTTCAGTCATATAACGAAGAGTCTTTCTTCAAGGCTGTTGAAGGGGTAGAGGCGAAAGGCTGGACTCCGCTGGCCGGCGCCATAAAGGCTGCAAGGGAGGCGAGCATGGACTATGAGGGTGATATTACCCTTTATATAGTCAGCGATGGAGCGGAAACCTGTGACGGAAATCCGGTGGAGGAAGCCAGGCTGTTTGCTGAAACCAATGAAAGCCGGAAGGTGAACATCATCGGCTTTAATGTGGATAAGGAAGCAGAGGATCAGCTCAAGAAGGTGGCTGAGGCAGGCAAGGGCGAATATATCGGCGCCGACAATGCCGATCAGCTGAACAGCAGCATCTCCAATGAGTGGGTGCCTGGGCTGATAGACATAATTGGCGTTAAGTGGTCTACTCCCAAAAATACATTTGCTGTCTCATTCCAGAAGATGGACATTGATCAGATGGGCATGGGGCTTGGATATGCCATCAGGAATGAGGCCGGGCGCATCCGGGACGCCATTGCGAACCTGAAGGAAAATGAACTGATCGATGCCGCCATGGAAGAGGAGCTGCTTAAAAAGACAGAAGAGCATGAAAAGGTATTGGAAGGGCTTCAGGAAGAAATTATCAATAGCAAGCATCAGGAAATTGATGATGAAGTGGAAAGGATCGACCAAAAGATCAATGACTGGGCTGAGCGGATGGAAAAGTTAAGGGAAAATCGTTAATCAAACGTTTGATTAATTGTACGTGAAAGCATGCCCTGCCTATTGCGGGCATGCTTTCATTAGTTTCTGATATTGCACAATATTAAGCATGTAATCACCTTGGGCGGGAAGATAAATTGAAAAATAGAATTCTCTAATTCCTCACTAATCCTAAACGTTTCCGGCACTGCCGGAAATCTTTCCATTTTACATATTTTTGAAAATTACCTACAATAGATATGCTGGCCTTTCGTTAATATTTTCCCAGGTCCGTATTTTTTACAGGTTTTTAATAGAATCTGTCGAATATAAGTTATTAGTATCATAATTCAAGAGAAATTCATGTTAAGTACGCGCCTTTTGGCCTGCTTAATAGTCATAATACAGGAGGGATATAGATGCGCGATCAAATGAATCCCGCGGCTGAAAGGATTTTGCATAATATCGAGAAGGTTATGATCGGAAAGCGCAATGTCGCTGAGCTCAGCCTTGTGGCACTGCTGGCAGGCGGGCACGTTCTGCTTGAGGATGTCCCTGGTGTTGGAAAAACAATGATGGTAAGAGCGCTGGCCAAATCGGTGGGCGCCAACTTCCGCCGGATCCAGTTTACTCCCGATCTGCTTCCATCAGATGTGACAGGCGTTTCTATATATAATCCAAAAGAGATGGAATTTCAGTTTCGTCCGGGGCCGATCATGGGGCATATCATCCTTGCTGATGAAATCAACCGGACTTCACCTAAGACTCAGTCTGCCCTGCTTGAGGGGATGGAAGAGAGCAGTGTGACCATTGACGGGGTGACACACAGGCTGGAGAAGCCGTTCTTTGTCATGGCAACCCAGAACCCGATTGAATATGAAGGGACATACCCTCTGCCGGAAGCTCAGCTGGACCGTTTCCTGCTGAAAATGAAAATGGGCTATCCGGAAGTCGCCGAAGAAATGGAAGTGCTGAACCGTGCACAGAAGGTGCCGCCGATCGATGAGCTGGAACCAGTCATTGACCTTGAAGAATTGAGGGAGCTTCAGCAGCAGATCAAAGAAGTGCATGTGAATGAAACCATCAAAAGATATATAGTTGATATCTCCAACAGGACAAGGACCCATAGCAGTGTATATCTTGGAGCGAGCCCGCGCGGATCGATTGCGCTAATGAAGTCGGCCCAGGCTTTCGCTTTCATGTATGGCAGGGATTATGTCCTTCCGGATGATATCCAATACCTGGCCCCCGCTGTGCTGGCACACCGAATCATCCTGAAGAGCGAGGCCAAGTTTGAAGGCATATCTGCCGAGGAAGTTGTGGACCGCGTGATTGCAAGAGTGCCGGTCCCTGTCCAAAGGGCTGTGAAGTAAGATGAAGCAGCTGATACATCTGGGCAAAAATGTCTGGAAGCTGATCGTATTATTTCTCCTCATTCTGATCACATTTTCTTATGCAATGTTCCAGGGAGGATTTGTGAGCTGGTTCCTATTTTACAGTTTCCTTCCTTTTGCCCTGTACGGGCTTGCTTTGTCCTTTTATTCGGTCGGCACCTTCCGTGCTGAAAGGGATCTTATAAAGACTGATTATAATGCCGGTGAAAAGCTTAAGGTAAAAGTAACATTGAAGCGGGACAACTCTTTCCCGCTGTTTTTTCTCATTGCCGAGGACTGCCTGAATGAGGCGCTGTCTTTTTCCGCAAAAGCGAATAAAGCAAAATCCTTTGTGTTTCCCTGGTTCAAGCGGGAAGTTTCTTTTGAGTATGAAGTGGATGGACTGCCCCGCGGCGAGCATATCTTTGAGGCTATCCGCCTGAAAACGGGTGATCCAATTGGCTTGATTGAAAAGGAAAAGCTTGTGGAGGCGGAGGGCCGGATCATGGTTTATCCCGCTTATGAAGAGCTTATCTATAAGCCGGCAGACAACCATTATGACCAGGGAATGACTGCATCGAAGGAACGGGTCCAGAGGGATACTTCCATGGCAGTCGGAATTCGGGAATATCAGCCCGGAGACCGGTTTTCCTGGATCAACTGGAAAGCGACCGCCAGGCGGAATGACATCATGACAAAGGAATTTGAGCAGCGGAAATCTCATGATGTGTATATTATGATGGATTGCGCCCCTGACGAAAGGTTTGAGGGAATTGTATCATTTACAGCCTCGGTCATCAGAGGCATCCTCCGCAAGGGCGCCCAGACCGGCCTGATCACGATGGGAACGGAAAGGGCGGCATTTCCTGTCAGAGGCGGGGAAGGGCAGCAGCAGCAGCTCTTTTATCACCTCGCAAAAGTGAAGGATGACTGCCCGGTTTCCTTTGACCGGGTGCTGGAAACAGAGAATTTCCTTGCCCAGCAAAATGTCTCGCTTATGCTGATCACGGCTCAGCTGACGAAGCGGCTGGTGGAAAAGGCCAGCTTCTATGCTTCCCATAAAAATGCCGTCACCATTTTTCTGCTGAAAAACGAGCGTGAGGCCGCAGCCAAGGAGGAAATTGCGCTGAGGGCTTCTGCCAACGCGCGCGGGGTCAGGGTCGTGCTTGTCCATGAAGGCCAATTTTCGGAGGCTTTTTCGGAGGTGAATAGAGGATGAGGGCAGATGAGAACAGGCACACCATCACTTCTGTCATTTTATATATGTTCGGATTCCTGCTTCTGTGGGAGTGGATGCGCCCGCTTGAACAGCTGACAGATACGTCTAACATACTTGTGTTTATTTTGTTCATTGTTCTTGGCCTTGTGATGTATTATTTTCACGTGAATATGGTGGTCAGCGGCTTTGTTAAATGCCTGTATATCCTGTATTCCCTGCATTATCTTTATTATGAGGGAGCTTTTTTTTCACCGGAATGGGTGCTGCCGTTTTTCATGGAGATCAAAGAAAATCTGGCCTTTGTGTCGGCAGCCGAATGGCCGGAGCTCACAGACTTGTTCAGAAGCCTTTTGTTCTTTGTGCTGATTTGGCTGATGACCTATCTGCTTCAATATTGGCTGATCAATAGAAGGCAGATTTTTATTTTCTTTTTTATGACATTGACCTATATTACTGTGCTTGATACCTTTACTCCATACCAGGCAGACGGCGCCATTGTCCGTACTGTAATCGCCGGTTTCGGTGTGATGGGGATCCTGACATTCCACAGGCTTATGGAGCGGGAGACAATCTTAAAAAAGAGGACTTTCTCGAGAAAATGGATGGCCCCTCTTGCGGTGATGATTGTACTGAGTGTGGCGGTCGGCCTTGCCGCTCCCAAGGCAGCGCCTATTTGGCCCGATCCAGTCCCGTATATAAAATCATATGGACAGAACAGCGGGGACGGACCAGGCGGTTCTGTTGCGAGGGTAGGCTATGGAGTCGATGATTCCAGGCTTGGCGGACCCTTTATCGGAGACAACCAGGTTGTTTTCCGTACTGAAGTGAAATCGCGCCATTACTGGAAGGTTGAGACGAAGGATGTGTATACAGGCAAAGGATGGCTTGCTTCTGAAGAAGGGGAAGAGCGCATTCCGTTCACTGAGGAAGACGAAGTGCCGATTTCCTCTTTTTCTGGAGAAGGGATGACAACCAATCCGGAAACAAGTTCAGTCTATTTGTATCAATCATCTCCGCATATTGTATACCCGCTTGGTGTTGAGAGCATACAGCCAAAAGGGGATGTGAGCTTTGAACTGGATCCGGCGATTGAAAAAGTTTATGCTGTCCAGCCGATTCCCCTGAAGGAATACAGTGTGAGCTATGAGGTGCCGAAATATAGTGTTTCTGCACTCCAGGAGTCCGGAGATGGCCAAAGTCTGGACGGCAGTTTCCTTGACAGGTATACCCAGCTGCCTAATAATCTTCCGGCAAGGGTGAAAGAGCTGGCAGAGGAGATTACGGCCAATGAAACAAGCTGGTTTAATAAGGCTAGGGAGATAGAACGCTATTTCCGGATGTCCGGCTTTGCTTATGACCAGACAGATGTGGCCGTTCCCGGTGCCCGCGATGATTATGTAGATCAATTCTTGTTTGATACAAAAAGGGGCTATTGCGATAACTTCTCTTCCTCGATGGCTGTTCTTGTACGAAGCCTCGGTATCCCTGCCAGATGGGTGAAAGGCTATACAGAAGGAGAATATCAGGCAAGGGAAAGTGAAACAAGCAGGACCTTTGAAGTCACGAATAACAATGCTCATTCATGGGTGGAGGTTTACTTCCCTGAAATTGGCTGGGTTCCTTTTGAGCCGACACAGGGCTTTTCAAATAATATCCAGTATTCCTATGACACTCAATCGCCAGACACTGCTGAAACGGATACGGCAGAAACTGCGGCCCAGCCGGAAGAAGAGCCGGCTGCACCAGATTCCCCGGAAGAAAACAGTGATAAGGCATCATCCTTTACGCTCGCTGACCTGGGTGTAAAGGCAAAGGAATTCTTCACTGGCTCCTGGAAGGCGATGTCTCTGATCTTACTGCTTCTTGCCGCGGCCGCTGCGGCTGCTTACCTGAAAAGGTCCAAATGGCTTCCAGTCTATTTCATCTGGAAGTTCAGGCGGATGAAAAATAAGGACGGCCGCTTTGTTTCAGCGTATCTGACTCTGCTCAAACAGCTTGAACGCTATGGCCTGAAAAGGAAACAGGACCAGACGCTGAGGGAATATGCTGCATATATCGATCATTTCTTCTCTACACAGGAAATGAGCAGGATTACTGCCCAGTATGAGCGGGTTCTGTACAGAGGCAGCCAAGAAGAAGGACGCTGGGAAGAAATCAGGGAATTGTGGGAAAATTTAATTAAAAAGACAATAGCTTGACCAAAAAAATGACCTGTTGATACAATGTTCACGAGAATCATAATTTAATATGCACCTTCATATATCCTCGATAATACGGTTCGAAAGTCTCTACCAGGTCACCTTAAATGACTTGACTATGAAGGCAGGTCATTCTATATAGCGTTTTATGGCATTTATGCTTAAAAACCGGAATTCTGCCTTCAGCGTATTTGCGGAGGAGAGTTCCGGTTTTTTTTGTTTGATTTGGCTGGTGCTGGACAGGCATGCGGCAAGAGCCGGTCGAAATTAACCGGATATATGGAGCATGAGATAAGAGTTGCTGTTTCGGACTGCGGTTAAAGTAAGGGCCGGGAGAGCAGGATAAGAAAAAATAACATAACCGAGGTGGACAGATTTGACGGGGAAAACAGAACTGCAAAACCAGGAAATGATTGTCGTGCTAGACTTTGGCAGTCAGTACAATCAGCTGATAACTAGAAGGATCCGCGAGTTTGGGGTGTACAGTGAGCTTCACCCCCATACAATTACAGCAGAAGAAATCAAGGAAATGAATCCTAGCGGCATCATTTTCTCCGGCGGCCCGAACAGTGTATACGGCGAAAATGCCTTCGGCTGCGATGAAAGAATTTTTGAGCTGGGCTTGCCTATTTTCGGCATCTGCTACGGCATGCAGCTGATGACTATGCATTTCGGAGGCAAAGTTGAGCGCGCGAAGCACAGAGAGTATGGCAAGGCTGTCCTGACACTCGAACATGAGTCCAAGCTTTTTGCCGGACTTCCGAATGAGCAGACAGTCTGGATGAGCCACGGTGACCTTGTTACAGAAGCACCTGAAGGTTTTTCTGTTGATGGAATCAATCCTTCCTGCCCAATCGCTGCGATGAGCAATGAAGAGCGCGGGCTTTATGCGGTTCAATTCCACCCGGAAGTCCGCCATTCTGTATACGGAAACGATATACTGAAGAACTTTGTCTTTGGCGTCTGCGGGTGCAAAGGCGAATGGTCAATGGAGAACTTCATAGAAATCGAGACAGAGAAAATCCGCCAGGCTGTAGGCGATAAGAAGGTTTTATGCGCACTGAGCGGCGGGGTGGATTCTTCTGTTGTCGCTGTCCTTATCCATAAAGCGATCGGTGATCAGCTGGCATGTATTTTCGTAGACCATGGCCTGCTCCGGAAAGGAGAAGCCGAAAGTGTCATGAAGACCTTCTCTGAGGGCTTCAACATGAACGTTATTAAAGTTGATGCAAAAGACCGCTTCCTTAACAAGCTGAAAGGTGTCAGCGATCCGGAACAAAAACGGAAAATCATCGGGAACGAATTTATATATGTGTTTGATGATGAAGCGGCCAAGCTGGAAGGAATTGAGTTCCTTGCACAGGGAACTTTGTATACCGATATTATTGAAAGCGGCACGGCAACTGCCCAGACAATCAAGTCCCATCATAATGTCGGGGGATTGCCGGAGGATATGCAGTTTAAGCTGATTGAGCCTTTAAATACTTTATTCAAGGATGAAGTCAGGGCATTGGGGACTGAGCTTGGTATCGCTGATGAAGTGGTATGGAGGCAGCCATTCCCTGGACCAGGTCTCGGAATCCGTGTACTCGGAGAAATTTCAGATGAAAAGCTCGAAATTGTTCGTGAATCAGACGCGATTTTACGGGACGAAATCAAGAAGGCAGGTCTTGACCGCGATATCTGGCAGTACTTTACCGTTCTTCCTGATATCCGCAGCGTAGGTGTGATGGGTGATGCCCGTACCTATGATTATACAATCGGGATCCGTGCCGTAACCTCTATTGATGGAATGACTTCAGACTGGGCAAGGGTGCCATGGGATGTGCTGGAGATCATATCCACCCGAATCGTCAATGAAGTGGATCATATCAACCGTGTTGTATATGATATTACAAGCAAGCCGCCTGCAACAATTGAATGGGAATAAAAATACGAACAATAAAAAAGCGAACATGAAAAATGTTCGCTTTTTTTATTGACTGAAAATAGCGCTCCTGCTAAAATGAAGAAGAACTGAATATGTCGTATTACGTCGTATAATATCAGGGATATGGCCTGAAAGTTTCTACCGAGCTGCCGTAAATAGCTTGACTACGAGGTAAATGTTTATAGGGATCATTTTACTGAACTTATTATAAATTCCCCCTATAGGCAGGAACCTGTTGTCACGCTCCCGGAAACCGGCGGGCGTTTTTTATTTGGTTTTTACACTAGGGGGGAAAAGAATGAAAAAGTATTTCCAGTTTGAAGAGCTTGGCACGAATTACCGCCGCGAAATCATTGGCGGATTAACTACCTTTTTATCAATGGCCTATATCCTGGCCGTCAACCCGCTCACATTGTCATTGCAGTCGGTTCCTGATCTTCCTGACAGCATGAGGATGGATCAGGGTGCAGTCTTCGTGGCGACAGCCCTTGCTGCTGCCATCGGGTCGATCTTGATGGGCCTGATTGCTAAATATCCGATCGGACTTGCGCCGGGGATGGGCTTAAATGCGTTTTTCGCCTATACAGTCATATTGACGATGGGAATCTCCTGGCAGCATGCACTCGGCGGAGTGCTCATTTCCGGTCTGATTTTCATACTTCTCACGCTTTCAGGCATCAGGGAAAAAATAATCAATGCCATTCCTGCTGAACTGAAGTTTGCAGTAGGAGCGGGAATCGGGCTGTTCATCGCCTTTATCGGGTTCCAGAACGCCGGAATCATTGTCAATGATGATGCTGTCCTGCTCGGGCTTGGAGATCTTTCAGACGGAAATGTCCTTTTGGCCATCTTCGGTATTATTATTACGGTCATCTTAATGACAAAAAACGTCAAGGGCGGTATCTTCATCGGGATGGCAGTGACTGCTATAGCCGGTATGATTTTCGGACTGATCAATGCTCCTGAAAGTATTGTAGGGGCTGTACCAAGCCTTGAGCCTACATTCGGAGCTGCTTTTACAGCATTTGGCGATAGTTCATTCTTTTCGACAGAAATGCTTGTGGTTATTCTGACGTTCCTGTTCGTTGACTTCTTTGATACAGCAGGAACACTC
Source organism: Cytobacillus sp. T106 (assembly GCF_040492155.1). NCBI lineage: Bacteria > Bacillati > Bacillota > Bacilli > Caryophanales > Bacillaceae > Cytobacillus > Cytobacillus sp. T106. Next base: position 4,069 of record NZ_JBEUMK010000016.1, on the reverse strand, counting down.
GTCGCGGTCGCTAACCAGGCGGGTCTCATGAAGGGGAATATCCTTCCGCGCGCAGGCAAAGGACTGCTGGCTGACTCTTGTGCCACTGTAGCGGGAGCTATACTAGGAACTTCAACAACAACATCTTATATTGAATCATCTGCTGGCGTGGCTGCCGGAGCAAGGACAGGATTCGCTGCAATTGTGACGGCTGCGTTCTTCTTGCTTTCACTGTTCTTCTTCCCGCTGCTCGATGTAATAACAGCGCCAGTTACAGCTCCGGCTCTGATCATTGTAGGTGTCCTGATGGTCTCGTCGCTTGGGCAGATTGACTGGAAGAGATTCGAAATTGCTGTTCCAGCCTTCCTGACGATCATAGCCATGCCGCTCACATACAGCATTGCAACCGGAATCGCAATCGGCTTTATCTTCTACCCAATCACCATGATCGTAAAAGGCAAAGCTAAAGAGATCCACCCGATCATGTACTTCCTGTTTGCAGTGTTTGTCCTATACTTTATTTTCTTGAAATAATTATTTGGGGAGCCTCCTTATACTGGGGGCTCTTTTTGTTTTTGTGTATAGGATTGTCTTATCCTTGAGGCCCACAGGAAGTGGGCCATGCAGGCGCTGCCACAGGACGTGGCGTACTTAGCCTGCGTTCCTTAGTGAACAGCCGCCTCCGCTTTTCTTTTTATTGACTTCCGATTTTGTCTTTTATAACATGAAACTACTTGATGGAGACTGAAAAGAGGAAGAGGATATGAAAACGCTTGAAGTGAAAAAGGCATTAAACAATAATGTATTGATCGGCCATCACCAGGAGCATGGCGAGGTTGTCCTCATAGGGAAGGGGATTGGCTTCAGCCATAAGAAAGGTGATTTCATTGATGAAGCTTCAGTAGAAAAGCTTTTTATCCTGAAGAATGAAAAAGAGCAGGAAAACTATATCAAGCTTCTCCCGCATGTGGACAATGAACTGCTGGATGTTATTATTTCCTCTCTTGAACTGATTAAGCAGCGGACTAACTCTGAATTGAATGAGCATATCCATGTGGCGCTGACCGACCACCTGATGTTCGCTGTCAGCAGGCTGTCCATTGGCATGGAAATGCGCAATCCCTTCCTGATTGAAACGAAAGCGCTGTATCCTTTCGAGTATGATGTCGCTAGAGATGTTGTCCAGCTGATTGGAGAAAGGGCCGGGGTCCATCTGCCTGAAGGGGAAGTTGGATTCATCGCCCTCCATATCCACAGTGCCGTCATGAACCGGAATCTTTCCGAGGTTAACCAGCACTCGCAGCTTGTGACCCATCTGGTTAATATGATTGAAGAGCAGCTTGATATAAAAATCGATAAAGAAAGCATTGATTATATGAGGCTTGTCCGGCATCTAAGGTTTACAATCGAGAGGGTCCATACCGGCGAGCAGGTGGAAGAGCCAGAAAAAATTGCAGACCTCTTGAAGTCAGAGTATCCTGTGTGTTACAATCTTTCCTGGAAGCTCATTAAAGTGATGCAGCAAGCATTGCGAAAAAAGGTTTTTGATGCAGAAGCGGTGTATTTGACGATGCACCTGCAGAGGCTTCAAAAGAAAATCAAATAGATATCATAATTACGTGTTACTGATACGATCAGGCATGAGTGATTAGATAATTGAAAACAAGTTTTATGGGTAATATACACCTGTACAGCTTTTTTCGGTTATTTTTTCCTCATGCCTTTTTTGCTTTCTGCTTAATTGTGCTCAGTATTGGAAACGCTTTATGAGCTTATAAAAAAAGGAGGAATTCACATGTTTAAAAAAGCTTTTGGTGTCTTGCAAAAAGTCGGCAAGGCATTAATGCTCCCGGTAGCGCTCCTTCCGGCTGCAGGTATCCTGCTAGCCTTTGGTAATGCTCTGCAAAACCCTGCGCTGCTTGATTTAGCGCCATTCCTGGAAAATGGCGGAGTGGAAATGGTCGCTTCCGTCATGGAAAACGCCGGTAATATAGTCTTCAGTAACCTTGCCCTCTTATTTGCGGTCGGCGTTGCGGTCGGCCTTGCAGGCGGGGAAGGTGTAGCTGCCCTGGCTGCCATCATCGGTTACCTCATTATGAATGTAACGATGGGTACTGTATTGGGCATTGAAGCAAAAGACCTTGAAGGAAGTATGGAATATGCCAATGTACTGGGAATACCAACCCTCCAGACGGGTGTGTTCGGCGGTATTATTGTAGGTATTCTCGCAGCATCCATGTATAATAAGTTCTTTGAAATTGAGCTTCCGTCTTACTTAGGATTCTTTGCAGGAAAGCGCTTTGTACCTATTGCGACAGCTGCAAGTGCAGTAGTCCTTGGGCTCTTGATGATTATCATCTGGCCTCCGATCCAATCTGCACTTAATGCTTTTTCTCAAAACATGGTTCACGCGAACCTTACATTATCAGCGTTTGTGTTTGGTGTTATTGAACGCTCTCTTATTCCTTTTGGACTGCACCATATTTTCTATTCACCATTCTGGTATGAGTTCGGGCAATATACAACAAATGCAGGTGAATTGGTGCGTGGCGACCAAAGGATCTTCATGGCTGAAATTAAGGACCGTGTCCAAGATCTATCGGCAGGTACTTTCATGACTGGTAAATTCCCGTTCATGATGTTCGGTCTTCCGGCAGCTGCTTTGGCGATCTACCATGAAGCCCGTCCGGAAAGAAAAGCGATTGTCGGAGGCCTAATGGCTTCAGCAGCTTTGACTTCATTCCTGACTGGTATTACTGAGCCGCTGGAATTCTCATTCCTATTCGTTGCTCCTGTACTTTTCGGTATCCATGCAATTTTCGCCGGATTGTCCTTTATGACAATGCACCTATTAGACGTAAAAATTGGCATGACCTTCTCCGGAGGATTGATTGATTATATCCTGTTCGGTCTGATCAACCCTCAGACAAACGCATGGATTGTCATCCCGGTAGGTATTGTTTTTGCAGTTATTTACTACTTCGGCTTCCGTTTTGCGATCCGCAAGTTCAACCTTAAGACACCTGGACGCGAAGATGTAGAAGAGGAAGATGTTGCTGAAGGTGAGAATAAAGGTGGAGATCTGCCGTACCAGATCCTTGAAGCAATGGGCGGACAGGAAAACATCTCTCATCTTGATGCTTGCATCACGCGCCTGCGTGTTTCTGTAAATGATATTAAAGATGTAGATAAAAACCGCTTGAAGAAACTGGGGGCATCCGGTGTCCTTGAAGTAGGGAACAATATCCAAGCAATCTTCGGTCCTAGATCTGAAACGATTAAAGGCCAAATGAAAGATATCATGACCGGCAAAAAACCTCGTCCGGCAGAAAAGGCTCCTGAAAAGGGTGTTGAGCAGCAAATTGAGGAAGTAAACCCAGAAGCGCTTCAGACAGAGCATAAGGGTGAAGATGTTTTCGTTTCTCCTATTAAAGGAGAAATCAAGCCGATTACAGATGTACCTGATGCTGTATTCTCCGGCAAAATGATGGGCGATGGCTTCGCGATCGTTCCAAGTGAGGGTACTATCGTTTCTCCGGTTGACGGAAAGATCGTCAATCTGTTCCCAACGAAGCATGCTCTTGGCCTTCTTTCAGATTCAGGCCGCGAAATTCTGATTCATGTCGGCATCGATACAGTCAACCTGAAAGGTCAGGGCTTTGAAACACTCGTTAAAGAAAATGACAGAGTGGAAAAAGGACAGCCTCTCTTGAAGGTCGACCTGGACTTTGTAAAAGAAAATGCACCATCCATTATGACGCCGATTGTATTTACTAATTTGGCTGAAGGCGAGGCAGTTGTTATTAACAAAACTGGCAGCGTCGATCTGAAAGAAGAAGATATTATTACGATTAAGAAATAAGCTCCTATATAATATAGAAGTAAATGTAAAGCCGGCTGCGGATAGCAGCCGGCTTTTATAAATGGGATATATTTCATGTATAAAAATATTTATTCTGGTGTTGACGTGTATAGAGGAACGATGTTAATATAGGTGAGCAGTCGTTTTCGGCAAAAGCTTTCAACTTGAATCTTGAAAAAAGCTGTTGACAAACGCTACGAGAAAATGTTATTCTAATATAGTTGCTTC
>NZ_JBEUMK010000015.1:0-82988 GCF_040492155.1 Cytobacillus sp. T106 | reverse complement strand
CTCAGCCCCGACAAGAAGCCAGCCTGTACAAGGCTGGCTTCCTGTCATGCAATGGAAGCATCCAGCCTTGGACGGGCTGAGTCGGCCTGCAGATAATCAGACAGACTCCCTTTGTATACAAGATGGAGCGAAAAGACTTTCTCCAGTTCATGCGGCTTAAGCAGTGAAACAGGCTTTTCCACCCGGCATCCGTTGGTTTCCTTGAGGATGGTCCCGACGAATTCAGAGCAGAAGAAGGCATTGGATCTGTTATATTCCCAGTTGAACAGCACGGCGAACAAGCCGAGCAGATTATATTTATAATGATGCCTGTTTTCTTCAAAAAATGCCGCCTGCTCCTGCATCCTGCCATATTCCTGCTCGCTCACCGTACAGGCATAAACCGCACAGCGGGCATTTGCAAACAAATTCGCGCGCACATCTTCTTTCACGAATCCCCCGGAAAACGGATTGGCAGGATTAATCCTCCCGAAGCTGTACACATCCAGCAGCCCTTCATCAAATGAGATGGATGCATGATTGAGTTCTTTTCCAGTAAAAATCCGGATCAGCTTTGTGAATAAAGTTCCCGTGTCGGTCAGCAGTACAAATACCTGGCGATGGCCCATTTCTTTTCCCTCCTGAAAAAAATGAAGGGAAATGCGCAGTGGCGACCGTGCTGCCCTTCTCCATAATCATACAGCCACAATGCTCCCTTAAAGAACGAACTCGGGTATTATTTGCTTCTAAGACCCTGGGCCTAGATGATGGGGATTAATGATGGAAAACATCAGCAGATCATCAAACTTTCCGCAGGTATATTCATAATTCCTCAGCAATCCTTCACGGATAAACCCGCATTTTCCGAAAAGGCGCTGGGACTGGAGGTTTGCCGGTTCAATCAGTGCCTGGATTCTCATCAGATTCAAATCCTCGAAGCCATACTGGATGATAGCCGTGATTGCCTCGGTGCCGATTCCCTGATTCCAACAGGCAGGATCCAATTCAAGACCTATATCTGCCCGGAAATGGGTGGAATTCATATTCAAAAATCCGCAGCTTCCAATCAGCCCTTGTCCGTCCTTTAACGAAATTCCCCAGCGGATACCCGTTCCTTCCTCAAGAATGCGTTCATACCAGCCAATTTCGGAGCGTGCATCATCCAAGTCAGCAAATGGCTCGATTCCATAGTATTTCGTTACTTCGGCATCAGAAAGATATCCGAGGATATCCTCTGCATCCTCCATTATCACTTTCCTAAGCAGAAGGCGGGCCGTTTTGATTTCCGGAAACGATCCCTTCAATTTTTCATTTATATTATTCATTGGACATACTTCCGTTTCTCATTTTTAGTATTTATTCTCCAGCTGCGGACCCAGCCAATTCAAAGACGGGATTAGCTTCCCACTCTTCACGCAAAATGCCCATCCTGATTGAATCATAATGGACGCCTTTGTAAATCCGGCATTTCCGCAGCCTGGCTTCCATCGTCATCCCCAGCTTTTCGCCGACCTTGACCATCCGCTCATTTCCTGACCAGGTGGTGTAGCCGGTCCGGGCAATCGGCTTTGTTTGGAAAAGGTGGCTGATCCAGAGTTTCAATGCCCTGGTCCCATAGCCGCCATTCCAATATTCCGGCGAATAAATGACGATTCCCATTTCCAGCCACAGAGATGGCTCATGCTCCCAGTAATAGCTGACCGTCCCTTCTATCTTGCCGTTGATTTCGATGGCCAGCATATCCTCCTGGTTGACTACCTGCTCCTTCCGCAACTCATATTCAGCAAACGTCAGTGATTTATGCTCAAAATAGGGAGCGTCCCACTTTTTCCACGCCGGATGCTCTTCCTTAAAAGCCAGCTCCCATAACCGGGGCAGATCTTCTTCGGTGATGGTCCGCAGAATAACTTCAGCGTCTTTCAGTAACATAGCTCTACCTCTTTGTGTTTATTTTTGTAATATTTCCATTATAACAATAAAACCTCTCTCAAAAAATGGAAACTTCATTATTTCCTCATAATAAAAAACCGCCTTATGGCGGTTTCGTTAAATAGATTAATTGAAGGGCGGATCAATGCTGCTGCCGGCGCTCCACGAATAGGTTTTCCCCGGTTTTTTCGCAGGCTGGTATTTTCTCATCGGCCCTTTTTCAAGCACCTCTTTTAAAAACAGGCCACCGTCCGGGTTCTGCTGCTTCATGAGCTCCATCAGATATGTAATATCGTCCATCGCCCTGTGAGTTTGATGGTCTGTAATATTGTGGGCGGAAAGAAGGGTCGCCAGTTTGCTGTTGGCAAAGCCATACTTTTTCCATTGTACACCCTTCATGGTGCAATACCATTTAAGGTCATTCACTTCAGGATACATCTGATACATGAAGCTTCTGTCAAATGATGCATTATGGGCAAATACAGAATCGGCTTTATTAAGGAAGGACTGGACTGACTCATCATGGAAAACCTGTCCCCTTACCATTTCAAACGGAATACCATGAATCCTGTAGGCACTGCTGTAATTTCTAAGGGCCCTGCTTGAAAGCGGCTCCCTAAGGAAAGACTCCTTTTCCTCAACCTGGAGGATTTCACCTGTAGCTCCATCATAAGAAAACAGAATAAATGCCAGTTCGATGATTTCGTCCCCGCCAGGAGCCAGGCCTGTTGTTTCTACATCGACCAGCAGTCCTTTTTTGTTTATATTCATTTTGATCACCTTTATATTTTTTTGCCTTCAAAAAGAAAGCTGGAATTTTTAACATTCTTATAGCTATTTCCTATTCTAGTATTTTCGCGGGAAAAATGACAGTTAAACCCCCTTTCTGGCTGAAAAAGGAAATTAATAAAAACAAAAGGTACGGCAGAGACCGCACCTTTAATGGGGCTATAATGAAGCAACCCTTTCATATACATCTTTCAGGGTCATACAACCCTTATCCCGGACCTTGCTTATATAACAGCACCATAGCTCGGCAGCCAGCCGGGCATCCTCCAAAGCATGGTGCCGCTCCATGACCGGAATGCCGTTGTGGCTGCACAGGTCCTCCAGCCTCTGCAGGTTAAGCTCCGGCTCGGCAATGCGGTACAGGAAAGAGGTATCTATAATTCTGTGCTTAAGAGGAGCCTTAAAATGCTTCCAGCTCGCATTCTGCAGGAAGCTCTTCTCATGCCGGGCATGATGCGCTATGATGGGCCGCGCTTCGCAGAATTTGAAGAAATCTATCAGCACTTCAGGCAGCGGGGGCGCCTCCTTAAGCTGGGAGCCCCTTAGGCCTGTAAGCTGTTCAATCTGAGGTGAGAGTGTTTTTTCATATCTGATCAGGGAATAAAACTTCTTATCCTCATTTATGGTTCCATTCTCTATCTTGACCGCCCCTATAGAAATAATCTCATCTCCCTGATCAGGAAAAAAACCAGTTGTTTCAATATCCATGACGATAGCTTCCATCCTGTCAAGCGGCACCGACAGCGCTTCCTCTGCCCGTATCTCTTTATGCAGTCTGCGCAGGAAGGCCTGCTGCTGGGAATTCTGCCCGCCCTGCATCCCCCCGAATACACCGGAATTCAGTTTCCCCGGCAGCCCTTTCATCATTTGAAACATGCTTTCAAAGCCCATTATTGGACACCCTTTTCAATCTTGGCCTGTACAAATTGGTGCAGCTTTTTTCCGCCCTTCAGGATATTGCGGAGCTCCGCCCGTTCTTCCCTTGGAAGGTTTCTTACATTCAAATAATGTGAAGCCTCATAAGAGCGGGCACTGGAGAAAATGGATTCCCTGCAGGCCAGCAGAAGGCGGAAATTGCGCTCTGCCTTTTCCAGCGCATCCTTATACTCTGCCTTTTCCGCAAGCCTGCTGATTCTTTCAAGGGTGGAGGTTTCAAAAAGCCCTTCCTTCATCGCCAATAGACGGATGCTGTTAACATAGGGAAGGAAAGCAGTCTGCTTCAAGTCTATGAAGCCCTCAAATTTTCCTTTTTCCTCAACAAGGATCTGGCCCAGGGGACCAACAGCCGGTTTTATATGCATGCTATTCTCTGCAAGCCTTTTTAAAAGTCTGGGACCTGCGATCATCTTAGTGTGCACATAAGATTTAAGCTCACTGATATACACTCCGCTTCCTTCCAGGGCCCTCGCATCATAAAAAATCTGCAGATACCGGATCGACTCCCAGCTCTCCTCCTCAATCCATCGCTCCAGCTGTTCTTTCCAGGCTTCCGCTGTTCTCCGCCATAAAGGGTTGCTGCTCATCACCTTGCCTTCACAATAGGGATATCCCGTTTCATTCAGGCCATATGACAGCTCTTGCCCCAGTTCCTGAAAGTACGCTGCTTCCTCTTCCCCCCCGGTAAAAACAATGCCGTGATCCTGGTCACTGATGACACCCTGCTCCAGCCTGCCTCCGCTGCCGGTCACAAACCAGACAAAATCCGATTCATCCGGCCCTTTTCTAACCTTTTGCACAGACTGCCTGAACACGTATTTCATCGCTTCATCATGGATTTCATTTATTTTGGATGTACTGGCGGCAGCCATGAAGATCCGGCTGTCCTTCCATTCCCTGATTTCTGCATATGACTGAAAATCCTGCAAATAAACGCACTCCCTTTATATGAAGAAAACATAAGGCCCCATGAAGAGGCCTTATGCTCATGAAGATAATTTATTATCTTTCGAAAGGAAAACCTCCGGGTATCCATAGCTGCCATGCTCACTGACATCAAGGCCCATAATTTCTTCTTCCTCAGATACACGCAAGCCATTCATAACCTTCTTTGCTATAAGCAGTATGACAAATGATACGGCAAAAGCATAGAGGGCAGATACAGCAACGCCCATGAATTGGACTCCCAGCTGTGTGAAGCCTCCTCCGTAGAATAATCCAGGCTGGCCGACTGTTGCCAATTCCGGAGTGGCAAAGAATCCGGTTGACAATGTGCCCCATACCCCTGCAGCTCCATGGACAGAAAGGGCGTATATCGGATCATCAATTCTCAGTTTCTCGAAGAATCGGACACTATAGAAAACGAGTATTCCCGCAACAAACCCAATGAGTACAGCTGCCCATGTGTCAACGAAGGCACAGGATGCTGTTATGGCAACAAGGCCGGCCAGGGCGCCATTCAGCATTGTCGTAATATCCGATTTGCCGAGAACCACCCATGAGATCAGGAGCGCTGCGACCGCCCCTGCACCTGCAGCAAGATTGGTATTCAGGGCAACAAATCCAAAGAAGGCTCCGTCAACAGAAACGGTGCTTCCTGCATTGAATCCGAACCAGCCAATCCAAAGGATTAAGACCCCAAGGGCAGTGAATACCTGGTTATGTCCGTAAATATTATTGGCAGAGCCATCTTTATTATATTTGCCGATTCTTGGTTTAAGAAGGAGGGTCGCTGCCAATGCCGCCATCGCCCCTGTCAGGTGAACGACAGTTGAGCCGGCAAAATCCTGCTTCCCATGTTCAGCCAGCCATCCCCCGCCCCAGATCCAATGGGCAACCACCGGATAGACAAGTGCTGAAAACAGAATCGTAAATATCAGATAGATTGAAAGTTTTGCCCTTTCTGCGAAGCCGCCGAGGGCAATCGTGATGGAGATTCCTGCAAAAGCAAGCTGGAAGAGGAAAAATACTGATGAGGAAAGACTCATTCCTTCAATTTCATATCCTGAATAAAAAAAGTGCGATAAACCTGTAAAGAAATTGCCGTTGTCGCCAAAAATAAATCCAAAGCCGACAGCCCAAAAAACGAGTGAGGCAAGCCCGAATGTAAAAATGGTCTTCCCCGCGATATGGCCGGCATTTTTCATTCGTGTAGACCCGGCCTCCAGCATAATGAATCCGCCAAGCATGAAGATGACCAGGACTGCACTAACCATGACCCATAAACTGTTCATCAAAAAAGTTGTATCCACTTTCTCTCCCCCTCAAATAATGTATGCTTATCATCTAACAAATTCATGTTAGATAATATAACATTAAGTTTCTTACCCTTATTTTATCTCTTTTCAAACAGGTGTCAATGAGTATTTTAAAGTTTCTGATAACTATATGTTAATTAAACTAACATGAAACCGCTATCTTCCTTGATATATATGGTTTTACTTTTTTGAGGAAAAAGTTAAAAGGGATTTACGGAAGGGGACCAGATTTAATGGCTGAACTGAGTTTCGCATAAAAAAAGAAGAGGGCAACTGCCCCCTCCTGATCATCACTCTTCTTGCTTCCTCTGCTCTTCGATTTGTTCCTGCGGAAGCTGGGTATTCCGCTCCAGCTCCTTCGTTTCCTGTCCCATCCCTTTCAGGAAGGTCAGCAGCAGGGTGACGGCCCTGTTGACTTCAGGATTCTTGAGAGATCTGGCCAGATCAAAAAAGCTTGTTTTTTCCTGAGTATCTCCTGCTTCCGCCACCCTGGCAATGCCTGAGTCGATTTTAAGCAGAAACGGCTCCAGCTGTTTGACATTGATCATGCCCAGTGTACCGCCCATCAGGAGCAAATTCTTCAATGTGTTCGAGGTTTCCGGCTTGTCAGCCGCCCTGACAAGGATGTCGAGGACTTTGTCTCCCTGGCCAAACAGTCCGCTGAGCAGGGAAAGCACCCCCCGGTCATGCATATTCCTCATGACCTTGAGCGACTCCAGGATGGCTTCTTTATTATCAATCAGGGCATCTTCCACTTCCATCAGATCTTTTTTACGCTTTTCTTCCTCGCTTAATGTCTTGCGCTGGATGTGCGTGATCGCTTTAGCCATGTTCTCGCTCCTTTTTCACAAGATCTCCCGGGAAAATATAATCCTTCCGTGCCCACTTTTTCTGGACCTGTACACCAATCTGCGGCTGCGGGTTTCCGTAGCGGTGGTTGATTCTAGGAAGCGGATCTTCGCCTTTGGCCTTCAGGATCTCCATTTTTGCCCGGATTTCTTTATAAGCCGGCGTATCTGTATCTTTATCTGCGTAGCTGCTTGTCAGCAGATTGATGGCAGCCTCTCCCCTGTCATTCATCGGAAGGTACACTTCCTTCCCTTTTACCCTGTCGGTGATATGGCATTGCACCTTCACATTCCCATAAGGAGATGAAAGCCTTACAAGCGTGCCGCTTTCCAGTCCGCGCTCTTCTGCAAGCTCCGGAGATACCTCCAGGAACACGCTTGGTGTCTTCTCGCTGATTCCTTTGGAACGGTACGTCATATTGCCTTCATGGAAATGCTCAAGAAGGCGCCCATTATTGATATGGAGATCATACTCTTCCGCAAACTCCAGCGGCTTCGTCCAATCGACCGGCACGAGCCTTGCCCTGCCATCTTCAAACGGGAACCTTTCTGTATATAAAAGCGGGGTATCCTGCCCATCCTCCGCCACCGGCCATTGCAGACTGTTATATCCTTCAAGCCTTTCATACGTCACACCGGAATATAAAGGCATCAGCCTGGAGGCTTCTTCCATGATTTCAGATGGATGCGTGTAGTTCCAGCCTGCTCCAAGGCGGTTGGCAATTTCCATGATGATCTGCCAGTCAGGCTTTGAGTCCCCAAGCGGTTCAAGAGCCTGGTACAGTCTTTGGATCCTGCGCTCGGTATTGGTGAATGTCCCTTCCTTTTCAAGGCTCGGACTTGCAGGAAGGACAACATCGGCGAACTCCGCCGTCTTGCTGAGGAAAATATCCTGGACCACGAAGAAATCAAGCTTCTCAAACGCAGCATGCACATGATTGATATTTGAATCAACGAGTCCCATATCTTCACCCTTCAGGTACATGGCCTTAAGGGTGCCGGCGTGAATGCCTTCCACCATTTCGTGGTTATTGAGCCCTGGCTCGCCCGGAAGCTCTGTTCCCCATGCCAGCTCATACTTCTTCCTGATCTCAGGATCGGCGACTTCCTGGTATCCCGGGAACATATTCGGCATGCTGCCGAAATCGCTCGCCCCCTGGACATTGTTATGTCCTCTAAGCGGGTAAGCCCCTGCACCCGGCTTTGCATAGTTGCCAGTGACAAGCAGAAGATTAGAGATGGCTGTACTGGCATCACTGCCGCCCATATGCTGGGTGATGCCCATCGCCCAGAGTGCGCAGACAGATTTTGCCCTGCCGATCATTTCTGCCATATCAATCAGCTGTTCCAGCGCAATGCCCGTCACTTCAGCCGCATACTCCATCGTGTACTTTTCCAGATTCTTCGTGAATTCATCCAGTCCGTTTACTTTTTCAGCAAGGAACTCTTCATCTGCCATGCCATTGTCAATAATATATTTGGCCACAGCTGACAGCCAGACAATATCAGTGCCTGCCTTAGGCTGCACGAACAGATCGGCCCTGTCGGCCATTTCATGCTTCCGCAGGTCTGCCACAATCAGTTTCTGGCCGCCAAGTTTATGCGACCTCTTCACCCTGGTGGACAGGACAGGATGGGATTCTGCTGTATTGGAACCTATAATAAGGACAAGATCTGACATTTGGATATCCCGGATGCTGCCTGCATCCCCGCCATAGCCGACCGTCCTGAACAGCCCGACGGTGGCAGGAGTCTGGCAGTATCTGGAGCAGTTATCGATGTTATTTGTTCCAATTACTGCACGGCCAAGCTTCTGCATCAGAAAAGACTCCTCATTTGTACATTTAGAGGAAGAAATGAAGCTCATGGCCTGTGCCCCATGTTCATTTTTAATTTCGGTGAAACGGCGGGCAATCAGGCTGATGGCTTCATCCCATTCCGCCTCCCTGAAGAATTCTCCTTCCCGGATCAACGGCTTTGTCAGGCGCTCTTTACTATTGACAAAATCCCAGCCGAACTTCCCTTTCACACACGTGGAAATTCCATTTGCCGGGGCTTCCGGCTGCGGATCCACCTTCAGGATTTCACGGCCCTTTGTCCAGACATCAAAGCTGCAGCCCACTCCGCAGTACGTGCAGACCGTTTTCGTTTTTTTAATCCGCTCATCGCGCATCGCGGCTTCCATATCTGAGATGGCAAGAATTGATCCGTAGCCTGTCTCGACATTTTTAGTGATTTCGATCATCGGCCGGAGCGTCTGCTTGGCAATACCGGTTAAATAGCCGGCTTCCCCTTCCATGCCTTTTTCCAGCATGGCATTGCACGGACAGACGGTTGAACAGTGTCCGCATGAAACACAAGAAGACTCATTGATTGGGACATCATTATCCCAGATGACCCTTGGTTTTTCACGTTCCCAGTCGATTGTCAGCGTCTCTGTCACCTGCACATCCTGGCATGCTTCGACACAGCGTCCGCAAAGGATGCACTGATCCGGATCATACCGGTAGAAAGGATGGGAATTATCTGCAGGATACGGTTTCTGTGCAAAAGGGACACTCTGATGGTTGATTTTCATTTCTTTGACTGTGTTATGTACTTCGCATCCGCCGTTATTATAGTCGCATACCGTGCAGTAAAGCTCATGATTAGTCAGGATGCGGTCCATCCCGATAACCTGTGCTTCCTTTACATCCGCCGATACCGTATCAATAATATCCCCGTCGTTCAGCCTGGTTGAGCATGACCTGACAAGCTCCCCATTCACACTGACGATGCAGGTATCACATGTTTCAATCGGCCCAAGGCTTGGATGGTAGCAGACATTCGGCACCTCCACCGATGAATTCTGCAAAAGCTGAAGGATGGTTGTTGCATCACCTGCCGCCACCTTTACTTCAGCACCATTTAGTTTTACTTGGTATGTATCAGGCAAATCACTCATCCTTTCTCTCTTAATCATTTTCCTGCTAACAATCTCTCTACCCTCCTTTTTCCAAAATAAACATCCGAGGAAAAGCGGTATCACTTGTATGTCTAAGGTCTTAGAAGAAAATCATGCGGAGGTGCATTAAAGGAGATTGGATCTTCCGGTAGAATACAAACAAGGACAATTTAATGCTAAATATAATATAGAAAGAGGTTCCCATATGAAAAAAATCATTCTGTTATTCCTGGTTATCACCGGTCTTTACCTGGCCTTTACAAGCTTCAGCCATTTCAGCTGGCTGGGCCTGGGCGCAAACGGAAAGGAAAAAGCTTCAGCCGAACGGGTAAGCCGGATTGAAGTAAATGTGTCAGGAGTAGAGACAACTATCATCCAGGAAGAAAGAGATACCGTTGAAGCCGTTCTGGATGGCAAGGGTGAAGTGAACGTGAAGAAAAACGGCAGGACAATAAAGGTCGATTATAAACGAAAATGGCCTCACTGGTTCGGCGGCTTTGAAAAGACAGAGCTCAGCATTTATATCCCTCAAGACTATGACAAAGATCTGGACATCAATCTCGGCTCCGGGGATTTTGATTTTGCCGGCAATGAACCGATAAAGCTGCGGGACGTCTCTCTGGATATGAGCTCAGGAGATGTTATGCTCGGAGACCTTCAAGTCCGGGAATTTGAGCTTAACGGCGCATCTGGAGAACTATTCATCTCTTCATTGAAAGCAGAAGAAGCAGACCTTGAAATCAGTTCAGGCAGCACCACCATTGACAGCTTAGAAGGAAAACTTGAGGCCGGCATCGCATCAGGAGAGCTCGGCATCAAAATGAAAAAGCTTGCGGCACCTATCGACCTCGAAGTCAGCTCAGGCGATGTACAGCTCGATTTGCCTGATAGTGCCAGCTTTACACTTGATGCCCATTACAGCAGCGGTGACATTCATGCAGATGTCCCCATGGACCAAAAAGAAGTGAAAGACAACCGCATAAGCGGCTTCAATAAGGAAGGCAAACATGAAATCAAAGTTGATGTTTCCAGCGGTGATGTCAGCATTTATTAATCTGGAAAGGGCCCCTCATTATGAAGGTAGGCCCTTCTTTTCTTTCAGGATGGACGAAGATAAATGATCCATCAGCTGAAGCGCATCCGTGATCATATCTAGTTCCGGTGCTTCCGGAGGTGTATTCCCCTTTCGGACAAGCAGAGCCAATTCAATCACTGAATGCCATTTATCCGGCATATTCATGAGCCCATATTTCCCTGCCCCTGCTTTGGAGGTGATCCCGTTCTCCCGAATGGTATAAAACTGCCGCAGCAGGCCCAGTATGCTCCACTCCAGCTCTTCATAAATCATCTCTGCCGGAAGCGCCATCATTCTTTTCGGGTCAGCTTTCATTGCCTCCGTTCTTTTCCGCCAGTACGACTGGCTGTTCTCCCTGATATATTCAGCCAGGTCCTCCTCCCGAACAGGGATAGAAAGATCTGAAATGTCTGGGCCCCTTAATCTGACTCCATGATCTTTTAAGATTCTCCACATGACCGGGTTAAAGGGCGCGCCCTCTTTAAATTCTCCGCCATTATAGATATAGCGGGATTCCGCTGCAAGACTGCCAAGGTCGTCCCATATGATATAGCAGCCATCCAGTTCTGGAGATTGATGCTTAACAGCAAGCTCTCCATGGACCCTGATAAGCCGATCTGCTTCCTCCTGACTTAAGACACCTTTTGTTACCGCAATAAAGTCAATATCGCTTTTGCCCGGCAGATAAGCTCCGAGCGCGGCAGAGCCATGGATATACAGGCCTTCCAGCCTGCCTGGCAGATAACGGTCGGCCAGTTCCATATACTCTTCCATTATCAAATAAAATCCATTTCCCAATCTGCTGCCTCCCCCCTGAGATTTTCTTATCACCTTCTACTATTCGAGCCGGAAAATAAAAAACCTTCTGTAAAAGAGAAATTACCTGCCAGTCCTTCACTAAGGCCCCGGCATGCTGCTTCAGGTTAATTCATCGGTAAAAAGGGAAAGGACAATAAAAACGCTAAAGGAGAGAAATTCTTTGAAAAAAGCAATGATAGCTGCAGTTATTGTGCTTGCCGGCTGTTCTGACAGCAGCGGTGCCGAAGAAGAAGCTGTCTCCAGGCCAGCAGAGGAGCAGACAGCCGAGCAGATGATGATCGATGCCCCGCATATTTCCCAGAAGCCTGAGCTGATGAGGGGCTGCGAAGTGACAACTCTTGCCATGCTGCTCCAGGATGCTGGTGTCTCTGTTGACAAAATGACCCTATCCGAGGAAATCAAGCGGGTGCCTTTCGAGGAAAACGGTGTCCGCGGCAACATCCATGAAGGATTCGTCGGCAATATGAAGACAATGGATGAGCCTGGCCTTGGCGTTTATCATGAACCGGTCGCCGAACTGGCAGAAAACTATCTGCCGGGGAAAATAAAAGACATGACAGGTGAAAGCTTTGACTCTGTACTGGCGCAGGTCGAAGATGGCCGCCCTGTCTGGGTCATCGTCACCAGCACCTTCGATAAACTTCCTGAAAGCGAATGGGAAACATGGGAGACCGAAAGCGGACCTGTCAAAGTCACCTACAGCATGCATTCAGTCCTTGTCACAGGATTTGATGAACAAAACCTCTATGTTAACGACCCTCTCGACAAAAAAAACCGCAAGCTCCCGCGGGAAGAGTTCATAGCCGGCTGGGAGCAGATTGGAAAGCAGGCCATTACTTATGAGAAAGCGGCAGATTAACAAACGAATCATTGGCATTCCAGCTTTATGATAACAGAAGGCAGAATTCGCTCTGCCTCTTTTTCCCATTTCTCCATGAGAGATGCCGCTGTATTCAGGAACCTTTCATGGGCACTATCTCTAGCCATCTGTCCCCCTGCAGGTTTTTCTTCCGGGCCATAAAGGGAATCTGCAAACAGCCGCTTATTTTTCTACTTCTGCTGCTAAAATCCAGCCGGCAGGACAACTTAATAAAGTAAAAAACAAAAAAGACTGCTTCGCATGAAGCAATCTTTTTTCGTCATTTTGCAGTCTGATCGGGATCCTGGCCAGAGTTTATGACGGTCTCCATATAATTTTTCCCCCAGCTGTACATGCTGTCCAGGATTGGCATGAGCGTCCTGCCCTGTTCAGTAAGGGAATATTCGACCTTTGGCGGCACGACAGGATAAACTTCGCGGTGGACGATGGCGTCCTCCTCCAGCTCGCGCAGCTGGTTGACGAGCATACGCTGGGTGATGCCCGGTATAAGGGCTTTGAGTTCGCCAAATCGTTTGGTGCCTTCTTTGCCCAGGTGCCATAAAATAATCATTTTCCACTTACCGCCAATCACGGAAAGAGTCAGTTCTTTTTCACAGTTAAAGGTCTTATCCAGCATGCGGGACATCCCAACCACCTCCGAAGCCTATTATAACTCATTAGTATACTTTTAGGCACTATGTAAAAATAAAGTGCGTACTTATAATTGAGAGTTGTTATCTCTATAATAACATTCATACTGTGATATTCAAAAACACAGTTCATCCCAGACAATTATGAAGGAGTGAAAGAAATGGAATTACAATTAGCATTAGACCTGGTAAACATTCCTGAAGCAATCGAGTTGGTGAAAGAAGTAGAGGAGCATATCGATGTCGTTGAAATCGGCACTCCTGTTGTTATAAATGAAGGCCTCAAAGCCGTCAAAGAAGTAAAAGAGGCATTCCCTAACCTGAAAGTGCTTGCCGACCTGAAGATCATGGATGCAGCAGGATATGAAGTCATGAAGGCATCTGAAGCTGGCGCAGACATCATCACGATCCTCGGCGCTGCTGAAGACGAGTCCATCAAAGGGGCCGTAGAAGAGGCGAAAAAGCAAGGCAAAAAAATCCTTGTTGATATGATTGCCGTCAAGGACCTCGAAGGGCGCGCAAAAGAACTGGACGAGCTTGGCGTTGACTATATTTGCGTACACACCGGCTATGACCTGCAAGCTGTGGGCCAGAACTCTTTTGAAGATCTAAAAACAATTAAAAGCGTTGTAAAGAATGCCAAAACAGCCATTGCAGGCGGAATCAAGCTTGAGACCCTTCCGGAAGTGGTCAAGGCTCAGCCGGATCTGGTCATCGTCGGCGGAGGCATCACCAGCCAGGACGATAAAAAAGCAGCTGCAAGCAAAATGCAGGAAATCATCAAGCAAGGGTAAGATGATGGATACTGCAGAATACGTGAAAAAGATTCTTAGCGAGCTGGAGCATGCAGCTGAAGCAATTGACCCAGGGCAGGCGGAAGCACTCGCAAGCCAGATACTCGAATCCGGAAAAGTGTTCACAGCAGGCGCCGGCAGGTCAGGCTTCATGGCAAAATCCTTTGCCATGAGGCTCATGCATATGGGGGTCGACGCCTATGTCATCGGCGAAACCGTCACGCCGGGCTTCGAGGAGAATGATCTGCTGATCATCGGGTCGGGCTCCGGAGAGACAAAGAGCCTCGTTTCCATGGCTGAAAAAGCCAGGTCGATCGGCGGCAAAATAGCAGCCGCTACGATAGTCCCTGACTCATCCATCGCCAGCCTTGCTGACATCATTGTCAAAATGCCTGGCGCGACAAAGGATCAGAACGAAGGCGGGCTTTCCACCATCCAGCCGATGGGATCACTGTTCGAGCAGTCCCTGCTCCTGCTTTATGATGCCATCATCCTCCGCGTGATGGAGAAAAAAGGCCTTGATTCAGCCAAAATGTTTGGCAGACATGCCAATTTGGAGTAGTATCATATCATTAAAAGGAGTGATCTTATGCAAAGCCTAAAAGGAAAAACAGCTTTAATCACAGGCGCCGGCCGCGGAATCGGCCGTGCAGCGGCAATTGCTTTCGCTAAGGAAGGCATTTCTGTCGGACTGCTCGGAAGGACTCTTTCCAATCTTGAAAAAGCAGCCGATGAGCTGAAAGAGTTTGACGTAAAAGTCTCTATTGCAGCTGCCGATGTCCAGGACAGCGAGTCCGTCAACAAAGCCGTTGAAAAGATAACGTCTGAGCTTGGCCAGATCGATATTCTGATCAACAATGCTGGCATCGCTAAATTCGGCGGCTTCCTGGAGCTTTCCCCGCAGGAGTGGGAAGACATCATTCAGGTAAACCTGATGGGCGTCTACCATGTCACACGTGCAGTCCTGCCTGGAATGATTGAAAGAAAATCCGGCGATATCATCAATATCTCATCAACTGCCGGCCAAAAAGGTGCTCCTGTGACAAGCGCCTACAGTGCTTCCAAGTTTGCCGTCCTCGGCCTGACAGAATCACTGATGCTTGAGGTCAGAAAGCATAATATCCGGGTCAGTGCCCTGACGCCGAGCACTGTGGCGACAGATCTTGCAATTGAAACAAACCTGACTGACGGAAATCCTGAAAAAGTCATGCAGCCTGAAGATTTGGCTGAATACATGGTTGCCCAGCTGAAGCTGAACCCGCGCATCTTTATTAAAAATGCCGGAATGTGGTCGACCAATCCATAAGAATCTTAAGAAGCAGACCGCACCGGTCTGCTTCTTTTCTATCTCTCCTTAGTCAGCTCAACCCTTCCGACTGTAAAATAAAATGGGGACGGGAATGGCGGGCGCCTCTTCTTTCTTAAACAGTCCAGGGCGATGTTCATCCAGTTTCTTTCCCTGTGCAGCCCTGTAAAAAATACATAGAGGGTATTCCGGTCAGCTTCCGACTCCCCATAGTGGCCTGAGGGGCTGCCAATGCCGTGCTTGTACCAGTCCTCCCCCTCCTCTGCATCCAGGATACAATAAGGATCAGATGACCAGCCGCTGCGCTTTCCGTCCGGCTCAGTTCCCTGCAAAAGCCACAGGCCCTGTTTGGGAAACGGCTTTCGCCCATATAAATTGGTGCTGCGGCATACCAGCATTTCAAACCCTTCCGGTGCTGAAGGGTGAACTGATGCATCATAATAGTTTTCATCCTCTCCAAACAAAGGGAAAGGGCTGCTCCAGCCTGTCAATCCATTGTCACTTTCTGTGTACATGATTGTATAATGCGGATAGCCCTTTTTCCCTGTCTCCCGTCTTGTGGTTACATACCACATCCTCCACTTTCCATCCATGAATCCTGCCTTAGGCTCGAGCACATTCGGGCTGCTGCTCGTCCCCTTAATTACCGGGAAGGGTATCCTCCTCCAGCCGCCGGCTGTCCTTTCAATAGCCCCGATAGAGTATGGAGCATCATTGTCGAGGACCTTTTTGGAGGCTCTTCCGGTATAATAAATCAATTCTTTTGTTTCACCATTTTTTCCTTTTCCCTTCACATAGCAGGGAGTATGAAAGCCGAAGTAATCCCAGCTCCCTTTCTCGGAATTCTCAATAAGAGGCTTTGCCTTTTTCGGGTTCTGATTATCCATGGAAAGCTTCCAATTATTGCTGCTGAGCGGTTCCCCATGCGGGAGCGAGGCGGTGAATAGGTTGTTTTTGAAATTTGTCTGAAAGCCGCCGATAAACATCTGCCACCGGCCATCCACTTTTTCTACATGCGGATCCCCAAATCCAAGAACATTGGTGATTTCGCCATATCTCTCAATCTGGTCAAATAGCTTGACCGGCTTTTTCACAATATATTTCATATAGAAGTCACCCCGCTTTTCATCTATGCTATCGTTAATTTATGCTATATATCTTTTCACATACAAAAAAACCGCCCCTCTTGAGGGGCAGCATCCTGTTATAAAATATCCATCCAGGTCTTAATAGCTGTAGCGAAGATCAGGACAGCCAGGATCACTTGCAGCAATTTCGTATTGGCTTTTTTCCCTGCCTTCGCCCCAAGAGGAGAGGCCAGCAGGCTTGCCGCAACCATGATCAGGGCTGGAAGATACTCCACCTGTCCGGTCGAAATCTTAGCCGCTGTTGCACCAATGGAAGAAATAAATGTGATGGCGAGGGAAGATGCTATCGTCATCCTTGTTGGTATTTTCAGGACAGCAAGCATAATCGGAACAAGCAGGAAGGCTCCGCCGGCGCCGACGATTCCTGCACCGATGCCGACGATGAAGGCAAGTGAAGCAGCAAGCCATTTATTAAAAACGACCTCATCGAGCGGAACATCATCAATCCTCTTCTTCGGAATGAACATCATGACCGCCGCAATCAAGGCAAGTATGCCGTACACAAGGCTGATGCCTGCTTCAGGCAGGAATTTTGAACCGAATCCGCCGATCATGCTTCCGGCAAGGATACTGATGCCCATATAAAGGATCAGGGACTTATTTAAAAACCCTCCTTTACGATAGGCCCATACACCGCCGATTGTCGCAAATAGCACCTGGACCGCACTGATGCCGGTAACTTCATGCGCAGTGAATGAAGCCAAACCCAAAAGAGCCGGTATATACAGCAGCATAGGAAAATTGATGATCGCACCGCCTATGCCGAGCAGCCCGGAAATAAACGATCCAGCAAAGCCAAGCAGGAAAATGACGATGATTAATTCAATGCTCATGGTTCTCAACCTCCCTTTTCAGGAAAAAGCCTGCCGGCTGTAAAAATTCAAACGGCAGGCTTTTTCCTCATAAAAAAACAGCAATTTTCACTTAGATTACTGTCTAGCAGCTGCGCTCCCTCGAGGTCACAAGTCAATCCTCCCAAAAAGGAAAAGAACGCCTTTCTGGGAGAATCGCCTTGAGGCCCCCAGGATGGGGGTCATGCAGACGTTGCCACAGGACGTGGCGTTCTTAGTCTGCGTTCCTTTAGTAGCAAGGCGCTTGCGCTTTTCTAATTACCTGACAGCACAGCGGTTTGGACCTATTTCCATTTCACGCTGCTCTTCTTCATCAGGAGTGATTCTGCCCATATTGGTTTTGCGGATTTCCTGATAGGCATTCGGCTGCGGCGGGAGGTTTTCGGTGACCAGCCTGCGGAATTCTGCCTCATCGCTGATGTTCAGGCCATGATTTTCTGCAAATAAGGTGCCCAGCTTCTTAGAAACAGAACCATCATCATTCATTTCATCAATGATCATGAAATGGGCCGGCAGAACGAGCAGCTCTTCAGACAGATCGCGGTATCGCTTATACAGTGTCTCACGCAGATCCCCTACCCAGTCGTCTGCCAGGCCGGCCAGATCAGGACGGCCAATGCTGTCGATGAATAAAATATCGCCAGAAAGCAAGTATTGTCCATCAATCACGAAAGATGTTGATCCAATCGTATGGCCAGGAGAGTACAATGCATGGATATCAATAGCAGTGGTGCCGATTTTCACTGTTCTTCCATCTTCAAGGCTGCTGTAATCGAAAGTGACTTCGCCGGCATCCTTTGGCGGCAGCCAGTAGCTAGCGCCAGTCTGCTCAGCAAGCATTCTTCCTCCGGAAATATGGTCGGCATGAAGATGTGTGTCAAACACATGCTTGATCGCTGCGCCTTTTTCGTCAGCAAACCCTCTGTATGCTTCCGTCATTCGGGCTGCATCAATAATGGCCGCTTCCCCGCCGGAAATCGCCATATAAGAAAGACAGCCTTTCCCCAGGCGCACAAATTGGTACAGCTCTCCGCCGTCCTTCAGGTCCCCAACTTTGACCGGTTCAAGATGCTCGCTCCATGCCTTCATTCCGCCCTGCAGATAAGATACATCCAGCCCTTCATCAGAAAGCATCTCAGCTACCATTACAGATGAACCTTCCTTGGCACAGACAACCAGGATATCTTTATCTGCCGGCAGCTTTTCCATAATCTCCCCCACGCCGTCCAAAAGATCGAAATAAGGAATATTCAAATACTGAAATTGGTCTCCTTCCATTTTCCAATCCGCGAATGCATCATGATTTCGGACATCAAGAATGAACATTTTTTCTTTTTGAATTACTTTTTGCGCAGCTTCTTCAGCAGTCATTGCTTTTACAGTCAACCTAATTACCCCCTACCGTATATTTTGATGTAAAATTTTTTATTGATTCATACTGGCTGATGGTCCGTTCCACTGGCTCATGCCAGGGATCACATTTTTAACATCCTTGAAGCCTTTGGCATCAAGCATCCTTGCAGCAAGATCGCTTCTGCTGCCTGTCCGGCAGACTACATAGACCGGCGCTTCCCCGTCCAATTCTCCAGCGCGCTCCTCCAGCTCTCCTAATGGGATGGAGACAGCGCCCGGAATGTGGTGGAAAGCAAATTCTGCAGATTCCCGTACATCCAGCACAATGATATCGCCGTCTTCTCCCACAAGCTTCTCAAGATCTTCATTGCTGACAACATGAGGATGCTTTTTCTCCTGCACCTCTTCGCCGCTTGCTTTGCGCAGATAATGCTTAAGCACGCCTTCCTCTTCAACAGTTCCAAGATACTGATGGCCGGCACTTTCAGCCCAAGCCTTCAAATCTGCTTTTGAACCTTTATCAGTAGCCAGCACCTCCAGTACTTCGCCTGCATTCATGCCCGTAATCATTTTTTTCGTTTTGACAATTGGCATAGGGCATGCAAGCCCTTTTGCGTCAAGAGTGGAATCTGTTTTAATCTGTGTCATCTTTAAACCTCCCAGGGTATATGATTTCCTAAAAAAAATTACTCCGTGCTCCCTTCCCAGGCAAGCATTCCGCCTTCCATATTAACAACCTTGAAGCCATGGGATTCAAGCAGCTGGCACGCCCTTCCGCTGCGGCCTCCTGACCGGCATACAAGGACATATTCTTTATTTTTATCAAGCTCATGCATCCTGAATTCAAGGAGTCCAAGCGGGATATTCACACTATCAGGAATACGGCCCTCTTTTACCTCATCCACTTCCCGGACATCCACAATATTAAGCATCCCTTTTTCCAGCTTGCTTTCTACTTCTTTAGCTGACCATTTCTCCATTGTGTTGCCCTCCTATATAAACAGATTTACATTGCCGTCTTCGGCATCACCAAGATAAGCTGCAACACCAGCATATTCAATATTGTCAAGCAGCTCCTCCTGCTGCAGTCCGAGCAAATCCATCGTCATCGTACAGGCAACCAGTTTTACATCCTGTTCCTGAGCCATCTCGATCAGCTGCGGCAGCGGGAGTGCATTATGCTTTTTCATTACGCCTTTGATCATCTTAGGGCCAAGGCCAGCGAAGTGCATCTTTGAAAGCCCCATTTTATCGGCTCCCCTTGGCATCATCCTGCCGAACATCTTTTCCATGAATCCTTTTTTCACCATAGTATTCTCATCTTTCCGAAGAGCATTCAATCCCCAGAAGGTATGGAAAATGGTAACTTCGTGATCATACGCTGCAGCACCGTTCGCAATAATATAGGCTGCCATTGCTTTATCATAATCTCCGCTAAAAAGGACAATCGTTGTTCTTTTCTTTTCTGACATTCTAATCCCCCTCATCTAATATACTGTATTGGGTATATAACCCTGCAAAAAAATCAGCCTTTTTTAATGTAAAAAGTAAATACGCCTGCTTCTTCCTTCATATCGATCAGTTCATGGCCTGTTGATGAAGCCCATGCTGTCAGATCGCTCTTCGCTCCCTTGTCAGTTGCCAGGACCTCTAATATCTGTCCTGATTCAAGCTCACCGATTGCCTTCTTTGTTTTAACGATCGGCATTGGGCAAGCCAAACCTTTTGCATCTAATACTTTATTGCTGTTCATGAAAAATTCCTCCTTGGATAATTGTTTTATTTTAATACCTAGTGGGGTATATAATATTTCAAAATAAAAAGGATGTCAACCCTATCTGCTTCTCACAAGCAGATTGACTGCTTCCTTTATCATCTCTTCCGGCTCCAAAGTGCCATCTTCATCGGCATCTTTCATGCATTCCACAAGATTTGTGCTCACGATTACGCCGATTGCCCGGTCAATTGCCGACCTTGCAGCAGACAGCTGGGTAATGACATCCTTGCAATCTGCATCTTCTTCAATCATGCGCATAACACCGCGCATCTGCCCTTCGACCCGCTTGATCCGGTTCTTCGTTCCATTATTATATTCCAAAGGATGCCCCCTCCATTCTTTTGTGAACGCCGCTTTGTTCGGCGGCTATGAACCAATAATATACCCTAATAGGTATTTTGTCAACACTCCAAATCTGAATTTCTGTAATACTGCATAGCAGGCGCTTTAATACCGGTGATAAGGCTTAAGATTGGACGGGAAGTCTGTAATCCTGCCAGCCTTCTTTGCGCTGCAAACTCCCCTGCCTTTTTTTTATCAGCACTGGCATTCATCCTTCCAGCCCGGCTGATCCTGATACCCCCTCGGCTATAAGTTTCTATCTGCTGGCAAAAGGGTAATTTTTCTATAAAATGCGAAAGGGGGAAAGAGCATGGAGCCGATAAAAATAATACTGCTGCTTTTGGCGGGCTATATTGTTTTGACCATTGATAAAAAGAAAAAGCTGTTCCCAGGTCCGCCTGTATTGGTGCTGATAGGGATCGGCCTGTCTTTTATAGGCTATTTTGCATCGCTTCATATCGGAAAGGAAATTTTGTACGATATTTTCCTGCCTTCATTATTATTCATTTCAGCATATCGCTTTCCTCCAGCCGCCCTGAAGAAAAATGCAGGCATGATTGGTTTCCTGAGTACAGCAGGCCTTTTGATCACGGCTCTGCTCCTTGGGGCTGCCATTTATTATTTTGCCAATCTTTTCGTTAGCATCAGCTTCCTGGGAAGCCTGATGATTGCGGCCATTCTTACACCGACCGATCCGGTTTCCGTCATATCCATCCTAAAGGAGGCATCCTCCGACCCGAGGGTAAGCGAAATCGTGGAAGGTGAGTCCATGATCAATGATGGGACAAGCTTTGTACTGTTCACTGTACTGACAGGGATGTTTGCCAGAGGAGAATCCTTTTCGGTTCTTTCGTTTGCAAAAGACTTTCTCTTTGTATCCCTTGGGGGTATTTTTCTTGGACTAATATGCGGCTGGATCGTCAGCAAGGCCGTCCATGTGACCGAGCGGAAAGATTATCAGGTGATGCTCAGCATCATTCTTTCGTACGGAATCTTCTATGCAGCCGAGCTTGCAGGCGTTTCGGGTGTCCTGGCAACGGTTTCTGCCGGCATCATGCTGTCATGGGAGTTCACTCACACAAATAAGGAAGACCATTACCTGGAGTCGCTCGACAGCTTCTGGGGAATAATTGAGCCAACCATCATATCCCTCGTCTTTCTTATGATCGGAATTGAAGCAACCAGCCATCTGGCCATTGATCAATGGGGCATTGCCTTTATCATTTTTGCTATGAGCATTCTGATCCGCTTCGCTGTCATCCATGGAACCGTCCTAGCCCTGCCAAAAGAAAGGAAGCTGTTCGGCTGGCGGGAATCGTCCATCATATCATGGGCCGGCATTAAAGGGACCATGTCGGTCGTTCTGCTGCTGATCCTCGATGCAGCACAAACCACCAGGGCGGATATGATCATCTCGCTGACCTTTACAGCGGTCATCTTATCTTTAATTATTCAGAGCTCAACCATTTATCCCCTTTCCAAAGTGCTTATAAAAAAATGAAAAAGCTGCCATGATGCAGCTTTTTCCCTTGATGAGCATATTTCTTCAGGATGAAAGCTTCTTTTCCCTGCTCCTGCCCTCCAGATCCTTCACCGTTTTGCTTGTTTCCACTTCCTTCTCATCCTTTAACGTCCCAAACAGAGCATCGACAAAAGGGGTTGAGACACCATACCAGTAGTTTTCATTTTTAAAATGGTGAAGGATATGCGTCTTTTTCAGCCATATTCCAAATTTGGATTTCGGTTTGATCGGGCGGTGTGCTACATAATGCTTCCATTCATAGATCAGCAGCATGAGCACGAGGCCGAGGCTGAATGATACCGTATCAGGCAGCGAACCAGTAAGGAAGAAAAAGATGAGGGCAAGGACCGATAAGTTCGGCAGGCTGTACCAGACCGGCAGAAACAGCAGCTTTAAATCATTGGGATATTTGTGGTGGTCATAGTGAATGCGCTTTAAAAATGTCAGAAACAAAGCATTCTTTGGCGGATTAAGATGGAACAGGAAGCGGTGTGTGAGATATTCACTGAACATAAATGTAAGCATTCCCCCTGCTGTAAAAGCAAGGAGCTGCCAGCCAGCACCGAGTACTGCTATATACCAAATGAGCCCGGCTGCAAAGAGGCCTGACATGATGATGATATCAGGATGGAAAAAGAAATCCTTATAAATGCCTTTGCTTTTCAATTGCTTCACACTCCTGTCTAATATGTCCAATATATTCTTGGAGATATTATATGTCAATATTTTCTGAATATTTATCAGGCAATAAAAAGCCTGGATAGAGTCTATCCAGGCTTTCGCTTTTTAATCCGCTTTACTCAGCCACTTCCACATTTCCTGCGGAGTGGCATTTTTGCCGTGCATTAAAATGCCAACCTTAAATATCTTCCCGGCCGCCTTCATTAGTAAAGCAATACTGGCCAGGAGGATGATTGCTGAAAGAAGGATCTCTCCCCATGGCCATTCCTCCATGACGGAAAGCCTCATGATCCATACCCCCGGGGCTGTGAAGGGGATAAAAGAGCCCATGATTGCAATCACTCCTTCAGGATTGGAAAAGACCGGCTTGATTAATAAAAGCGGTGCAAAAGGAAGCATCAGTATAAAGCCCTGAAAATTACTGGCAGAGTTTACATCCTCCACGGTTGCACCCATCCCTGCAAAAACTGCGGCAAACAGCAGATAGCCAAGGATCGCAAACAGCATAAGGACCAACGTTTCCGGGGCTGCGAGATACTGGATCAGCGGGACATCGAGCCTCCATGATGCGGCCGGGATGACAAACAGAAGCCAGACGGCCACCTGAATGATGCCAAGAGTAAAATAACCGATGATTTTCCCCTGCATCAGTTCACCGGATGTCAGAGAAGACAGCATAATTTCAGCTATTTTATCTTTCTTTTCCTGTGACGCACTCTGGAAGATCATCATTCCCGAGATTACAACCGAAAACAGGACAACACCCGCAGTGATTCCCGGGATCAGCTGACCATACATATCCTCTCCAGCGCCCGTCTCCTTCGCATCAACCGCTGCAAAACTGATATCCTGTGAGACTGCTGCCATCTCCTCTTCATCAAGTGCCAGCTGGCTCAGCTGAAAGGCGCGCAAGGGCTGCTCCAGCAGCATCGCCTGCGGCAGAACATCATCCGGTACTCCTTCACTCATATAGATCGGGAAACGTCCAGCATCAAATCCGTTCTTTGTCAGTGGAATAAAGATCGTATTCTCAGCCGCTTCAAGCTTATTTAAAATTTCACTTTCAGAGGCATCTGTCAGCTCGACTTCCCAATCAAGCCCTGCCATGATTCCTTCAGTGCCATTCCAGATACCCAGTTCGTCCTTTATAATTACATTAACCGGCTCGGGCTCGCTTTGAAAACGGTCCATCATGGCTGGCAATATGGCAAAAAACAGGAAGCTTAACGGAGTCAGCAAAAGCGAAATGACAAAGGATTTATTTTTCATATTCCGTTTTATCTCCCATTTGGCTACCTTTAAGCTATTGCGCAATTCTATGACCTTCTTTCTGTACAGGATGCTTTTCCGATGCAATGTCTATGAATATTTCATGCAGGGAAACACGGTCGATGGACAGCTCCTGGACTGCCAGCTCCTCAGGCAGCTGCTTCAGCCACCTGGCTGGATGAACAAGGCTGTCGAGATAAAGGACTGACATATCGCCTTTTTGCTCCACCCTCTGCACATGGGGGATTTTCTCCAGCATTGCCGCTCCATTTGCCCCGCGGATTGTGCATTTATAATTCGCATACTCTTTTTTCACTTCTTCCACCGTTCCAGCAAGGACCTTGTGCCCTTTATGGATCATAAATAACCGGTCGCACATTTCCTCCACCATATTCATCTGATGCGAGGAAAGCAGAATCGCCGTCCCTTTATCCGCAAGCTCCCTGATTTCCTTTTTGAAGACCTCCTGGCTGACTGGATCCAGCCCGGAAAAAGGCTCATCAAGAATGAGAAGGCGGGGCTCATGAAGGACAGAGGCGATAAACTGGATTTTCTGCCCCATCCCTTTGGATAATTCCTCCAGCTTGGCCTTCTCCTTACCTTCCATATTGAACTTAGCCAAATACTCAAGAATCCGCTCTTTTGCCATTTTCAATGGGTAGTCCTTTAACTCCGCAAGATAGAGCAGCATATCCATCACCTTGACATTTTTATAAAGACCCCTTTCTTCAGGCAGGTAGCCGATCAGGTGGCGGGGAATGCTTTTTCCTGAAGAATGCCCGTGAAATGTGATATCTCCTTCATCCGGCAGAATGATGCCCATGATGCTGCGGATCGAGGTGGATTTGCCGGCGCCATTCGGTCCAAGGATAGCCATGATCTCACCCTCATGCACCGAAAAAGAAATATCCTTCAGCACCTGCTTTTCTTTATATGATTTGCCGATTCCTTCAACAGAAAGTACCTTCCCGGTCACTCTCTCCACCCCTTTTCCTGTTTTGGCTGCTGAAGCATGATGGCCAGCGCTTCCTCAAGCTCCGGCACCTCTTCCTCCAAAATCGAAATGCCAGCTTTTTTAAAATAACGTTCTGCTTCCAAGGCTGCCGAGGTTATGACCATCCGATCCCCCTGGCGTGATACTTCCCCCGGTATGCTTGAATCCGGCAGCTGGCCCACCCAATACTTTTTAAACTTGAGGGCCAATTCATCTTTTTCAAAATGGCCAGTGATTTCTCCATCCTTCATAAAAAGGATATAATCGGCCAGTTTGCGGATATCCTCTGCCTGATGGGTCGCAATGATCATCGTCTTATCTCCCCGCTCCATCCACTTAGCAAGCATTTCCATTAAAAGATGCTTTGCAGGTATATCCATGGAGGCAGACGGTTCATCCAGAAGAAGAATCTCTGTATCCCTGGGCAGGGTCAATGCAAGATTAAGCTTCTGCTGGACGCCTTGGGAAAGCTTTCCGTACGGCTTATCAAGGGGAACCGAAAATAGGTTTACAATCTCGTCGAACAGCTGCTTATCCCAGGAAGGATACCATCGCGAAACAAGTGAATACAGCTCATATCCGGTAAGCGTGCTGACGCCGTTCAGTGTCTGGGGCTGATAAGCGATGGTCTGCTTCCATGACTCCCTCTCTGAAATCGATTGTCCGTTTATCAGGATATCTCCCTTGTCTCTCTTGGCAAGATTCATCATTAATTTTAATAGGGTGCTTTTTCCTGATGAGTTATTGCCGATCAATGCTGTGATGGTCCCTGGCTCAAAGCTTGCATTCAAAGGGCCCAGTTTGAAGCCGTCTATATTTTTTTCAAGTCCGGTGATTTCTATTGGCAGCATGCTCATTCCTCCCCGTTCTTAATTTTTTCTACCACTTTATGAAAAATCTCTTCTATTTCTTCAAGTGTGCAGTCATAGCTCATGGCCGTCCGGATGCCATTTTCGAGTGCCTGGTAGACTGAACTGTGCTTAACATCCGCCTTTTCCGATTCAGCCACCTCGGCTACAAAGGTTCCCTTTCCCTGGATCGTGGTGATGAAGCCTTTATATTCAAGATCCTGATAAGCCCTTCTCGTTGTGATGACACTCACCTCAAGATCCTTAGAGAGGGAGCGGATGGACGGTAGCGGCGATCCTGCCGGGAGCACCCCGCTCGCAATCAAAGCTTTTATCTGGCCCTCAATCTGGTGGTAGATGGGAACGCGGGATTCCTTGGATAATCTGATAGGAAGCTCCAAGCGGTTTCCTCCTTTCTATGACAGATAGTCAATTGTAGACATTTTCTTCAGCATGTATTTTTTATAGAAGAGCGTACAGGCTGCCGCAGCTGCTATCGCCAGCAGGGAAGTGAATATCGGCCATTTCCCCGCGGCCATTATCGTCCAGCCGACAAGGCCGCTGCTGTAGGTATTGAAAAGGATGACAGCTGCAATTCCTCCGCCATACAGCATAATGCTGTAAATGACCATGCGGGTGCGGTTGATCATATCGCCAGCTTCCATTACCGGGAAAGACAGTCCAAAGAAAATGCTGAAAGCAAGCCACATAAGAGTAAAGGCAGCAAATCCGCCTATTCCCAGCTCATGGTTCAGACTTGGACTAAAGCTGTACAGCAGAATCATGAAAATCAGCTGTGCTGGGATAACGGTCATAAAATAAGTCAAAAAACGGCTTTTCACCAAAATCCCTTTCCTGATCGGCAGCTGGCTCAGCGTCATGAAATAAGGGGAGGCCCATACATCTCTTTGCACCTTTTGAGATTGGAAGTCTTTTGTCCTCGACCAGGCCCCCGAGAATCCGAATAAAATCATAAACATAAAATCCACAATGGCAGTTTTGCCAATACCGAGCGAAAAAGCTAAAACGGTTACCCCAAGAAACAGGACAGTATTGAGTATTAGCTGTATAAAACCTCTAGCTGATTTGCCCAGTTCAAACTTAACGAGCCACATTGCTTCTTTCCATTCATTCAATTTTGATTCCTCCCACTGTTATACTGTTTATATCTATATACACAGTATATGTTATTTAGTATTTTATTTCCAATGTTTTTAAAAATTTTTAAACACCAAAAACAGTTGTTCCTTTTCTACTCACCACTTATTAAAAAATCCGGATAGGATATCCTCTGATAAGCTTAAGTCAAAATTTCCGATACCCTAAACACTTAAAGTTATTTGACGATAATAAATTGGTGAATCAGACCAATTAAAAGAAAGAGGAGTTTGCATAATGAAATTATCAATCAAGCAGAAATTAATAGGAAGCTTCCTAATTGTGTCCTTCATTTTTGGGATTGCATCATTTATTTCATACAAAAATATGAAAGACTCAAATGAATCTTATGATTATGTAGTTGAAACAGTTGCTGAAGTAAGAGCACTGACACAATCCATCCAGACAGACGCTGCTCTGCAGACAGGCTATTACCGTGCTTTCCTGTTATATGATGAAGACAGTGAAAGTTTCAGAGATATGATGAATCAGGCAAATGAAAGAATCAATGCTTCTATAGCCAAAGGAAGAGAGCTGGCTACCCTGCAGGAAACACAGGATCGATTTAACTCTATCCAGGAAGCAAATAAGAACTTCAAAGAATTGGCTAACCAAATCATGGATGACAGCAGCATAGATAAGGAGAAAGCAATTGCTGAAGGCTTAAACTTAATTGTCCCTATCAGCAATAATCTGACAGAGAGCACGCTTTCTATGCATGATTGGCTGAAAGAAGACATCCTTGATGTTAAATTTAAAGAAACACAGGAACAATCCAGCAAAGCACGAATGTTATTGCTTTCTCTAAGCCTAGCCGCTGCATTAATTGCTTTGGCCAGCGGGATTATTATCTCCGTGTTAATCACCAGGCCGATTGCGAAACTGGGCAGTCTGGCCAAGCAGGTAGCTGGCGGAAATTTAAACGTGGATACATTGAATTTAAAGAATAAAGATGAAATTTTTGATTTAAATCAATCTTTCGAGGAAATGAAAAATAATCTCAGAGACATGATCAGCTCCATCTCTTCTAACTCTGATTTAGTGGCTGCATCTGCTGAGCAGCTGAATGCGAGTGCGGAACAGTCAACCATAGCCAGCGAAACAGTTTCATCTGCCATACAGGAAATTGCCGGTGGAGCCGAAAACACGACAATAAATCTGGAGAATAATTCAAAAGCCTTAAATGAAGTGCTTCAGGGCATTTTACATATCTCGGAAAGGTCAGCTAATGTAGCCGAGCTCTCAAGAAAGACAACTCAGGAGGCTGAAGAGGGGGAGAAACAGGTTACAGACAGCCTAGAGCAAATGAAGTTTATTCACCATTCCATCAAGCGGTCGAACCAAGTGATATCTTCTTTATCCAGCCGTTCAAAAGA
Source organism: Cytobacillus sp. T106 (assembly GCF_040492155.1). Taxonomy (NCBI): domain Bacteria; kingdom Bacillati; phylum Bacillota; class Bacilli; order Caryophanales; family Bacillaceae; genus Cytobacillus; species Cytobacillus sp. T106. The sequence continues at coordinate 54,483 of NZ_JBEUMK010000015.1, read as the reverse complement.
AATAGGTTCAATCTCTGATGTGATCAGCGGGATTGCTGATCAAACAAACCTGCTGGCTTTAAATGCCGCAATTGAAGCGGCAAGAGCCGGAGAGCATGGGAAAGGATTTGCAGTGGTAGCTGATGAAGTGCGCAAATTAGCAGAGCAGTCTCAAGCATCAACAAAGAGTATCGCTGACCTGATTGCACTAATACAGCAGGATACAGAAGAATCAGTTAAAATCATGGATGAAGCTGTAATAAATGCAGAAGAAGGCGTAAAAGTTTCAGAGCAAACATCTGAAAAATTTGCCGGGATACTAAATAGCACCAGAAACATTACCCCGCTGATTGAACAGGTTACTGCCACTGTCCAGCAGATTACTGCCAGTATAGATGAAGCGACTAATGCAGCAATGGATATCTCGATGATGGCCCAGGAAAACGCATCAACTTCGGAAGAAGCTGCTGCATCAACAGAGGAACAGCTGGCATCAATGGAGGAAATCCATTCATCTGCCCAAGCATTGGCACAAATGGCTGAAGAATTGAAGCAGGTGGTAGATAAATTTAAAATCTAAGCAGTACTAGTAGAGCCACTCATATTTTATGGGTGGTTTTTTATATTTCTATGAGCCTGCTACAGACGGAATAAGTAAGCAGGTCATAAAGGTGAGCTTATAAAGAAACACCGCCCTGCCTAGCAGGACGGTGCTCAAGAAGCTAACAGCTTTTATTCATTTGTTCCCCTTTTAAATGGCCACCAGTTTGCCTGGCCAAAGTTTTTCACCATCACCGGGATAAACAGAGGGAGGATGATGAACGCATACAACAGGAGTCCGACCAGGATGATCGAGGCAATCTGCAGCAATGACAGCATGCCGGATGGCATCATCGCCGCGAATGTACCGCCAAGGATGACAACTGCCGAGATGATGACAGTTCCCATCTTCTTCATCGCCATCAGCATCGCATCTGCTACAGAAAGGTCTTTATATTCATTGAAGCGGTCCATGAGGAAGATGCTGTAATCCACCCCAAGCGCAACAAGAATGACGAACCCGAAGAACGGCACGGCCCAGCTGATGCCTGTATAGCCGAGAATATCCACGAAGATCACTTCGTTCATCGCCATGGACGTGTAATAAGTCAGGATCAGTGATCCGATAATATAGACTGGCATAATAATAGAACGGAACAGGAATACAAGAATGATAGAAATGCCGACGAGCATCAGCACGACTGTGCGGGAATAATCCTTGCCTGACATCTCATCAAGATCTGCGTTCGTACTTGTAATTCCGCCCAATGCCAATTTAGCATTTTCAAGCTTTGTATCCTTCGTCGCCCTCTCCACGGCATCCTTAATTTCCGGAACCTGATTGATGGCTTCATTTGAATACGGATTTGCTTCAAAAATAACATCCAGTGTCATGACTTTGCGGTCTTTTGACATATAAGCATCTACCGCCTGGTCGAAATCATCGCTTTCCAGGACTTCTTCCGGCAGATAGAATGCATTCAGGGAATCTGACTGCGACAGTCCGGACAGATAGTCCTGTGCAGAACCCAGTCCGTCTGATACCTGATTCAGCCCATCCACACTCTGATTAAGGCCGTCAGTCAGCTCACCCAGCTGGCCGCCGAGGCTGCCGAAGCCATCCAGCAGCTGCTTTTGGCCATCATTAACGCCTGCAAGTCCGTTTGACAGCTGCGGGAATCCATTGACAATCTGGCCCTGCCCGTCTGCCAGCTGTTCGAGGCCGGCCTGCTGCTGTTCGATGCCGGTGATGAGCTGCCCAATTCCCTCGGACAAATCCTGCTGGAAACCGACTGCCTGACCAAAACCTTTGTTTGCTGTGTTAAGTCCGTCCTTGACACCCCCAAGACCGTCATTCAGCTGTGTCAAGCCTTCTGCCAGAGGTGTAATATTTGCCTGTACATTCTGCACAGTTCCTTTAATTTTTTTGTAAGAATCATTTTCAGCTATTCCCTGATAATTATCTTCCAGTACAGCAAAATCATCTGCTGTAATGTCTGCAAGGGCTTTTGAAAGACCGTTTAATCCTGTACCAATATCATTATATTTAGCTTGCAGACCGCTTAACCCGTCTGCCGCTTCCTGATATCCTCCAAGTAATTTTTTATAATTTACAAGAAGCTCTTCCGCGCCGGCTTTTGTCTTCTCCAGCCCTTTTTTCAGCTCAGTGGATCCGGCTGTGCCCTGGCGGAGGCCGTCTTCAATTTTGGCCAGATTGGTTTGAATTTCAGAAAGGCCATTTTGAATTTCGCCTGTTCCTGATATCAATGTACCGATGCCTGAAACAGCCTGATCCAGCTCCGGCTCTGATTTGGACAGTTCGCTTCCTGCTTCCTGGAGCCCGTCGCTGATCTGGTCGAGTCCGTCTTTTCCTTCGCCAAGACCGTCTTCAAGGCTTTCGGCCTGCTTGGAGACGAAGAAATCTTCAATCGGCTCACCTGTCGGCCTTGTTACAGACCGGACAGTATCGACCAGGTCCACTTTTTCCAGCTCCTGGCTGATTTTTTCTGCGAGAGCGATGTATTCAGCTGAATCCATCCGCTCATCGTTCTGGAGCACAATTTGCGTCGGCATCGATTCACCAGGGCCAAAGCTGCCGCTGATGGCATCAAATGCCTTGATGGACGGTACATCCCCGCTGATTTCCTCCAGGGAGTTATAGGAAAGATCTCCGTCATACACCACAAGGAACGGCACACAAACCGCCGCAACTATGAACAGGGCAATGAATGGGCGTGCAAGCGAGAAGCGCCCGACAGTACCCCAAAGCTTGCTTTCTCCATGCTCTGCCGTGCTTTTTGAAGGCCAGAAGATCTTTTGGCCGAGCACAGCCATAAAGAATGGCACTACCGTGAACAGGGCGATCAGCAGCAGCGCTACCCCTACGGCAACAGCTGAGGCTGACTGATACAGCTTAAACTGGGAGAACCCGATGGCCGCAAAGCCGATCATAACCGCCAATCCGCTGAAAAATACGGTGCGGCCGGCATTCTTATACGTCGCAACAATCGCATCTGCCGTTGATTCACTGTGAGCCAATTCTTCTTTAAACCGGCTCAGCAGCAGGATACAGTAATCAGTCCCGATACCGAAAAGGACGGCCACCAGGAAGATCTGCGTATAGTTGGAAATCGGGAAATCCACTTTATCCACCAGGATCGATACAATCGATTGTGAAGCCAGATATGAAAATCCAACCGTCAGCAGCGGAATGACCGGCGCCACGATAGAGCGGAATACCAGGAACAAGACAACGAGGATGAACACAACGGTAATCCCCTCTGTTTTCTTCAGGCCTTCCTCAGAGCTGGTGGTCAGATCTTCATTGATCATCCAGTTGCTCGTATAATAATGGTCAACATCCGCATCTTCAATGGTTTCATACAGAGCATCGCTCAGTTCGCCTGCTTCGCGGCCGTTCCAGCTGATGCTCAATGATGCGAGAATTGACTTCCCGTCATCGGAAACAAGCTGGTCTTTCAGGTTTTCTTCTGTAAAATGGGAGAGGATCTGCGTGATCCCAAGCTCCTCTTTATTTGCTTCCAGATCATTGATGGCTTTCTCAGCTTCTTGGATCTGATCTGCCGACAGCTTTTTATCATCATGGAAAACAAGGGCCACCGAGGTTTCATCGCCTCCGCCTTCCTGCTTCTGCACTTCGTCCATAATCTGGCCGGCCAGCTTGGAGGAGTATTCCTCCGGCACATCCACCTGCCCTTTTTCACGGACAAGATCAGCCATATTAGGGGCCAGGAAAAACAATCCGGCAATAACTGCGATCCACGCAATAAGGACAAACCATTTTCTCTTGATTATTGTATACACGCCTATTCCTCCACCTGTTGATCTTTAATTTCAAGCAGAATACTGCCCAGTTTCTCATAGGTTGTGATAAACTGCTCTATCTCCTGCTGGTCAAATTTTTTGATAAAAGATTCAACCAGCTTGTTGATGCGTTCTTCCGTTTCCGAAAAAAGCTCCCTGCCTTTTTCAGAAAGCGTCAAGTACACGACCCTGCGGTCTTTTTCATCACGGGTCCGTTCGATTAGGCCCTTCTCAAACAGTCGGTTAATGATGGCCGTGATCGCACTTTTTTTGACATCGAACACCTCAGCCAATTCTGTTGACGTGCAGTTCTCTGAATGGTGGATGTATCTGAGCGTGTAATGCTGGTCATTCGTCAGTTCATCCCCTAGCTGGCACTTTACCAGGTTTTCGCCCGTCTTGTTTACTGAGAAGGAAACGGATATGTACCGGTCCACTAAGTCTTTTATATTCTCATGCGGCATGCATTATTCACCTCTCCCGCTATAAAGTTCTACCCTTTAATAATTCAACACTTTAACTAATTTATCTTAATTGTATTTTTCTGTCAAGGGGGAGTTTTTGAGTAAAAATTGAACTCAAATGGATTTCCTATAATTAGACTATTTCTGTAAAAAAAGAGGTTTTTCAGGTATCTGCTTGTTATGGGTGTTGATTTCCGTTCCAGGCACTTCGCTTTCCGCGGGGCGGAGTTGAGCCTCCTCACGCTGCGCGCTGCGGGGTTTCAACATTTCCGCTGCAATCCCGCTGGAGTCTTCGTGCCTTCCACTGCAATCACCAAGTTTTTTGAAACTCGTTTAGCTATGTAACCAAGGCTATTGAACAATCACTAAACAAAAAAAGAGGCACGGAATGAGATTATTCCGTACCCCTGCTGTCTTTTATTTGCTTAGTCGATTAAGTTTTTCTGTTTCAGGAAGTCGATTGCTACTTCGCGCGGGTTTTCTTTGTCGAGGTCGACTCTGGCATTCATTTCAGCCATTTCTTCCTCGGAAATCTGGTTGCCGAGCCTGTTGATGACTTCTTCAAGCTCTGGATATTTTGCCAGTGTTTCCTGGCGGATGATTGGTGCTGCATAGTATGGCGGGAAGAATTGCCTGTCATCTTCAAGCACCTTCAGGCCGAAGCGGACAATCCGCCCGTCTGTGGTAAAAGCAGGGATGGCATCTACTTCCCCCTCCTGTACAGCGGAGTACATCAGGTTTGCATCCAATGTCCGCTTTTCGCTGAAATCGAGATTATACGTCTCAGTGAAAGCAGTAAATCCATCCTCACGCTCGTAAAAATCAGCAGGGCCGCCAAATCTGAGCTCCGAGGACACAGGAGAAAGGTCGGAAATTTTTTCAGCACCATACTCGCTGTCGGTTTCCTGATTGACTGCAAGGGCGTATGTGTTCTGGAATCCTAAAGGCTCCATCCACTCCAGCTGATATTCTTCGCTGTAGCCTTTCTTTACTTTGTTATATATATCCTCAGGGCTGTCCTCCGGATTATAGGATTCCTTCATGATCGTCAGGAGACCCGTCCCCGTATAATCCACATACATATCAATATCGCCTTTTTGAAGTGCCTGGGTCAGGATCGGGGTATCGCCGAGCCCTTCCTGCACCCTGACATTATAATCTGTCTGATCTTTGATATATTCAGAAAGGATATGAGGGAGGATATACTGCTCTGTCCATCTCTTCCCGCCGAGGACAATGGTATCTTCCTCATTGCCTCCCCTCAGTCCAAAGAACAATGCCAGCGCAGCAATAGGAATGAGGACTAAGGAGAACTTCTTCCAGTTCACCTTTTTGCCTCTGCGCGGGTCGGTGGCAATTTCAATTCTTTTCAGGATCAAATCAATCACAATCGCAAGGACGGCTGCCGGTATCGCACCTGCAAGCACAAGCTCATTGCGGGCAGTGGAAAGGCCCCTGTATATCAAGTCCCCAAGACCGCCTGCCCCAATGAAGGCGGCGAGGGTCGCCACACCGATTGTCAGAACGGCTGCTGTCCTGAGTCCTGCCATGATGATTGGCAATGCAAGGGGAAGCTCAATCATCCTGAGGATCTGGTTGCTCGTCATCCCCATGCCGCGTCCTGCCTCAACGGCAGACTGGTCTACACCATTGATGCCGGTATATGTATTTCTTAAAAGAGGCAGCAAAGCATACACAGTCAAGGCGATGATCGCCGTTACATTTCCTATCCCGAACAAGGGAAGCAAGAATCCGAACAGCGCAAGGCTCGGAATCGTCTGGAAGATGGATGTAATGCCGATGATCGGCTCAGCCAGCTTCTTCCTCCGCGAAATAAAGATGCCCAAAGGCAGGGATATGGCTGCTGCTATCACAATGGAAACAACCGACAAAAATAAATGCTGCTGAAGGGCTTCCAGAATTTCAGGCCATCTATTTTTAAAAATATCAACAACGAGTACAAAGAAATTATCATTCATTTATAGTGCCCCCTTCAGCCGGTGATGAAATTTTCATCCCCGCCAGACCTCTCATCATCGTTGACCTTGTGATAAGCCCGGCAAGCTTTCCGCCCTCAAGGACGGGAATGTAAAGGGACCCTTTGGCAAACAGCTCAGCAACCTCATTATAAGGTGCATCAACAAGCACTGACTGATAGTCCGCGCTCATAATATCGCCAAGCGTCTTTTCTTCCTCGGCGTAATATTTTTCGACATCATCAATGGTTGCGATGCCGAGGAGCTCATTCTCGCCATTCACTACAAAAAGGGAGTCAACTTTATATGTCTTCATCGTTTTCAAGGCCTGTGCCAGACCTCTGCCGGGACGGGCTGTAATGACCTTCCTGAGCATCAGGTCAGCAGCAGCAGGCTGCCCATTCTCAGCATCATTCAGGCGGTCTTCGCCAATGAAGCCTTTGACAAACTCATTCTTTGGATAACGCAGAATTCTTTCCGGCGTATCGAACTGGATGATTTCGCCGTCTTTTAAAATGGCAATCCGGTCGGCGATTTTAATGGCTTCATCCATGTCGTGGGTGACAAACACAATGGTTTTTTTGATGGTTTCCTGCAGCTTGACCAGCTCATCCTGCAGCTGCTCACGGCTGATCGGATCCAGTGCGCTGAAAGGCTCGTCCATAAGGATGATGGGCGGTTCTGCCGCCAGGGCGCGGATAACGCCGACACGCTGCTGCTGCCCGCCCGAAAGCTCGCCGGGGAACCGGGTCCTGTACTCTTTTGGATCCAGGCCGACAAGCTCCAGTAATTCGTCCACTTTATCGGAGTACTGCTCCTTTTCCCAGCCTTTCAACCGCGGGACAAGTGTAATATTATCTTCAATGGTCATATGGGGAAGCAGGCCGATCTGCTGGATCACATAGCCGATATCCCTCCGCAGCTTCACAGGATCCCTTTTGGATATATCCTCTCCATTGATAAAAATCTGGCCGCTGGACGGCTCAATAAGCCGGTTGATCATTTTCATGGTTGTCGTCTTTCCGCAGCCGCTCGGCCCGATCAGGGCAACCAGTTCCCCTTCTTCTATATGGAAATCGATATCCTTGAGGGCAACAAAGCCATCCGGATATTTCTTTCCTACATGCTTAAACGTAATCAATAATCAACGCCTCTTTCATTATCTAGTGCTGCTAGGATTAACATGCCCAAAACAGGCAGCTTGAATGAACGCACAGAAAAAAAGCAGACTGTAGCATCATAAGCAGCCAGGTGTATACTATTGGATTTGCAAAATGGTATTAGACAAGAGTTCTGCGATTAGCAGATGCAGATAAATGCGGGAATTTCAAAGACAGGTAGATCCTGAAAGATTGATTTGCCTTATATGGCGCTGAGGATTTTGGCCATAAAATCGCGGATTCAGCAAATCAATGTATTGAGCAGGCGTTCGCCGTTCCCAAATACTCAGCAGCATGATGCGGTGGAGACCGCCAGAGCTGCCTGCCCTAAACAGGGCTGATGCAAAAAAATGAAATCCCAATAGCAATAATTCTTTGTAGCCTTCCCTCCTTTATATAGTCCAACTTTTTACCCATCTCTATTTAATTGTAAACATAAATGACACAGTTTTTCAAATTTATTTGAAATAACGACTGTTTTAACTTGATGCTGAATTCAATTTTCAGTGGTTTCTTAGTGAATGAAGCTGCGATTTAAAAACACAGCACAATATCTGCCAGCTTATTTATTGTTTTTAATCAAACGGACATGGATTCTACCAAATCCGACTTTAATTTCACCAATTGAGCATATATTCTACCAAATTGGGCAAGGGTTCTACCGAATCGGCCAAATATTCTGCCGATTGAATATCCCCCCTGCTAAACAGACTCTTTTTTAACTCATCTGCACGCCACGCCATTTATTTGCCAATTAATCACCATCAGCCAGCTCTTCCTTGTTGGAATCCAGCACGTTTACCGCAATTTCAGTCCCGGCTTAATAAACCAAAAAAGGCCGCCATGAAGGCAGCCAGGCTAGGATACGGAAACAGGTGATTCGCAGCATGTAACTCTGTTTCTGCCTCCATTTTTTGATTGATATAAAGCAGTGTCTGCATTGTGAAGCAGCCGTTCGAGCGTCATTCCCGGTGCTGCTTCTGCCGCTCCAAAACTCGCGGTCAGTGAAATCATTCCCGTTTCAGAAGGCAGAAAAACCTCTTCGATTCCGGCCCTGATTTTTTCTGCCTGATCAGCCGCTGATTCTAGATCGGCACCAGGAAGGCAGATGACAAATTCCTCTCCTCCGTAGCGTGCAAAAATTGAACCTCCCCCCAGCAGGCTTCCGCTGACCCGCGCTATATGCCGAAGCGCTTCATCGCCCTGCAGATGCCCATACTGATCATTGATATTCTTAAAATAATCGATATCAAACAAAATGACTGACATGGTTCCCCCGGCAGCTTCCGCTTCCTTAAGAAGCCTGCCGCTCTGCTCAATGAAATAGGTCCGGTTATAAATGCCTGTCAGCCCATCTTTAAAAGCAAGCTCCTCCAGTTTCTGCCTTAGCAGTACTTCCTGGGTGATATCGCTGAGGATCACCGTAGTACCGGCCAACTCCCCGCTGCTTTTTTTTATCGGGAAAGAATGAATCTGGATATAAGTTTCTGCCTCGCTCTCAAGTTTATGGATGCCGGAATAGCTGCCGCCATCAGCCCCGGTCCCTGAATATGCTGCAGCCGGCTGGAGAACTACCTTCATATTTTCACCGATTGAGCTGGAATCAAGCCCTGGCAGCATTTCCTCTGCAGCCGGGTTAAAGTCCACAAGTCCATCATCCTGGGCAAAAACGAGAACACCATCTCTCATGCTTTCAAAGACCCGTTCCTTTGCGATCGGTGCGGCTGTCAGCCTGTCCATAAAAAAGGCGCGCAAATATAAAAAGGATGTCAGGCACATCACCATCGGAACAGGATCCATGCCGTAAGGGGAATATCCCATTAAATAAAGGAAAGAGGCTGTCATGGGGATCGTCAGTCCCGCGAACATGGTCATCAGCTGCCTTCTGTAGGCGAATCCTGCCCTCTTCCAATACCATACAACCATGCAAGCCCCTGCAAAAAGGCTGCCGAAGGTAAAGCTGCCATGAATCACATACCAAAAGCCAACATCCATATCTACAAGCAGATATGACCCCTCCCGGTGCAGATGATATCCGGTGTAAAAAAGGCCATGCCAATCATTTGTCACCACCATAACCATGCTGATGAAAGGAATGGTGTATAAAAGAATAAGATTGAAGGTGGTCAAATATCTGTCCAAACCTGTGAATCTCATGACCATGACTAATGTGATAGGGGAAATAAAGGGCAGGCCCGCATATTGAAAGGCAATCCAGAACTTGATTTCTGCCAGCGAATCAGCTGTCAGTTCAAAAGCATGCCCGAATATGTAGATGGCCGAGGTAACCGCTATCCAGACAAAGGTTTTGCCGGCTGAAAAGGTCTTTCTTTTAGCAAAGGCATATATGCCCAAAATGCTTGTCAGGACTCCGGATACAGAGATCAGAACCATATAGCTGAAAATATCTGAGTTCATTATATTCACCAGGTTAATTTTTTGCTTTAATGGTACCATAACCCGGATAGAAAAAGAATATAAACCGGAAAGATGGAATTTTGTTTAGTTGTAATCAGAAAAAACCTGCCTGGACTTTTGTCCGGCAGGCCGTTATGTAGCGGCAGCCTTCATCCAAGGCTGCCATAGTGCTTATTGAGGCTCAAAAGTTTTACAGTCGGTTTCTTCATTGGTGCTCGCTTTCTTTCCGGTGATCGCCCCGACAAAAATCTCATCCGCCCCGCATTTCCTGCCGTTGCGGTTAAACTTGCAATTGACTACTTCACATAATACATCCTGTGCCACTCTAACCACCTCCTGTGAGATTTGTAAAGTGAGACTAGTGTTTCTGATTAAGTAGCACTTAATAGTCTATTCCCGTATAAAGGCATTTTAAACGCTTTTAAATGGAACCCGCGGGGCTGCCGGTCACCTGATTCAGTATGCCCTCTACTCTATAAGCCCTTCATTTTTCAGGAATTCCCTGGCTGTATCTTCAGCACTCATTCCATCAACATTGACTTTATAGTTCATTTCCCGCATCTGGTCATCTGTGATTTTTCCTGCCAGCTTGTTCAAAGCATCCCCGATTTCCGGATGATCATCAAGCGTCTCTTTCTTTAAAAGGGGGGCCCCCTGATAAGGCGGAAACAGATTTTTATCATCTTCAAGCACCTTCAGATTGTAGGCTTCCAGCTCACTGTCCGTCGAATAGGCATCCACCATATTGATATCGCCGGTTTCAACGGCACTATAGCGAAGCTTAGGCTCCATTGTTTTCACATTAGGAAACTCTATGCCATACAGCTTTTGAATACCCCGGTAGCCATCTTCCCTGTCGGAAAACTCCAGCGTAAAGCCCGGGTTGATATTCTGCTGAACCGCTTTTACATCTGAAATCGTTTCAAGTCCATATTGTGCAGCCAGCTCTTCCGGCACAGCCAGTGCATATGTATTGTTATAGTCCATCGGCTCCAGCATCTCCAGTTCAAACTCTTCTGACATGCCGTCCCTTGCCTGCTCATATACTTCCTGCCGGTCTGTGCTCACTGCCGTTTCTTTTAAAAATTCCGAAATGGCTGTTCCTGTGAACTCAGGGTATATATCAATATCACCTGAACGGAGTGCATTGAACACAAAAGAAGTCTTGCCAAGCCCTGGCTGCAATTCAACGCTCATATCCGTTTCCTCTTCAATGAGGAGTTTGTACATATTGATCAGGATCTCCGGTTCAGAGCCAAGCTTTCCGGCAATCACGAGATCTTTTTCTCCCTTGCCTGAAACAAACGGCAGAACCATGATGACAATGGCTGCAAGGGCAATCGCCCCGAGCGGGATCAGTGATTTTTTGAATGAAATCTTTTCGAACCTTTTCAGCAGCAGGTCAAATAATATGGCCAGCAGCGCTGCCGGGATTGCTCCCAGTACAATGAGGGATGTATTGTTCCGGTCAATCCCGAGAAGGATGATATCCCCAAGGCCTCCTGCACCGATCAAAGCTGCAAGCGTTGCTGTCCCGACGATCAGGACCATTGCCGTCCTGATCCCTGCCATGATCACTGGCATGGATAGAGGCAATTCTACTTTAATAAGCCGTTTCCAGCTGTTCATCCCCATGGCCCTTGCCGCTTCAATAAGCGAAGGCTCCACTTCTTTTATGCCTGTGTACGTATTCCTCAGGATCGGCAGAAGTGCATAGACGATCAGCGCGATGCTTGCAGGCACTTTCCCGATCCCGAACAGCGGGATAAGGAGCCCTAGCAAGGCGAGGGAAGGAATGGTCTGCAGCACCGCTGTAACGCCGATGACCGCCTCAGCTGCTCTTTTATGCCGCGTCAGATAAATTCCGAGCGGGATTGAAATCAGGACAGCGAAGAAAAGCGCAATGAATGAGATTTGTATATGTTCAATGAGTGCACTGAAAAGCTCTGATTGCCTCTCTTTAAAAACACCGGCCAAATCATTCATTTAGAGCCCCCCTTTCTCCTAAGCTTCCCGCCACATGCCTGATGGCTTCCCTGCGGCTGATTGAACCGACGATGGTCCCGTCTTTTTCAACAGGTATCTCTTCCCTGTCAGTCAGCAGTTCCAGCACTTCCTTTAAACTGGCCGAAGCTGCGACCGCTTCAGCAGACACACTTTCGGCATATCCGGCTTTCATCATTTTTTCAGCTGTAATCTCGCGGCCGGCTCCAGCCTGCGCACCGACAAATTCACGCACAAATTCATCTGCCGGATTTGCAATGATTTCCTCAGGCGCAGCCAGCTGCACAATCTTCCCTTCCTTCATGACGCAAATTCTGTCTCCCAGTTTAAGAGCTTCCTGCATATCATGCGTCACAAACACGATCGTCTTCTTAATATTGCGCTGCAGATCCAGAAGATCATCCTGCAGCTTTTCCCTGCTTAAAGGGTCAAGTGCACTGAAAGGCTCGTCCATCAGAATGATTTCAGGGTCGGCTGCGAGGGCACGGATAACACCGATCCTCTGCTGCTGCCCGCCGGAAAGCTCGCTCGGCTTCCTCGTCAAATATACATCCGGCTCCAGCCCGACCATAGTCAGCAGCTCTGCCGCCCGCTTGCGGATCTTTTCCCGCTCCCATTTTTTCAATTCCGGGACTATAGCGATATTTTCTTCGATCGTCATATGCGGAAAGAGCGCGATTGACTGCAGCACATAGCCGATGCTCCATCGTAATTCATGGATATCATACTCACTGATCCTTTTCCCCTCTATCCTGATCGTTCCCTTCGTGAGATCGATCAGCCGGTTGATCATCTTGAGCGTCGTTGTCTTCCCGCACCCGCTTGGCCCGATCAGCACGAAGAATTCCCCTTTCTTTATCGTAAAATCCAGGGACTCTACCGCCTTCGTTCCGCCGGGGTACTCTTTTGTCACACCCTCAAACTCTATCATGGCTTCTCTCCTTTTCATCGTCCTGTTTACTCTTTATGTATAAACACCATTTTTATTATTGCCTTTTTTGAGCTGTCTGCGGCTCCTGCACCCAGGAAAATTTAACCACCTCACTCCATTAACTCTATTACCTACCCTGTTGCCCATTTTTCCAAACATAGCATTTTTCACTGCCAGCTTCAATTCTCAGTTCTCTTACAAAAAGTAAAAAAGCCGGGAGCAGTCTCCAGGCCTTTATTTGTTTATTTGCTATAATACTCGCCAAGGTATTCTGATACCTGTTCCGGTGTCTTCGCATTTGCGCTGTGAAGATGCCCAAGCTTTTCATCGTTCTTGAATACCAGCAGACTCGGAATGCCCATCACATTATATTCGGCAGCCAAATCAGGCAGTTCGTCTTTGTTCAGCTCATATAGAGGAAACTCCTGAAATTCCTCCAGCACGCTCGGCATGAACATATCCATCCGTTTGCAGTCCGGGCACCAGCCCGCAAAAAACTTTACAGTCACTGTTTCCCCGCTGCCGATTATTTCCCTGAATTCTTTTTCTGTTTTGATCATATTAGCCATTCTCATCAACCTCCTGCCCTCATTATATACAAAACGTTTCTGCTTATCCTCAAACTTGCTTTCCTTCGAAAATAAGGTATTTCCGTGTTACACTTAAGCATAAAAGAACACAAGTGAGGAGCATGTGACGATGAAAACTTTATGCTTGCTGGGAAGCACCCGCAAAAATGGCAACTCAGAATATTTGGCAGGAAAAATTCTTGAAGGAACAGACCATACTGTTGTTCACCTGGCTGATAAGCATATTGAAGCCATCCACGACCAGCGCCATGCTGAAGGCGGCTTTGATCCGGTCCACGATGACTACGACGAATTGATTGAGCTGATTTTCAGCCATGATGTCATCCTGTTTGCTACTCCCCTGTACTGGTATGGTATGAGCGGCCCAATGAAGAATTTTTTTGACAGATGGTCACAGTATCTTCGCGACAAGCGCTTTAATTTAAAAGAAGAGCTTGCCAGAAAAAAAGCTTATGTAGCCGTAACAGGCGGCACAAGCGCAAAAATCAAGGGACTGCCGCTCATCCAGCAATTTGAATACATATTTGAATTTGTCGGCATGGAATTCGCAGACTATATCATCGGCGCAGGCGTCAAGCCTGGCGAGGTGAAGGAAGACCAGATTGCGCTGGCTAAGGCAGAGGCTTGGAACAGAAGATTGCGATCATAATAAAGAGAACCTGCCGGGAGGGCAGGTTCTCTTTCTATTCGGAAGAACCTTCCAGTTCTTTCAAATTCTTAAGGTCGGCTTCAAGGAACAGAATAAATCTGGAATCTTTTTGTGCCCTAAAGACCGAGATGGCAATTTCTATATATTCAATCGCCTTGCGATAATCTTTTAAGCCTTCATAGTTTCCACTTAGGTAAGTATATATTTGGCCTAAAAAGCGGATTCTATTTGCTTTTACACACCATTCAATTGCTTCATGGCAGTATTCAATTCCCTCTTGGTATCTCTCCAGGTCGTAAAGGCACCTTGCCTGATTGTATATTACCTTTGTTTTTAAATCTTTATTCTGAAGCTGCGGTAAACCTTTTAAAATATCAGATGCTTCCTGCAGCACATTGAATCCTTGCTGAAAGTTTTTTACGTCATGGTGGAAGAGTGCAATGCTAATAAGAATTTCAAGTTCTGATTCCGTCCAAATCGATGCATTTCTATGGGTCAAATCAATCGCTTCCCGGAGGATCTTAATACTTTTCTCAAAATCTTTTTCCAAGTAAAAAGTATAAATGCCTTTATTCCAGAGAAGCACCTGGTGATACTCGGGATTTTCAAGCACCTGCGGGTTCTTTTCTTCTGTGGCCACAATTCTGCGGAGCTCGTCATAATCAAGCGCCTTTCTGGCAGCATAAAGCTGTTCCAGCACATCCTCAACATACTCATTGCTGGCAATCCCATTCATCCCGAAGAAATAGGAAATATCCACTCCTAGCCTTCGGGCAATAAGGTAGAGAGTCGAAGAAAGAGGAATGATATCCCCCCGCTCAATCTTGCTGATCTGCGCCTGTGTGCAAATGCCTTCAGACAGTTCACTTTGCTTAAGCCCCCTCGTGACTCTTAAATCTTTTATTTTTTTTCCGAGGTTGCTCCCAAAAATATTCAATCTATCACGTCCATTTTTCCTTTTTATAGTAGAATAGCAGGAAATCTGACAAATTTAAAACAATTTTATAAAACGCAAAACGGACCAGCCATAAGGCCGGTCCGTGTAAAATTTGTATAAAATCCACCAAAGTATGTATGGTGGAGACGGTGGGAGTCGAACCCACGTCCAGAAACATCGCCACTTAAGCTTCTACGAGTGTAGTCAGCATATTTGCGTTTCGCTGCATCTTATGCCTGCTGACAGGCGTCCGTGCAGCTAGTCTGGTTGTTCTCTTCCTTCATCCTCAGACGGTGGAATCCGGCGTAGTCCACTTAGAGTGAGTCCCTTACCCTACCACATGGACGATGGAGGGAGGAACCGCTTAGCGCTATTAGGCAGCTAGAGCGAAGTTGTTTTGTTGTTTGCCAGTTATAGGCTTTGACGTTTTAACGAGGCCGATCCCCTCGACTCGCAACCTAAGCTCGAACTATCCCTGTCGAATCCGTAACGTCCCCATATTGGGCAATGTGCATAAGGCATCATTTCCGCTGAGAGCCGGTGCAAATCTTATTCTGCCACTCGGTTTGACGCCAGGAGCGCTCGAAATAGAAGAGCGTAAGTCAGATAGCATCACTGCTACAATACTTATTATATCATATACAGCACGGATATCAATTGTTAAGTCTTGGATTTACATTTTCTGCCGTTCGCGGAATGCCCGCTCAATATCCCGGCCTGCTTCTTTCTTTTTCAAGGTTTCGCGTTTATCATAATTCTTTTTACCCTTGGCCAGGCCGATTAAAACTTTCGCAAAACCATTTTTCAAATACATTTTCAGCGGTACGATAGAATAGCCGGCTTCCTTTGTTTCGCCGATCAGCTTGCTGATTTCTTTATTATGAAGCAGCAGTTTCCTGGTTCTGAGCGGATCATGGTTGTACCGGTTCCCCTGCTCATAAGGGCTGACATGCATGTTGATCAGGAATACCTCCCCGCTGATGATCCTTGCATAAGAATCCTTCAGCTGCACCCTTCCTGCCCGGATAGCCTTAATCTCTGTACCTTGCAGGACGATTCCCGCTTCATAGGTGTCTTCTATAAAATAATCATGATACGCTTTTTTATTTTGGGCGATAACCTTGCCCGTTCCCTTTGGCATATGAATTTCCCCCTCAATCTCTTACACTGATTTTAACAAAAATCTCTCCCAGCAACAATCATGACCCTATATCGGAAAGGAGAGCCACTTGGATGGCTCTCCGGGTTCAAGCTTTTTAGCGTTTCTTTTTCTTACGCTTGGCTTTTGGCGCATTTTCAAAGTGCTTTTTCTCTTTCCGGGCAGGTCCGCCGCCGCTTTTGCCTTTCGAGCCGCCGCTGCGTCCTTTTGGGCCTTCGCCGGCTTTGCCTCTGCGCGGCTTCTTTTCTGTGCTGCCCGTCTTGAACACTCGCGGCGCATCCCGATCATCACGCTTCCGGGGGCCTTTCATGCCGACGATTTCAAAATCTATGGAGCGCTCATCTTTGTTGACATTAATGACGCGTACTGTAATTTCGTCGCCAATCCGGAACACATTGCCGGTTTTCTCGCCGATCATCGCGAAATGGCGTTCATCATAGCGGTAATAATCGTCCGTCATATAGCTGACATGGATCAGACCTTCAATCGTGTTCGGCAATTCGACGAACATGCCGAAGTTTGTAACTGAGCTGATGATGCCATCATATTCTTCGCCAATTTTATCAGCCATATATTCTGCTTTCTTCAGCTCATCTGTTTCCCTTTCAGCTTCGACCGCGCGGCGCTCCATATTGGAGGAATGCTCGGCAATATCAGGAAGCCTTGAATTCATCCGCTCTCTTGTTGCCTGGCTTAAATCGCCTTCAATCAGATAGGTGCGGATGAGCCTGTGGACAACCAAGTCCGGATACCGGCGGATCGGTGATGTGAAATGAGTATAGAACTCAGTCGACAGCCCAAAGTGGCCGAGGCTCTCAGGATCATATTTCGCCTGCTGCATCGAGCGCAGCATGACGGTCGAAATTACCATTTCCTCAGGTGTACCCTGCACCTCTTCAATGATTTCCTGGAGGGCGCGCGGATGCACAGAGTTTGCCGTGCCTTTTACAATGTAACCGAAGTTTGTAATAAACTCGAAGAATCTTCTCAGCTTATCTTCCTTCGGATCTTCGTGAATACGGTAGATGAACGGCACATCCATCCAATGGAAATGCTCGGCGACCGTTTCATTGGCTGCAAGCATGAATTCCTCGATGAGGCGCTCTGCCACGGAACGTTCGCGGAGTACGACATCACTTGGCTTTCCTTCTTCATCAACAAGAACCTTTGACTCTTTAAAATCAAAGTCGATGGCGCCGCGGCCCATCCGTTTCTTGCGGAGCACCGCTGCCAGCTCCTCCATAAGCTGAAACATCGGGACAAGCGGCTCATAGCGCTTCATCAGCTCTTCGTCTTTATCGGTCAAAATCTTGTTAACGTCATGATAAGTCATACGCTCTGTTGTTTTAATGACACTCTGGAAGATTTCATGATTAACCACTTCACCGGAGCTGTCCATTTCCATTTCACAGGAAAGGGTCAGGCGGTCAACCTGCGGATTAAGGGAACAGATGCCATTGGATAATCTGTGCGGGATCATCGGGATGACCCGGTCCACCAAGTAAACACTTGTCGCCCGTTCTTCCGCTTCCTGATCGATCGGTGTATTCTCGCGCACATAATACGTCACATCGGCAATATGTACTCCGAGCTTATAGTTTCCGTTTTCAAGCTTTGTAACAGTTACCGCATCATCCAGGTCCTTCGCATCAGCGCCGTCAATCGTGACGATTGTCTGGTCGCGGAGATCGCGCCGGTTCTTGATTTCACTTTCATCAATGCTGTCAGGTGTATCATTCGCCTGCTCCAGCACTTCTTTCGGGAATTCCATCGGCAGCCCATGTTTGTGGATGACAGACAGGATATCCACGCCTGGATCATTTTTATGGCCAAGAATCTCAAGGACTTCCCCTTCAGCACTCTTGCGCCCCTCCGGATACGTCGTCAGCTTGACAACGACCTTATGTCCTTCTATTGCCCCTTTAGAAGCTGATTTCGGGATAAAAATATCGCTGGTGAACTTTTTGTCGTCCGGGAGCACAAAGCCGAAATTTTTACTTTCAACATATGTCCCGACAATCTGCTGGACACCTCGTTCGAGAATGCGCACGACCGTCCCTTCACGCCTCTGGCCGGAAGATTCAGAAGAAACCCTTGCAAGGACAATATCGCCATGCATAGCATTATTCGTCTCATTCGGCGGTATAAAGATATCATCAAGGCCAGGCTCTTCAGGAATGACAAAAGCAAAGCCTTTTGCATGGCCGGACAGCTTACCTTTGATCAGATTCATCCTGTCCGGCAGGCCGTAGCGGTTGCTCCGAGTCCGGACAACAAGCCCTTTCTGCTCCATGACCACAAGGGCCTTCACAAAGTCTTTAAAATCGGAAGAATCCTCGATTCCGAATGCCTCTTCCATCTCCTGGACGGTCAGTGGCTTATATGCTTCATCTTTCATAAAGTGGAGAAGCTTATCCACGATTTGCTTAATATTATTTTCCATCTATGCTATCCCTCCTAAATAAAGGATTTAAACAGTCCAATCCAGCGATTCCAGGAACTGATATATATCCTCATGCAGCTGATCCTTTTCCTTGTCCAATGTGATGACGTGGCCGGACTCTTCATACCATTTCAGCTTTTTATTATCATTCTCCACTTCGCTGAAGATGATGTTCGCGCTGTCGGTATTGATCATGGCATCATGACGGGCCTGAGCCACAAAGGTTGGGGAATAGATCATATCCACATGATTCCTCACATCGGCGATCAGCTCCTGCAGCGCTTTAAGTGTCTCCATCGGAGTTTTCCTGAATTCAGCCATTTCCTGTTCAATCTGCTCAGGGGATTTGCCTTCAAGCCTCTTATACTCGCTGGCATAGTGAAGGATGCCCTGATACATGACTTCCTCGCTCTTAATATACATTGGTGCACACATTGGAACGATACCCTTTATAGGAACAGTGTAACCTAATTTCAAGGAAAATACCCCGCCAAGCGAAAGCCCGGCAACTGCAATCTCTTCATAGCCCTGTCCCTTCAGCAGCTCATAGCCTTCCATAACATCCTTCCACCAGTCCTCAGGACCGGTATGGACCAGCTCTTCAGGCGGCACCCCGTGTCCCTTATACTGTGGCGCATGGCAGGTATACCCCTTGGTCTGCAAAAACCGTCCAAGCATCCTGACATCCGCAGTATTGCCTGTAAAGCCGTGCAAAAGCAGGACAGCCCTTTTTCCGCCTTCAAAGGTAAATGGTTTCGGTGCAACAATCTTCATTTTGAAAACTCCTTTTGCTATGTAAATGATTTCTTTGATAAGTTCAGCTTCCTTATTTTTAGCAAAGCCGCGCCCAACAATCCACTAAAACGGCTTATCGGCAGCTGAAGGAAAAATATTCCGTTTAGCGGCAAATAAAAAACCTGACCTTCTGGGCCAGGCAGCAGCTTTATTATTTTACAAAATAAGCGACAGCAATTGTTAAAACAAAAAACAGTACAGATAACACAATCGTCACACGGTGGAGTATAAGATCAAGCCCGCGCGCCTTTTGCTTGCCGAAAAGCTGCTCGGCACCACCTGAAATCGCGCCGGAAAGACCCGCACTTTTTCCTGATTGAAGAAGTACAACAACTATAAGAGCAACTGAAACAATAATCAACAGCGTAATTAATAATGTGTACATGAAGTCCACCTCCTGAAACGTACAATCACATTATTCTTAATTTATCATATTTTGGCGGATTGGACAATAGCAATGTTGGTTTGCGGAAGATTGAGCGGGTGTTATTTGAGAAGGGAAAAGACGGTGCCGGATGAATTGGAGCACGTGGAGGAAGGAGCATTGGGTGTGGGGGATTTAGTTAGCAGCTCAAGAAGGAGGACAGGACATGGGGGACGAAATAATTAAATAATACATTTATAAGGAGGAAGATATGATTGTTAAAGAATTAACAGTACCAAAGCGGATATTAGCCCTGGAAGCTCTGCTGCGCCGGCTGGAGGAAGGGAGTCCTGACTGGCACCGTGTTAAGGAAGATCTTGCGAAACGCTGGGCGGGCTACTATGGTGAATTGTCTTTGGATTATTATTTGCAGATGCTGCCGGAAAAAGAGTATCTGGTACTGCATGATCTGCGGCTCGGCCTGTCCGGCAGCTTTTTTCAAATTGATCTACTTGTGCTGCATGCTCATTTTGCATTAATCCTGGAGGTTAAAAACATACTTGGCACCCTTGTATTCGATAAGCAATTCAGCCAGATGATCCGCACCCAGGATGAAAAAGAAGAAGGCTTCCCCGATCCGATCGCTCAGGCAGAACATCATAAAAAACAGCTGGCCCGCTGGTTAGCGGAACGCAGCATCCCTCTCCCCGTCGAATCCCTCGTTGTTATCAGCAAACCATCCACTGTCCTCAAAGCGAACTCCCCAGCCATCAGCAGAACGGTCATCCACAGCCACCGC
The DNA here is from genome assembly GCF_040492155.1 of Cytobacillus sp. T106. Classification (NCBI taxonomy): domain Bacteria; kingdom Bacillati; phylum Bacillota; class Bacilli; order Caryophanales; family Bacillaceae; genus Cytobacillus; species Cytobacillus sp. T106. The sequence goes on along the minus strand of NZ_JBEUMK010000015.1, from coordinate 33,951 downwards.
CTCCTTGGGAAGATAGAAGACTTGAGCGGCCGCTATCAACAAGCGCTCCTGGATGCGAGAGAGCTGAAAAAACCTCTAGATTGTTGATCAAACACCATACACCTGAAAAAATTGATATTCTGTCCAGGATGAGAGTCAGCCGGGAGAATGTGAGGATGGGTGTCCATTGCGGCGGCTGCGGCCATATTCCGGTTATAAGGGTATATGGTACTTGGTTTTGCCCGAAATGCGGGTTGAAGGACAAGTCAGCGCATATCGCAGCTTTGAAGGACTACTTCCTTTTGTTTGGGAAGGAGATTACGAATGGGGGATTTCGGGAGTTTGCGGGGGTGGAATCCGTCCATACAGCTTCAAATATACTAGCAAGCTCAAATTTAGTGGTCTCAGGCAGAGGAAAAGGGCGCAAATACAGCGCACCAGCAGATTGATGGAATGGGTAAAAAGCGTTTATTAGCAACTTTTTCCGTATTTTAGCAACTTTTCAAATTTATTAGCAACTTTCAGGATATATTAGCAACTTTTGGATTTTATTAGCAACTAGCCCTGCTCGCGGCCACTAAACTCCAACCAGGTACCATGCATCAGCTCGAAAAACCAAAACCCAAAAAAACACCAGCCCCAAAAGGCTGGTGTCTCCCTCAAAAAGAATTACTTCTTCAGGTTATAAAAAGATTTCAGTCCATCATATACAGCCAGATCGCCAAGCTCGTCTTCGATGCGAAGGAGCTGGTTGTATTTCGCGATGCGGTCTGTACGGCTCATAGAACCAGTTTTAATTTGGCCTGCGTTTGTTGCAACAGCGATGTCAGCGATTGTGGCATCTTCTGTTTCACCTGAACGGTGGGATACAACTGCAGTGTAGCCTGCGCGCTTAGCCATTTCGATTGCTTCGAAGGTTTCAGTCAGTGTACCGATCTGGTTCACTTTGATCAGGATGGAGTTGCCAACGCCCTGCTCGATACCTTGTGCAAGCTTCTTAGTGTTAGTTACGAAAAGGTCATCTCCGACAAGCTGAACTTTTCCGCCGATGCGGTCAGTCAGAAGCTTGTGGCCTTCCCAGTCGTTTTCATCCAGTCCGTCTTCGATTGAAAGGATTGGGAATTCGTTTACCAGCTCTTCGTAGAAGTTAACCATATCTTCTGAAGATAAGCCAGTGCGGCCTTCGCCTGCAAGATCGTATTTGCCTGTTTCTTTGTTGTAGAACTCAGAAGAAGCAACGTCCATGCCAAGAAGGATGTCTTTGCCTGGCTCATAGCCGGCACTCTTGATTGCTTCGATGATGACTTCAAGTGCTTCGCGGTTGGAACCAAGGTTTGGAGCGAATCCGCCTTCGTCGCCGACTGCTGTGTTAAGGCCTTTGCCTGAAAGAACTTTCTTAAGCGCGTGGAATACTTCAGCACCCATGCGGATTGCTTCCTTGAAAGTAGGAGCTCCTACAGGAAGGATCATGAATTCCTGGAAGTCAACGTTGTTGTCAGCATGTGATCCGCCATTGATGATGTTCATCATTGGAGTTGGAAGCTGCTTCGCGTTGAATCCGCCAAGGTAACGGTATAATGGCAGGCCTACAGATTCAGCTGCAGCGTGTGCACAAGCCATGGATACGCCAAGGATTGCGTTAGCGCCCAATTTGCCTTTGTTTTCAGTACCGTCAAGCTCGATCATTGTGCGGTCGATTCCGACTTGGTCAGTTACATCCATGCCGATGATCGCTTCTGAGATCAGGTTGTTTACGTTGTCCACTGCGTTTTGAACACCTTTTCCAAGGTAGCGGGACTTGTCGCCGTCGCGAAGCTCAACTGCTTCGTGCTCGCCTGTTGATGCTCCTGAAGGAACGATTGCTCTTCCAAAGAATCCTGATTCTGTTAATACTTCTACTTCAACTGTTGGGTTACCGCGGGAATCTAATACTTCGCGGGCATATACGTGCTGGATAAATGGCATAGTAAAATCTCTCCTTAAAATGGAATTATTTTTTTAAAATCGTTGTACCGGTCATTTCAACCGGCTTTTCAACTCCGAGCAGGTCAAGCATGGTTGGGGCAAGATCAGCAAGGATTCCGTCCTCGCGCAGCTCATCCCCTTCTTTTGTTACGATGACAGGCACCGGATTAGTGGTGTGTGCTGTCATTGGATTGCCTTCAAGGGTGACAACTTCGTCTGCATTTCCATGGTCAGCTGTGATGATGGCATGACCGCCTTTTTGAATGATCAGGTCAACAATGCGGCCAAGGCATTCATCCACAGTTTCGATTGCTTTCACTGTCGGCTCGAGCATTCCGGAGTGCCCGACCATATCAGGATTAGCAAAGTTCAGGATGATAGCATCAAAGTTATCTGCTTCTATTTCTTTCACGAGGGCATCGGTTACTTCATATGCACTCATTTCAGGCTGAAGATCATAGGTTGCCACTTTTGGCGAATTGATGAGGATCCGTTCTTCGCCTGGGAATTTCTCTTCACGCCCGCCGCTCATAAAGAATGTTACGTGCGGGTATTTCTCAGTTTCAGCGATGCGCAGCTGTTTAAGATTGTTCTGGGCCAAAACCTCGCCGACCGTGTTGTCCAGGTTGTTTGGCTTGAATGCTACATAGCCGTCAACGGTTTCGCTGAAGTGGGTGAAGCAGACAAAGTGCAGATTCTGCGGGTGCCCTGGGCCCCTGTCAAAGGATCTGAAATCTTTGTTTGTGAATGTATTGGAAATCTGGATCGCACGGTCCGGGCGGAAGTTGTAGAAAATGACTGAGTCATTGTCTTCAATCGTTGCCACCGGCTCACCGTTTTCCCTTGTAATCACGGATGGAATGACGAACTCGTCAAAGATTCCGTTTTTGTAGTTGTCTTCGACAAGATCAAGCGGATCGGAATAAGATGGTCCATCTCCGTACACCATCGCACGGTAGGATTTCTCCACACGGTCCCAGCGCTTGTCGCGGTCCATGGAATAGTAGCGCCCTGAGATGGTCGCAAATTCGCCTACTCCATATTCCTTGATTTTTTCCTGTGCTTCTTTGATATATTTCTCGGCTGTTTTCGGACCGACGTCTCGGCCGTCAAGGAAACCGTGGATATATACCTTTTTCAGTCCCTCATCAGCTGCAAGCTTCAGCAGGGCGTACAGGTGGTGGATATGGCTGTGGACACCGCCGTCGGACAAAAGGCCAAACAGATGGAGAGCTTTATCGTTCTCCTTCGCATGGTTAATTGCGTCTAAAAAGGTTTGATTCTTTTCAAACTCGCCTTCACGGATGGCCACATTCACCCTTGTCAGGCTCTGGTAGACGATCCTTCCGGCACCGATATTCAGGTGTCCTACTTCCGAGTTCCCCATCTGCCCTTCAGGAAGGCCGACTGCTTCTCCGCTTGCCTGCAGGGTAGAGTGGGGATATTTGTTCCAATAACGCTCAAAGTTCGGTTTGTTCGCTTGAGCAACTGCGTTTCCCATCCGTTCACCACGCAGGGCGAATCCGTCCAGGATAATCAGTGCTACTGGGGATTTACTCATTCTTGCCTGCCTCCAGTAATTGAAGGAATGAGTTCGGCTCAAGGCTCGCCCCTCCGACCAGTGCACCATCGATATCAGGCTGGGCCATGTATTCTTTGATGTTTTCCGGCTTAACGCTTCCGCCGTACTGGATGCGGACTGCCTCAGCTGCCGCAGTTGAGAACTCCTCGCCTACCACCTGGCGGATATGGGCGCAAACTTCGTTTGCATCCGCAGAAGTGGAAGATTTGCCTGTCCCGATTGCCCAGATAGGCTCATAAGCGATAACAGTCTGCTTCACCTGGTCTTCTGTGAGGCCGGCAAGGGCTTTTTTCACCTGGCTGCCGACGATTTCAGTTGTTTCGCCGTTTTCGCGCTGTTCGAGCGATTCGCCGACACAAACAATCGGTGTCAGGTTGTAGTTGAACGCAGCCAAAGTCTTTTTGTTAACAGCTTCGTCTGTTTCGTTGAACATTTCACGGCGCTCTGAGTGACCAAGCACTACATAAGATACACCAATGTCCTGAAGGGCTTTCGGGCTGATTTCGCCTGTGAAAGCACCGCTTTCTTCAAAGTGCATATTTTGGGCGCCGATTGCGACGTCATGGCCTTCTGCACTTTCAACAAGTCGCTCTAAGAATAAAGCTGGAGCACAAACGACTGTATCAACATCTTCCTTTGAAGGTACAAGGCCGTTGATTTCCTCTAAGAAGCTTTTCGCTTCAGGCAGGGTTTTATGCATTTTCCAGTTGCCTGCAATAATTGATTTACGCATTCCGGCACATCCTTTCAACTCTTTTGCTTATTTATCATTTAAAGCCGTTACACCAGGAAGCTCTTTTCCTTCGATGAATTCGAGGGAAGCGCCGCCGCCTGTTGAGATATGGCTCATTTTATCAGCAAGATCAAACTTTTCGACTGCAGCCGCAGAGTCTCCGCCGCCGATTACCGAATATGTATCCTGGGATTCAGCAAGGGCTTCGGCTACTGCTTTCGTTCCGCCTGCAAATGCATTCAGTTCAAACACACCCATAGGGCCGTTCCAGATGACAAGCTTGCTTGATTTGATGACATCCTGATAGATGGCACGTGTCTTCGGACCGATATCAAGCGCTTCCCAGTCTGAAGGGATTTCTTCAATGGAAACTTCTTTAATATTGGCATCCTCGGAGAAATCATCCGCAACAAGCACATCGACAGGCATATAGAATTTAACGCCTTTTTCCTCTGCCTTTTTCATGAACGAATTGGCAAGATCGATTTTGTCTTCTTCAAGAAGGGATTTCCCGATTTCATGGCCTTGTGCTTTAACGAACGTATAAGCAAGACCTCCGCCGATGATCAGATTATCTACCTTATCAAGCAGGTTTTCGATAACACCGATTTTGTCCTTTACCTTCGCTCCGCCGACAATTGCCGTAAACGGGCGCTCCGGATTGGACATCGCTTTTCCAAGAACGTCCAGTTCCTTTTCCATCAGCAGGCCGGAAACAGCCGGAAGATGGTGTGCAATGCCTTCAGTTGAAGCATGGGCACGGTGGGCAGCGCCGAATGCGTCATTTACATACACATCCGCAAGTTCTGCAAACGCCTTTGCCAGCTCAGGATCATTCTTTTCCTCACCAGGGTAGAAGCGGACGTTTTCAAGAAGGAGAACATCGCCCTCAGCCATTTCGGAAACCAACCCTTGTACAGCTTCACCGTAGGCTTCGTCTGCTTTCTTTACATCCTTGCCCAACAGCTCTGATAAGCGCTTGGCAACTGGTGTAAGGCGCAGTTCTTCTACTGCCTGGCCTTTTGGACGGCCAAGGTGGCTTGCAAGGATGACTTTAGCTCCCTGTTCAGTCAAGTACTGAATGGTAGGAAGAGCTGCTGTGATGCGAGTTTCGTCCGTAATAGAGCCATCTTTCATCGGCACGTTAAAGTCCACACGGCAAAAAACGCGTTTACCTTTTAAATCAATGTCTTTTACGCTTTTTTTGTTCACGGCAAAGGACCTCCCAGTTTCTGATAGTGTTCAAAAGAAAAGGGAGAGGGAATTGTTTCCCGCTCCCCTTTTCCCCATCATTATAGATGTTCGCTATTTTTTTATCCAATAAAACAGGGTTTTAAAGGAAAGCTTCGGTTCCCGGAGTTCATACAGGACCAAACAATAGCTTATTTATTGTTTTAAATCGTGCCTATTAAAGGCCTTGCTTTGCAATGTAGTCTACAAGGTCTACAACGCGGTTAGAGTAGCCTGATTCGTTGTCATACCAAGAGATTACTTTTACCATGCTGCCTTCCATAACCATTGTTGACAATGCATCAATAGTAGAAGAAGCAGGGCTTCCGTTGTAGTCGCTTGATACAAGCGGCTCTTCGCTGTAAGCAAGGATTCCTTTAAGGTCGCCTTCTGAAGCTGCTTTGAATGCTGCGTTGATTTCTTCAGCTGTTACGTCTTTGTCAAGCTCAGCAACAAGGTCAACAAGAGAAACGTTTGGAGTTGGAACACGCATAGCTCCGCCGTTCAGCTTGCCTTTCAGTTCAGGCAATACAAGGGAAACTGCTTTTGCAGCACCAGTTGTAGTTGGGATGATGTTTTCAGCAGCTGCACGCGCACGACGGTAGTCTTTGTGCGGAAGGTCAAGGATCTGCTGATCATTTGTGTATGAGTGAACAGTAGTCATCATACCGCGCTTGATGCCGAACTTGTCGTTCAATACTTTAGCGAATGGCGCTAAGCAGTTTGTTGTACAAGATGCATTTGAGATAACGTGGTGGCTTCCTGCATCATATTTGTCATGGTTAACACCCATAACGATTGTGATATCTTCGTCAGAAGCTGGAGCTGAGATGATAACCTTCTTCGCGCCTGCTTCTAAGTGTTTAGCTGCATCGTCGCGCTTTGTGAAGCGTCCAGTAGATTCTACTACTACTTCAACGCCAAGGTCTCCCCATCCAAGCTGAGCAGGATCGCGCTCTGCAAGAACCTTCACTCTTTGGCCGCCTACTACCAGGAAATCTCCGTCTACAGAAACTTCTTCGTTAAGTGTGCCGTGAACTGTGTCATATTTTAACAGGTGTGCAAGCATGTTTGCATCTGTAAGGTCGTTTACCGCTACAACTTCTACTTCTGAGTTCTTAAGTGCTGCGCGGAATACGTTGCGCCCGATTCTTCCAAATCCATTAATACCAACTTTAACTGCCATGTTAATATTTCCTCCTTTAGATAGTAGGGATATTTGTTAGTTTTATATTAAAGGGGATTACCCTTTTAACAACTGTTTTGCTGCGCCTTCATCCGTGATCAGGATCGTTGAGGACGGCGCCTGTTTCATATAGGCCCTTATTGCCTTTGCCTTCGAAGACCCTCCGGCAACTGCAATAACATGTTCGATATCTGCCAGGTCTTTGAGCTGAAGCCCTATGGTCTGCACTTTATGGACCACTTCGCCCGCTTCATCGAAATAATAGCCGAATGCTTCTCCTACTGCTTTCCGCTCCTGAATCTTCAATACGTCCTCCGGTGTCGTTTTACGGCGCTCCGCCATTGTTATAGCGTCTCCAATTCCATGTAAAACCATTCCAGCGGATTGTATCAGATTCAATACTTCATTAATAACGGGTTCCTTCATGATTGTCTCGTACATCGTCTTGCTTACCTGATCCGGGACATGAAGGAATTTGTGGCGGGAGGCTGTGTGCTCCGCCATCATGGCGCAGATGGTATTCGCCTGGTTTTTGACCTCCTCGCCGATGCCGCCCCGTGCAGGGACGAACAGCAATTCGTCGTCAAAGAGATTGGGCGTCAGCATCTCCGCCACGGCCGCCATGGTCGATCCGCCCGTTACAGCAACGGTATTCTTCCCTTTAAGCCTCTGTTTCATACTGGCCGCACAGGCCCTGCCAAGCTCGCTTTTCACCCATGGTGATTCATCGCTGTTGCCGGCAACCACAATCACCTGCCGGACGCCAAGGACTTCTTTCAGCCTTGCTTCCAGTATGTCTATACCCGTTATGTCTCTCATTATGCTTTCAAGTCTTTCCAGTAAATCCTTGCCTTCGGCTGTCAGGTTCATACCTGAACTTGCTACAGAGATAAGATTTTGATTCTTTAGGAAATCAACCTCGCTTCTAAGCACTCTTTCCGTTGATCCAAGGCTCACTGCCAGACTTCTTCGGCCCACCGGCTGCATAAAACCTATGTACTGAAGAATTTGGTAGCGTTTTTGCATAACAGTAAGTAAATCAGGCAATAATCTTTTTTGTATATCGATCAATGAGTCCATCGCATGCCCCTTTTTTAGAAGTATTCCATAGGAACGTTCTAACGTGGTCAATTTCTGTCCCGCATAGACATATTATGTCCCGCTTGAACCAAAAAAAATCACCCCTGTTACAATTACATTCTAGCAGGAGTGATTTGCGAATTCAACTGATTAGAACCGGTTTTTTGCTGTAAGCGCTTCATATAGCGTAAATTGATCAATCCGCCCAAACTGGACCTCTTCCCCATCCAGTTCCACGACCGGAATCATAAGCCCGTACCGTTCAGTCAGATCATCGCTGGCGCTGATATCCACTTCCTCAAGCTCAAATTCATGCTCTGCTTGAAGATCCAGGATTAATTTTTTTGCATTATCGCACAAATGGCAGCCTTCTCTTGTATATAATCGCATCTGTCGATCTTTCACTATACTTCCTTCTTTCTTCATTCATATCTTTTGCGTTTCGCTGAAGAGGGGATGCCCAGCTGGTCCCTGTATTTGGCGACCGTCCGCCTGGAAATGACGATAGCATCCCCCTTCTCCAGTATGCTCATGATCTCCGAGTCAGAAAGAGGCTTCAGTTTATCCTCAGCTTCTACCATGGCAGCAATCTTCTTCTTCACACTTGCTGACGAAGCACCATCGGCACCGGTAGTCTTTACCGCGCTTGTAAAAAAGGTCTTCAGCTCAAATGTGCCAAAAGGAGTCTGGACATACTTTTCGCGGACCGTCCGGCTTACTGTCGACTCATGGATTTCCAATTCATCCGCGATTTCTTTCATTGTCATCGGTCTCAGCTTTGCAGGCCCTTCAATGAAAAAATCCTGCTGTTTTTCTACCAGCTTCATTGTAACCTTTTTAATCGTATCTTTCCTTTGTTCCAAACTGCGGACAATCCAATTATAGTCCTGCGACCGGTCCTGGAGGTATTTCCTGACCTCTTTGTCGCCAGTGCTTTTAAAGCTTTCATAATACTGGCTGTTAAAGCTGACTTTTGGGAGCAGCTCATCCTGGACGGTTATCAGGAAAGAGCTGCCGTCCCAGCTGACAGCCACATCAGGGACAATATAGCCTGCACTTTCTTTTGAAAAAGCCGCTGCAGGCCTTGGATTGAGCGTTCTGACTAAATCGGAGACACGCTGGATATCCTTCAGCTCCACACCAAGGAGCGAAGCCAGCTGCTTCCACTTTTTATCGGCGAACCATTCGAAATGCTCTTCCATGATCACTTCAGCGAGATCATCCGGGCTCAAAAGCCGCTGCACCTGCAAAAGGAGGCATTCCTGCAGTGTCCGCGCCCCAATGCCCGCCGGCTCCAGAAGCTGAAGCTCTGCGAGTGCTTCTGCTGCATCGCCTTTACTGACGCAGAGCTCATCCGCAATTTCTGTGACACTTTCACGCAAGTAACCGTTTTCATCTATACTTTTAATAATCCTTCTGATGATCTTGTCCATCAGAGGAGATATATATTTAATTTCAAGCTGTGAGATCAAATAATCCTCAAGCAGATTGTCTTTTGCCCTGATCTGCTCGATCCACGATCTGTCATCCTTTTTCAGCTTGCTGCTTGCACCTCTGACTCTGTCGCGGCGCGGATCCATCGCCCTTACATTTTCTGTCTCTATCTGCATAAGGGGATTTTCAAGCGCCCTGCTCTCCAAAAAGGCCGTAAGCTCAAGCGCAGAATATTGAAGGAGCGCAATCGCCTGGGACAACTCCTGTGTCATCGCCAATTTAAGCGACTGCTGCTGAAATAAACCTGCATTCATGTTCATTGCACATTCCCCCTTCTTCTATTTTACATGATGGGAGGGGAATGGTGAATGGGAATATATATAAAGAAAGCAGAAGCATTTCGCATTCCGGCTCAAACGAAAAAAAGCCTCCAGCCCTATAACAGGCAGGAGGCTTTTAGTACGCCCTCGGCAGGAATCGAACCCACATCTCAAGAACCGGAATCTTACGTGCTATCCGTTGCACCACGAGGGCAAATCATACAGGTCTTCTATAAGACACTAGTATATAATACTAAAGCCGGCCGCTTTTTGTCAATGGTTAAACAATAATTGACTATAGCGGCCGATTTTATTTAAAGTTTTTCTCGATATACTTCTGTTCCTCTTTTTCGCTCAGGAGTCCTTTGGCTTCCCCGACAGTACCTCCCTGGAGCTTCCAGATGCTGTTATGGTTCCTGGCTGCAGACGAAAAGTCGCCCTCACTCCATCTTTTAAGGATATCCAGGTATAAATCTGAATGCTGGTAGTTCATTTCATTTGCTTCCACCACATAGATCAGCCTGCTGATCCTGTCAGGAGTGATCTGCAGTGCGCCCCATTTATTTTCCGCTTTCACCTTTTGATGGCTCATATCATGGATGGCCTGCTGTACAGCTGATTCTTCCATATTGCCCGGGAACAGCTTTTTCAAGTCCTTTTCCCCTTTGGACGAAGCTGACCTTTCTTCCGCAGCCCGTTCTCCCTTTCCTAGTGAAGTATAATTATAGGCAGCATATCCGGCCAGTGCCAGGATGATCAGGCCCAGCCCTGCAAGCCGCAGCTTATTATGAAAAAATGATTTCTTTTTTTTAGACAAAATCGCAGCCTCCAGCATTAATTTACATGCCCGTATCCCCACTTCAATTTTCAGCTTCCTTTGTTTAAAAATAGAAGAGCTGGGTATGATGGTTATGGATAAGGAAATTTTTATCAATGCAATTATTATACCGCATTAAGCAGGTATATCCTGCTAAAGAGAGAATAAAATGATTGCAGCATATATTGGATTTCCATAAGCGATTTGTTTGACCTTTATTGACCATCAGTGTATCATAATGATTACATACAGAACCCAAAATATTTCTTCTTATGGAAGAACATGCTTTAATCCGTTGTATGTTGGATCTTTATCTTGAAGGAGGAACTGACAAATGAATTTAATCCCTACAGTTATTGAACAGACAAACAGGGGCGAGCGCGCATACGATATTTATTCACGCCTTCTGAAAGACCGCATCATCATGCTTGGTAGTGCGATCGATGATAATGTGTCAAACTCCATTGTAGCTCAGCTGCTATTCCTGGAAGCAGAAAACCCTGAAAAGGATATCACTTTGTACATCAACAGCCCTGGCGGCAGCATCACTGCCGGTATGGCGATTTATGATACGATGCAGTACATCCGTCCGAAGGTTTCCACAGTCTGCATCGGGATGGCCGCTTCCATGGGTGCATTCCTTCTGGCAGCAGGCGAGAAAGGCAAGCGTTTTGCCCTTCCAAACAGTGAAGTCATGATCCATCAGCCGCTGGGCGGAGCTCAGGGCCAGGCAACAGAAATCGAAATTGCCGCAAAGCGCATTCTTTTCCTTCGCGAAAAGCTCAACCAGATTCTTTCAGAACGCACAGGCCAGCCGCTTGAAGTGATCGCTAAGGATACTGACCGCGACAACTTCATGACAGCTGAGAGAGCATTGGAATACGGCCTGATCGACCAGATCATCAGCCGCAATGTCCTGGAAGAAAAGAAAGACAAGTAAAGAGAGCAAGAGGGCTGACAGGTTCAGCCCTCTTTTTTGTGGTTAAAGAGATTATGGTGTTAAACAAAGAAAAAGCGCCCTGCACAAATGCTCAGGGTGCCTTTTCAGTTTTTTTTCAGCTTTCCTGCTGGATATATTGCGAAAGCTCTTCGAGTGCTTCCTCTTCATCACTTCCATCAGCCACCAGGTTTACAACAGAGCCGGTGCTGACTGCAAGGCTCATAAGGCCCATGATGCTCTTCGCATTGACCTTCTTTCCGTCCTTCTCCAAAAAGATATCTGAAGAAAAGCGGTTTGCTTCCTGGACAAACAGGGCGGCAGGTCGGGCCTGCAGGCCGGTCCGCAGCTTTACTTCCACTTGTTTTTCAACCATTTCTCTCTAACCTCCCATATTATCTTATTTCTAATTGCCTGTTATGGATTCACCTAAACGCAGTTTTTCTGCTATTTCATCTATTTTTCTAAGTCGGTGATTAATGCCTGATTTGCTGATATGGCTGCCTGACACCATCTCCCCAAGCTCCTTCAGGGTTACATCCTGATAGGCTACCCGAAGCTCTGCAATTTCCCTGAGCTTTTCCGGGAGTATATCAAGGCCGACAGTATCCTTGATATAACGGATATTCTCGACCTGCCTGAGAGCCGCGCCGATTGTTTTATTAAGATTGGCGGTCTCGCAGTTTACAAGCCTGTTCACCGAGTTCCTCATATCCCTGACAATCCGGATATCCTCAAAGCGCAGCAGCGCTCCGTGGGCACCGATGATGTTCAGGAATTCGGTGATCTTCTCGGCTTCCTTCAAATACGTGATATAGCCTTTTTTTCTTTCAAGTGTCTTGCTGTTCAATCCAAATGTATTCATTAATTCACACAAAGAATCATTATGCTCTTTGTATAGTGAAAAAATTTCCAAGTGATAAGATGATGTTTCAGGGTTGTTCACCGAGCCGCCGGCAAGGAAGGCGCCGCGCAGATAGGAGCGCTTGCAGCATTTCTTTTTCACAAGCTCCTCTGAAATATCATGGGTAAAATCAAATCCCTCTTTCAGGATCTTCAGGTCGGCGAGTATTTCCTGCGCCTGCTGCGCCAGTCTTACAATATAGACATTATTCTTTTTCAGGCGCATCTTTTTTCGTACAAGCAGCTCCACTTGAACGGTGTAATTCTTTTTCGTCAGTGTATAAATTCTTCTCGCTATGGCGGCATTCTCTGTCTGGATATCCACAATTAGTTTCCGGCTGGAAAAAGAGAGTGATCCGTTCATCCGAATAAGCGCTGATAATTCAGCCTTGCCGCAGCAGTCTTTAACTTCAAGGTTGGTTAGTTCCTTTTTCGTTTCCGAAGCGAAAGACATACCTTCACCCCCCGCCCAGACAAACGTTTGCACATTTATATTTACGCTTTATATCGCTTGCTGGTTTCATTTATTAGTAAAGAAAATAAAATATCTGCTACTTCCTGTGTATCATGGCGGATGACGCCGCCGTCCAGGCTGACGATTTCGCCGTGAACAACCTCGAGGCCCAGCCCCTGCAGGTTGGCCACATCATAATGGACAGGCTTGGCCAGCTCCTCGCTGTACCGCTCCTGTACTTTTTGCGGAATATCTTCCTTATTGACAAGGATCGTATTGATAAAAGAACAGTTCATATGGTCATATATGGCCTTTACATGATCGCTCGCCGTAAAATCCAGCGTCTCCCCTGCCTGCGTCATCAGATTGCAGATATAGACCTTTTTGGCCTTCGCATTGCAGACCTCTCTTCCCAGGTTCGGAACAAGGAGGTTTGGAAGTATGCTTGTATAAAGGCTGCCAGGCCCGATGATGATCAGATCCGCCTGCCTGATGGCCTGGATGGTCTCCGGCAGGGCATTGACATCCTCAGGGCTCAGGAAGACTTTTTTAATTTTTTTCCCTGAGTATGGAATCTTGGATTCTCCCGAAACAATTGTCCCATCCTCCATCTCAGCATGGAGGACGACACTCTGGTCTGCAGCCGGGAGAACCTTTCCCCTAACATTGAGAACCTTGCTCATTTCCTGGATGGCATGAGTGAAATTGCCTGTGATCGAGGTCATGGCAGCAAGGATCAGGTTGCCGAGTGAATGGCCGGAAAGCTCATTCGCGGTGCTGAACCTGTGCTGGAACATTTCCTCGATGAGCGGCTCCACATCAGACAGTGCAGCTAAAACATTTCGAATATCCCCAGGGGGAGGAATCTGCAGTTCATTCCGGAGGCGGCCCGAGCTCCCGCCATCATCAGCCACCGTCACGATGGCTGTGATATCTGCAGGATGCTTCTTCAAACCGCGCAGGAGGACCGGGAGCCCTGTGCCTCCCCCTATGATGACGATTCTAGGCTGTTCTGTACCTGTCATGTTGTTTTATCCTTTCTCCTCTCGATATCGCGATGAGTGATATGTGTATGGTAATCCGCTTCATAAAAGCGGGCAATATACTCAGCTAGGGCTACAGAACGGTGCTGGCCGCCTGTGCAGCCAATCGCGATCACCAGCTGGGCCTTGCCCTCGCGCTTATAGTGAGGGAGCATGAAGCTCAGCAGATCTGTAACCTTTTCGAGAAATTTATTGGTTTCATTCCATTTCAGTACATATGTCGACACATCTTCGTCCAAGCCGGTTTTCGGCCTCATGCTCTCGATGTAATGGGGATTCGGCAGAAATCGTACATCAAACACAAGATCTGCGTCTATCGGCAGGCCATGCTTAAAGCCAAATGACATTACATTGACGGTAAACGTCGTCTTCCGGTTGACTGAAAACTGATCAAGGATTTTTTCCCTCAGCTCCCGCGGCTTCATGTTTGATGTTTTATATATCAGCTGGGCCCTCCCCTTCAGCTCCTCCAGAAGCTCCCTTTCAAGTTTGATGCCTTCAAGAGGCAAACCTGACGGAGCAAGGGGATGGGAACGACGCGTTTCCTTGTAGCGCCTGACCAATGTAGAGTCATCCGCATCCAGATACAAAATCTGCGGAGCCACCCATGAAGTTTCGGCCAAATCGTCCAGCGCCTTGAATAGATGATCAAAGAACTCCCTGCCGCGAAGGTCCATGACCAGTGCAACCTTATTCATCTTATTCCCTGATTCCTTCATCAGTTCAAGAAATTTCGGAAGCAGAGTCGGAGGCAGGTTATCCACACAGAAAAAGCCAAGATCCTCAAAACTCTGGATCGCCACTGTTTTCCCTGCTCCCGACATCCCAGTTATTATGACCATTTGTGTATCAGTCGCCGCACCGCTGCTCATTCCTATTCTCCCCCTGTAATCTATATTATTTAACTCGGGTCCAGCCGGTAGCTTAGAAGCTCGAAATTCGGCGTATACGTAAACGTCCCGTAAATAATTCCATTTCCATGAATCATATATTCAAGAATGTGATAATCGCCGGCAGCCATCGGCAGATTCTTAATATCATCAAAATCATGCCAGGCCAGCTTCCCTTCCTCCGACTCATCCAGATTGATGCCATCAGACTCCCGTGCAAGGAAAGTAAACATCATCCATTCAGAAAGCACCTTATCCCCGTCTTTCATAATGAAGGTAAAGATCCCCTTCAAGCCCGGGTTTCTTAAGTATATGCCTGTCTCCTCGCGGAATTCCCTGATGCAGGAATCCCGGACTGATTCACCCGGCTCCATCTTTCCTCCGGGCGCTACCCACCAGCCACGTCTCGGTTTTTGTAAAAGCAATACTTGATTTTCCTTCAACAGCACACAATTCGTGACCCGCTGCAACAGCCTCACCTCAGCATTTCCTTCTCATGACCGCCGTACAGGCAGTCCTGTCGAATATATTCCTTTCATTATACTATTTTTGTCATGCTGCCACAATGAAATGAAAAAATGAAATGCGGAGGCGGCTCGCCCAGAGCCGACAATCATAAGACGCAAAAGAATAAAAGGCGTTCTTTGCCTTTAATTCTTTTGTGGCTTATGACTCGAGGCTCCGCCGGAGCTGGACAAATTGAAATGCAAAGGCGTCTTGCCTTCGCCCAAAAAAAAGAGCACAGGCTATGTAGGCCTGTGCTGCACAAAGGATTATATCTTAAAAGGGGGTCAATTTCTATTCCTATATTACCCGATGTTTATTGCACTACTGTTACAGTACGATTAAAACAAAATGACTTTTTAAAATTCTCGTAAAAAGCTGCCCAAAACCCTTATATATTGCGGCTTTTGGCCTATTACCCCAGCTGGATGGAAGCGGCATCTTTTTTGCTTTTCCCTCTTTAAAAAATCTTATCCGCCCTGACAGTGAATGAAAAAAACGCCCATCTTAGGAATGGACGTTTTTTCATTCAATATTAAGCTTTCGCCTTTAAAGATTCCATCAATTCTTCCACAAAGTGCTGGGCACTTTGTGCGGCAATACTGCCATCGCCTGTTGCTGTCACGATCTGGCGAAGCATTTTCTCACGGATATCTCCGGCAGCGAAAATGCCGGGAACCTTCGTTTCCATGCGTTCGTTCGTTTCGATATAGCCGTTCTCATTGGTGATGCCAAGGCTTTGGAAAGGTTTGGACAATGGCACCATGCCAATGTAGATGAATACGCCATCTGCCTTGAATTCGCGCTCTTCCCCATTTTCAGTAGAAACAAGCGTGACGCTTCCCACCTTGCCTTCGCTCTCGTTGATTTCTTTAACTGTAGAGTTCCAGATGAAATCAACCTTCTCGTTGTCAAACGCGCGCTGCTGAAGGATTGCCTGTGCGCGCAGCTCGTCGCGGCGGTGGACGATGGTTACTTTTTCCGCGAAACGGGTCAGGTAGACGCCCTCCTCGACAGCAGAATCTCCTCCGCCGACAACAACAAGCTCTTTGCCTTTGAAGAACGCGCCATCACAGACAGCACAATATGATACACCGCGGCCGCCGAGTTCTTTTTCACCCGGAACACCGATTTTTTTATATTCAGCACCCGTTGTAATGATTACAGCACGGGCTTTATATTGTTTTGATCCTGCAACAACGGTTTTGTATTCTTCACCGTCGATGATTTCTTTGATATCGCCATATGCATATTCGGCGCCGAATTTCTTGGCGTGGTCGAACATTTTAGTAGATAGGTCAGGGCCCAGGATATGATCGAAACCAGGATAGTTTTCGACTTCTTCTGTGTTGGCCATCTGCCCTCCCGGCACGCCGCGTTCAATCATCAATGTAGACAGGTTGGCACGGGATGTATACACAGCAGCTGTCATTCCGGCCGGTCCTGCGCCAGCGATGATGACATCATAAATTTTTTCTTCTGTCATCTTGCTCCACTCCTTCACTAGGACTTGCTGATTCCCCCTGAGAAATGCTTTTTCTATAGTCATATTACCGCTCTGAAAAAATTGCCTTTACCGCCTCGGCGGGCAGAAGGAACTGATGGAGCAGTGCGTTTATTCCCAAGAAAAACAGCGGTTGTTTCAATAGTATTTCCTTACTAACCATATCCTATAAAACAATAAGGAAACAGTCCAAGAATCTGCTCATTTCAGAAAGCTGCTGACTGATTTTATATACTTTTGCAGCGTGGAAGCAGAAAGTCCGTACTGTGCTGCGACGCTTTGCTGCGAGACTTTTTCACTGCGCTGCTTTCTCCAGACATATTCCACGGCACCGGCCCATGCTTTTGCATTCCTGGCAAGGAGCCCCTGGCCTTCGGCTTCATTGAAGACAGTAAACCATGCCAGGTACAATCCGGCTTCAACCGTTCCGATCGGCTTGTGGTGTTTGTATAAGAGCTCTGCCGTTTCATGGGCAATATTCACACTGTTTTTTTCTGGTGCGCCCTTTTCAATCAATGATGCATATTCCCTGTCAACGCTGTTGAATTTCGGATTCTGCTTAACATCCTTGCTTGCAAGGATCTCATCTTTGCTGCCTGATTTTGAAGCAAGGAAAAGAGCAAATAAGCGTTCCTCCGCATATTCACTGTTCATTTTTTTATAGATGGAATCCAGATGGTCCTCGAAACCCGCTGTTTCCGGCTTATCTTCATTCCATGGTTCAAGGCCCGCCTTCTCAGGGCTGTATTCCAGCACCCGTTTCCAGAAGTTCCTGGCCTGGTCCTCTTTCCCCGTAAAGTAGGAAGAATAAGAAAGCCAGTAATAAAAGGCGCCATCCCCCTCGTAGCCTGACTTGTGAAGCTTGCGCAGCCACTTGTAGGCAGGCTCATATTCACCGACAAGCGCGAAGGTGGCCCCCAGCTTGAACTGGTGATCGATCAAAAGCGGCTGAATTTTTTTCAGCGTTTCAATTAAAGCCTTTACCTCTTCAAGATCATGCTGATAGTAGGCAAACACAAGCTTATTGCAGAGCGCATGAAGATTGCCCTGGTTGCGTACAAGCACCTCGTCAAGGATATCGTTCGCCTTGTTCACTTCTCCCAGGTAAAAATGGGCAAGCGCCAGGTTATTGTAGGCTGACCAATATTCCGGATAATCCTCAATCACCGTGCTCAAAATTTCCACTGCTTTCGGGAAATGCCCTGATTCAAGAAGCTCTCTTGCCTGCTCCTGCTTGGTGATCAGGTCGTCCTGCTCATACAGCTCTTCATCCAGATCTTCTGCTTCCAGTGTCAAAAGTTCCAAAAGATCTTCCGTATCCTCAATGAACTCTCCATCAGGCTCGAGCTCCAAATACGTATTGGCATGCTGGTAAGCATCCTTGAAGAATCCCAGGTGGGCATAATTATTGGCAAGGAAGTAATGGCATTCAGCCATTTCCTCGTCAAGCTCCTCCAGGACAAGATGCAGCAGCTTATTCGACTTCTGGTATTCATTCAATTCTGTATACACGATCGCCAGCTGGCAGGCAATCATTGGCTCGCCCGGCTCCAGCTGCATCGCACGCTGCAGATATTTGCTTGCTTTATGAAAATCCCGGCGGTGAAAGGATTTGATCCCTTTTGAAAAATAATACTCGCCAGTCGGGATGAATGTAAGTAGTTTCCCCATCGGTTGTCTTGCTTTTGAGTCTTTGCTCATGTAATCCCTCATCTCTAGGCAGCAGGCCAATCACTCGCACACCTGCGCCAGCCTTAACTACAGTAGTATATCACATGTGCAAGCCGCCGGAGAAGAGCAGAATGAGATTAGTATTTTTCGGGAAACAGAATTGTGGCCATGAGTTTAAAAGCGTATCTGCAGGTGGAGTTTTCCTGCCCATCATGGCATTCAGTTGGTTTACCTACGGCAATTCCGGCGGTTCTCGAGGAAATTCTTGGATTCTTTCACAGTATCTGCTGAATTTCCGCACTGTTCTGCTTAACCTAAGCATGTTACAGCATAATTCTGCCGTGATTCTACCTAGAACAGCCGTTATTCAACCCTAATCCCGCACGATTCACCCTAGTTTTTTTGTTATTCACCCTAGTTTCCGCATGATTCACCCCTTCTTACATTTTCACCACAATTCACCAAAAAGAGGCCAGCTTAAGTGAGCTGCCCTCCTCAAAAATCAACCTTTTTCATGCCGCTCTTTCAGCACACCAAGCACTTTCTCGAATGGCAGCTTCTGCTCGCGCAATAGGACGAGCAGGTGGTAAAGCAGATCGGCGCTTTCCCATTTGAGCTCTTCCTGGTCGCGGTTTTTTGCCGCGATGATGACCTCTGCGGATTCCTCGCCAACCTTTTTCAGGATTTTATCCACACCTTTTTCAAACAGATAGGTTGTGTAGGCCCCTTCCGGACGCTCTATTTCCCGCTGCTCGATTACCCGCTCCAGCTCGGCAAGGATGCTGTAGCTGTCCTGTATACCTTCTGTCAGTTCTTCTGCTTGATAGACAGTTTCATTAAAACAGCTGACGGCACCTGTATGGCATGCAGGCCCGGCTGGCTCAACAAGCACGACGAGTGCATCCTGGTCGCAGTCATATTTGATTTCAGCGATCCTCTGCGTATTTCCGCTGGTTGCTCCTTTATGCCACAGCTCCTGGCGTGATCTGCTGTAGAACCATGTTTCGCCGCTTTCAATGGAAAGAGACAGTGATTCACTGTTCATATAGGCCAGAGTCAATACTTCCTTCGTTTTCCGGTCCTGGACCACCGCCGGAATCAGACCGTTTTCATCAAATTTCAGTTCTTCCAGATTCATCGGACCGTCACCCCTTTTTCTTTTAAAAATTGCTTTACTTCACTGACTGATGTTTCTTTATAATGGAAGATTGACGCAGCAAGGGCAGCATCAGCCTTCCCTTCTGTAAAGGCATCAGCGAAATGGGCGCTGTTGCCGGCACCTCCGGATGCGATGACCGGAACGCTGACAGCCTCGCTCACTGCTTTCGTTAATAAAAGGTCAAACCCTTTTTTCCCGCCGTCGGCATCCATGCTGGTCAGCAGGATTTCCCCGGCGCCAAGCTCAACCGCCTGCCTTGCCCATTCAATCACTTCAAGGTCCGTCTCTTTGCGGCCTCCATGAGTGTACACTCTCCAGGATCCAAGCTCAGGATCATACTTCGCATCAATTGCGACAACGATGCACTGTGACCCGAAGAAGCTTGCTCCTTCCCTGATCAGGTCCGGATTGTTTACAGCTGCTGTATTCAAGGAAACCTTGTCTGCACCTGCCCTGAGGATTCTTTTCATGTCATCAAGTGCATTGATTCCGCCGCCGACCGTGAAAGGGATGGCCAGCTCTGAAGCGACCGCCTTTACCACTTCGGTCATCGTTTTTCTGCCTTCATGTGATGCTGAGATATCAAGGAACACAAGCTCGTCAGCTCCCTGCTGATCATAAAAGCGGGCCAGCTCGACCGGATCGCCGGCATCGCGGAGCTGTACAAACTGAATTCCTTTTACAACCCGGCCTTCCTTAACATCCAGGCATGGAATGATTCGTTTTGTCAGCATCAGCGGGTCACTTCCTTCAAGGCCTGTTCAACCGTGAACCGGCCTTCATAGATGGCTTTCCCGACAATCGCGCCGGCAACACCCTCAGCCTCATTCTCCTTCAATGCTGCCAAATCAGCAAGGCTGCTTACGCCCCCTGAAGCAATGACGATTTTTCCGGTCGCTGCCGCGAGCTCCCTGACAGCATCCGCATTTGGCCCGGACAGCATCCCGTCTGTCGCGATATCGGTAAAAATAAAGGTCTCTGCTCCAGCTTCAGCAAACCGCTTCCCAAGCTCAACCGCTTTTACCTCGGAAGTATTGAGCCAGCCATGTGTCGCAACATAGCCATCCTTTGCATCAAGACCGACCGCAATTTTATCGCCGTACTTGCGGATCATTTCTATAGCAAACTCAGGATTGGAAACAGCGATGCTGCCGATGATCACACGGGAAACGCCATTATTGAGATAGTGGGCGATATCCTCCTCTGTCCGTATTCCCCCGCCTATCTGGACCTTTGCACCAAGCTCCTGCGCAGCCTTAATGACAAAAGAGTCATTCACACGCTTGCCATCTTTTGCGCCGTCAAGGTCGACCATATGTATCCATTCTGCGCCTGCATCTGCAAAAGATTTGGCCATATCGAACGGAGAATCGCCGTAAATCGTTTCCTTCTCATAATCTCCCTGCAGCAGGCGGACACATTTGCCTGCTCTCATATCAATGGCCGGATAGATTGTAAAGCTCATTGGGACCCTCCTCCTTTGCTGGCTATCGTCGTAAAATTCCGCAGCAGCTCCATGCCAAGGGAACTGCTTTTTTCCGGGTGGAACTGCATCCCGAAGACATTGTCCCTGCCGACCACAGCAGGAACTTCCCTATCATAAAAGCTTCTTGCAATGACAACATCATGATCGCCCGGCTCTGCATAATAGGAGTGGACAAAATAAACATATCCTTCTTCCACATTCTTCAGAATCGGTGAAGAGTTGATGAACTCAAGCCTGTTCCAGCCCATATGCGGGACCTTGTATTTTTCCCCTTGCTCATCTTCTCCTGGAAAACGGACAACCTTTCCAGGCAAAAGTTTCAAGCCTTCTGAATAGCCATTTTCCTCACTGCTTTCGAACAAAAGCTGCATGCCAAGGCAGATGCCGGCAAGCGGCTTGCCTGCCGCGGTATATTCCTGAATCATCCCTGTCAGCCCGGTAGCATTCAGCCGGTCCATCGCATCCTTGAAGCTGCCTACTCCAGGAAGGATCAGCCCATCCGCTTTTTTCAGCTCTTCCTGGTCTTCTGATAGAAAGTAAGGGACTTCAAGCCGCTCTAGCGCTTTGCTTACGCTGAACAGATTACCCATTCCATAATCAATGATGCCGATCATTTTATAACATCCCTTTCGTTGACGGAACTCCTTTAATTCTTGGATCGATTGTCGTCGCTTCATCAAGCGCCCTTGCAAGCGCCTTGAAAATGGCTTCGATAATATGATGTGTATTTTGGCCATAGTGGACGATCACATGCAGATTCATCCGCGCTTCAAGGGCCAGCTTCCACAGGAATTCATGGACAAGCTCTGTATCGAAGGTGCCGACCTTCTGGCTCGGGAAGTCTGCCCTGATTTCCAGGTGCGGACGGTTGCTCAGGTCGACAACAACTTGCGCTAATGCTTCATCCATCGGCACAAATGCATTTCCGTAGCGTTTGATGCCTTTTTTATCCCCTAGCGCTTCCTTTAAAACCTGGCCGAGGCAGATGCCGATATCCTCTGTTGTATGATGGTCATCCACCTCTGTGTCGCCCTTCGCATCTACTGTCAGATTGAATTGCCCGTGCTTGGCAAAAAGGTCGAGCATATGTGTCATAAATGGGACAGGCGTTTCCAGTTTGGATTGTCCTTCTCCATCAATTTCGAGGGATAGAGCTATTTGTGTTTCGTTTGTATTCCGTTCAACAGATGCCGTTCTTGCCATTTATTTTTCCTCCTTGTTATTCAGGCGCTCCTCGATTGCCCGCGCATGGGCTTCCAGGCCTTCAAGCCTGGCAAAGGCAGCGATTTTTGCTCCATTTTCCTGAAGCGATTTTTTACTATAATAAACGATGCTCGATTTTTTCTGAAAATCCTCCACATTGAGCGGACTGGAGAAACGGGCTGTCCCGTTCGTCGGCAATACATGATTCGGGCCGGCAAAATAGTCGCCGACAGGCTCAGGGCTGTATCTCCCCAGGAAGATGGCCCCAGCATGCCTAATCTGGCCGAGAAGCTCCATCGGGTTTTCCGTCAGCACTTCGAGGTGCTCAGGTGCCAGACGGTTCACCGTTTCTACGGCTTCTTCCATAGTTTCCGCCACATAAATCATACCGAAGTCTTCAATTGATTTTCCGGCAATTTCCCGGCGGGGGAGATCTGCAAGCTGCCGTTCCACCTCTTCTGCTACCTTTTCAGCGAGAATTGAGGAGGCTGTAACCAGAACACTGCAGGCCATCGGATCATGCTCTGCCTGTGACAGCAGATCTGCAGCCACTTCGTTTGCTCTCGCCGTTTCGTCGGCGAGCACGGCAATTTCGCTCGGGCCGGCAATCATATCAATATCAACATCTCCAAAGACTTCCCTTTTGGCAAGAGCTACAAAAATATTACCCGGTCCAGTAATTTTGTCTACAGGCTTAATGGATTCTGTTCCATAAGCCAATGCAGCAATGGCCTGTGCACCGCCGATTTTATAGATCTCTTCTGCTCCTGCTTCCTTAGCAGCTACAAGTACTGCAGCCGGGAGCTTTCCGTCCCGGCCTGGCGGGGAGGTGATAACGATCCTTCTGACTCCAGCCACTTTTGCCGGAATTACATTCATCAGGACAGAGGATGGATAGGCTGCAGTGCCGCCCGGAACATACAAGCCTGCTGAATCAAGGGGAGTCACCTTCTGTCCGAGCATCGTCCCATCTTCATCTGTCGTCATCCAGGATGGCCGAAGCTGCTTCTCGTGAAAGCTGCGGATATTGGCTGCGGCCTCCTTGATTACCTCGAGGATTGAAGGATCAATTGTACTGTAGGCTTCCTCTACTTCAGCAGGAGTGGCCGCGAAGGAGGAAAGCTGGATCCCGTCAAATTTTTCTGTGTAGCTGAGGACTGCCTCGTCACCATTTTTGCGCACTTCGGCAATGATGCTTTTAACAGCATTCCTTTGCTCTTCCGTACCGCTGTCAACCGATCTCTTAATAGAAATCTCTTCTGATACTCTGATGATTTTCATCCTGTTTCCCCTCCCTGAAGCAGCAAGCTATTGAGCTGCCTGTTCATTCACGACCCTGCTGAGCTTGTCGACAATCTCGCTGATGCGCTTGTCCTTGATCCGGTAGCTGACCGGATTGACAATCAGCCTGGATGTGATGCCGACGATCTGCTCGTACTCGACCAGTCCATTTTCTTTCAGTGTCCTGCCTGTTGACACGATATCGACGATCCTGTCCGACAGTCCGATCAGCGGGGCAAGTTCAATGGAGCCGTTCAGCTTGATGATTTCAACTTGTTCCCCCTGCTCGCGGAAATATGCCGCGGCCACATTCGGATATTTAGTTGCCACTTTTGGCGCCACTTCATTCATTTTTGTACCCGGAATTCCTGCTACAGCAAGATAGCAGGCACTGATTTTCAAATCAAGCAGCTCATATATATCACGCTCTTCCTCGAGCATAACGTCTTTTCCTGCTATCCCGAGGTCCGCCACCCCATGCTCCACATAGGTCGGTACGTCCATCGGCTTTGCAAGGATAAATTGAAATCTTTCTTCTTCCACATCAATGATCAGCTTGCGTGAGTCATCAAATTCGGGCGGCAGATCGAAGCCGGCCTGGCGCAGCAGCTCTGCAGCCTCCTCAAATATCCGCCCTTTCGGCATCGCAATCGTCAGCAGGTCCTTCATTGCTGCTCCTCCTTCCCGGCTTTTCCAACTAAAAAGGTAATATCATCATATTGGCTTGTGCACGCATCCAGGTTTTTGACGCCGCTGATATCCTGAAGCACAGCCTTGATCCCTGATTTCCGCATAACCTTTGCTTTTTCATATGCCTCGCGCCTGCGCTCCGAGCTAAAGATGATGCAATGGAGCGGCTCTTTTTCCCCTGCTCCGCCTAGAGCTTCAAGCAGGCGGTCAAGCCGGATGGCAAAGCCGGTCGCCCCTGAAGATTTTCCGAACTTTTTCAGCAGAAGGTCATAGCGGCCCCCATTGCCGATCGGAAAGCCGACATTCCCTGCGTATACTTCAAATAAGATTCCGGTGTAATAGCTCATATGGCTGACAAGCGTCAGATCAAGCTTGATTTTTTCACCTTCGCCAAAATCGGCCATCGTGTCCCACAGACGTTCAAGCTGGACGATCGCTTCCCTGCCCTTATTATTTTCAATCAGGCTGAACGCCTGCTCAATCGCTTCACGGCCGCCCCTGAGCTGAAGGAAATCCAGGAGGCGCTGCTTATCTATAGAAGATAGCGGGAGATTCTTCACATGCTCCCGGTACCCGACATAATTTTTTTCATAAAGAAATCTCGTTAATTCATTGGCCCTTTCTTCTGTTCCAAGAACCTGGCGGAAAAACTCCTGTACAAAGCCGATATGGCCGACAGACAGCTGGAAGTCCTCCAGCCCCGCTTTTTTCAGCGAGCTGATGAGGAGAGCCAGGCCTTCGCCATCCGCGCTGATTGAATCATCGCCAATCAGCTCGACGCCGATCTGTTCAAATTCAGCCGGGCGGCCGCCTTCTCTCTGCTGGGCCCGGTATACATTGGCTGAATAGGCGAGTCTCAATGGAAGATCTTCTTTCAAAAGCCTGGATGCAGCCACCCGGGCAATCGGGGCTGTCATATCCGGCCGGAGCACAAGAGTATGGCCCTGCTGGTCCAGGAGCTTGAACAGCTGCTGATCAAGTGTCGCCGAAGCCGAACCGACGGTTTCATAATATTCTAGCGCCGGTGTTTCCATAAATTGATAGCCCCAGCTCTTCATCTCCTCTTCAATGGAAGAGCGGACCCTGCTTTTTGTTTCATATATTTCAGGCAATGTATCACGCATGCCTAATGGCTTTTCAAACATAAATAAACGGCTCATCGTATTCCACCTCTAAATCAAAAGTTCCGAATCCTTTAGTTCGCTAATATGTTATCGAATTGAAGTTAATAGTAGTTTATCGCTGTTTCCAGCATGCGTCAACCATTAATGCTTATTTTCTGAAAATCGGGGGGATGTATCCGTGGAAAAGCTTTTGAGGCAGTTGAGTACTGGGCTTGGAACCGGTATATGCAGGGGTTCTATGGTTTATATTTGCGGGATTTTTGTTTTATTTGCGGGAATCTGATTATATTTGCGGGTTTTAAGTTTTATTTGCGAGTTTCCAATTTTATTTGCGGCTTTTCCGATATATTAGCAAGTTCCCCTTTTTGCAGCTTTCACGATTTACCTGTCCCCTCCTCCTATCAAAAAAGCTCCATCAACCGAAGTTAATGGAGCTTTTCTCACTCAGCCTGGCCGTAGATCGGATCATCCTGCCAGCGCTTTTGCAGTTCTTCTTTTGTATAAATGACGCGCATCGGGTTTCCCCCGACGAAACTGCCGGGCGGGACGTCCTTGTGGACAAGGGTGCCGGCGGAGACGATCGCACCGTCGCCGATCGTGATTCCGGGCAGCAGAGTTGAGTTGGCGCCGATCATGACCTCGCTGCCGATTTTCACCTCACCGAGGCGGTATTCGCGGATTAAATATTCGTGCGCCAGGATGGTCGTGTTATAGCCGATGACCGTGTTGCGTCCGACGCTTATTTTTTCCGGGAACATCACATCCAGCATGACCATAAGCGCGAACGAAGTCTGATCGCCGACCTTCATTTTCAGGAATGTACGGTACAGCCAGTTTTTCAATCCGAGAAAAGGGGTGTACCGGGCCAGCTGTATGACGATGAAATTTTTTACAACCTTCGCAAACGGGACCGTTTTGTACACATGCCAGAGAGAATTGGCGCCCTCAACCGGATGCCTGACTGTCTTCCTCATCCTTTATAATCCTCCAGGATATCAAGGAGGTCAGCCATATTCTCCAGCATAAAATCAGGCTTATACTGCATCAGATGCTCCCTGCCCTTAGCAGACCAGGCGACAGCGGCTGATTTGGTGCCTGCATTATGCCCGGCAAGGATATCATGGTGGTTATCCCCCACCATGATAGCTTCCTCCGGACGGGAGCCGAGGAGCTCAAGCGCCTTGTAAATCGGCTCCGGATCAGGCTTAGCTTTTTCAACATGGTCCAGTGCCACAACAACTTCAAAGAACTGGTCCAGATTCGTCAGCTTCAGCCCTTTTTCCACGACTGGCATAACCTTCGTCGTAACAATCCCAAGCTTGTAGCCTGATTCCTTCAGGGTCCTGACTGTATCAAACACACCATCAAACTCTTTGACAAGCACATCATGGTTCGCAAGATTGAACTCGCGGTATTTGCCGATCATCTCTTCAACCCGGCTTTCATCAATGCCGGCAAAAGTCTCATGCAGGGTCGGACCCATGAACGGAAGCACATCCTCCCGCTTGTATTTGTTCGGATAATACGCTTCAAGCGTGTGGAGGAATGAGCTGATGATCAGTTCATTTGTATCAATCAATGTTCCGTCCAGATCAAATAAAATCGTGTTTATGTTTTCGTTCACAAAGCAGCTTCCTTTCTATTGCTGGCCACTTGGGAACGGCGGTTCCAGAAAAAGGCGACCGCCAATGTCAGTACAATGGCTGTGCCAAGGCGTATCAGGAGCAGCGGCAGCACCGGAATGCCCAGCGGGAGGAAAATAAGTGTATCTTCGATTACCGCATGGCATGCGACCAGGAAGATGAACGCGATGGTTACATCCTTCCTGCTGACTCCGTCCTCTTTGACAGCCTGTATCATGACTCCCGCCCCGTATGCCAGGCCAAAAATCAGGCCGGCAGCCAAAGTGGTCGAGGTATTCTCTTTCATTCCCAGCGCCCTTGTTGCAGGCGCCATCCATTTTGAAAAAACATCCAGCCATTTCAAGTCTTTCAGCAGCTGTATCCCAATCATCAGCGGAATGACGATGATGGCGAGCTGCAGAATCCCGAGACCCGCCTTGGTTACCGCTTCTAGAAGAATGGCAGCAACACCTGATGCCTGTTCTTCCTTGGCCGGGATCAGGCCGTACTGTGCAAGCTCGGAGCCGCCGCGCCATACCAGATTGATCACCACGGCAGACAGGATGGCCAGGCCGAAACGTACAGCCAGGATAATCCAGAGCTTAACACCCACCTTGAGCGCCACACCGGATTCAATCAGGATATTATGCGAGAAGGACAGCATAACCGCAATGATGAATACTTCCTTCACCGAAAGATCCAATGTCAGGATGGCCCCGATGGCTGCGTACAGATTCAGGAAGTTCCCGAGCACAAGCGGAATGGCGGCATCACCGGATAGTCCAAGCAGTCCCATCAGCGGCGTTATCACCTTAATGACCCAGGGAAGCACAGGCGTATATTGAAGCAGCGCAACGATCAGCGTGACAGGGAAAATGATTTTCCCCAGTGACCATGTCGTTTTAAGCCCTGCAGCTAATCCTCGTTTGAGCGTGCCGAACAGCATGTTTCTCTCTCCCCTTTGTTTTTATACTATGAGCTTAAGCACTCCTATCCAAATACCTTTTATCTGCATAACCCTTTGTTCTTCTGATAACGATGAGCACTATGGCCCCGATGACCAGGACGATGGATATAAACTGCGCCATGCGGAGACTCTCAGTCAGCATCAGGCTGTCCGTCCTCATCCCTTCAACGAAAAAGCGGCCGATGCTGTACCAGATCACATACGTAAGGAAAAGCTCGCCCCTGCGCAAATTTACTCTTCTTAAAGACAGCAGGATAACAAATCCGGCTATATTCCATACTGATTCATACAGGAAGGTCGGGTGGTAATACGTTCCGTTTATGTACATCTGATTTATGATGAACTCCGGAAGATGAAGATTTTCCAAAAACGCACGTGTCACTTCACGGCCATGTGCTTCCTGATTCATAAAGTTGCCCCAGCGGCCGATGGCCTGGCCAAGGATGATGCTCGGCGCGGTGATGTCAGCCAGCTGCCAGAAAGAAATGCCTTTTTTCTTCGCAAAAACATACGCAGTGATGACTGAGCCGATCAGTGCCCCGTGTATAGCGATTCCGCCATGCCAGATCTTTATGATTTCGGCAGGGTTTTGTGCATAATAGTCCCATTCAAAAATGACATAATACAGCCTTGCAGACAAAATTGCGATCGGAATCGCCCACAGCATCAGATCAGCAAACAATTCCTTCTGCAGCCCGCGCTTTTCCCCTTCGCGCATGGCCAGCCATAAAGCAAGCGCAATCCCCGTACCGATGATCAGCCCGTACCAGTGAACCTGGATGGGACCGAGCGAAAAAGCAATCGGATCAAGCGGCTGGATATTTTCTTCCATAATCATTCTCCTTTTTGCAGAATCCCCTTACAGAAACTCTCTATTTATTTGGGTATACTAGTCGTTGTCCCCGTCCTCGATCACATCAGAAAGGCGGCTTGTAAATTGTTCTGCGGCATTGACGCCCATTCGCTTCAAGCGGAAATTCATCGCCGCCACTTCAATGATGACAGCCAGGTTCCGCCCCGGACGGACCGGGATGGTCAGCCTTGTGATATCTGTGTCAATGATCTTCATTTTCTCTTCATCAAGGCCAAGACGGTCATATTGTTTTTTCTGATCCCACAGCTCAAGATTCATAACGAGGGAAATGCGTTTATTGCTGCGGACAGCACCTGCACCGAACAAGGTCATCACATTAATGATGCCCAGTCCCCTGATTTCAAGCAAGTGCTCAATCAGTTCCGGCGAAGTACCGACAAGATAATCTTCATCTTCCTGGCGGATTTCCACGCAGTCGTCAGCAACAAGGCGGTGGCCTCTTTTCACAAGCTCAAGGGCCGTTTCACTTTTACCGACGCCGCTCTTGCCCGTAATGAGCACGCCAACTCCGTATATATCGACTAGCACGCCATGCACTGCGGTCGTCGGGGCCAGCTTGCTTTCAAGGAAATTTGTCAAAAGGCCGGAGAACCTCGTCGTTTTCTGCTTGGAACGCATGACAGGCACCGCTTCCCTTTCCGAAGCCTCAATCAGCCCTTCCGGCACTTCCATATCCCTTGTAATGATGATGCCTGGCGTGATATCAGTGCAGAGGGATTCCATCCTGTTTTGCCTGTCTGCATCACTCAGCTTTTCCGCAAAGCTCATCTCTGTCTTCCCTATAAGCTGGATGCGCTCTGCAGGGTAATAGTCGAAAAAGCCCGCCATTTCAAGCCCGGGTCTGGAAATATCACTGGTTGTAATCGGACGGCTGATCCCTTCCTCCCCGCTGATCAGCTCTAAATTAAATTTCTCAATGATGTCTTTTGTTCGCACTTTTGCCACGCTGTTGTCCTCCTTTTGCGGAATGCGCCTGATAAGGTCTATTATAATGAATGGTTTCTTTCGATTGGAGAAACTAGACAATAAAGTTTCATCTTATTGTAGCATTTTTCCCCGCAGAACCAAATTGTGCTATCTGATTTTTTCAAAAACCTTTACATAAAGGATACAAAATTGGTATAGACAACTATATGTGTTTATTTTATCATGGAAATATAAAATATCAGGATTCAGAACGGAGATGTGAGGCATGAGTTCCCTACTTTTAAAAAACAGCAGAGTGCTGACAGAGGATGGAATAATTGATAAAGGATATATATTGGTTGAAGACGGCAAGATTAAAAGCTTCGGCCCGGCGGATGAGCTTGGCGGCCAGTCTGCAGACAAGACGATAGAGCTGGATGCCGGTGCAACCCTGGCGCCGGGCTTTATCGACCTTCATATCCACGGTGCAGGCGGGGCCGATACGATGGACAGCACACCTGAAGCATTACAGACAATAGCCCGGACCCTTCCCGCCGAAGGGACGACAAGCTTCCTCGCGACCACCATTACACAGGAAAGATCCTTGATCGAAAAGGCATTGGCAAATGCAGCGGCATACAAGCCGGAAGGTTTTGAGGCCGAAATGCTCGGCATCCACCTGGAAGGCCCATTCATCAACGAAAAACGAAAAGGCGCCCAGCCGCTCGAGCATATCCTGAAAAGTGATGTCGAGTTATTCAAGGCTTGGCAGGAAAAATCCGGACAGCTGATCAGGCTCATCACCCTTGCACCTGAACTCGAGGGCGGAAAAGAGCTGGTCCGCCATCTGGCCGAAACAGGCGTTATCGCTTCCATCGGGCATTCCGATGCTGACTATGAAGAAGTCAGGGAGGCTGTCGAAGCAGGTGCGACCCATGTAACCCACCTGTTCAATGGCATGAAGGGACTTCATCACCGTGAACCAGGCACAGCAGGCGCAGCTCTCCTCTTCAAAGAACTGATCGTGGAAATGATTGCAGATGGAGTCCATGTGCGTCCAGAAATGATCAAACTTGCATTGAACAGCAAAGGCATGGACGGAATGGTGCTGATCACCGACTCAATGAGGGCAAAATGCCTGAAAAACGGCACCTATGATCTCGGCGGCCAGGATGTTACTGTCAAGGATGGGATGGCCTTGCTTGAGGACGGCACACTGGCGGGAAGCATCCTGAGAATGAAAGACTCTGTTAAAAATATGACCAAGTTCGCGGATATCACATTGGCTGAGGCAGTCAAGCTCGCCAGCGAAAATCCGGCAAAGCAGCTGAAAGTATTCGACCGCAAAGGCAGCATTGCAGAAGGAAAAGATGCCGATCTTACTGTACTGAACGAAAACATGGACATCGTACTGACGATCTGCCGCGGAAAAGTCGCATATAATCATTTGGAGGTAGAATGATGAAAATCGTCCAAGCAAAAAACTACCAGGATATGAGCTCGATTGCCTGCCAGATCATCCTGGAAAAAATCAAATCGGCTCCTTCCCTCACACTGGGCCTTGCAACCGGCAGCACACCGAAAGGGCTTTATGATTGCTTAGCAGCAGATTATAAGGAAAACCGGACTTCTTATAAAAATATCCATACCGCCAATCTTGATGAATATATCGGCCTCCCGAAGGAAGATAAAAACAGCTATCATACCTTCATGAATGAAAACCTGTTCAAGCATATCGATATACCTTTGAGCCAGACTTATATTCCGAATGGCCTGGCTGCTGACCTGACAGAGGAATGCAGGCGCTATGACAGGCAGATCAAAATGCTTGGCGGAATTGACCTTCAGGTGCTTGGCATCGGCCAGAACGGCCATATCGGCTTCAACGAACCAGGAACCCCCTTTTCAAGCAGGACCCATGTCGTAGACCTTGATAAAAGCACAATCGAAGCAAACAGCCGATTTTTCTCCAGCATAGAAGAAGTTCCGAACCAGGCCATCACAATGGGCATTGCCTCTATCCTGGACAGCAGGGAAATCCTGCTGCTTGCTTCCGGAAAATCAAAGGCCGAAGCCGTCTATCACCTATTGAACGGAAAGCCGGATGAAAAATTCCCTGCCTCCGCCCTCCAGCTGCATCCGCAAGTGACAATCGTGGCTGACGCAGAGGCACTGCAAAAGGTATAAGGAGACATTCATATGATTGATAAAAATTCACCGATCCCCATCTATCATCAGCTGGAAGAACAGCTGAAAAAGCAGATCAGGGAAGGCCTCCTGCAGGAAGAAGAAGCCATCCCATCTGAACGGGAATATGCCGAGCAGTTCCAGATCAGCAGGATGACCGTCAGGCAGGCCATCAGCAATCTTGTGAGGGAAGGCCTCCTATATCGGGAAAAAGGCCGCGGCACATTCGTCAACAAACAAAAAGTAGAGCAGGAGCTTCAGGGGCTAACAAGTTTCACGGAGGATATGCAGATGCGCGGGATGAAGCCGAGCAGCCGCACCCTTTCCTTTCAGACACTGCCGGCTCCAGGCGGCATAGCATCACGCCTCCAGATTGCCGAGGGCAGCCCAGTCTATGAAATCTCCAGGATCCGCCTGGCCGACGGACTCCCCATGGCACTGGAAACCAACTATATCCCTGAAGCGCTCATGCCCGGCCTGACCGAAGAGGACCTGGGCCATTCCCTTTACGAATACGCTGAAAAACGCCTATCCCTGTCCATTGCAGAAGCAGAACAGGAAATCGAAGCAGCCGGCGCCAAAAACCGGGAGGCAGGACTTCTCTCCATACAAGAAGGCTCCCCCATCCTCCTCATCCTCCGCACAACCCGGCTCTCCGACGGTACCCCCTTCGAATTCGTCCAATCGGCATACCGTGCTGACAGGTATAAATTTATTCATACAATGCGGAGGGTGTGAGGGTTCAGCGGTTATTAAATCAGTATAGAATGGGGAGGATGTGCTTCTTCATGGGGGCGGGTTAAGTTACTCAACTCGGAATGCTGTCATATTTAAGGGAGTTTAAGGGAGCCTTTGAAAGCAGCTTTAGGTTGCCCAATCAATTTCAGAAGCTCTGTTGATCGGAGTGGAAGGCACGTAGACTCCTGCGGGAAATAGCGGAAAAGTTGAGACCCCACAGCGCGCAGCGCGAGGAGGCTCAACTCCGCCCCGCGGAAAGCGAAGTGCCTGCAGCGCAGATCAACAGCCCCATTCAAAGAGAGCTAAGGTCTCCCTTTTGCTAATGCAAATAAATTCTAAAAACCCTGTTGATCGGAGTGGAAGGCACGAAGACTCCTGCGGGATTGCAGCGGCAAAGCTGACACCCCGCAAGAGCTCGCTCTGAGGAGGCTCAGCGCCGCGGAAAGTGAAGTGCCTGGAACGCAGATCAACAGACTACATCCAAAGAACCAAACTACATAGTTCCTAAAATTTTTTCTCCCTCACCATGTCCTAAATCCCCATTTCTCCCTATATAGTAAATGAACAAATCATTAGGAGGGAAACAAATGAAAATCATACTCGACGCAGGACACGGCTACGAAACCCCTGGAAAAAGAAGCCCCGACGGCTTCAGAGAATACGAATTCAACCGCCAGGCCGCCCACCACTGCCGCAAACTCCTCGAACAGGCCGGATTAACCGTCATGGACACTCATTCCGACGAATGGGACATCCCATTATCCGAAAGAACCGGAATAGCCAACCGCTGGAAAGCAGACTGCTATGTCTCCATCCACGCCAACGCCTACGGAACAGGCTGGAACAGCGCAAACGGAATCGAAACATACGTCCACACCTCCCGCCCTGCAGAAGCAGTAAAGCTAGCCCAATCCGTCCAGGCACAGCTCGTAAAAGAAACCGGCCTGGCCGACCGCGGAGTCAAAACTGCGGACTTCCATGTACTAAGAAAAACCACCATGACAGCCATCCTCATCGAATGCGGATTCATGACCAATAAAACAGAATGCAGTCTGCTGCAATCCAAAGAATACCAGCAGCTCTGCGGAGAAACCATCGGCATGGCACTCCTATCATTTTACAAACCAGCCGGCGGCCTCTACAGAGTCCAGGCCGGAGCCTTCTCCCAACTAAAAAACGCCCAATCCCTCGCCGGAAGACTAAGAGAAAACGGGGTACCGGCTTATATTACTTACTCCTGAGAATAAAAAAAGAGCGGTCACCGCATAAAGTGATCCGCTCATTTTTATAGACAAAAGTGCATGGTATATAATCTTCCGCCCTCAGCCGATTTAATTAATCCTACTGGCCTTTTTTTGGAATTAGTAAACTAGCCTAATCTCTAGGACACAAAAAACTTTAGAAACCCTGTTGATCGGAGTGGAAGGCACGTAGACTCCTGCGGGAAATAGCGGAAAAGTTGAGACCCCACAGCGCGCAGCG
>NZ_JBEUMK010000014.1:0-87406 GCF_040492155.1 Cytobacillus sp. T106 | reverse complement strand
AAGGATCCGAATCACAAAAACTCCGCTTGCTGCCATCAGCCAGGCGGAGTTTTTTTAGACTAGTATTAAACTTTATATTAATTAAAGCCCCGTACTTAATTGGCTGTGTTGATTTTTATTGTAGAGGAATATATTTTAGTGAAACAAAACAGAGGAGTATTGCTTTCAAGAGAAAGTTATTTATTGAGGGTAAAGAAAGTGTCGAATAGAGATTATAAAGAAAGCCTCCTTTTAATAAGCTCCAGCTCTTTCATTACGTGCAGCTTTTTCCCGAATAAAGTCCTGATCCAGCTCCAATTTATTGAATCGGTCCATTACTTCTTTATGGTGACCATCAATTTTTGCATCAGTGCTATCCATTCTTGCTTCAATGACATCAAAGCGTCTATCAATGGAATCAAACTTCTTTTCAATGGCATCAAACTTCCTACCAATTGAGTCAAATTTCTCGTCAATAGAATCAAACTTCCTACCAATTGACTCAAATTTCCTGCTGTGCTCCTGTTGAACGGTTTGCATATTGGCTACCTTTGTAAGCAGCTGCGTTAGCATTCCTTCAAGTCGGTCAAATCTTTCTTCCGTTATTTTCTCACCTCCCCTTACTCTATTATAAGATAGTCACTTGAAACTAGACTATGTCAATCTTTTCACCCTTAAGCGCAAAAAGGTGCCCCATCATTTTCTCCCCCCACCCTCATTTAAACCGATACCCCACTCCCCATATCGTTTCGATATACTCCGGACTCGATGGATCTTTTTCAATTTTCTCGCGTATTTTCCTAATATGAACGGTGACGGTCGTGATATCCCCCAGGGAATCATAGCCCCAAATCCGCTCAAACAGATGCTCCTTCGAGAAAACTCTGTCCGGGTTTGAAGCAAGGAACCACAGCAAATCGAATTCCTTTGCCGTGAACACCTTCTCTTCTCCATCTGCATACACCCGCCGTGAATCGGCATCCATCACCAGCCCTCTCTTCCGTACCTCCCGATTCTCCGGCTGGCGGCTGATCAGCCGGTCATATCTGGCTGTATGCGCCTTAACCCTGGCGACAAGCTCATTCGGATTGAACGGCTTCACAATATAATCATCCGCGCCCCGGTCAAAGCCCCTGATTTTATCAATATCCTCCTTGCGCGCAGTCACCATCAGGATCGGGATGTCCAGGAATTCTCTCATTTCCCTGCATAGCTGGAAGCCATCAATCCCCGGAAGCATTAAATCCAGCAGGATCAGGCTGTATTCATTTGTCTTAGCCAGCCTCAGCCCTTCCTCGCCATTGGAAGCAATATCGCTGTCAAAGCCGCTCACTTCCAGATAATCCCGCTCCAG
This sequence comes from Cytobacillus sp. T106, assembly GCF_040492155.1. Classification (NCBI taxonomy): domain Bacteria; kingdom Bacillati; phylum Bacillota; class Bacilli; order Caryophanales; family Bacillaceae; genus Cytobacillus; species Cytobacillus sp. T106. The sequence goes on along the minus strand of NZ_JBEUMK010000014.1, from coordinate 86,073 downwards.
CTCGGCAATATCCGTCTCATCTTCTATAATCAGTATCCTTTTCATTTACTTCACCTTTTTCAATGTAAAATGAATGCTTGTTCCTTTCCCCGGCTCACTGGCTGCCCAAATCCTCCCGCCATGCCCTTCAATGATTTTCCTGGCAATTGAAAGGCCGAGTCCGCTGCCGCCTGTCGCCGAATTGCGGGATGCATCAGTACGGTAGAAGCTGTCAAATATGCGGGGAAGATCCTCTTTACCGATGCCGGCCCCGTTATCCTTGATTTCAACCTCTAGATCTTCCGTCCCCGAAGTCAGCCTGATCTGAATCCGTTTAGATGTTTTGTCCATGTATTTCAGGCTGTTTTGCGTAATGTTCATAACAGCCCTGTTCAGCTTTTCCCGGTCGGCTTCAGCGAGAAAGCCCTGCTCCCCTTCTAAAATCAGCTCTGCACGCCCATTTTCCCTTTCCATCTTATATGACAGCTCCTCAATATAATCGGCAAAAAAGGAATCAAGCCTCACTTTTTCAAAATGAAAGGGCATCTGCTCCAGGTCCAGCTTCGAGTATAAAAACAGCTCATCAATCAAGGCGTCCATATCATTGGCATTCCTGCTGATTTTGTTCATATACCGCTCCAGCTTTTCGGGAGTTCCTGCTATGCCGTCCTGAATCCCGCTCACATAGCCTTTGATTGAGGTTAAAGGTGTTTTCAGATCATGCGAAATGCTGGCGATGAGCTCCTGCCGGTTTCTTTCATACTGCTTCTGCATGCGCTCAGCTTCCTTCAGCTTCAGCCTCATGTCTTCAAATGTATTGGACAGCTGCCCCAGTTCATCCCGGCTGCTGGATTTCACACTGTATTCCAGATTTCCTTCACTGATTTTTCCGGCCGCCTCAGACAGTTTCCGGATTGGCACAAGAATGCTCTTTGATACAAAATAAGTCAGTATTGCATTGGTCAGCACAAGGATCACAATCACTGCCGCAAACCGGGCAGTCAGGAACAGCTGCAGATCCCGCCCCTCAGGCTTCCCGTTGAATAGATAGAAGAAGAAATATCCGGCAATAACCTCCACCAGCAGCAAGCTGAGGACCGGAATCAGAATCATCCCGACATTGGACAAGATCAGCCTTTTTCTTATCGACATTTATTCACCTGCTCTCCTGATCCAGTTTATCCTAATTTCCACATATATAGCTGCCGGCTGTCAAGATTCCCCTGACAGCCCTCCTATTATCTTTTATTCTTCAAGCTTCTGCGGTCCATCACAGGTACAAGCACTGCACAGATGGCCGCTGTAAAATAAGGGAGATATTTAATCCCAAACGGCTGGCTGAACAAGCCCATGCTGATGATCCCGATTACACTCGACAACGCAATCCCAACAATAAAACCGCCCACAATGCCAAGCAGCATAGCTGCAAAACCCCTCATTCTTCAACACCCTCCCCTTTATGCTTAAGGAATAACAATCCCCAGGCACTCTTCACTATCAGCAGCGACTGAATTAAAATAATCACCGCAATAACCGGATGCAGCGCCCCTGCCCATGGCAGCGTACCCGTTATATTCGCTGTAAAATACATCAAAAAAATCGACAGCATCACACCCAGCACCTGAACTAAAATAGAAAGAGGCAATCTGCCAACAAAAGCCGAGATAAGCATTAAAAGCGGGAGAGAAAACCCAAAAAGGTGGACCAACCTGACATGCCTCATCCAGCTTGCCGGATTTACAAACACCGCCATCCCGGCAATATACAGCTGTGTCAGGACACACACCGCAAACAAAATCGAAAACACCACAAAAGCCATCCCCCCGGCCCGAAACCTTAAAGAACCCTCTTTCATAACCAATCCTCCTTCAATTGACTCTGTGAACATCGTACAGAGAATTTCTAAACGGGGGCTTATAGAAATCTTAAATAATTCTTAAATAAGCCAAGGGGACAGGTCCCTTGGCTCAAAAAAAGCTGGATGCCTGCCCTTTTTCAAGGCAGGCATCCAGCTTCTAATCACCAAACAGTAAGCTCACTTCTATCATTCTCATCCGTAATATATTCCGCATTCAAGAATCGCTCCCTGCAAAAACGGTACAGCCTTTCTGTCCTCTCCCTATCCTTGCAATAAACAGCGGTATAAGAGCTGTCCACAATGAGAATTGCTATTTTGGCAATCACTTTTCAAGAAATCTTTATAGGTCCGGATATCATCAGCAGCCTTTCCTTTTGGAAAAGCCTTTAAGTCGGCAAAAATGAGATAGCAGGTGTAAGGGCTGAGATACAGCATCAGATCCCCGCCTGCCCTGACCATTTTATTTTCCGGGAAAAGCTCTCTGCCCAGCTCTCCGTTTTCTATAAAATAACCTTCCTCACCAGCAATCATCCACTCAAAGCTGGAAGCTTTCAGCGCCAGCAGAATCTCAAAAAGAAACCGGCCATATTCATTGGGAATTTCAAAAGTCATCCCTCTTATCATGTGGCCCCTCCTAATAATAAGCACTTAAAAACGCTGCAATATCCTCATTAATCTTATTCAAATATTCCTCAGAAGGAAAATGCCCCATTTCATATGCCTTAAAGTCGGTTAGATTTGAAATGATTTCTTTTGCTGCCGGGTTAAGACTGTGCTCAGGAAAAAAGACGTCTTTTTTTCCCGCTATAACCAGGGTCGGCGCCTGGTATCCCGCCAACTCATGACGCTCCGTTATCTTCGGCATATCCTGTTCAAGCTTCACATATTTGAACACATGACCGATAATCTCTTTATCCCGCACTTTCATCGAACCGCCAGACATAATACCAGTGAGTTTATCCAGCTGTGCTTCCGAAGAAAAAGCCTTAAAGGCCACCATCGGCAGTAAAATATCCTTAATCATCCTGGTCTTGGACCCAAGGCTGATTCCTGCCGGAGACACCAGCACTGCGCAGTCAATCAGGCCGGGCATATAGGCTGCAATCCTCATAATGATTCCTCCGCCATAAGAAGGACCGACAAAGGCGCATCTGCTGAGCTGGAAATGATCCATCAGCTCTTTTACCCATTTCGGAAAACTATCATCCTGAGCTGAAATCCTTGTTTCTGCGCTGAATCCCGGGTGTCCGATGGTATCAGGGGCATAAATCCGATAGCTGTCCGCTAATGAGGAGAACCACGACAGTGTCATCGGATTGATGCAATTGCCTCCCTGAAAAATAAATACAGGCTTCGCCTCCTTTGGCCCGGCAGCAAGGACATGTGTCCTTCCATAGCTGGTATCCACAAATATCCTTTCCACATCAAAACTCAAAGTGCCTATATACTCTTCATAATCCTTCTCCAGCGTGCGTTTGCCATGTTCATTTTTATAGATGGTCATTTGGCATCTCCCCAGCATTTCTATATCAGCTTTACAGTGGATATACGCCCGAAAGAGCTGGTAAGTTTCATTTCAATTAAAGCTGTTACAGGACTTTTTAAATAAAAGCGCTAAACCGGCCAGGCTTAGCGCTTTTTTTCATTCACATCATCCATTCTTCACCATGAACACGAATGAATTGAAGTTCCTTCTGGTAATGCTCAAGATGCCCTTCATCAATCATCTTTTGAAACGCCTTGTCTCCCTCTTCAGCTTTCCTTCTTATGGTTTTGCATAACCCATCTACCCGGAGCCGCACCATCTCTATATAACCATGTTCCAATCCAGCCATACCATAGGATTGAAAAAATAATGCAACCCTCTGTTTTATGCGTTCGGCATCCTTTGACCGGTCATAATAAACTGCTTCACCTGTTTCCGTATGGTACAGTCTGCTTAAAGGCACACAAGTGTAAAGAGCATAAGCGATATCCCAAATTCTCGGGCCGGGCGCAGCAACGTCAAAATCTATAATCCCTGCCGGCTTTTCGTGCCTGAAAATAATATTATAAACGGCAAAATCATTGTGGCACACTACCTCAAACGGCTGAGGGGTGTTATCAATCGGCTGCCAGCTCTCATCAATTGGAAAATCGCTCACAGCATCATGATAGAGCCGAAGCATTCCTGCAATCTCTTTTAAGGCATCATTAGACCACATATACTTTTTTAAAGGATAATTGCCGGCTTCTCCTTCAATAAAGCTCAGGATCTCTCTATTTTTTTCGTCAATGCCTAAAAACCTCGGTGCGAAGCTGAATCCTTTATTTTCTAAATGCTGCAATAACTTTTGGATGTTTTTACTATCAGGCTTCATTTCCCGCCGGACTGTATCTCCAGAACGATAAACGTTTGTGACATTTCCTCCTGATAGCAGCTCTTCGTTTTTGTCCTGACTCTTCATGAAGATTCCTCCTGGTCAGGGACGCTATGATTATGCCAATAGAGATGCAACTCCACCCGCAATATCTGCCTGGCAATGGAAATTTATATGGCCGCATCATGTATCCCTTGAATGAATTAAGATCAGCAAATAAACGTATCCCCCAACAAGGACCGCCCACTGCCTCTATCCAATTCTACAAATCAATTCAAGATATTCCACATGTGCAATATAGATTCCCCTTTCTATGCATCTCTCAATTTTTATAATACCAAATATTAGCATTCCAGTGAAACCCGAGTGGTATAATGGAGAAAAGGAGAAGAGCCATCCATGAAAAAAATAATCTTCATATTGGCAGCCATCGCCTTGCTCCTGGTTCTCTTTATCACAGTCAATTTCATGAAAACAACCAATAACACAGATCAGAATGAAAGCATAGAACAAACTCAGCCAGAGTCCGGTCCCTCTGAAGAAGCCTGGGATCCAGATGCAGCACCTGAACAGGTTGCCAAAGTGGAAGGGGCAACTACAACATTCCCGGTAGACCAAAGCTCTGCTGAAAAAGAAGTCATGGATACCATGCACTTTATGACACATCAGAAAGTCATGGCCGAGAAAAAGACCGGTGCTGTCGAGATGAGCAAAGAAAATGTTGAAAAAATCTTTAGCATCCTGCAATCGAGTGATTTTGAAAAAAAAGAAACGCTGCTGGAAATAGCAGCGAAGTGGAGAAACGAAGACTTTACTGGCATCATAGAGGATCATAATTATTTTTGGGAAATGGATGGCGGCCAGATTGGCAAGGTATACAGGGTTCTGAAGCCAGCTGATGAGGAGAAATTTATTGAGAATAACTTTAGGAATCCATAATTAAAACAGCTGCCGGATTGGCCGCTGTTCTTAAAAGCCTGAGGGCCTTTTTTATATAAGCTTCAGCTTCAACCCTTCATGTGTTGCCTTAAACCCTAAACGCTCATAAAATCTCAGCGCATCCGGCCTTTTTTTATCAGTTGTCAGCTGCACCAGATGGCAGCCGCGTTCTTCTGCACGCTGAATGGCCCATGTAATCAGTTCAGACCCTATTCCCATACCTCTTACTGAAGCCGCTGTTCTTACCCCTTCAACCGCAGCCCTCCATCCGCCTTGATGTGTGAGATAGGGTGTAAAGGTTATTTGCTGAACCCCAACGACTTCAGTTCCCCTGCATGCAACGATCAGCTCATTATTAGGATCAGATGAAATAGCTTGAAATGCCTTTATGTAGCTGTCTGGAAGCGGATCCTCATACTTTTCGCGTGTACTCCCGAGAACATCATCAGCAAGCATGAGCACAATGCTGTCCAAGTCTTCCTGAGCAGCGGATCTAATGCATATTTTGGCCTCCATTCCTTTCCCTCCCTATAGAATCTATATTTCTATGCTAACTGAGTTCATTCCATAAAGGAATTACAAGTATATGATGACTCTTCATAAAGATTTCTTATGATTACAGCCAGGTATTTTCGGGCTTCCCTTTTAAGTGGATAGATCTGCAGCCGTCAGAAGGCGGAACCAGGTCGAAAAAACACAAAAAGAAGGCACTTCACGCCTTCTTTTCTTTAATCTCAAAACCGTTCTGCCCAATGGCATATTCTACTCCGTGCTGTAAGGTAGAGAAGGTTTGTACTTTGCTGAATTGAATGTTTGAATGTGATATTTGTATGGCCTGGTCCGCTGAAATACCGACAATAAAGCATTCCCCGCCTATCAAGCGGATAGAAAGAATCAGCTTTTGGATGCCTTCTATCGTGTAACTGTCCAGCCCTTTCACACCTGTCAGATCAATTAACAGGTAATTGGCTTTAAGCCTGGAAAATTCAAGCAGTGAACGTTCGATAAAATTGGATAGTCGTTCATCGTTGAAATTGCCATTAAGCGGGACGACAACAATTCCTTTCAATACCGGAATAATCGGGGTGGATAATTCATTTACAAGGGCGGAAAGTTCTTCGGTTCTCTCTTTTACTTTTTTCTCCAGCTCCAGGATATGTTCTGTCTCTTTTTGTCTTGCTAGTTCGAAAATATTTTCTGTAGGTGAAACATCAGAAGGAAAGATTTCAATTTCGTCATATTCGTTTCCATCCAGCTGGCTTTTGTTGATTTTGTACCAGACTTTTTGTTCAAATAGGCCTGTAAAGACTCCTGCCCAGTGGCTCGGCAATAATACGCCAGCCTTTTCCTTGTCTGTATGATTAAAAATCCTGTGCTCCCAGCTGTTGGTCAGCTGAACGGTTGCTCTCTTTTCTTCAAAATTATATTGAACAATTTTGACGTTACCCCAGCCGGCATTTCTGTATATATCACTATATTCTTCAAGGAGCTGTTCGAGGTCCCTTCGGCCGGTATAATAAGAAGTTACCAGGTGGCCCATCCGATATCCCGTAGCTTCATAAACAGTTTTAGATACATCTTCACCAGAAACTTCTTCAATGGTTTTCAAAAATAATTCTATTGCTGAATCCCAAAATAAAAGCGCTGGTGCACCATCAAAGGTAAAGAGCCCGTTTTGGGGATCCCACACAAACTCATTACTGTTTACCTCTACCGTTACTTTTTCCCTTGCCAACGCCATAAAGTTCACTCCCCGCTATTCTTACGCCTGTTTATTTTAATAGATTGACTGCTTTTTTACCAATAAATTCACCATATAATTGCAGTTCTATACATATCTCATTTGCCCGATCTTTCGGTGGTGCACCAGAATGCAAAAAGTACATTTTATCCAACAAAAAAAGTGCTGACTGCACAAATCATTTGCGCATGTCAGCACTTTTTTTGCAAGGTACAAACCTCTTATCATGATATCCCGATCAATTAATCAGATCCCAGCCGTGCTGATTCCTGGGCTTTAGCAGCCTTCCCCAGATGGCTGAACCCAACAAATTTCTTCCCATCTTCATCCCAAAGACGGAACTTTAAGGACTGAAGGCTGGTTGCCAGTGTAATGGTCGGAACGTTTTGCAAGGGTTCCGTGTTTTTATGCACTTCTTCAAGCTTATAGTTCGGGACTCTTGGGCTCAGGTGGTGCACATGATGGAAACCAATATTGCCTGTCAGCCACTGCATGACTTTTGGAAGCTTGTAAAATGAGCTTCCTTCAACAGCTGCTTTTACATATTCCCAATGCTCATTTTCTTCGAAATAAGAATCCTCAAACGTGTGCTGAATATAAAACAGCCATACTCCGAGAGTACCCGAAATCATGAAAGTCGGCACCTGAACGAGCAGGAAGTTCTGCCAGCCGATAGCCCAGCATACAAGTCCCGCCACAGCCGCGATTCCCAGGTTCGTAATATACGTATTCATCCGTTCTTTGGGCTTTGCCCCTTTGCGGTTGAAACGATTGGTAATGCCAAAAACGTAAATCGGGCCGAGGATGAACATAACAAACGGATTTCTGTACAAACGGTATAAGATTTTGGTTTTAGTTGAAGCTTCCAAATATTCCTCAACAGTCAGTACCCAAATATCGCCTGTACCGCGCTTGTCCAGATTGCTGCTGGTGGCATGATGGACAGAATGGTCATGCGCCCACTGGTCGAAAGGATGCAGCGTCAGAATCCCCGTTATCGTGCCAAGGATCCGATTCGCCTTCCTGTTCTTAAAAAAAGAATAGTGGCAGCAGTCATGAAAGATAATGAAGATTCTCACTAGAAAGCCTGCTGCAGCCACAGAAATCGCTAATGTAAGGAAATAAGAGACCGGTATGCTCTTATAAGCCAGGTACCACAACAGGAAGAATGGCACCAATGTGTTAATAATCTGCCAGATACTTTTTTGTAAATCGGACTTTTCATAAGGAGTAACCAGTTTTCTCAAAGCCCTTGGGTTTTGTTCGTTCATTTTTAAAAGTTTCTCCTTCACTCAATTAGTTAATTTAAGTATAGAAAACGTTTTATCTTTGCGGTAGTCCCAGCTGTCATATACCATACATGATAAGTGTCATGGTTATCTCATTTTTTCAAAAAAACTTTCACTTTCTCATCCGCCAGGAAGATAGCTGAACTTATGTATAGCGGCGTAAAAAAATTATACCCAGCTCGATATCGGATAAAACTTTCTGCCTGCTCCTTTGTGAGAATATAGCATTCATTATAGAAATGATTGAAAATTTGGCACCCGGTTAAGCAACTCATCCTACCTAACAAATATTGCCATAATAAAACAAGAATATAATTTGCAATTTTTTCCGATTGCTGTTATGATGAAAAAGAATTATTTTTGTTCGGTATAAGTTAATTAATGACTTTTCGTCTATATAAATACTTTGAGCAGGGATAGTAATACATTGTGCGGCAGCACTAGGAGGCAACAAAAATGGAACAAGGTACAGTTAAATGGTTTAATGCAGAAAAAGGTTTCGGCTTCATCGAACGCGAAGGTGGAGACGATGTATTCGTACACTTCTCTGCTATTCAAAGCGAAGGATTCAAATCTTTAGACGAAGGTCAAAAAGTAACATTTGACGTTGAGCAAGGTGCTCGCGGACCTCAAGCAGCTAACGTTCAAAAAGCTTAATCTTCGCATAATACAGACAGGCCCTATATTAATAGGGCCTGTTTTTTTCTGTATAATGAAAATTACTCCGTGTTAGAAAGAACCTCTTCCTCTTCATACAAGTCCTTTTGAACATATTCCTGAATGATGAAATTCGTCAAATGGGTGTTGTTCACAAACTCCGAAAAGAATGTTCTTAATGTGATCGAATCGGCTTTGCTTAATTTTTTATCGCTAATCAATGCAATCCTGAAAACATTTAAAATTTCACTAATATCCTCTTCATCCATAAAGCATAAAGGATCCAATTTTTTGTCTTCTTCTGTAAAAGGATTCCGAGTATCCTCAATGATGCTATACGCTAAAACTCTTCCGTTCCTTATTACTTTGAAAATCTCCAGATCACGCAATTTCAAGATTCTGGCAAGTGATATCATCATTTCCTCCTGACCAATTGTATACTTGGTGTTCCCTATGCTTTCACTTTTCTAATTATTATATTGGCACAATGGATGATTATCTTCGTCTGTGAAAACAGGTAAATCTCATGCTTCAGCTTCTTTTTGCTCAGCGGAGTGATTTCATCATATCCCCAATCATCGAGGCCATTTCTGCCGCCAAATGCAATCTCTTTTGGATTGTTGCCATAAACATTTCGCGTGATATCATAGTCCATGAAAAACTTGCGGACATTCTGCCACTGAATTTCATAGGTGCCTGCTGTCTCATCATACTGCTTAATGACCATCAGAATGGCGGTCGGATCCTTTGTTATTCCATTCTCTTTATTTAAAACTGTTAGTGAAACAACCTTTCCATCATGAAAAGAATAGTTCTTCAGGAAAGCTGCTGTTTCTTTATTAAATCTGGGCAATAATTTCCTTAATTCTTTGCTATACCCCATTACATCCCAATGATCGTCATCAATAAAATATTTCATTTCTTCATCCTTTATTCTATTAAGAGTTTTTTATAACAGAAAAGAAGATCAACACGTAACCTATATTTGCTGCTACGGCCAGCAAAGATTTTATGATCGGTTCTTTTAACACCAACGCCCCGATTCCTAAAAGAACACCTGTAAATGACAGAAACATTGGCAATACCAGATTGCTTAAAGTTAACAGCATGGTAAATAATCCGCCCCAGTCTCCAATGAGGAAAAATAGTATATTTGAGAATAGATTGATAGCGACGCATATAAGTGACATCCTGGTTAATTCAGCCATACTTCTCCTTCACCTGCTTTCTGCTTTTCGGAATCAGATCGTGCAAAAAAAAATAGCCCGGTTGGAGCTATTTTAAATTGACTTCAGTGTACCTCATTACTCTTCCATTATCCCTCAACAATAGCCAGATACTTCAAAACCTTTCCCTCGGACTCCACTAGTAAAATATCTTCTCTCTCCCTAGCAGAGAATATCCTTGAACCGACAGGAAGCTTATTCGACATAGCATCTTCAAAATCTGTATCGTTCTCATTTCTGGATTGTATTTCACCAATTTGAGCGTCCTTTTTTAATGACAATTCTTCGACCCAATCTATATTCGTTTGGTAGATGACACCATCATACTGAAAAATATCAGCATCCGGATCCAGCCTTAAAACCTCTTCGGCATCAATGGTGTCAACAGAAACTGAAGTGCTTTCTTCTCCATTCGCACATCCTGCTGCAGTGAAAAGCGTTAAACCAATCAAGAGACAGATTAGCGTCCGAAACAACTTGCTTCCCCCTTTTTTGTACCTATTGGTTCTTTGAGCTGCTTTGGACCATGAAACCTTTCTCTATATCTTGTATTCCTATAAATCAGGAAGAAACCAAGGACTTCCAATATTCCCATGCTATAAGATATCCATCTAAATCCTGAGGATGAACCCTGACACAAATGCCAAGGCGCGTGTATAATTGCACCACCACTTCGTCTATGAGCTGCGATTTTCCCATTGAGACATGCTCCAGCAGCGTGAATGAAGAAAGCAATGTTTCTATATTTAAATCATCCGCAGATGAACAGAAGGCATAGGTAAAGTCATAAATGACCGGCCCTATAATCGGGGAAGGGTCGATGACTCCGGTCAGAACTCTGTGATTAAAAACAAAATTATGGACTCCTGTGTCTCCGTGAAGCAGGTACTTTTTTTCTTCCCCGGACCTGCTTATCCGCTCGACAATTGATTTTACTTTAAAATAATCTTCCTCCGGCAGCAAATCCCCTAAATCTCTATATGCGAGTCCTATACTAATCTTATTAAACTCATGCCATGATTTTCTTGGCTGATCCAGCCTGCCCCATGCTTCTTCAGGATGGCATTCTTCGTAATGATTTAATACTTCCTTCACCAGGGTCCTCATCCAGTCTTCCTTCAAGCCGCGATTATAATGCGTCGTTCCCGTTATAAAAGAGTAGACGATAAACTCTTTTTGAGGATCTGTATAGAGCCATTCTGGCAGGAGGCTGACATTCCGGCAGCTCTGAAGAAACCGTTCCACGTATTCAATTTCCTGCGGCCGGTCATACTTTATCACATACTTCGGCACAGTATTTTCAGCTAAAGTATACACAATTCCTTCAGTCGTTCCTTTAAGCATGTTGATATCTGGTTCGTTTAAATCAATAATCCTCTTGTCCTGTAAATCCCTGATAACATTTTCTATTTTTGATTTCACTGCCTTTTTCTCCTCGCAACTTGGAAATGATCTTTATTACTAGCATGAAAGAATCGTATTTCCTTCAGGTACCGTAGTCTCCAAAAAGTCCTCATCCACCTTAAAAAATATCCTGCCCAGATTCTCCCTACCGCCCATTTTCTCAAACCAATCCTGCACACGCTGGACGTGCTCTTTATCATGTCTCACATTGTTTTCAATGTTTTCATATGCTTCACGGCTGTCATATTGCCATATTGCAAAGATTTCGACTGCCCCTTCTGCCGGCTGTCCCATCCATCTTCCGACCAGCCTTGACCCGTATTTCAGCTGGGCCGGCAGCAGCGTCTGATTAAAATGAAGATTGAAATCTTCTACAATGCTTTCATCCACTTTATAGCTTTTTCTGCGGTAAATCATCTGCTTTCCCCCTTACTTAAACTATGTATTTTCAACGCTTCCTTCACTGCCCATCCCTGGTGCTCATGAAACAGACCTGCTTCAGCTTCCAAAGGATCCAGCCATATCAGCGTATGGTCCTCTTCCAGCGGCAGGCTTATTTGCCTGACGATTTCACATAAGTAGAAATACCCTTGGCTCAAATAGTATTTGTATTCATTGGTAGAGTAAAAATATCTTTGTGCCTGCCCCAGAAAAGGACCGAGATCAATCTCGGTCCCCATTTCTTCAAGAGCCTCTCTTTTCATGCATTCTTCATGCGTCTCCCTGGCCTCTATTCCTCCGCCGGGAAGAAAATACTTTCCGTCCCCGGTCTGTATGACAGCGACTTTCCCATTCTCCGGGTGAAGAAACAGTCCGTAGACAGCCGGTCTGCTGGTATATTCTATTTTCTCAATTTTTTCTCCAAAAGTAATCATCCTGAACGATGCGAGCCTCCTTTTTAGGACAAAGGGACAGGTCTTTAAGATAACTTGTTCTTAAAAACCACTTCTCCTTCTGCATTGTAAGCAATATATTCAGCATCATAGATTTCATCGCTATCTGTTCTGAATAGTCCAAACTTTTCATCCGCAGCTTTAGTAAGAAGCTTGAAGCTGTGAATAGTTTGATCTCCCTTTACTATTTCAACACGGTCTATTTCTTTATCAAATACCCTGAGAATCACAGCGTTGTATTCTTCTTCACCTGTAAATGGCGAAGTGAAGAAGGCAAGGTGAATCGGGTCATGTATTCCTTCCGGTGTAAAGGCAAACTCTTTTTTGGCCTCCCAAGAAAATAACGACCTCTCTAAATACATTTCCCTTTCCTCACCTGCTGCAGTGTGCAGGAAAGCAACGGATAGATGGTTATCAATCATATCGATATGGTCTATGCTGGCTCCGTTTGTTTTTTTCGCAATCTCATTAGCAATTTGTGCCTCGCTCCCCCGTGCAGGCAGAAGCCAAATGAAGGAGAAAACAGCCGCAATGGCTATTCCAATGAAGAAACGCTTTTTTACAGACATTAACCCGAACCTCTCTTTTATAAGTTTAAAAGTCTACTGCTTTTCTCTGTGCAATTCAAAAGTCTCCTCGGCATTATCCCATTTTACATAAACTTTGATAATATCATCCTCATTCACTATGCCGCTATTCTCCGAAGATCCGCTGCTTTTAAAAACCTTTTTCGTCGGCGGTGCATCAAATTTTGTTGCGCCGCTTCCGCTCCCTGCTGACGTTTCATAAGAGTACTCTATTTTTTTCATGGATGAAAGCTCTTCTAAAGGCCCTTTATACTCTAAAAAGAATTCATCGTTATTTTCGTTAGAGTATGTGCGCCTTCCATTTTTTTCGCCCCACTCCTCTGTCCCTTTAAACACGTACTCCGCTTCCCAATGGCCGCTTTCACCGACAAATCGATAGTCATAAGTGTTCACTTCTTTCGAACAGGCAGCTAAAAACATCAAGGAAAAAAATAACAAGAGTATTTTTTTCAACCTTACTCCCCCTGTCTATTGAATCAGCGCTAATAGTTCCTCAGGGACCAGCCGTAATCCCTTATCCCGAAACTCATTGATAGACTTCCACATTAACTTGAACTCTTCCCCATTATCCTCAAGACCCATAAAAGATGGTTTTTGATAGAAGGATAGATCAACAAACTCCCCATCATAGACAAAAACGAACTCATGGCGGGGAATCCCATTGTAGGTAAAGATATTTTCAAGGGTGCCTAAATGAATGAGATTCCTAACGTTTGCCCCAATTTCCTCGAACACTTCTCTTTCCAGCGCTTCAGTGCTTTTTTCGCCAAACTCGATTCCCCCGCCAATCGGACGGTAGAAATAGTCCTGCTTAACTTTGTCGAAGCCTTCAGCCACAAGTATAGAGTCATTTTTCCTGAACACACAGATGGCAATAGCCCGAATATTATTTCTTATCATCCTTCCCCTCCAGCTTCGGCTTTCTTTTCCATATATAAAAGACAGCAAATAAATTAATGGCCACACCCATTGCGTGCATGATAAAATTGCCGGTGCTGCCTAAACGATCTACGGTGATGCTTATTAAAAAGCTCCCCATTATTAATAATGGAACAGCTAAAATGAATCGCAAATTATTTCCCCCCGAAGCAATGCTCCAACACCACAGCAGCCTGCTAATAAAACATCAGGACTATGAATAAAACCATAATTTCCAAATAATTCATCTTTATTATAGACGAAACAAAAGCTGTAATGTTTCATTTTCCCCCGCTCTATTTATGCAGCAGGAAAGAAGCACAAAAAAAAGAGCCCCGCAAGGCCCTTCTTTAAACAGTTAAAATTCACTATCAAGCCTGCTCATGAAATCCGATGCAGCGCTGTACCCCTGCTGCCGCAAATACCAGTTGTTCGCAGCTGCCTCAATCAACCCGGCCACGTCACGGCCTGGCTGAAGCTGGATTTCCATTGATGGCACTTTAACGCCCAGATATTCCGTGAAATCAGGCTGATGCTCTAAATCATTGTTCAGCGAATTCTTTTCCCATTTCGTTAATTGGATATCCAGCGAAATCCGTGTTTCATTCTGGAATGCCTTCAGTCCATAAGAGCGGACCACATTGATCAGCCCAACACTCCGGAGGGCCAGAAACTCTTTTGTTTTTTCATCATGTGTCCCTAAGAGCGTCTGCGGGCTGAGCTTTTTCAGCACGACAATATCATCTGCCACAAGCCTGTGTCCCCGGCCAATCAGCGTATGAGCTGTTTCACTTTTCCCCACTCCCGAATTCCCCCGCAGCAGGATCCCCATTCCATACACATTCACACAAACTCCGTGAACATAGGTTTCCTCTGCCAGCTCTTTGACCAGATAAGCATCTAATTGAGAGATATAATCTGAAGTCGTTTCAGGAATTTCAGTTGTCAGCAGCGGAATACCGTACTCATTGCAATAATGCCTTAAATACGTCAGCCCCTTATCACCTGTTGTTACAATAAAGCATGGCGGATGATAGTTGACGATATTGCCAATCCGTATTTTCCGTTCCTCTTCTGTCTGCTTATGTAAAAAGTTGATCTCTTTTCTTCCCAAAATCTGAATCCGGTCTGTTGGGAAAAAATCAAAATGCCCCACAAATTCCAAGCCCGGCCTGTGCACCCTGGACTGAGTGATCAGCTTATCCAGATTATCCTTCCCAGCCAGCACCTTCAACGAAAACTTCTCAACCAAATCACTAACCTTAACACTCTTCACTCTCCAAATCACCGCCAATAACGTATATAACTTCATATTATATCAAAAATGAGCCAGGGGGACAGACCCTCTGGCTCTTTTGAGCCAAGGGGTCTGTCCCCCCTGGCTCACTCTTGTTCCTTCTCCTGTATTTCATCTACCTTTTTCGGTGTAAGGATCATATCCTGGACAGCTGAAACTCTTCCCCATTCGTCTTTATAGACAAGATGCTTCCGCTCGAATTTTGTCGGGGTATCAAGGCCAGCAGCTGCAGCCAGATTGAACAGCCCTTCACGGAGGGAAACCACATAATTGGCTACCCGGTATTGTTTTTCCTCAATGACCAGCCCATCCTGAAGTTTCGGGTCGGTTGTGGCGACACCGGCAGGGCAGTGGTTGGTATGGCATTTCTCCGCCATGATGCAGCCGACGCTGATCATGAATCCGCGGGCGATGTTGACGAGATCTGCCCCCATGGCAAGAGCAATCGCAACTTTATCCGGGGTAATCAATTTGCCTGATGCGATCAGCTTCACCCTGTCGCGGACTTTATATTTAACCAACATTTCATCAACAGCCGGCAGCGCAGATCCAATAGGCAGCCCCACTGCATCGGCAAGCTCCTGATAGGTGGCGCCTGTCCCGCCTTCGCCGCCATCGACAGTGATAAAGTCAGGACCCATTCCTGTTTCCTTCATCACCTGGGCCATTTCCTCAAGAGAATCCAAATCACCGACCACGATCTTGATGCCAACCGGCTTGCCGCCTTTATCCCGCATCTTTTCTACAAACTGAAACAGCTCATCATAATTGTTAAATTCGTAGAATCGGTTGGGGCTGTTGATCGTCTGCCACGGCTCAACAAGGCGGATTTGGGCAATTTCTTCGTTAACCTTTTCTCCTTCAATATGGCCTCCGCGGATTTTTGCCCCCTGGGCCAGCTTGATTTCAAATGCCTTCACTTGCTCAATTTTGCTCTTTTTCTCAAATTCATCCCATGAAAATTCCCCGCCCGGAGTCCGGACGCCGAACAGGCCGGGACCGATCTGCATCATGATGTCCGGGTTACCGATTAAATGATATTTTGATAGACCGCCTTCCCCGGTATTCATCCATGTTCCGCCGGCAAGGCCCAGCCCTTTTGACAAAGCCGTGATCGCCCGGTCGCCGAGCGCGCCATAGCTCATCGCAGACTGCCCGACAAGCCCTTTCAGCTTGAACGGCTGCCGGCATGTATGCTCGCCGAGGATGACTGCATCTTCATCTGTTAGAAAATAGGGATCTGTCTGGCTTTCCTCCCGGTGTTCTTTCCTGGTCATAAGGCCTTCTTCATCCACTTTATAAACCTTTGTATTGATTTTCTGGCTGTTATCGATCCTCAGTTCTTCCCGCTGCTTCGGAAACATGCTGTTGCGGATATAATAGCCGCTTTTTGAAAAATCCCGCTCCGAACCGAAGCCGATCAGACGCTCCTTATACTTCCCGGCCTTGACGATATCCTCGAACTCTTTCCGGGAAAAAGGTGTCCCTTCATTATTGCTTTCAAATAAGTATTGCCTAAGCTCGGGGCCGATCTTCTCTGTCATATACCTGACCCTGCCAAGGAGCGGGAAATTCCTCAGGATGGAATGCTGCTGCTGCGTGTCATCCTTCCGGTAGAAATAAGTCGCAGCTGCCGCAGCCCCGAGTGCCGCAGTCCCCTTCAGAAGGGCTGGCAAGTATTTTTTCACATTGGACATCATATCACCCTTTTCATAAAATAGTTAAGTATCAGTCAGAGCTTATCTGCTGCAATGCCTCGCGGATCGGCATTTCTCCTGAAGACACTTCAATGGTTCTGTTATAAGCCTCCTCCAGTTCAAGTGCCTCGACCAGTACAGTCGCGATATCCTCTTTCGGAATTTCACTTTCCTTACTTTTAAGAGAAAGTGCTGCTTCAATCTTCCCTTTTCCCGGCTTGTCTACAGGCTTGCCTGTCCGTAATATGGTATAAGTTAATTCTGCATTTCTTAAAAGCTCCTCAGGCTGATCCTTCGCCCCGTCTGTTCCTGAACCGCCTTTGTCCGTCTCATTCGCACGCATCGCACTCATCAGCAGAAAGCGCTTAACTCCCTGGTCCCTTGCCGCGTGCACCGAATCAATAACCGACTGATGGTCAATCAGAATCGGCTTGCTTTCACCCGTCCGCGCACTGGCATCGCCCACATAAATGACCGCATCACAAGCTGAAAAGGCCTTGGCATAACCATCATTTTCCTGCACAAAAACATCCGCTGCCCCCAGCCTTCCCATTTCATCCACCTTACTCTTTGTCCCAACCAATGCCACCGCCTCATGCTGCTTGTCCGACAGCTGCTTGATTACATGCTCCCCCGTCAAGTCTTCCGTTCCAATCACAAGGACTCTCATAGAATGCCTCCCCGCTTTAGTTAATCTTTATTATTTACCACACTATTTCCAGAGAAAACCAAAAAGGATTTGTGCCAGGGGGACAGACCCCATGGCCCAGTTTTGAAAAAGAGCCAAGGGACCTGTCCCCTTGGCTCATAGAACATTCAGATTTTAAATTTTTATATTACTGTGTTTAAATTAGTTTTAACGTGGTAAAGGAGGTAGGGAGTTTAGTAAGGTAAAGAATTAGCGAAAGAAGTAATACATACTTTTCATCCATACCCCAGCATAGTCCACGCTGTAGCGGACTACTTTTTTTACCTTTGAACTAGTTCTTTTTTCTCAGTTCCTAATACCTAACAACCACTTACAGGAGGAGATTTTTCATGGAATTAAAGAAGCTGTCATTGTTTAGAGAATGTTTTGGCCAGGTGGAGGGGGAGACTCAAAAGCTCGACAATGCTCCCTTAAGCCAGTTGAATGCACAGTCTTTGAAGTACGAGACTAAAGTTCCGCAGCTGGAGTATATGTGCTTAATGATGGAGAACATCGTCCTAACGAAGAAGCTTCAGGGGAACGTTTATGCAGGCTTTCAAAAGTTCTCGCGCACGAAGAACGTGCTGGACCGTTTCCAGGCTATGGCCGAGTACTCTAACGTTCATATCTTTGGAGAAAATGATGCAGCCATGGATCCAAGTGATGGCATTCATTATATTGAGCTTCCAAAGAACAGTGAACTGATGCGCGAATGGTTCCTCATTATTGACAGCCCGGTATTCAAATCCATGATGGTTGCCTATGACATGGAGGGCTTCGGCGTACATGAGGTGGAAGAAGGGCGCAAGTTTAAAGGAGTTAAGACTTCAAACCCGCAAGTAATTGCTCATGCAACAAAACTGTTAACACCACATATAGGATTCTCACTTATCGGTTAATGCCAAGGGTAGCCCCAGGGCTGCCCTTTTATCATGAATAAAGGAGATTTTACATATGTCACGTATTCAGAAAATGGCCTCGATTGGCATTTTAACAGCACTTAGCCTTATTTTATACTTATTTAAAATCCCGCTTCCTTTTTTCCCTGTTTTCTTAACACTTGATGTCAGCGATATTCCTGCCTTAATCGGTGCCATTACATTGGGGCCTGCTGCCGGGATCCTTGTTCAATTCCTGAAAAATGTCATTGAATATATAACTCATGGAAGCTATGTGGGACTTCCGGTGAACCAGATTGCCAACTTCTGCTCTGGCGCGCTCATTGTGGGAATGATAGGCGCTTTTTATCACTATCAGAAAAAATTGAGCTGGATCAGCTTTACCCTGTCGATCAGTATATTTCTCGCGGCTATGTACCTGCTCAACTATTACTTTATATTGCCGGCGATCATGAACCTGCTCGGACTGAATATGGATCAGTATCTGACATCTTTCACCGATGCGAACCCGCTTGTGAAAGATTTTGAATCAGCTGTTCTGCTCATTATCATCCCCTTTAATTTAATTAAGATATTCGTAGTTTATTCAATCGGCCTGCCGTTCGCTTTCAGGCTGGAGCGTATTTTACAGAAAAGGAGTCTGGCTGTATGAAAAACAAGAAGAATCTTGTGATGGCAGCTTCCGTCCTCCTGGCTTCTGTGCTGCTGTCGGCACTCCACTATTACGTAGACTCATTCATACTTTCTCTTATCGGAACCCTGGTCATTACGGCAGCCCTCTTCATCGGCTGTGCCAAGATGCTGAAACAGGAGAATGCTCAAAATGAGGAAGTTGCAGAGAAGAACTCATCAGCTCAGACCTCAATCGAGGAGTCGCTGCAGGAACTGCGCCATCTCGAAGCACACAGCGGGCACTTAGTTTCAATGAACACACAGGTAAGCGCTTCTTCTGAAATGGTTGGCGGCCAGCTTATGGATATGGTACAGGATATTCAAAAGCAGCATGAGCTGATATCGTACTTTGGAGATCAATTAGGAAAAATGAATGGGATGATACAAAACATGGATGCCATTATTGAAGTAACGAACTCCACTACCTCAGATGTAACGCTGCTGTCCAACGAGGGGAAGCTGAAGGTCGACGATTTCAGCATTGTTTTCACAAAAATCATCTCTCTCACAAAGCAGTTCGGTGATTATAACCAGACGCTCCTTGAGAAAATGAAAGCAGTCACAAAGGCTCTCGGAGCTATCGATTATATCTCCAACCAGACAAACCTCCTTGCATTGAACGCCTCTATTGAAGCTGCCCGTGCAGGCTCAAATGGGGCTGGATTCGGAGTTGTTGCTTCTGAAATCCGCAAGCTGTCCGTTCAGGTCAAAGAGAGTGCAGAAACGATTAACACCATCGTAACCGATGTGAACAGAAATATAGAAGAACAAGAAAAATCGTATAGTGCGAATGTGTCAGTATTAGAAGAAGGAAAAGATAAGAGCCTGCAGATGATCGATATCTTTGATGGCGTGATTTCAAGCATCAATACACTTTCACTGCAATCACACGAAATCAAACGCGACTCAACTGAGGTGGAAGCCGAGAATCAGCGTCTGATTGAAATGATGCAGGAAGTATTGGGAATCACAGAAAACTTAAGCCAAAAAACCATGGGCTCATCTGAACTGACGATGGAGCAGCAGGCACACCTGATAGAGCTCGACATGACTGTCATGACCATGGGAGAGCATATCCGGAAAATCCAGGATCACTTAAAAGAACAAACAGAGCACCAAGGAAATGTAGTATGGATCCGGCCTGGGGAAATGAAAAAGAGAAATGAGATGAAGCTTGCTGAGTAATCTCTTAATTCTTGAGACTGAGGCAGGCCCTCAGTCAGGATTCCCCGCTCAATAGGGTCAGCGGAAACAGGCTCTCCCTTAGGAAACAAAAAGAGGTGTTTTTCTCCAGTGGGGCAAGGCACCTTTTTAACTTACTGCAGCAGTAAATTAAAATCCTTTATAAACTCCTCAGCTCTTTTACTGGCAGACTCCTCATCGGGAACTTTATCTAGAATTTCAGACTGTGTAAAAATTTTCCCGCCCTTTATGACAGAGTATATATCCTTTGTATGTCTTATATCTGCCAAAGGATTCTGATTCAGGATAACCATATCAGCTCTTGCACCAGCCCTTATTACACCAAGGTCAGATTGATTTATGGCCTCAGCGGCTGTGCAAGTTGCAGACCTGATTGCATCGATTTCACTGAATCCAGCTTCAACAAACAGCTCCAATTCCCTATGGAGAGCCATTCCGGGAAATGTCCATATTCCAGCCGGGGTATCCGTGCCAGCCACTACGGTTCCGCCCAAATCGAAATATGCTTTTGCAATGGCTTTATTGATTTGGTGCTGGACTCCCAAGGATTTTAAGGCCTCCTCGTATTGGGAGAGGGTTTGCCATTGTCCTGTTAAAGCCTTGCTCTCTAATATCCTGGATGTGACTTCATTAAGGGGTTTCCAATATTCCGCTCCCCGATCCATCCCATCAAAAAGAGTCATCGTTGGACATATCTTCACATCGAAATCAATTAACTGCCGGCACACCGTATTTATTTTTTCAAAGTCAGGCTCAAGCCAATTGATTGCATCCCAAGTGGACTGATCCGCCCCCATGCTCCATTGCGGATACATGGCCTGCAGAACACCTGAAGCGTGTTCATTCCACTTGATCCCTATCCGCCCGGCCTCAACGGCATTAATATGGAAGGAATAAATCAAATCACAGCTCACCTCTTTGCCATGACTCCTTGCTTCCTGGCAAACAGACTCCATCATTTCTTTTGAAAGCCAGCCGTACACTTTTACAAAGTCAGCTCCTGCTTCAATCTGTCTGTTAACTTCCTGCCTGGCTGTCTGAGAATCCTCAATATTCACATTCCAAGGACTCGTTTCCCCCCATAGTCCTGGAGGTCCATCTATCACCCTGTCTGCCGAATAAACCCTTGGAGTCGGGGCATCTGTGGAAGCTTTGATTAAATCTGCCAGCTCTAGCACATTACCGCCTGTATTCCGCACAGCAGTAACTCCCGAAGCTGTAAAAAATGGGGCAAATCCCTCCTTTATATGAACATGCATATCTATCAAACCCGGAATGATCCATTTACCTTCACCATTGATTCTTTTAACATCAGGAGGAACTTCTCCATTCAGCGGCTCTTTATCGTAAAAAACTTCATCAATATATCCGTGAGAAATGAAAATCGACGCTTTCTTAACAGTCCCCGAAATCACCTCGATTAAGTTTGCATTATATAAAAGCAACTTAGAATTATCTTTCATAGCCCCTCCAAATTTAGTCTTATTATAGAAATTTCACTTTTCCATAAAAGTTCAACAGAAAAAGCGTAAAATCCTTTTTAATGGATAAGTGGAATACCTTTGAAAAACAAAATGGCCTGATAAGTATTTCTTATCAGGCTGTAGTCTTTAGTCTTTATAATTTTTTTCTTCCCCGCCCAGAGCGGCCCTCCCTGGACCTGAGTGAGAGAATCAGTGTCAGGTTGAAAAATAAACGTAGAAATTCACCCTAATTTCAAAAATACTCTAAAATAGCTCAAATAGGCGGAGAAATTCCGGCTATCGATTCAATAAACAAGAAAATGTGCAACATCGGTCCGCTTAACCGGAAATTCACCCTCTAATTTACCCTCTACAGTGCAGTACTCAGCATCCTAACCGGAGAATCACCGCTTATTTTGATGCTTGCTGGCACTCAAATAAGGATAAGAATTCCTGTTTTTTTTAAACCATACCTCACTATCCTGCCCCTTTCATGGAATAAGAAAAGCTGCCAGACTTTTGGCAGCTAACTTTTAATGTAAGTACAGAATAGTTTACTCCTTTTCTTGTTCGTTCCAGTCGGCAAGGATCTCACTAATGACTTCTGAAAGAACATCAACAGTTCGATACTCTTCTTCCAAAGTATTTTCCTTCCCTCCAACTTCTAACAGCACAGAGTTACCAAACAGATCTTGATTATAAGAATTTTGAGTAGGGGTATCCTTAGTAAAAACTCCCCTGGATAAGTTGGGGTATCTTTCCTCAGTATATTCATGCAGCAGTTGGGCAAATTTAAAATTCACTTCGTATTTAGCACTGGATTTCGACACTATAAATGCAATTCTAGGATAGTCCTTCCCCTCTATGCTAATCGTTGACTGATTTCTCTTTGATGAATCTCTGTGTATATCAAGGACCATTTTCAGCTTTTTATTATGTGATAAGGCATTTTCGAGTGGTACTCTGGAAACTTTATATGCGTCTCTATACGAGAGTCTTTTTTCTTCTAATTCCGCCTTAATATTCGTGCTATCATGGATAGCATGAATTCCATAATTTTTAAGTTCTTGTCTAAGCCGCTCACCCACCAGTGAAATATTTCTTTCTTTGTGAAACAAATCATCTGAGTGATTCGTTGAGGTTTCTGACACAAAAGATTCCTGATTGTGTGAATGGTAGATATATACTAAAGGATCTTGGATTTTTATAGCTGCTGTCGAAGCTGAATGTTCATTTTGAGGAGTGGAGAAGTTGTTATAAAAGATATCTTTTCCGCCATAAAAGAAGAACCATGAAAGAGCCAATGTGCACATGGCAATACCGGCTGAAGCAACCGTAAATTGTTTGAGCCGGCTTCTTCTGTTTATCTGCCTGGCCGATTTTTTGAGTTTATCAGCAGTGTCCAAGACAAATTTCTCTCTTGGGTTGATTGGATATGTTTCCTTTATTAAGTCGAACAAGTCTTTATCAGTTTGCATTCCCGATGACCTCCTCTATATCCCACTCAAGCTTCATCCTAAGTATTTTTAAAGCCCTGTGATAATCTACTTTGACCTTTGACTCGCTGCATTGAAGGATCTCGGATGTTTCCCGGATTGAAAATTCATTAATGCCTCTTAGGATCACTACAGTCCTATACTTTGGTTTCAGCTCAGATATAGCACCATGAACAATCCTTTTCATTTCATTTTCCTCAATTAATTCTCCCGGTTCCTTTTCGGCCGAGACAATATGTTTAAAGAAGCTGTCGGTAAAAAGGGAAGAAAATCTCCTTTTTCTATAATGGTCAATGGCAACATGCTTTGCAATGGAGAAAATCCAAGTTCTTTGATGGTCAATATTTTTGCCTCTGGTCAAGTTATTCAGGATTCGTAAAAAAACTTCTTGAGTTAAGTCCTCGGCATCATTCTGGTTACCAGTAAAGCAAATAAGAAAACGATATACATCCAAATAATGACTCTTATAGATCTGATCGATTCTCTCCCCTAACCTTTCATTGCCGGCCAAATGGTTCCCTCCTTGTTTAGTCTTCAAGTATTAATCGTTTGAGCTGCAAGAAAGGTTACAATTATTTTCAAATAGGATACCTGCTCCTTTTTATTTGTTAAAGAATACTGCAAAAAAAGCGTTAGTCCTGTTGGATTAACGCTTCTTTTTCGAATACTCCTTATTAAACAATCCTGCCACGTTTCCTGCATTAAAAAAGCTACCCTTAATAAGAAGCTGATCTTGGAACCAAGCAGTCCTGAGCTTACAAACCCATATCTTCTTAATTATATTTCCTTCTCAGGGCAGCAGGACAGGAACAAAATGCAACTAATTTTAATGTAAAATATCAGTTTCCAGAAATGATACTTTAGATGCCAAATCTTTTATTAAATTTGTTTAAACTATAAAGGGCTAAGCCTTTAGCATCTTGATTTTTACTATTGGAAATTTCATTTAAAACTTCCAGCAGATAGTCGTCCTCTACGATTCCTTGATTGTTTCCTTCCGCACATTCAGATAAGAATGTCATTAAATAAAATTGCACTTTAGGCTTTTCATGATATCTCATTTTTTCAATCATATATCTAATTAATTCATTATTTGTCGAAAGGATTTTCACAAAAACCCTGTCTACTTCAGCTGGCTTTCCTTTTAGTATTACATGATCAATTTTCGAGTAATAATCCTCTTTCTGTTGTGGGGTCAGCAAAGTATCTTCACAGGATTCCACTTCTAGTTCCTTAATTTCTTCAACAAGGCCATTTATGAATTCTTCAAAGTTCTTCGCTAATATTATCTCTTGGTTTGCTTCAACATCTACAAATGTAACAATTGGATTTTTTCTGCGCCTATAATCCAAGCAAATAAAGGCAGGGGGTTCTGCTGAAATAATGATTAACTTTTTACTTCGTATCCCCCATTCTTGGCGCAAATAAATACTGTCGATTATCCCGGATTTTTCACCTATTCCGTATAAGTCGTTAACATATACTGAATTATTTGCCCAGCTATTAGGGATAGTTGTAGGATAGTATTTCTTCGCCAAATAGAATCCATTTCTTTTCTTCATTAAGTTTATATATGATTCAGGCAAATCGACCTGTAGTTCCCGCTGAACTTTTTGAAGTGTTTCTTCATGAAGTTCACCCAAGTAATTATCAGCTAATTCATCATCCCATAACTGCAATTTCAACACTCCTAGAGATACTAATACACATGGCATTTTTATTAAAAGGCATTAATTATTGAGAGTCTAACGTGCCCTTTAACGTTATAAGTAAGTTGCCTTTTGGCAGCTGACCATAGACTCTTATTATCTATTTTTTTCTTTTTTTTAAGGCAATAATAGCAGCTACACTTACTAATACAAAAATGCCTATCACGACAAAAGTAAATGGATGCACTACAGCAAAATAACTGTCTTCAAACTGATAATCATCACTTCCAAGCTGCATTTGTGTCCTCCTGAAGTCTATTTTAAAATTCTATTTCAAGTATGTTGATGCTTATCTTTACCTGCCCATTATAAAGCTGCTGGATGAATTACAGATTTTCCAAAGGAAAACTCATACAGATATCTCCCCAATCATCCATCCTCTGATAAACTCCTCTAAAGATGAAGCTACTCTCCAACGACTGTCATCTTCATGGTTCCAGACATAAATATGCTCTGTCTGAACCCTTCCATCTGCTATTAAATAGCCAAATAAGTCTCCATTTCCGGCATCAGAGAAAAATAGAAAGGTATCCAGAGGTTTCATAAAATCGCTTCGCTCATGAAGGGTCCAAAAAAATAAATTTTCTTTAATCATCTGTTCTATGGACCAAACAAACGAAATTCCATAGTTCCCATAAACTCCGTTTGTTTCCTTGAATAATTCAGCCAACTTATCCGGCAATTCAACTTTTAGTTCCTTCTTACTTAAAGCGGTCTCCGCTTCCGTTGCAGGTGCTTTAAACTCACACTCTTTTGAAATACTTGTCAAATAATCTCTCCACATAATCAGCTCTTGCCACCTTTGAAAACTGAATGAATATTAATTCTCTCCAGGATCTTATTTCTCCTTCTTACTTCCTGTTTTTTCATATAGTGCTAGAAACCTTAAAATTGAAAATCCCCATCCTTCATTACCAAAACTTCAGTTCCATCTTCTTTAATGCCCACTACTTTCATATCTTCGGTACCAAAGGTCACATTGACTAACAAAAGTGAGGCATTCAGACCCGCGGCCTTCAGCTCTTCCTCAGATTGGCCAATGCCATTTTGAATATTGGAGGGAGAGGCATTTCCGATTCCAATATGACAGGCTGTATTTTCATCAAACAAGGTATTGTAAAAAAGAGTGTCTGTCTGAGCAAGAGGTGATTTATTAGAGACCAAGGCAATCTCGCCCAGATAATGTGAACCTTCGTCTGTTTCAATCAGATTTTGCAACACTTCTTGTCCCTTTGCAGCGTAATAGTCGGTAATCATCCCATCTTTAAAAATCAGATAAAATTCATCGATGACACTTCCCCCATAGATAAGAGGTTTCGTACCGGCCAATTTGCCATTCACCTTATTTTTATGGGGAGCTGTAAATATTTCTTCTGTAGGAATGTTCGGAAAGAAAGGTATTCCATTTTTATCTGTGACACCGCCGCCGATGTAGCGATGATTTTCAGGCAGGCCAACTAATAAATCAGTTCCATGGCTATTTTTAAAATGGAGGGCTTTGAATTGGCTCTCGTTCAGGATTTTTTTGCGGGACTCGAAAGCTCTGTTATGACTCTCCCAATCTTTTATAGGATCTTTTCCATCTGCCCGGCATCCTTTTAAAATTAATTCCCATAATGACTGTAAGGCTTCTTCTCTACTTAGGTTCGGAAATACTTTAGCTGCCCAGGAAACATATGGGACAGCCAGCAGACACCAGCGTATCTCGTGGGATCTGATTTTCGCATGATAATCCTTTAATTTGGTACGAGAAGCTTTTTGAAAACGGCTTATCCTTTCTGGAGGAACCTCCTTAAATACATCCAGGTTTTCTGAAATAATATGGATATAAGCAGCACCCGCATCTTCCCACGCCCTAAAACGGGCAGCCTGCCAATCAGGAAACTGATCAATATCACGGTCTGCTGCATGTAAATAAAATTCTTTGGCAGACTGTTCATCTGTCCAATCTATAAATACATTCGAAGCTCCTGCCTCGTAGGCAGCCGACTGGATCAGACGTGCAAACACAGCATTTTGTATATCACTATGTATAATCAATAATTGATTTTTCTGCAGATTTACACCAGCCCGCACAGCAAGCTCTGCATACTTTTTTAACTGTGCTTCACTTACGAATTCATATATTCCTTTAATCATTTAGAATCTCCTCTGTGGTGTTCTTTGTGTAATTGTACTTTAAACCAAGCCAAGGGGACAGGTCCCATGGCTCAAAAAGAGCCAAGGGACCTGTCCCCTTGGTTCATCCACTAAGGCTCTCTACTTTTACCTTCCTGAAGCTGGCCTCTCCCCCTTCTGAATAGATAGAGATTTCTATGTCTTCGGGGCTGGGGAAAACCAGGTGGGTATGGACAGCTTCTCCGTCATTGACGAATAGTTCTACACTTGTTCTATCAACCAGAATGGTCAGTTGGATGTTCCTGGAATCACCGTCGAATAGAGCCCGGCTTTCCTGATACAGATTATCACGATCTGGATTATCTGTGTTAGCCCGGTTTAAGTAAGAATATCCTTCTTCCAGATTTATTCCTGCGTCTGTATGGCGGGCTGAATCTTTTGATTCTCTTAGCCGGAACCCGAAATTCCTGCTGTTCCCTCCGTCAATTTCCGCTTCGATCCGGTAAGCTTCTCCTTTGGGTGAAAGCTTCCGGACCTCGCCATTTACCTGTATATTTTCCATTGCTGCCGAATCTTCTGCCAGTCTGTTAAGGGAGGAGTGAGGTTTGGAGAACAGCTTATACTCTCCCCGGCTTCCGATATTGAGCTGAATTTCCCGGATGATTGAATCGGATCCGTTAAATCCGTCAGCTTCCATGGTGGGCGTTATATCCGCATAAGCCCATCTGTTCATCCAGGCAAAGCTATAGCGCTTTGACGCAGGCTCCTCGCTGCCATTTTCTCCAAATGTGACAGCACCGTACCAATCAAACCCATGATCCAGCCATTGGGCTTTATCCTGATCAGCTTGAAAAGTACGGCCATCAAACTCACCAGTCCAATAGGCATACGTATGTGGTTCTCCTTTACCTTCGCCATTTGCGCTCATGCCTAAAATCCATTTAACGGTTCCATCTTCGGCCCGCATCCTGAAAAGATCAGGGCATTCAAGCACACCCATGTCCTCGGTTTGGAAATCGCCCGTATATGTCCACTTTTTCAAATCAGGTGACTGGTAAAAACCGATCCGGGAACCTTCAGCAAGAAGTATGGTCCATTGTCCCCGCTCTTCATCCCAAATGATCTTCGGGTCGCGGAAATCATTTGTACCCGGATTTTTCAATACAGGATGTTCGCCTCCCTTTTGAAACGAATAGCCTCCATCAGTACTGTACCAGAGAAACTGCTCCTGCCGGCCAGCATCTCCGGAAGGCTGGGTCACAATCGCTATGAAAGCATCCCTTCCATAGCCTGCCGTGTTTTCATGGTCGATGACAACCGTTCCGGACCAGGGGTCACCGTTTTCATCTGAATACTTGGGAATCGCCACCCCTGCATCCTTCCAGTGAAGTAAATCTTTAGATACACTGTGCCGCCATTCTGTACCATTACCAGAAGGATAGTCTTTGTTGTACAAATAATAGTAATGATACTCGCCCTTATAATAAACAGGCTTTTGAGGATCATTTTTCCAGCCGTCCGGCACTGAGAAATGATAGACTGGACGATAGGTTGGAGACTGGCCTGGGTTCATGCCTCCTCCAGAATCCTTACTGTTTCCGACTTTATTATTTTCCAGCAGCATCATTGCGCCTATCGCGGATAAGATAAGAATCGCGGTAAGTGCGAGCATCACTTTTCCCTTCGGTATCATATGATCTCCTCCATATGGAAAAAAGGAAAACGCCATTTGGGCATCTTCCTTTTTCTCTTGCTATCATAAAAAGCAGTAGTATTAACGGTACGTGATCTGTCCTTGCTCAAGGATTCCATTTTTGACAACAGAAGACTTTTGGTTCTTAATGTCAAGCAGGAAAGATGGTGCAAAGGTTGACTTATGATCTTCAAAGAATCCGCGGTTTGTCATATAGCTTGTGACAACAAAGCTGTCAGTCGTTTTTTGCGGAATCACATAGTGTGCATATGTCCAAGTGATATCATTAGGGTTTAAATCATGATGCAGTACAATGCCTGTTTTATTCATTGGCTTATATGGTCCGGTGAGCTTGTCTGACACATAGCCAAGCATATAGATGTCTTCGCCGTCAATCCCGTCGATTGTCATCTTAGATCCGCGTGTGCTTGTGAACAGATAGAATTTGCCATCCTTCTTAAAGATGTTCGGACGCTCGATTTCATCTGTCACGGTGTTGGAAACAAGAAGCGGCTTCATTTCTTTCTTGATGGTATAATCATCATTGATTTCGATAATGCCCATTGCTCCGTTTGCCAGCTCTGCAATATCCTTTTTCGGGCTGTTCTGCAGCTTTTGGTACTCATCGCGGAAGAATTTCATTCCATTGCCATAATAAGCACGGTTTAATAGAGACTCTTCTCCTGCATAACCGTATTCAGTACCTGTGTTGGCTTCGAATACAAGATACTTCCGGCCTTTATCTTCGATATAATGCGGGTCGCGGAATGTATGGTTGTTCATGAAATTGCGGTTTTCGAAAGCTTTATCAACCGTTTCGTACGTTTTGCTGTCTCCGCCTTCATAAATGGACTTGTGGTCTTCTACACCGTCAATCCCAAGTGTTCCACCGTCTTTTTCAGAAACATTCACCTGTGCGGTTGTGAGGGTCTGTTTCCCGAAAAGCCCTTTGCTTTCATTAAAGTCGCCGCGGTTTGTATAGAATAAACGGATCTCTCCTTCTTCAGTAAATAAAGCCGATCCTGACCATTCTTCCACCTGGCCGGCTAAATGCTTGTCATTTGCCTTGAATTTATCATCGTCCTTGAAAACCCGTCCTGCATTCTTCCAGGAATCAATTGACGTTTCTCCGGCTTTTTTATAAAACATATAAACAAATGTGTCATTGGCATATTCAGGATCTCCGGCAAGCCCGAAAAGGATATGATAGCCGTTATATTCTGCTACTGTACCGTCTGCATTTTGCAGGGGCCATGTATCCCAGACGTCCATGAGTATTTCATTTCCGTTTCCGTCTGTCTTTACAGCTGATTTAACATTTTTAATTTCTGAAGCATTGAAAGAAGGAACCGTATAACGCTGGTCTTTATGCTGTTGAATCATGTCTTTCATATCCTGGCGGGTGATTTGTGAAGTTCCGTATGTTTCTTTGTAGACCTTCCCGCCTTCTGTACTTTTGGCAGATGCTGAAGGCATATTTCCTCCAAGCAGGATCGCTGCGCTTAAAGAAACGATGGATGCCTTTGCAGCAAATTGACGAATGTTCATCTAGTATTCCTCCCAGTGATTGTTGTGTACGGGGTGTTTTCACATCCCTACACATAGAGTATATAAAGCTGAACATATGCTGGATATGGCATGATTTGATTCCCTTTTCGTCTTATATTGATAATTAGACACTTTGCACTAAACCGTATGTAAATTCCCGGCTCTTAGGTAACGTATTTGAACTATAATAGGGAGGCATTTTGGCTGCCTAAAGGCTTCCCTATTCTGGTGAATCCAGCACAAAGGACCCCTCATTGACGAAGGGGCCCTGAGCAGTTTCCCTGTTTCCAGGCCTGGTCAAAAGCCTGCAGGGCTTCTGCCTGTGTTTTCTCTTTAACGATATAGCTTTTCATGATTTCGCCGAGTTCCTGCTTTATGCAGGGAGGATAGGATGGCCAATTCATGGCACCCTCTTCCCTGGTCAACCTCAATACTTCTTGGCCGATCGGCCCCGACTGTGCCGGAATTTGCTTAAAAGCAGGAATGAATTGAAAGGATTCTGTAAGGAACTTCCTGCCGGTTTCCGAGGAAACCATCCAATTTAGAAACTTTTTCGCTTCCTTCTTTTCAGAAGAAGCAGCCTGTTTGTTGATCACCCAGTAATTCGTGACCCCGGCCAGAATTTTGGTTTTTCCTTTGTCATTCAGCGGGACGGGGAAAATCCCTGCTGGTACCCCCTTCTGGTCCAGCAGGGGCTGAATCCAATTCCCCTGCAGGATCATAGCTGCATTTCCGCTTGTAAATAGTTCGACCTCTGTATAGTAGTCTGTCGCAGCAGGCCGGCTATTGCCGTATTGCACCGTCAAATCCAGTAAGGAAAATAAATCATGGAACGCAGGATTTTCTTTAAAATCAGCTTTGTCTTCCTTCAGATCCCCGATAAACTTTTCAGGATCCCCCTACTGCAGGAAAGCAAGGCTGGCCATATGATGGCCAAGCTTCCAATCTTCATAATATCCGTTTGCAAATGGGGTAATGCCTGCACTCTTCAGCTTCACCGCTGCAGCCTTGAGCTCTGTAAATGTATCGGGAACAGTGGTAATCCCGGCCTTTTTAAAAAGATCACGGTTATAAATCACCCCGAATCCTTCTATACTGACCGGCATCCCATACACATTTCCGCCAAGGGTGATAGAATCAAGCGTGTGAGGAAATGCCTCATTGACCCAAGGCTCCCCGGACAAATCTTCTAAATAGCTGATCCACTCTTTAACAGAGCTGCTTCCCACATTGGTGAAAATATCCGGCCCTTCACCAGCAGCAATCTTTGCCCTGATATCTGAAAAATCATCAGAAGCCCCGCCCACTGTCTCCAGGTTTATTTCGACCTTGGGGTTTTCATTCTCATAAACAGAGATCATCCTCTCAAATTCGCCGGCTATTTCCACCTTGGGATTACGGATGGTCAGGCTCAGTCTGCCTGTGTCAGGATTCTTCACCTTTTCATCTTCTGAAGAACAGCCGGAAACCGCCATCAAGCAGCAGGCAAAGCTTGTGAGGACAAGCAGCTTTTTTCTCCATTTATTCACGTGCTTCCGCTTCCTTTCTGCTGGTTCTGTACTCAAACGGGGTCAAACCGGTCTCCTTTTTGAACAGCTTTGAAAAGTATTTCTCGTCCTGATAGCCAAGCATCGTTGCAATCGAAAAGATTGATTCCTCCGACTCGATAAGCCATGATTTTGCCTGCCGTATCCGAAGATCCGCTACAAACCTGGACAGCGTCACCCCAGTCTCTTTCTTGAACTTTCTGGATATATGCTCTCTTGTTAAAAAAAACAATTTGGACAGCTTCTCCAGACTGATATCTTCCATATAATACTGCTCTACATAACTGATTATCTCCTGAATCCGGTTTTCAGCCGCCAATTCATCCAGACGCCGGATATTTCTGTACTCTTTTTTATCCAGCTGGCTGTACAGCCTTTGAAACGTTTCCGCGAGGGAATCGACTCCGTCCAGGGTTTCCTGAACAAGCCTGATGGGAAGAGGAATATGTTCACTGATCCATCCTTCCGCCTCCTGCCAATGCCCTTTTACGGTAACCGCTATACACAGATTCTCTTCACCTAGGAAAGTAAAGGCGCTGCCAATCTTCCTTGACTCCAGCTCTTTGGCCAGAGCTGGAATATAGGAGGCAGGGGCATGCATCTGGTAGAAAGATAACAGTGTCAGATCTGCCTCCTCAGCAGGCAAAAAAGGCAGAAGAAGTTCAGCGTTTTGTTCTCTGCCTGTACAGATCTCTGTTATCCATTGATCTGCGCGGAGACGCCTGGCTTCTTCCAGGAATTCATCACTTTCCGCTTCTTTTACCCTTTCCTTTTTCAGGGCGTCAGCTGCCCTTTGCATAACAGACTCCAGTGCATCTGCATCTACCGGCTTGAGAAGATAGTCAAAGCTGTTCAATTGAATGGCTTTTCTCATATATGCATAATCGTTATAGCCTGTGACAAGGATAATTTTCCCTAAAAAAGAAATTCTGTTGATTTGTTCAATAAGCTCGATTCCGCTCATACGAGGCATTTTAATGTCTGTAAAGATAATATCAGGCTCTTCGTCCTTCAGAATCCGGAGGGCTTCTTTTCCGTTTGATGCTTCAAGAATAGATGTCACGCCAAATTGCTCCCAGCGCCCGAGCTTGCGCAAAACAGCCCGGACATGCCTTTCATCATCAACAATCAATACTTTCATCGTTCCTCCTCCCTCTGGCTTTGAAGGAACGGGATCAGCATCGTGACCCGAAAGCCTTCCCCATTCATTGTGTCTATTGTAAAAGAAGCTTTACCCTCGTAGTTCAGCTTCAGCCGGTCATGGATATTCTTTAAACCAATACCATCGCTTTCTTTCTCTGTATGTAAATCAGGAATCTCACTGCCTGATATAGCCTTCCTTAACTGCCGCAGCTTCTCCTGGCTGATAGATGCACCTGTATTCTGCACAGTCAACTGAATGGCGCTTCCTTTGCTTTCCCCTTTAACCAAAAGGGCTCCCCTTTGGCAACCTTCCTCATAGCTGTGCTTGAAGTAGTTTTCTACCAGGGGCTGCAGAATCATACTAGGGATCCTGGCAGACAGAATCTCCTCATCTGCCTCTATGCTGGCATGCAGATCATCGCCAAATCGTTCTTTTTGAAGTGTAAGGTAATCCTCAATATAATTCATTTCCTCCCTCAGATACACCCACTGGCCCGCTCCAAGCGAATATCTCATCATTTTTGACAGCGAAATGATCAGCTTGTAGACTTGGCCGGCATCAGACTGCAGCGCAACAGCCCCTATCATTTGAAGGGCATTAAATAGAAAGTGGGGATTCACTTGTGATTTTAAGGCCTGGAATTGATTCTTGCGGCTTTCTATTTCAAGCTTGTATTCCCGATTGATATGTGTCTGTATACGGCTGAGCATTTCGTTTATATGAACTTCCAAATGCCCGATCTCGTCCTTTCTGGGAGTGAGAAGATTGACATAGATCCCCCCTCCTTCAATGGCGGAAACTTTCTCGCTTAGCCTGATAATCGGCTTAGTAATAATGTGGGAGATAACAAGAATCATCACAATACCCAGCATACCGACTCCAAGCCCCAGCCAGATATTCGTCAAAGCTGTTTTCTTTGCGTCCATAAACAGAACTTCTTTTGAGAGAGATTTGGAAAGCCTCCAGCCGGCGAGCGGTTCGCCCAGGCTTTCTGACAGCACCATCTTTCCGTCATCCTCCGATGCCTGACGGGTGCCGAAATTAGAGGCATACATCATGCGTCCTTCCTGATCGGATAATGTGACTGTAGCCCCTGATGTATTAGACAGGCTGCTGATAAGCGGAGAATATGAAGATACATCTATATCCATGGAAAGGAAACCAAGAAACTCCCCGGAAAGTACATTGGAAACCTTATGGTGGACTGTTATAACCTCCGTATGATCAGACTCAGGTATAATGGCAGCATTATTATAATTTCTGATAGGTCCAGGCTGTTCAATGAGATAGTTTTCACGAGAGAGGTAAAGCCTTTGAAACGGTCCTTCTTCCAGATACGATGTCCGGACCTTCGGAGCGCTAAGCTTTGAACGGTAAACCGTTAATGCCTCCCGGCTCTGGTGAAAATAAAACCGAAGCTGTCTGACTTCGGGGCGGGCAGCCGAAATCAGCTTCAAGCTTTCCTGAAAAGAATGGAAAGCTTGGCGGTCCTGGCTTCCCTGCTCAAATACCCGCAGAACCTCCGGCTCACTGTATAAGGAATAAGGCCAATTGATGATTTCAGTAAAATACTGTTCCAGATTCAATCTGGTTTTCTCAAGTTCCTCCCTGCTCTTGCCGATTTCATAGTCCTCCACACTGCTCCTGGTGTTGGTGTATATGATGATAACCAGCAAAAAATACGGGAAAATAATAAAGCCAAGCAGCATCAAAAACAGCCGGCTCCTTATGCTCTTCATACACAACCCCCTTTCTCGCTGCAGGATAATACAATCTATACCAGAAGAAACGGCTAAGTCAATGAACCATAAGTTATAGGACAAACAGACTGAAAGGAGCTTTCATTTTACTATGTGCCTAAAAAAGGGCTTTTATGAGAAGGCCGGATGGACAGGGCCGTGGCTCAAAAAGAGCCAAGGGGTCAGGTCCCTTGGCTCTAAATTCATTTTTCACAAGCTGTGTATGGTTTCAATGAACCCTCTATACTCATCAGTTAAGTCGTCAGGTAAGTGATTTATGGGAAAGTACTGCATTTTTTCTGACTCGCTATAATCAATTTTCATTTCTCCGCTTACATCTCTGGTATAATAAACAGCTGTTATCGAATAAATTTCATCACCATTTTGAGTCTTTATGTGATAGTCAGAACCAGAGAATACATTTAGTAATTTTAAGTTTTCAACCACCAGCCTTGATTCTTCGAATACCTCTCTTTTTGCCACCTCTTCAAAACTTTCTCCAAGATCCATTAAACCGCCGGGCAGCCCCCAATAACCCTCGCGTCTTTTTTGCAGCAGCACCTCATCCTGGTCATTCAAGATGATGACAACAGAACCAGGCAGAATAATTGGTCTTTCCCCTACAAACTGCCGTAAATATTTATAGTATTCCATCTTAATGCCTCTCCTCTTCGTTCGATTCTATTACTTTAACTAACGCTTTATCATTTCCTTCATTGAGATATACCCCTTTTATGGAAATGAAAAGCGGCCTGGTTTCGGTAAGGCCACAGGGACAGGTCTCCTACGTTCATTTGCATTTTGGTTAATGTTAACAGTAAGATAAGTATGAATTGTGAAATATTTCGAAGGGGGAGTTCTCATGAAGTATACGGTGATTACAGGCGCCAGTTCAGGAATTGGATACGAAGCGGCACTTGCATTTGCTTCACGCAATAAAAATGTCATTGTGACTGCAAGGCGGGAAGATCAGCTGCATAAGCTAAAAGCAGAAATCCACAACATAAACGCCGATCTGGATGTGGTAATTCTGCCGGCAGATCTTTCTGAAAGCGAAAATGTTCATTCTTTATATGAGAGTTTAAAAGAATACGATATTGAAACCTGGATCAATAACGCCGGTTTCGGAAACAGTGCCCCCGTTGCCGAACAGAATGTACAAAAGATTGAAAAGATGCTCAGAGTCAATATTGAAGCACTCACAACCCTTTCCACTTTATACACACATGATTATTCTCAAAAGGCAGGCACCCAATTAATCAACGTGGCTTCTGATGTAGGCTATAGAATGGTACCAAACGGGGTAACGTACGCTGCTACTAAGTTTTATGTGAGTGCATTTACAGAAGGGCTCGCCCAGGAACTTCAGGATCAGGGAGCTGCCATGAAAGTAAAAGTGCTTGCGCCGGCTATGACAGAAACTGAATTTGTTATAAACGCTCGCGAAGTAGAAGAATTCAGCTACCGTGACAACGTGCAAAAATACCATACCGCCAGGGAAATGGCCGGATTCATGCTGGATCTTTATGATAGTGAGAAAATTGTTGGAAAAGTAAATAGCGAGAGTTATGAATTTGAACTGCTGGATCCTATTTATCCATATACTTCACGCCGGCCGGCTTCGGATTGAGAATGCCGCAGGGACAGGTCCTATGGGCAAGTCTAGAAAAGAGCCAGGGGGCCTGTCCCCTTCGCCTAATTTCTTGTTGTTTGCTGCTTTAGTAAATAAAGTGACAGGTCTGCAAACGGAATGACCTGCCAATTAATGTTTCAAGTCAACCAGCGATAAGCAAATTCCTTAACTGAAGGGAGATGTGTTTTTAATGGCAACTACTTTTATGGTGATTTGGCCTTAAAACTGAATAGCAGGCATGCGCGAAAAAAAGCGGGATTCTCCCGTATTATTTGGTATGCCATTTAAAGTAACCTTTCGTGAATATTGCTGTTGCAGGATACGATGAAGGTCGTATCTTTTTTACGTCCTGATGCCGCGCGACAGCAGCTTCTTTAGAGGCTGCTGGTCCGTGGCATTTTTGCGTCCGCAAACAGCCAGCAAGGACCGAGTTGTCCAAGACATAACGAAAAGAGATCTTGAAGCCAAATTCTCTCCATTCAGAGGGAGCAAACGGAGGAAGGAAGAAATGATTATTAATTCTAAGACGCTGAACCATATCTTAAGCCAACGGTTCAAAGAGGATATTGTCTCTGCCGACTGCCAAACCATGCCTTTACAGGGCGGAACTGTGGGAAGTGTGTACTTGGTAACAGGAATTGCCGAAACCGCTGATGACAAGAAATTACCATATCGTATTGTGCTTAAAGTCCAGAAGAAATGGGAGCGTTATGGAGATCCCGATTCATGGCGCCGGGAATATGATCTCTATACATCCGGATTGGGAGCGGTCTTCTCAGAAGCATTACGCTGGCCGGCATGTTATCACGCTGAGTTGAATGCCGAAGAAAATGAATTCCAGCTGTGGCTGGAATATATCGATGGTGTAACTGGTTTAGACTTGACCGGTAATATGTATGAGCAGGCCGCGCTGGAGTTAGGACGCTTTCAAGGCAAACTGTATAAGGAGCGGCCGGCAGTGCTGCAGAACCTGAGTAATCTTAGCCATGCAGATCTCATGAAGAATACGTATCTGCATTACCGTTCATGGCCGGTCGTATACAATTATATACGCTCGGAAGATTGCGAATTGCCGCAGCACATACGGCAAATGCTCATAGAAATCGATAATCAAGCTGATGAGATACTTGCCCATATTGAAAGACTGCCCCTTGTCCTATGCCACCGGGACTTCTGGGTGGCCAACCTGATTTATGCGGATGGAAAAATTGCACTCATTGATTGGGACACATGCGGCTGGGGTTATTTGGGGGAAGATCTCGCAAGCCTTATTGCGGATGAAGCGGATACCGATCACATGGTCGAATATTACCAAAGATGCGTTCCCGCTTATTATAAAGGCTTTTCGGAATATGCGGGTGGAGTATCTCATAGTGCTGATCATTGCATCTACGAGATGATACTTCTTCTATTCGGGTACAGGCTTGTGGAGTGGTATCTCCACACAGAAGACGATGACGAGAAGACAAAGCATATCCTTACGCTCCAAAAAATCTTTGAAATGAAGACCGCTCCGGTACAGGGATAACGCTTAAAAGAAACTCCAAAAGCTTTGGATTGTTTTTGGAGTTTCTATCAATTTTTTGCCTGTTGCCAATTAACCTTCCATTTCTCCTGATTTTTCAAGACATATTTCATAATATTTTTTCTCAAAGGTAGCTGAATCATACTTTATTAAGTCCTTCTGCATTTCTTCAAGATACTTAAAAATGCCCAAATGGTATGCCCTTTCTTCTCAAATTCTTCTGCCCTTTAGTTGGGGAAGCAAACAAATTAGAGCTTTATGGTAGCACAGTCCAGGAACGACCAACGCAATGTTTCAACAAACAATCTGCTCGATTTCTATTTTAAAGTTGGTGTGCCCTGATGAAACACCATTTGCCAATTTCCATCGTTTAATTTCCAAATAGAACTTCGTAATGCTTTTTTATTCTCTTCATGCTGATAGGTTTGATATGGTGGCCAGGATTATGTCATCGCTTAAAAATTTTATATTGAAATCTGATATTGTGAGTCGTATGTGATTATTGGTTTTTGTTTCACTAACAGCGTCCAACTGAGCTTTTTTATCATATTTATTTCCAGAACTTCCGTATTCCACAAAGTCACTAGCCAGCAACTCGTCTAATTCTTTAGCTTGATATGTCATTAATCGCTTTTCAAGATGAAGAACATGTTCTTCAAGAAATGAGTGTTCCATTAATTCTCCCCCGTATACAGCTCTATTTCTTATCAAATTCGATAGAAGGTGAAAAAATCCTTCTTCAACTAAACTGCATGAGACAAATCTGCCCCGTAAATTATATAAGTTAAGCTGCCTGGTTTTACAGCTGATTAGAACGTAGACCTGGGTAGTTCAATAACTCTATTTCAATTTAAAATAAATAATTTCTGGGTCTCCATCTTGCTTATTGGAAACAAAAAGAATGCAACCCTTTAGTAACATTGTATTCAACAAAAAGAACGTCAATCCTTTTTGGATTAACGCTCATATTGAAAATGCTATTAAACCAATCTTTTCAGCAGAAAATATTATTGGAGTTCTTTTGCTGGGTGTTCTTCAACTATCCCAACCACTTCATAACCATACTTTTGATAAAATTTTGGTGCCTGGAAACTAAACGTATCCAGTTGAATTAATCTGCATTTATTAGTCACGGCAATTTCCTCTATGCTTTCTAATAACTTCTCTCCATAACCTTTTCCCCTTAGAGTTTCATCCACCCATAAGAAATCTATATGTAGATGGTACCAAAATATTGTGCCTGTTATTCCGCCTAAGATATTATCTACTTCATCTCTAAGTATGAAACTTACTTTTTTCACTGGATGTTTTACTGTGTCAGGAACATTTCTTAAATTATGCTCGATTACTTTCTTTCTTATATATTCACTATCCTGTTGGCTCCACTGCTGGCATATCTTCATGCTTTCCACTCCCCAACTTAGCAGTTAAAAATTCTAGCCAGTACTAATCAATGACTCCCGATCACATTCATAT
Source organism: Cytobacillus sp. T106 (assembly GCF_040492155.1). NCBI lineage: Bacteria > Bacillati > Bacillota > Bacilli > Caryophanales > Bacillaceae > Cytobacillus > Cytobacillus sp. T106. Next base: position 46,675 of record NZ_JBEUMK010000014.1, on the reverse strand, counting down.
TTCTTGAATACTATGTAATTCTTATAGGTTACTTTTATTTTGTGCTATGCAGCTCTTCTTTCACCATCCTGCCCAGTTTGTTAATCAAAAAAAAGACCTGACCAACTTACATTCAGATCTTAAGCCTTCCCGCATTTAGCTTATTATTCTATATTCATAACAATTTCAAGCCCTGTTGGCTTTTCCTTAAAGGTGTCGCTATACTCTTTAAAGACTATCTTTGTATTGGAAATATCGTCAGGCAATGGCGGAGAAACAATGAAGCTGTATGTAAAATGCCCTGTTGAGCCACCACCACGAGACTGCCAGCAATCGTATTGCTCTCCTAAAAACAATTCAAAACTATTATGATGATGCCGGCCGATTGGCGGATCATCCGGCTCATCCCAATCAATATGCAGCTGTATAACGCTGGCATTCTCATACTGCCGAATAACGGTTATGGAATATATCCGATCATCTTTTTCAACCGATTTTAAAACCGATAGGTGTTTTCTGAATCCAGCCGGTTCAATACGCGGTTTAAAGAAATCGTATATTCTCATTCCCCCGAATAACGCCTTCAAATACTCTTCATAGAGATCATATTTTATAGCCCAGTTAGAGATAAAATGATCAGACGGAATCCCTGGGTTATCGTTTGAAATATCCCTCCGCTGTTTCAGCAAAGAACAGATTTGCTCATCAACTTTGCTTAACCGTTCATCGTAAAAATCGGTTGGTGGCTCAAATGGCGTTCGTTTAATTTCAATCGCCTCCTCATTAACTTATTTTACCATATATTAACAATAAGGTAATTGCATTTTTTTTGAAATGGCAGCTGAATTGCTCAAAAAAAATTAAAATCCCAGCAATATTATTCATATTACCAGGATAAAGGACTAAGCATTTATAGGTTTTCTATCTTTTCTATATCCTCCGCAGTCAATTCAAAATTGAAAAGGTCTAGATTAGACGCTTGATTTTCTCGGTTGTGAGATTTAGGGATAACAATCACACCGCGTTGGATTTGGTATTTTAATAAGACTTGTGCACCGGATTTATGATAGATCTTACCGATTTCATCCAAAGCTTCTTTTTGGCGGGCTTCGGCTTTCATAGGTCCCCAGGCAACAGGGGTAATTTCCTCGTCTTTTAATACGGCAAGGAGATTTTTGTTGGGTTCTTTTAAGTTGATTTGTATCTGATTAACAGCCGGCTTCACTTTGGCGAATTTTTTCAATTCATCCAGATGATTTTTTTCAAAGTTTGAAACACCGATTGCTTTTAATTTGCCCGCTTCATAATATTCTTCAAAGACTTCCCAAGTGTTTTTAAGCTGTACTTTGTCCTCGATAGGGAAGTGAATAAGAAGCAGGTCAAGATAGTCTGTCTGGAAGTTTTTCAGACTATTATCAATAGCTGCCCGGGTAGCTTCCTTGGAAGAAATATATTCTTCACTGGCTGGAATTTTGGTTGTAATGAAAAACTCTTCCCGAGGCACTTTGCTTTCTGCTAACACACTTCCGACAAGCTTTTCGTTTCGATACATGATGGCTGCGTCTATGGAACGGTAACCCAGCTCAATTGCTGATGCCAGTTCAGGAATTTCATTTGTTAACGCCCCGTTATAATCGTTGTTTTCTTTTCCATACGTATTTGTACCTGTACCTACTATAGGCATTTCCAGCCCATTATTAAGTGTTATGTATTCCATATTTAAGCACTCCCTCTGTCTAATTACTTTACTTATATCATATCAAATTATGGAATTTTCAAAAAGTAATATGAAAGAAGGTATCATTCCTCTGGCTATCATTTTCCTTGATCGGAACAAGCTTCAGCAGCATCGGTTAGGCAGCGATCTGAACCATAGTAACGATTAACCTTCAATCTGTTTTAAATATGGTATTTCCTCTCCATCAACATTTGCAATATATGCTGGAGTATCTGTTTCATATATTTTAGTTCCAACAGGTAATATATTTGCCGTACCGTTTTTAAAACTGCCGGCCTTATCTGTTATTTTAGTTATTTCTCCAATTTGTTCACCCAATTGATATTCCAGATCAGAAACCCAATCAACATCTTGGGCATTAGAATACACAATTCCACCCAGAAGAAATATATCAGCACTATCATCGCTAAGAAAGTCCTTTGGAGCCGGATTGTCAATAAGACCTTTATTGCATCCCACTAAGAAAATACACAACATACTTATAGGTAATAAGATTTTTGTGAATTTCATGTGATGCCTCCTTTTTGAATAAACAGATGAAGTAACTTTAAAAGCGTGATATGGCAGCTAGTCTGCATCATAATCACCCGTTAGCAATTAAACTTTTTTTACCATCCGTACTTGTTTTAAGATATGTCCATCGAACTCTTTTTCATATTCTTTAACTGTTTCAAAACCTTTCGCTTCATAAAAGTACATGCCAATCTTATTATCTTTTTCGACGTTGATATAAATTTCTTTTATACCTTTTAAATCTTTAACCGCTTGTTGTATCAAAGCAGTGCCAATCCCTCTGCCCTGGAATTATGGATAAAGATAAATAGCCGCCAATTCGACCTTTCCGCCATCCCTCACTGTAGAATAGTTTGCAAAACCGACAACTTCTCCCTCAACTTCTGCAACATAAACTATAGAACGTTCTATACGTTGTTTCATACTTTCATCACTATAATTTAACTTTATTAAATTATTTTGTACTTCTAAGGGGATTATGCCCTCATATGTGGCATTCCAAGTTGTTTTCGCTATGCTTTGAACTTGTTTTGTATCTTGGTAGTGCATCTTGCGGATGGTGATATTCATCTTAAGTCCCCTTTGAATAAGAAGTAAAAATTCCTTCTTCGACTGCCACTTATGTGGAAAAAAAACTGCCTGGTTTGGAACGTGAGCATCCATTAGTGCAATAGAAGCAGTTTCTATCTATCAAGTGCTGGACAACCTTTGTTTTCAATGTCTTCTGAACCAAAAATCTGATAGGAATATTGTCTTTCTGGCTTTCCCTCCTCTTGAGCTGCTCCGTTCGCTCCTAACCTTATTTTTTCTTGATGTAATTCTTTAATTTTATTTCCTTTGCCGTCAACATAAAACGCACGTAATTGGTATCCTCCAGAATGCTGTTCATTGACCCAGCCAAAATCAGATGGGGAAGAAGTGTTTAAAACCCCACTCTTAGGAACCTTATAAACAATTTCATTGTTATCTATTTTTAGTGGCCTTGCACCCTTCACATTGTAATTAATTACTACACATCCCTCAAAACCCATCGGTAATAAATAGGTTTGGTCAACTCCCTCTTGAATGGCTATCAACCTATAAACTGTTACTAAGATTATTAGAGCTAACGCAGCTAATCCAATTCTGGTAAACAAATAAACTTTACCTCCGATCTGAGCCATAAATACCTAATAATGGAACAACAGTATTTCTTTCCCCTCTATATTCGCAAAATAAGCTGGAGTATCTGTTTTATATATCCTACTTCCAACAATATATTTGCTGTCCCGTTTTTAAAACTCCATGCCTTATCTATTTGTTTAGTTATTTCTCCAATTGTTCACCTAATTGTTATTCAAAATCAGAAACCCATTTAACGTCTGGGCATTAGAATAAACAATTTTATCCAGCAATTATGCCGGCATTTTTTTTAAAGAAAATCTCTTGGATTCGGAATGCTTTTGCGGGGTTGTTAATAAAACCGTTATCGCACATTAACTCAGATCATAAACAAAATACTTATAAAAGATATTATTTTCGTCAATTTTATATGATGCCGCCTTGTGTAAATAAACAGACGAACTAACTTTTAAATAGTTACATGTCAGTCAAAATTTTGTTATACATTACACCCCGTTTGTTATACAAAAGAAAGGCCGCCTGATTGGCAGCCGATTTAGCATAAGCATCTGCAGTTTAATTGTATTTCTTTTACAACTGTTATCAAAAATTGATTTAAAACGCCGCTGTTCAAACAAAGTATTATTTAGAACTTATCATGACAAATGGCTGTACTCTACTATTTCTACTTTAAATCCATGACTGCAACCAATTTTAGGACTATCACAAGATGGTGATACCCTAACTTTAACAAGGTCATGTGCATAGTTGCCGAGTGTGCTACTTCCTTCTGGAACTTGAATATTTATGGAAATATCATAAGAATGATTATTATTGTAAACAATACCGACGATTCTTTGGAACTGCCACCCAAAGATCGCTTCATCATTGCCTGAATACTCCTGCGTCACTTTTTTATCAATTGAGGGAAATACAATATCCTTAATAATATCTTCTGGAGTGACATACCAATCTTCTGCATAAGGTTTAATTACCTTGGGTTCGGAAGGTTTAGCATTAACAAAATCACCACTTGTAAGTATAAATAAAATGGTGAAAAGAACGATCACTTTCCTCATGAAAGTCACTCCCATATTTTTCAATAGATTTCCCATCGCAATTAGATGCTATGCACTAATACCCGCCTTTGGCCGGCATATGTTATCTCATATACTTAACTTCATTACAGAAGGCTGCCCCCTTTTGTGAGATAAGAAAGGTATCTGGCTTACCAGCCATCCAAAACATAAGCAGCTGTTATCTGGAAAAAGTGAATTGAGTATCAACAGCCAACTGCTCCGATTCCTTGATTTTTTGAATAAAAATAAGCATCAAGAGCAATATATTATTGCAACTAAAAGAAGGTGGTGGTATTGATGCATCGTGATAATAATTTGTTGGGCATAGGAATTATTGCAATTCTTTTAACAACTATTTACACAGCAATTTTATCTTCAATGCTTATGAAAACCAAAGAACGGGTTGATTATATTTATCATAAGGAACGTTCAAGAAAAGATGCTTAAATTGGCGATGATTTCATCGCCTTTTTTCAACAGAATAAGCATCTTATCTCTATTACGTAATACAACCGTAAAGAGAACGATCCAGAACGTCATTTCTGCCTAATAAGTTATATAAGAAAAGCTGCCTGGTTTGGCAGCAGCTGAACCGGAACATAGAAGATATTAGTTTTGGTAGCAAGTCTCAAATTCGTCTTTCATTAGCAGACTTTTACAAGCCAATCCATTTTCGTGATAAATTTCTCTGCCGATTTTTAACTTGATGCTTCTGTTTAAATTTGGATAGTCGGGGTCGTCATTGAGGATATACAGGGTGTCTTCATCCATCCATTTCATTGAAAAGTCACTTTTTGCATCAGCATAATAAACAGTTTGAACATTATTCTTCTTATGATTGTTTGTGACTTCAACCCAGACGTTAACACCGCCTGCCGCGCCGCCATATGGTTCATAAAAAGCAGCAGCAGTAAGTTCTTTATTGGGTGATGTGACAGATCCAGGTCCCGTTTGGACATTGTCTCTGTCAATTTTACTAAAGGTAAAAAAGTACGTTTCATACACATATATTGAAGAAACCAAAATAACCCCAGCCAATACTGCTATCAGTAATTTATTAGGGAAACGTTTCTTTTTGACAAAAACATTTATGATTTTGGCACATAGAATCACCAATAATATAGTAGCAGCGACACATGCTAAGAAACCAGATAACATTAAATTCATAATCCCCCTGCTTTAATTACTATACTCTCCAAGCAAACTAAAAATAAAGAAATCCTCCCTATTATGCCAGCTGATCTTGAGCATAGCCTTTGTTAGTTAAATAGCACTTCACTTTACAAATTCAGTTTTTATCAGGTAAATGACCAGAAGTGAATTGATGTTCCCATGGTTTTATCAGGAATCTATCAATAATTATCCAAGCTGTCATGTTTACCTTCTTGCACTCCGCCCTCCATACCTTGATTAGATTTAATAATATTATAGACCCGAACCTTTTTATTTTCCTTATCATAAATATAGCTGTATCGTACATCCAACTCATCTTCATATCTAACATCTGCCATATATCTGCCCATTTTCCAATCATAAACCAACTCGGCCGAACTAATTAATGGAGCATCTTCTCTAGCATTTAAATAGCTTAATACTTGATCCCTAGTTTGATTTTTCGGTAATTGAAACACACCCAAAAATACTCCTAAAAGTGTTATTAAAACCAATGAGAGTGAAATAATAATGTTTATTTTCAATTTGTCCCCTCAGTTTCAATGAGGCCAGGGGGACAGGTCCCGTGGCTCATTCTTTCTTTTTAATTATAATCAGTTTTGACATCACAAAATGACCGACTGCAATAGTTAATAATAGGTCTCTGTACGGCTCATTTACACCACCCATCAAATAGGCAGCAATATTGAAAAACATAAATGATATTGTGAGTAGCCCGAGAACATAATACTCCATTCTCACTTCCATTATTTTTCCCCCTTAAACATGCCAGGGGGACAGGTCCCGTGGCCCAGTCTCAAAATGAGCCAAGGTACCTGTCCCCTTGGCTCACTTTTTTACTGTGTAATGTATTTCAACAAATTGGTTAAAAGTTCGGGTCCCTTTAAGTTTTAAGTCCAGCTGATAATCGCCGGATTTAAATAATGGGATTCCATCTCCGATGATGGAAGGAGCAATTGTGATAAACAATTCATCGAGTAATTCTTCTTTCAAAAACGTGTGTAACAATTCTCCGCCGCCAACTACCCAAATATTTTTTCCTTCTTCTTTTTTAAGACTATTGGCGAAATCTACAATATCTTCGTTCACAAACTTAACATCAGCTGTATCTTCTAATTGAGACCTGGAAAAGACGTAACAGTCTTTATTTTTATATGGGAATTGACCTTTTTCGTGTTTCATTATCCAGTCATATGTTCTTTTGCCCATAATGATTGTGTCAATTTCTTCATAAAATTCCGAGTAGCCATTATCACCTTCACCCTCTACTTTAAATAACCATTCTAATGAGTCTTCTTTTGTTGCGATGTATCCATCCAAGCTTTGAGCAATAAAGAGTACTATGTTCCGCGGATTCTTCATCATACACCGTCCTAACTACGGGGAAATTTGGCCCATTTTTATTTTAACAACAAGAACTTGATTTAAACTGCACTTTTATAGAATAAGGATTCAATAAAAAAGGCGGTTATCCTTCCTGGATCAACCCGCCTGTTACATTAAAATATATTTCTGCCCTTAGGTCTTTTTATTATTATCAGTTTTGACATCACAAAATGACTTGCCACAGGGACGACCCCCTGGCCCAGTTTTAAAAAGAGCCATGGGACCTGTCCCCCTGGCTCACAAAAATTATTGATTTTGCCTGATACATACGATCCCGGTATTCATATCCAATGACAATGCTGCCTGCAAAAGCACCTGGAGACAGCTGGGGATACAATACAGCATAAAGTTTATTATCTCTTATTTCGTACTTAATGATGCTGCCAAAGTTAATCTCTGGAAATATGGTATCAGGTAAAAGCTTCAACTTTTTAACATCAATTTGATAAGACTTCTGTCCAATCGTTATCACTGCTTTGTTTTTTGTTAAGCTTGATTTTATATTCTTATTTACAATTGCCATTGGGTTGTCAACCAGTACTTCTCTCAACGGCTGGCCATTTACATGAAAGACAGCCACTTCTTGCTCTAAGACGCCTGTACCATAACCTTTGGTCAGGATAATAATCAGTTCTTTCTTTTTATCACCATTAATATCCTCGTTATGGATTTCAGGGGCGTAAGTGGGATTGGATGCATTTATCCAGAAGGGCCTGGAATACTCACTTCCCTGAAAATTCAATTTAAAGTCGTAAAAAAGACCATTCCTCTCTATGGCATGCAAAGTGATGCTGTCTGATTTGGCGACTATTTTATGTTTTGGTTCTGCAGCTCCAGCTTCATTTGATAAACTCACTAAGAGTATAGACAATAAGAAAAATACTACTCTCTTCAATAGCCCTCACCTCGTTTTTAGCATTCCCAAATTGTGAGCCAAGGGGACAGACCCCGTGGCCCAGCTTCAAAAAAAAAGCCAAGGGACCTGTCCCCTTGGCTCTTCATGTTCTCTTAATCATAATGGCCCCCGACCCATTCCTCTCCTCATCCCAAACCGTCTGAATCTCAAATGTCCCCGGCTCGAAAAACAAATCAAATCTCATTTTGATATCTTCCTGCATCGGCAAATTTTTTGCATCTTTTATGCTGATCCAATGCAGCTCCCCTTCCGGCGGATTCTCCAGCAGTTCGCCCTCAAAGTCCTTCGTCCAATAATTCATCATCATATACCGCTCATTTTTCACCGGATTCACAAACTCCGAAATCCCCTTAAATACAAGATTGCTCACTTCAAGGCCGGTTTCTTCCCTGACCTCCCGGATTGCTCCATCAGTAAAGCTCTCCGGGAATTCCACTCGCCCGCCCGGCGGAAGAAAGCCCTTAAAGTGGTCATGCTGCCTGTCCAGCAGCAGCACTTTATCTCCATCCTGAATCATCACCACTGTCCAGATCTTATAGGTTATTTGATTCTCCAAAATATCTCCTCATTTCGTGCCAGGGGGTCAGGTCCCCTGGCCCAGCCTCAAAATGGGCCAAGGGACCTGACCCCCTGGTTCATTTTCTGCAAATTAACATGTACACTAAGGTTCCCCCCGCTAGAAATAGACCTGTGCCCAAGAGAACTTTTACATAAGATACTCCAACTACAGCTGTATCATAGCTGGTCTCTCTGCTTTCAAGCACAGACCACCAATCATTCTCTGTAGAAAAATAGATGGCCATGAACAGCCATGTAAGAAAGGTGAAAAGAGTAAGTAGGAATACGATTATTTTTGCCCTCAAAATATCCCCCAATCAGATTCATATGGCATTTATAAAGCAGGGAAGTTAGAATCCTGCTGGTTAAACAGTTATACAGTGAACCCTATTTTCCTCTTTACTTCTTTTAAAAACGGTGCACTGACAGCCCTGGCTTTTTCTGCTCCCTCCTGCAAAATCTTATCAATTGCTGCCGGCGAGGACATCAGCTCCTTATATTTTTCCCGCGGCTCCTCCATGAATCTATTCATTGTATGGAAGAGCTCCTTTTTCACTTCTCCCCAGCCGATGCCTTTCTGATATTCTGCTCTCATCTTTTCAACTTCAAAAGCTGAAGCGAATTCTTTATACAGCATAAATAATACGGAAGACTGCGGATCCTTCGGCGCCTCTGGCGGCAGTGAATCTGTTTTGATTTTGTTGATAAGTTTCTGCAGATTGCCTGGTTCTTCAAAAAGAGGGATCGTATTGTTGTAGCTTTTGCTCATTTTCCGGCCATCCAAGCCTGGCAGCACTGCTGTATCTTCTTGAATTTTATACTCTGGCAGCAGAAATGTTTCGCCATAATGATGATTAAAGCTTTCTGCAATATCCCTGGCAATCTCAATATGCTGGATCTGATCCTTCCCGACAGGAACAACCTCCGTCTTGAACATCAAAATATCGGCGGCCATCAGCACTGGGTAGTTGAACAAACCCATGTTCACACCGAAGTCGGCATCTTTCCCAGCAATCTTATTGGCTTCAACAGCGGCTTTATAGGCGTGGGCACGGTTCATAAGCCCTTTGGATGCAAAACAGCTTAATATCCAGTTCAGCTCAAAGATTTCAGGAATGTCTGATTGCCTGTAAAAAATCACCTTGTCAGGATCAAGTCCCAATGCCAGCCATGTTGCAGCAATCCCATATGATAACTCGTTAACTTCGGCCCCATCATGGATTTTGGTCAGTCCATGATAATCGGCGACAAAGTAAGCCGCACTGTATTCCCCTGAATCAGCCAGCTCCAATGCAGGCTTGATCGCCCCGATATAATTCCCTAAATGAATGCGCCCAGTAGGCTTTATCCCCGTTAAAATCGTTTTCCCCATAATGCCTCCCCCTAGTTTAAAGTTGGATGAAATACAAAAAGGGCTACCCCTCCAAAAAGGACGAGTAACCCGTGGTGCCACCTTCATTCGTTCACAATAAGTAAACGCACTTATCCATACTGAAACCAAAGGTTCCAATACTTAGCCTCTTGTAACGGTAAGGCGCTCCGCCGGACCTACTGCAAGTTCAGCCCGGAAGCTCAGAAGCCCATTCAGCATTAATCCTGTACTGATTCCCACCCAACATCAGCTCTCTGCCACACTCTTAATGCCTACTATTCTTCATCATCGCTCTCCAATAATTAAAATCAATTCTAAAATATGGATATCAAGAGGTCAAGAGTTATTTCGAGCCGGGGGGACAGACCCCATGGCCCATTCCCAAAAAGAGCCAAGGGACCTGTCCCCTTGGCTCCCCTTGGCTCAAAGCCACTTCCGAATATCCATGATAGCCTGCAGATGCATGCCTTCATGAAAAATCGTCCGGATCAGCACTTGTTCGATTGTCTGCATTCCCATTTCTGTTGGCGGATATTCTTCTTCAAGGCGGTGGCCATAGGCTTTCCTCAGGCTTGTTGGCTGCTGTCTAAGCAGGTCCTTAAGTTCATTAAATGAGGGTGTTTCTTCAGTAAAATCAGCAGGTGTTGAGCCATAGCCAAACCAGGTGCGGAATGCTTCCGGCACCGGTGATTTTTCCTTCGTTACCGCTTCAATCCATAAATATTGGTCCAGATAAATATGCCCCATATTCCATCTGATGTTATTACGGAATTTATCGGGAACAATCTCTGCCTGACCGGCGGTAATTCCTTCTAACACAAGCAGAATATCTTCCCTATAAGCTTGCAGCTGGGTGAAAAGATTTTCGTGGCGGTCATTCATTTTTTGAACTCCTTCTTATAATGACTTCCACCATAAGTTCCACAAAACATGGCGCCAATCCTTCTTGAAAAAAGAGCCAGGGGGACAGACCCCATGGCCCAGCCACAAAAGGAGCCAGGGGGACAGACCCCGTGGCCCAGCCGCAAAAAGAGCCAGGGGACCTGTCCCCTTGGCTCTTTATAATGTTTCGGTATTCGATTTTTTCTGCGGTGCAAACCATCCGAGGAGGGCTATTGCGATCAGTATTCCGTAGAAGACCAGTGTCCAGCCTGTGCTGTGCGGAAAGTGGTGGTCTAGGACACCGATATCTTCGTGCGCAAGGGTGATGACAGCAAGCTTGACTCCGACCCACGCTACAATGGCATAGGCGGTTGTTTCAAGTGCCGGTCGTTTCGCAAGCAGCTGCACAAACCAGGTTGCAGCGAATTTGATAAGGACCAAGCCCGCGATTCCGCCAAGGACCACGACAATGAACTGTCCGCCGTCCATGCCGCCGAAATCATCGAGCGGTGAATCCGGCAGTCCCAAAGCAAGTGCAACCGCAGCAAGGATTGAGTCAATTGCAAATGCCAAATCGGCTAATGCAATTTTCCCTACCGTCGGCCAAAATCCCTTGCCGCGGGACTCTTCTTTCAGATCCTCGCGGTTATGTTCGTTGTCTTTCCCAAACTTCGCTTTAATCACATGCTTCAATCCCAGGTAAAGCAGGTAAGCCGCCCCGATTGCCTGTATCTGCCACACGTTGGCAATGAAGGAAATGGCAAAAAGCGCGATAAATCGAAAGGCAAATGCCATAATAATTCCGTAGTTGATAGCTCTTTTCTTCTCTTCCTCAGGCAGATGCTTCGCGATGACAGCCAGTACAAGCGCATTGTCAGCAGAAAGCAAGCCCTCCAATCCAATTAAAATCAGTAATGCCCATGCATATTCAAGCCATATGCCCTCCATAAAAACACTCCTCTCAACAACAATACATTTTTTGTAGATTTCCCTGATAAAGCAGTTTATAACCATTTAATTAAGCATTAATCATTTTCTTTTTTAAATGATCCCCTCAATGTATACAATAACTCCATTTTATAACACATGATGTTGTCTGCAATATTATTTTTTCAAATAGTTTTCTTAATCATAAATCAAAATAATTACGTTTTACATTGACACATTTTTTCGCACATAGTATATTCAGTAAAGTATAAATAGTAACAATTACGATTTATACAATACATAATGATCGGAGCGATATTATTTATGAGCAAAAAGCTTACCAGTTCTATTTTTTTCCTTTTCTTATTAGGCATCATCCTTGCAGGCTGCCAGGAAAAGAGCGATGCACCGGCTAAAGAGGCAGCCCCTGAGGAATCCGCTGAAAATGCCGAGGAATCCACTGAGAGTGCCGAAGAAAGCCATGATCATGAACATGACCATGATGACGAGGAAGATCATGAACACGAGCATGACCACAGCCACGGCTCAGAGGAAGAACAACAAATCTATTCAGGGATATTTGAAGATGACCAAGTCGAAGACCGTCCTTTATCTGACTGGGAAGGCGACTGGCAGTCTGTTTATCCTTATCTGCTGGACGGAACGCTGGATGAGGTTTTTGAACACAAAGCTGAAACAAAAAAGGATAGATCCGCTGAGGAGTACAAAGCTTATTATAAAACTGGTTATGAGACAGACGTTGAACGAATTGTTATCAAGGATAACGAGATGACATTTTACAGAAATGGTGAAGCAAAAACAGGAGAATATGAATATCACGGCTACGAAATCCTGAACTATGAAGCCGGAAACCGGGGCGTCCGTTTTCTATTTGATCTGGCAGGAGAAGAAACAGACGGGCTGCCAAAGCATGTCCAATTCAGCGATCACAGCATCTACCCGACAAAAGCCCATCATTACCACATTTATTTCGGGGATGAAGAACATGCAGAACTTCTGAAAGAACTGGAGCACTGGCCAACCTATTATTTCTCTGATTTAAGCGGAGACGAAATAGTGCATGAAATGACTGCTCATTAATAAATTTGAGCTGAGAGAGATATTGCCCTTTTGCAGGTGATATTTGTCTCTCAGCTTTTTTAATCTACATCATTTTTTGGGTAAATTGCTCAGTGTTTAAATCGTTTCACTGCTTTTTTTAACCAAGCCCCTTTTATCCTGACAACTGGCCTGAAGGAAGAGCTTCTGTCCTTATAAAAATCTCCCCTATCACCCGTCCAATAAACGCTCTTTATTCTCTTCCAAATGCTTCATAATTCCTTGAATGCCAGACTCATAGCTTCTCACCGCTTCTTCATTTGGTTCAGAACCACTCTGCAAAAATTGCTTCCATTCTCCTTCTAACTGCTCCAGTGACTTTCCATAGACTGCCTGAATAATTGCTGCCAGGTTCGCTTCACCATGAATTTCCAGGAATTTTTCCATTCCATATTCATTGATAAGATACCTTGTAAACGAAGCGGATTCGATGTAAGCCAGCCATCTGAGGGAGGATGAGTCTTTATCCAGGTTTGTATAGGAGAAGAATCTGTCATCCAACAGCAGGGTTTCAAGAGGCAGTATGATGTCTTTAGAGATTAAATCCTTCATGATTTCATGTGTATCTTCCTTATAATTAGGATTCACACTTCTTTCCGAATAGGTTTCCTGCATAAAAATCGCCAAGCCTTCTTGTGTAACTTGTCCTTTTTCATCATTAAAAAGTGCATGGGTCATTTCATGAATGAGCGGATCATTTCCTTCTGAAATATAATAAAGATTGATGGTGCCGCCGTTATGGGAGCTGACCTTTTGCTCATTATGCAGATTCAAATAAATCCTGGAGGGTGGAGAAAGAGGAATCTTTTCTTTTTGCAGTGCCGCATAAAAGCCGAGGATTTCTTCTTTGATCTGCTTTAGCGTATCCGCAGAAAACTCCCCTTTATTTTGCATAACAATATCAATTTTCCCATCTTCTGTTTTAAAATTTGTCAATTCATTTTTTGGAGGCTCAGCTCTTTTGGTGACCTCGGCATCCTTGTCAGTATTGGTACAGCCGATAAGAATCCCCATTAGCAAAATGGCAGCAGAGGCAGCCTTTATCCTTCTGCCCGCCTTCCACTTCCTATTTTTAATGTACATCTCCATCAAATACCCCTCTCATCTCTCTCAGGCACAATCATCACATCCTGTATTTCATACCGATCATCAGGCGTTAAATGAAGCAGCACCATTTCGCCATTTTCAAATTTTAACAGCTCATAGGTTTTGAAGCTTTACCTGAACTCATCCTTACCTTAATTTGCTGCAGCAGCTCATCAGAGATTTTCGCCTTTCTTCCCTCGGCCATGAGTGTCCTGGCCTGCTGATCATTTTCTGTCCTGACCGCTTCCTTGAATATCAGACCAACTTCACCAGCATCTGGCTTGCTCAACTCTTTATAGACAACCAGCCCTAATCCTATGTTCAGAAAAATAGATGCAGCAATAAGTATATTCTTGACTCGCATCGCTTCACTCCTTACTTAGCCGGATATTAGTAGCCAAATTGGTTCCATATAAACTTCAGCACCGGCAGCAGGATTAGAATCAAAACGCTTTGATAAAAAGAAGTCAAAATATCCTTTTTCCACGTATTCCTTTCAGGATAGCGATTGGCCAAGCGCTGAAACAGAAGCAGCACAAGCCACCAGAAAAATAAGGCCGTCAGGACCGTTTGTATATCACTATAAAACATCCTTGCTCCCCTTTGCCGACAATTTACTTAAGCACATATACGGTTTATAAGGAAAAAAGTTCCTTTTTATTGGTACAAAAAAAGCATTTCCCCATCAAAAGGAAATGCCCATTGCTTCTTTATTCTTTTTTCCGTTCTTTTCCGAAAAAGCCCCAATCCAGGAAGGCATATACGGCAATATATACGGCAGCCTGGATACAATTAGAAAGGAGGTGGACTTCCTTTTCTGTTAGAAAGTCATACAAGCTAAACCAGGCTATCAGGATGATAAGCAATAGGATATAAAAATTCTTCCTGGATTTTCGCAGAAATTTCAGCACTTGCCGCTATTTCGCACCCTCATCAGGCTGATGGATTCCAAAGATATTGCCTTCTGTATCCACATAATATCCCTGCCACGCCATCCCCGGCAGAGCGTATTTCGGCAATGCGACCTTTCCGCCGTATTCAATGATTTTGGCTTCGGTGCTGTCATAATCTTTAACACCTAAAGTACAGGAATAGCCGTTCACTGGCTGACCGGGTTCGGGCGGCGGGCTTTGGCGTTTGATCAAGGCCCCATTGATGCCCATTTCACTGTCATCACCCGTCACTGCGCCGAAGTATGGCATCCCGGCATATTCGCTCCAGTCCTGAAACGACCAGCCAAACACGTCCCCATAAAACTTTTTCGCACGCTCCATGTCATCCACATGAATTTCGAAATGAATAAGTCTTCCCATGATTACCTCCCGATTTCCAATTAATTTCTAATACTAACTTCGAGTTATCTTTAGGAATCCCTTCTACAAAAAAACGCCTGCCCCAAAGTTTTTGGAGCAGGCATCTTTTCTATTAGTGGATATCCTTCTTCCTGAAATTTCCGCCCTTTACTTCCGAAACATCATAAACAGTGACAAAGCAATCGGGGTCAATTTCATTGATGATTTCTTTCAGCTTGGTTTCTTCCATGCGGTTGATGACACAGGTGATCTCCCTGAATTTTTCATGGGAAAAGCCTCCGTAGACTTCTTTATAAGTCGCACTTCGGCCCAGACGGTCGCGAATGGTCTCTACCATCAATGCAGGCTGAGTGGTGATAATCTGAAAAGTTTTGGAACCGCTCAGTCCCACCTCAACAATGTGAATGACCTTGGATGCGATAAAGTAAGCAATTGCTGACAGGATTGCCCCCTGCAGCCCAAACACGGTTGAAACGAAGATAAATACAAAAATGTTCAAGAAGAGAATGATATCGCTCGTCCCAAACGGCAATTTCCGGGACAGCAGCACGGCCAGCATATCGATGCCATCCAAAGCACCGCCATTCCGCAGCGCCAGCCCCATGCCAAACCCGAGGATGATCCCCCCAACCACTGTGACCAGCAAGGTATCGCCTTCAATGATTGCCGGGGTATGATGCATCATGCTTGTCCCTATAGCCAGGGAAGCAATTCCGATGATGGAAAGGATCGCAAAGGTTTTTCCGATCTGCTTATATCCCAGCCAGATAAACGGGATGTTCAGGACCGCGATCAAAATCCCTAATGGAAAATCAAATAATTGCGCCCCAACGATACTGAGGCCTGTGACACCACCATCTGAGACATCGTTCGGAATCAGAACGGTTTCGAGGCCATATGCAGCTATCACTCCCCCGAGGATGACCAGCAGCACCCTCATAGCAAATTTCAGTTTATTCGACTTATGCTTTCTCTTTTCAGTCATAAAATTTCCTGCCTTTACTCTATTTTCATTTTTACAGTGTATCATATTTTAGCCAATCCCCAACACTACTTCACACTTGCCAGGGGAAAGAGCCTTGACCGCCCTTGTCCCTGAACAGCATATCCTGTTTAATATAAGTTAGGAAATTTACACTAAGGAGTACAAAAGATGTCTGGGAAAGAACAGTTTATACAAATTACTAAAGTACTTGAATATATAGATCAGCATTTGCAGGATACTTTGCCGCTTGAAAAATTGGCCAAGGTATCGACTTACTCCCCTTTTCATTTTCAGCGCATCTTCAAATCATTCATGGGAGAATCTCCGGCTGCATATATAAAAAGGCTCCGGCTCGAGAATGCCGCACACTTATTGATATATGAGCGTGAGATTCCAATTACCGAGGTAGCCCTCATGTGCGGATTCTCCTCCATCTCTTATTTTACCTATTCATTTAAAGAAAATTTCAGTACGAGCCCCAGAAAGTGGCGTGAAGGAGCCTATCTGGAATTATTTCCGAGAGTCTATCAGGATAGCAAGAAATCTAAACTTTTCAGCAATATAAAGAAAGAGGAACAGCAGCAGAATCCCTATAATGAGTTTAGATGGCTGGACCTGGATAAAGTCAGGACCATTGAGCTTCCAGTTTGCGCAACTGTGAATAGACAAAGCGTCGGCCCTTACACGGAAGGAATCCCGGATGCCTGGGAAGACCTCTACCATTGGACAACATCAAGGGAGCTAATGAAACCGGATCCGTTCACCTTTGGTGTGCCGAGAAATAATCCATATATAACACCTCCGGAAAAAACCAGATATGACTGCCGCATAGCAATTGATCAGGATAAGATTCCGGAGGGCGAACCCGCCTTTCTATTTAAAGGGGGAAAGCATGTTGTATATGAGTTTGATGAACCTGTCGATTACAGTGAAAGAAGCAGACTGATTGAATGCTATTCTGAACTGTACAGCTTCTGGCTGCCGAGAAGCGGATACAGGTATCTGGATAATCCCGTGGAATTGGTTGATGTAAAGCCGCTCAAAGGGTCGCTGTCAGTAGAGTGTAAAATCAGGGCAATATGCCTGGCCATCGAACCCAAATAAAGGAGCAATCTTATGTCAATTGATTGGAGCAGCATCTCCCTCCTTCCGGTAATTGCCGGAGGAATGGTATACATCCTTTACGGAGGAATCTATTATTCAATCGCCTTATCGAAAAAGTATACAAGCAATCATGAAATCATCAATAAACAAAGCCAGGGCCCATTCAAATATATCTACTCAGTTATTATTGCATTCATGATTTCATATTTAATGGCTGCCGTCCTTCAGGCGACCGGCTCTGACAGCCTGCTGGATGGCGCAGTGCTGGGATTTTCCGCCGGATTATTGATCTCCATCGTTTATGTAAAAAATGCTTTATTCGGACTTGTCACAAAGAAATCATTGGTTATTGCTGTTGGAGACCATATAATTGCATTTACTATGGTGGGGATGGTTGTGGGGTTATTTTTATAAGTATTGAAGAAAGGTGCCTGTCCAGTATTCTATTACAAGGGCAGGCACCTTTTTATGCAGCGAGAAGAGAGCTGTGTGATGTTTCCTCATTAGACCAATGACCCGCTCGTGTACTCCTCTAAGGCCTGGCAGCATTTTTCATCTTCCAAAGTAAGATAAACACTTTTGCGGAAAGATTTGCAGTGTTTCTTAAGCCGGGCGGCTTCTCTGCTCAATTCTTCAATCGTTTGAAAGTCAGTATTCGTGTTGAGGACAACAGCAATGGATAGACCAAGGATCGGGACACTGTCCGGGATTCCCATCCGGTTTACTGCCTGGATGCACCCTTCCTTAAGCTCTTCTTCCGAGTAAAATGAACGGGCATAATCATCAAATCTTTCGAGAATCGCCGAGCAGATGTTTTGATAGTTATGATGAGGGAAAACCGCAATAAAATCATCCCCTCCAATGTGCCCGATAAAGGAATGGCTGCTCATGGGACTTGCAGCAATCACATCTTTCATTATTGCTGCTGTTGCCTGGATGACCTCATCGCCAGTTTTGAATCCAAATGTATCATTGAAGGTTTTAAATGAGTTGATGTCAATATAAAGCACGGTATATTGATCCGAGGACATTGCCTTCTTAAGGGCATTTTTAATCTCGAAATTGCCCGGGAGCCCTGTCAGCGGATTTGAATATCTTGCTATGCTGATCTGTTCCTCCGCCAGCTTCATCAGGAGATTCCGGATGCTCACTGTACCAATCAGCAGGTCTTCTTTCGTTACAATTACGTAATCATACAGCTGCTCCTGTGTCCGGTCCATAGCAAGGGCACTGGCTTCCGTAATTGGGACAGAATGGTCGATAACAAGAGGCTCCGGGATCATGACCAGCTCAACTTTCCGCTTCATGAACAGGTCAAAGCCGTACTGAGTGGACAACTTTTGATAAAATTTCGTTTTCGACACCAGCCCGACCGGCCGGCTGTCCATACAGACAACGACCCCTTCAATTTCCGGCGTTTCCTTAAAAATGGAATAAACATATTCACATTTTGTCGAAGGAGCAACAAACATGACTCTCTCGGCGATTTCTCCAATCGTCGCTTGCATAACGACACCTTCATTTCAGTACAAAGTTATAGATGAGTGCTGGGCCTTCCAAGGTAATATCCTTGTCCCAATTGAATGCCTGCCTGCCTGGCAATCATTAATTGCTCCGCAGTTTCAATCCCTTCAAGCGTAACGGCCACGCCTTCGCTGATAAAATAGGCAGCAATCCAATCAAGGAACTTTTGCTTTTTCACAGACTCAGCCAGGTTTTCACAAAAATAACGGTCAAGCTTGACGATATCCGGCTCAAGCTCCAGAGCAATCCGCAAGGAAGACTGTCCTTTTCCAAGATCGTCAAGTGCGATCCTGAAGCCAAGAGACTTCAAATATTGGACAATATCCTTCAGCCTGTTTAAAGAAACAACCGATTCAGCTTCATTCAACTCAAACGTAATCTGTTCCGGCTTCAGCAATGCTTTCTTCATTATATCATCGATTTTCCATAAAAAAGCCGGTTCCAGCATTGTAGATGGGAAAATATTCACAGATAAACGGAAAGATGCAGCAGCTG
Source organism: Cytobacillus sp. T106 (assembly GCF_040492155.1). NCBI lineage: Bacteria > Bacillati > Bacillota > Bacilli > Caryophanales > Bacillaceae > Cytobacillus > Cytobacillus sp. T106. The sequence continues at coordinate 27,425 of NZ_JBEUMK010000014.1, read as the reverse complement.
CAGCTTGATATTCAAATGTGCTGATGCTCCGGGCAATCGAAAAAACATCCAGCTCATACAGCTTTCCGTTCTGTTTGGCCATTGCAAACAGCACTTCGGGATTTTGGATCTCAAAGCTTCTGATCAGTCCTTCATAACCTGCAATACAATGCTCTGCCAAACTGAATATAGGCTGAAACGCATGGCAGAAATTGAACATATGGAAGTTTTGATCTTCTTTAGATTCAAACAGCATAGTTGTCATCAAAAATACCTTCCTAAACATAAAGTCGATAATCCAAATGTACTACTTCTCTGTTAAATTCGTGTAAGGTTCTTGTAAAAATCTTTCTAGGTATATAAGAATTTGACAAGCTTCCTACATGGCAGCCAAAGATAAAAAAAGGTAAAGCCCCTATGAGCTCCCCCCATCATTGCGCTTCCCACTGATCAAGGAAAGCCTGTTCATAACTGCGTTTTTTCCAAAGCTAAAAGTCGTCCATAATTTTTACTAGGCCGCCGGTACGGGCTGACTCCACAGCTGCCGCTGCAATTCCCTGGGTTCGGCAGGCATCCAAATAGTCCGTTTTAATCCCGGAGGCGTACCCTGTCTTAATCGCATGAATAAAAGCTCTTGCTTCAAGTATGTATGGGATTTCTTGATCCTTCCACTCTGTTATTATCCCATTCTCCCTTTTTGTCAGCCTTTCCTGATCAAGCTGGAGAATGCCCCAACCTGCACTGGCATCCGTTCTGGCTTTCACTGCCCAATAATAATAATCACCGTCCCCAAAAAGACAGCACAGGCTGTTGCAATCAGCCTCCAGTGGAATCTTTCTTCAGAGGCCAACAGCATCCTGGCCAGGAAAATCGTAATGATCGGCTCAATAGCCGCTATGGTACTGACATACGATACATGAGTATAAAGAAGGGACACGAAAAAAGAGACTTGGGCAAACCCTGTCACAATGCCGGCTGCCACAAAATAGAGATTGATATTTTTAAAGTTCCATGCCAATGTCAGCTTCAGCTGCTTTCTGCCAATTTCCATCAAAATAAACACGAGCAGGGCGAATACGGAGCCAATCAATGATCCTAAGACTGCATCAGAATCATACAGAATTCCTAATTTTCTCAGCCCCTGGCCAATGCCAAAGCAGATGGCCGCAGCAATCGCCAGCATGAACCCCGATTTATCCTCTCGTTCCGCATGGTCCCCTGCTGAGCGGAAGTCAAATCGTGCCTGCAGAAAGAGGAAGGTCAGGATGACGAGGATTCCAGTCCCGGCAAGAAGAGAAATGGTTTCTCCTAAAAAAAGAACGGCCATGATAATGGTGAATACCGGGGCAGCATTTTTCAGCGCGGCCGCCCTGGAAGAGCCTATTTTTCGAATACCGGCAAACAGAAGAGTCCTGCCTAAAAATACCGTACAAAATCCTGCCAGCATATAAAAAAAGACACCAATCCAGCTAACAGGCGCCATCTCTTTTTCCCCAAAAAGAAACATCGATCCGTATATCCCCGTCACGGTCAGCACACAAATGAACAGAGACAGGAAACTGCCATTATCCTGCGGGGATTTTCTCATCCCAAGCTGGATGAATATATAGTTGAAAGAATAAGCTATGGCACAGAAAATGGCTAAAATAACCCCCACGCTGTCACTTCCCCCTTCCCGCATTTAGGCTCTCAATGCTTCCATTGTATTTCGGTTCCCTAAAATGGTTCTGGATTTCTGCTGCCGGCTTACTGGAATCCCCAATGAAAAAGCCTGTCCGCTAAAGGAATAGCAGACAGGCTTTTTAAAATGATTTAGAGGTAAATTAAAATTCAGCATTCCCCGGAGTACGCGGGAATGGGATAACATCACGGATGTTCTTCATGCCTGTGAGGTACATGATCAGGCGCTCAAAGCCGATTCCGTAGCCGGAGTGCTTGGTTTCTCCATACTTGCGGAGCTCAAGATACCACCAGTAGTCCTTCAGGTCCATGCCCATCTCAGTGATTCTTTCTTTAAGGAGCTCTTCCCTCTCCTCACGCTGGCTTCCGCCGATCAGCTCGCCGATTTCAGGAACAAGCAGGTCTGCAGCGGCAACGGTTTTGCCATCATCATTCGCTCTCATATAGAAAGCCTTGATATCTTTTGGATAGTCTGTGACAAAGACAGGACGCTTATAAATGACTTCACTCAGGTAGCGCTCATGCTCTGTCTGCAGGTCTGCACCCCATTCAGGCTGATATTCGAACTTCTCGCCTGACTCTTTAAGCTGCTCGATTGCATCCGTGTAAGTCACGCGTGCATAGTCAGTATTCAGCGCTGTGTTCAGCCTTTCGATAAGAGTCTTATCGATAAAGCTGTTGAAGAATGTAATTTCCTCAGGAGCTTCGTTCAGCACATACTGAATGACATGCTTAATCATCGCTTCTGCCAGGTCAAGGATATCCGGCAGCTCAGCGAATGCCACTTCCGGTTCAACCATCCAGAACTCAGCCGCATGGCGGGTTGTGTTAGAGTTTTCTGCACGGAAAGTCGGCCCGAATGTATACACCTTCTGGAAAGCAAGAGCGAATGCTTCTGCTGATAGCTGCCCGCTGACTGTCAGATTGGCTTCTCCATTGAAGAAGTCCTTGCTGAAATCCACGTCGCCTTCATCCGTTTTAGGAACATTATTCATGTCCATCGTTGTCACACGGAACATCTCGCCGGCACCCTCCGTATCACTGCCTGTGATGACTGGAGTTTGAGCGTAAATAAAGCCTTTTTCCTGGAAGAAGTTATGGATGGCATAAGAAGCCAGAGACCTGATCCGGAAAACAGCTGAATACGTATTCGTGCGCGGACGCAGATGGGCAATCGTCCTCAGGTATTCAAAAGAGTGCTTCTTCTTTTGCAGCGGATAGTCTGAATTTGATTTACCCTCAATCGTAATCTGCTCGGCTTTCATTTCAAATGGCTGCTTCATGTCAGGCGTCAGAACGATGGAACCTTCTATAGAAACAGTAGAGCTGATGGCCGCTTTTGTAATATCTTTAAAATTCGGCAGCTCGTCTCCGTAAACGACCTGTACATTTTTAAGAAAAGTGCCGTCATTGACTTCAAGGAAGCCGAAAGTCTTTGAATCGCGGGACGTACGGACCCAGCCGGTTATACGCACCTTCTCATTCAAATGGGCTTCAGGATCTCTGTACAGCTCTTTAACAGTTGCTTTAATCATGATTGATCCTCCTAAAAAAATAGTGTTCATAAAAAAAAGCCTACGTCCCCCTAAAAGGGACGAAAGGCTTTGCTTCCGCGGTACCACCCACATTGCCGCAAAATGCGGCCAGCTTATCAATTCCGGCAGATAACGTCCCGGACACGTCTAAGCCTACTCAGTGAGCCTTTTCGGTTAGAACTCAGAGGTGTTCTTCGCTCATGCATCCTCATCAGGCTCACACCATCCCTGACTCGCTTTAGATTACAGCACCAGCTACTCTTCCTCATCATCGATTTCGTTTGTTTAGTTCAACACCATATATATTAATCGAAGAGCGGGATAGTTTCAACTGGGATATTGGCTGCAGGGCAGATTAATCTCTTCATTAAGCATTATTGCCGAAAGTTTGAGGGGATAAACAGCTTGAGGAGCGGGCTTCTTGGGTTGGTTGGTGGGCCAGAGGGTCAGGTCCCTTGGCTCGGTTTTGGGCCAGGGGTCTGTCCCCTTGGCTCCGTTTTGGGCCAGGGGGTCTGTCCCCTTGGCTCGGTTTTGGGCCAGGGGGTCTGTCCCTTGGCTCGGTTGGTGGGCCAGGGGGTCAGGTCCCTTGGCTCGGTTTTGGGCCAGGGGTCTGTCCTTGGCTCCGTTTTGGGCCAGGGGGTCTGTCCCCCCGGCTCCGTTTTGGGCCAGGGGGTCTGTCCCTTGGCTCGGTTGGTGGGCCAGGGGGTCTGTCCCCTTGGCTCGGTTTTGGGCCAGGGGGTCTGTCCCTTGGCTCGGTTGGTGGGCCAGGGGGTCTGTCCCCTTGGCTCCCTTACTCGCGGTAATGGCATGAATGAGCAGGGGCACATAAATTTCCAGAATGCTATAATAATAGAAAAAGCCAAAAGGATGCTCACATTGAAATCTTTAAAAATGAAGGCCTTCACCTGGATTGAATCCCTTAATGACCAATACTCAATTAACAGTTTTACTGGTAATCATGCCGCTTATTTTAAGCTTGATGGATTTGCCGATGAACCAGAGGTTTATATCCGTTTTACCGATGCAGGTCTGGACTTTGGATATGAAGCTGTACAATGGAATGGACCTATTCCGGCTCCGGTGCCTGGCATCCATACAAAACATTCGTTATCCTGGAAGGAAGTTCAATCCTTGAACAAAGAAGAGCAGCAGGCCGTCTTGCTTGAACTGCTGCTTAAGACTATTAACACCAGAAAAAGGCAATATCGAAAGTGTCAGTTTTGCGGTGAAAAGGTTGCCAAGGAGCATCAGTTTGACAATGATACATGCCATGGCTGCGCATCGCGGGAATTTGGGGTTGTTTACTAGATTCAATGGAGATGTACAATATACTACTTTTACCAAAATGATCTGAGGTGCCTCAATGTGGAATCTAACAATTCAAGCAAAAGAAGCATTCTTAAAGCATAACCTCCTCCCCATTCCTGAAACAGACTCTGACTGGGAAAGCACCTTGAGAGAAGCCAAGGAAGAAGGAGAAGATCTCCCTGCCCGCCTGAAAGAGGAACTGGAGGATATAAAAGCTGAGCTGCTGACTGTGCTCCCGAGCCGCTTTGTTCCTTATCTTGAAAATGGAACGCTCAATCAGCCTTCCCTGCCAAAATCGGTCCGGGAGGAATATATTCAATGGATGCGTAATAGTGACAGGGAGTTTGAACAGGTTCTGGATGCAGCACATGAGCAGACAACACAGGCTGCTGCCCATTTATCACCTGCTGTCCAGGAGGTGTTTGCAGAAAGCCTCCATGATGCGATTATTGAGCGGATTGAGCGGGAGAATGGCAATCTTCATCTTTATATCAATACAGAGAGCAGTTTTTCCACAAAGCCTTATATCCACTTTACTTTCCATCATATTACTGAGGAAGAAGCAGCTGAGCAGCTGCAGACCGGCCAATGGCTGATATACTATGAGCTCCAGATAACCGCTGCAGGCTTTGCCTTCCGCGTTCTGTTTGAATGCCCGGATGCCCAGTGGACCATTTATATGAAGGATTTGACTGTGCAGTATTTTTATAGGCCGGTGCTTTTTACGAGATTAAAAGATGAAGGAAAATTAGAGGATATGCCGCTTGGGAAATATATCGCACAGCTGCCGCAGGGTCAGCGCTATTGGCTGGCTGTGCCTGACTTTATAAGCGAGATTAGCAGCTTGGAGGAATCCGTTCTTCTAGCAGATGGAAAGCTGGAAGTAAACCAACTAAACGCAGTGGTAACAACCTCAAGCGGGCAATACACCTACCCTTTGGAGGAATATAATCCGATCGGCTTCATCTACACTGACATTGATGAAGACCCCTACGCACACTTAAAGGAGCCGGTCCCGCCGGAAGAGCTGGAAGCTGCCATTTTCAGCGGGATCCCTGAACAGCAGGTCAGCGCCTGGAATACGATGTATACCAGTCCTGAAGAGCATGCGGAGACGATCAATCTCATCATGGAGAAGCTGGAGTTCACAGAAGAAAATGAAATGATGCTGTTTGTATATGCAAACTATTTTTATAAAGCTGGGGTTTTGAGTGAAGATAATATGAAAAAGTACGGAGAATTGATTGATCATGAATAGGAGCCATGCCCCGTATTATTTGGGGCAAGGTCTTTTTTACACCAGCCGGATACCATGCTCCCGCAGCAAATCACTCAAAGCCGGCCGCACATTCCCATTCCGGCCCACCACCCGTGTTGCCGCTGCCAAAGAATTCAGGACAGCTTCTTCCGTTGCATCGCCTGCCGCCCTGAAGGCCAGATCAATATCTTCTTCATGTATCATAGAAAAGGTCAGGCAATCTGCCGGTTTTTCATGAGGAATTTTCACAGCAGTCGAAAACCCAATGACAACCTCGCCGCTTCCCGTCCCGATGATTGACCCCGTCCGGGACAATCCTGTAACCGTCCTTTTAATAATTCGATTTAGCTGCCTCTCTGACACAGGCAGATCTGTAGCCACAATGATGATAACTGAACCTTTATCCTGCTCCTCCTTAGCTTGGATAGCCTCACTCAGCTCCTCCCCGACTGCTTTCCCATTCACCCGCAAATCCTTTAAACCGCCGAAATTCGTCAGCACAAGGACACCGATCGTATAAGTGCCATGGTCCATTTCCATCAGCCTCGAGCTGGTCCCGATGCCGCCCTTCAGCGAATAGCAAAGCATGCCGGTCCCTGCTCCAGCAGTGCCTTCTTCCACGTCCGCCGAGACATTCTGCAGTGCCTGGAAAACATGCTCCCGCTCTATAAACCCAGCCCTGATATCATTCAAAAACATATCATTGCATTCACACACAATCGGATTCACCGTTCCAGTCGTCCGGCCGATTTCGGGATTAGACTCCAGCATATACTGAATCAAAGCATCTGCCGCTGTACCGATGCCGAGCGTGTTGGTCAGGATGATCGGGGATTCAAGCGTACCCAGCTCATTGATCTGAATTGTTCCCATACTCTTCCCAAACCCGTTGATCACATGGGTTGCGGCGATCAGCTTTTCTTTAAATAGATTTCCGGGATGCGGCACAATTGCCGTAACCCCGGTTTGTTTGTCAGCTTCGCTCAGCGTGGTATGCCCCACAGTTACGCCTTCCACATCTGTGATGCTATTGCGCGGACCTGTCTGAAGGGTTCCTATTTTTACTCCATAGTCTCTGATTCTTTTTTTGGCAGGCATTTTTATCCTCCATTTTTGCGAAGAAAGGCATCTCTCTCCCATCTGTTAGGATAGATTCAGGCACCTTTTTTCGTTCTTTTTTGCTGATACATATGGTTATCTGCTTCAACAAATAAGCGTTCCATTACGCCTCGGGAATTTTCACTGAACGCAAAGCCTATTGATAGGTTGATTTTGACTTCCTGGCTATTTTCATTATATCTGCTAATCTCTTCAGCTAGCTTTTCGGCCAGTAACTCCACCTGTTCTTTTTCCTTTTTTAAAAGAATGACGGCAAATTCATCTCCTCCAATCCTGGAAACATAAGCATCCTCTGTAAAAAAGCGTTCTAATAGATGTGCTGTTTCTTTAATTAGAAAATCCCCTGTTTTGTGTCCATGGTTGTCATTTAAACATTTCAATCCGTCCAAATCACACAAAATGATGGCTGCAGCTATATCCTCACGTTCATTATATTTCTCCATCATTTGCTCGAAGAATTCACGGTTATATATGTCTGTCAACGCATCATGGGCGATTCGATATGTCAATGTCTCCTCCAGCTTTTTTCTCTCATCAATATTCCGCACCACCCCTTGAAGAGCAACCAGCACGCCATTTTCATATATGGGAGTCGCATACTCTTCAAACCATCGATAGTTGCCGTCTTTATCCTTCCAGCGCTGAACGATTGCTTGATTGAAATCTACCTGTCCATGGACTTTTTTTTGGAGAATATCCATATCCTCCGGGTGAATATCCCTGAAGGCAACACCAGCGTCGGAATAGGCATCTGCATTAGAACCTTCACCGAAAAAGCATTCAGCTGAAGGACCAAGATATTTGAATTGCAGCTCCGGATAGACTTGGCAATAATAAAGGAAATCCTTGGTGTTTTCGATCACATGCATATAACTTTCATGATTTTTAAAAGAGTCCGTTTCTTTCTTTTTCCAACTTCTGAAAACATAAATCACAACCAATACAACAGTCAGTGCCCCTAATCCAAAACCTTGTGCAAATTGTATGTTCATCATTGCTGTCCCTCTTCGTTTTCCTCAATCCTTCAGCATAAAAAATAGACCAACCGAAACCGATTAGCCTATCGTCCATAAAGTTGAATCGGTAACCGGCAGACATAGCCTCTTGGCTTTAGCCCCTATAGTCTTGCGCCCTCACCTTTCGATGAATTTGCCTGTATATTTATCTATTTAATTTTAAAGGATAAGCGGCAAGACTTCCAATTTAAACCATGGAGCCACGGGGACAGACCCCGTGGCCCAATATCAAAAAGAGCCAAGGGACCTGTCCCCTTGGCTCACTCCTATGAAAACAGCGCCTTCAGACGAGCCCAAAACCCTTTCGGCTCTTCTTTAGGCTTTTCATTTTCTTTCGTTTCTTCCTGCTTAATGCTTTCTGTCTTTAGCACAAACTGAACAGAGTTGACCTTTTCGTTTTGCGATGATACGAAGGATACCGGTTTGAAGTCACTCTTGTCATATTCTTCGAGCATGCCTTCAACTTCTTCTTTCATTTGTTCAGGCAGATCCCTGGTTGCTTCATAAAGTTCAGTGGTACCGGTATGAAGGCTCGCTGCGCCGTTGGCGATTTCTCCTGTTCCGTCGGCCACGCCAGCAATGCCGTTATGCAGTTCAGAATAGGAACCTGCCAGCCTGCTCACTCCGCCGGTGTACTCCTCCAATCCCGAGTGGAAGGATTGGTAGTTGACGGCAAGGGCATTAACGCCTGCCTGCAGCTGGGCCATCGCATCGGCAGCATCTGAGCTGTTCAGAGCATGCGAAAGTCCCGCTGACATAGAATCCAGATTCTTGGCCATTCCTGTCAGAGAACCACTGACCTGTTGCAATGTCCCGCTGACAGCGGCAAAGCTGCCTTTTCCAGCAGCAAAGACTCCTTTGGCATTTTTAGCCGCGGCATAAGTCTCAAGCAATTGCGCGACAACATTCGGGTCAGCTCCGCTCTGTTTCAGCTGCTCGATTTGTGCCTGGGAAATCTCAGCGTTCGGAATGCCTTCCATTGCTTCATTCAAGCTATTGTAAGAGGCGCTAAAGGCCTGCTGCAATGCTGCCAGATTCCTGGACACTTCCCGCAGGCCGGCTGCCGATTGTGACAGTCCATCCTGCATCTTTTTCAAATCGCCGAGGCCCATGTCTCCAGAGCCAGCGCTCAGACTGCTATTCAGCTTTTGCAGAGCCTGCTCGATGCTCTTTGAGCCGCTGACCAGCTTGGAAGAGGAACCATCGAGAGCCGCTATGCCATTACGGTACTCCCTGGAGCCATTGCTGAGCTTAGCTGCGCCATTATGCAATTCCGAAGCGCCGTTCTGCAGCTGCCCCACTCCATCATTGACCTCTTTGATCGCCTTTGTCAGTGTATCCATCTCACCTGTCATGTCATCGATGTCAGGTGCATCAATCGGGAGTGAAGACGGAATGGCTGTAATATCAATGCCTTCGAGCTCGAAATCTGCCACATCTGCTTCAAGTGTCAGATTTCCCTCTTTTTCCGGCATCACAGTGAATGTGGCCTGCTTATTTTTCCCCGCGTTGGCAAGCATCCCGTCCGGAGCCTCGATATTGCTGAATTTCTCCCCATTCAGCGGGAAGGAAATCTGCAGCAGATAGTTTTCGAAAAAGGAAGCTTCTGCACTTTCATTTCTGGAGGTTTGAATCCCAATCTCCACATGGCCGCTTTTTCCAGCCAATTCTTCCGGTGCGGTTTCCTGCCCATCCAATGTATACGTAATGGAAACATTCCATGGCAGGGCTGACTCATTCAAATCACCCTGATAATAAAACTTTCCTTCTTCTTCAGCCGTCACATTCACCGCTGCGTCTGATTTCTCAATCGGCGAGAGATCCGTCAGGTTTTTCAGGTTCGTATAGGGGCCATAATCAGTCACTTCCCCAGGTTCTTCAATATTTAAAATGTTGACCACATAAACTTCCTGATTTTCACCGGCTGGGCTGAGCTTTGCATACACCACTTCATCCTTTGAGGAAAGCTCTCCTGTTTCCTGGGAGACTTTTTCCCCTGACTTGCTGCCCGCTGTATCAGCCGAAACGAGCAGGGCGGGCATCATCATTAGGATGCTGGCAAAGACAGCCAAGAATTTTCTCATTCTCCTCATCATCACTTCTCCTTATAAAAGTTTGCTTTCCATGTTGTTTTCATGATCAGTTTATCGAAGATCAGCAGGCACGCCGGAAGGAAGAACACAACCATGATCAAGGCCAGCAGCGCTCCCCTTCCAAGCAGCAGTCCGATTGAAGCTACGATTGGGTTCGATGACGTAATCCATAAGATAAAGCCTACACTTGATAAAATTGAGGCCGAAATGCCGATCGAGAATATTTTTTCATCCATTGTCTTCTTGACTGCTTCCAGCGCAGACATTTCCTGCCGGTCCTCTTTATAAGCATCTGTCAGCAGGATCGCATAGTCGACAGTCGCGGCCAGCTGGATGATGCTGACGAGCAGATAGCCGACATATACTAATGAAGAATCTGTAAAATAAGGGACCGACAGATTGATCCAGACGGCTGTCTGAATGGTCAGCAGCAGGATCAGCGGAATCGAGATCGACCTGAAGGTTACGAAAAGGACGAATGCGACGGTCAGGAGAGTCAGCAGATTGACCAGCGTGTTGTCTTTTTTGACCGTGTTTTTGATATCATACAATGTCACGCTTTCCCCGACTGAATAAACCTTGTCTCCATACAGTTTTTCAGCAGTATCCTGGACCCGCTCGATTAGCTTGAATGCCTCGTCTCCCTCAGTTTTTGTATCTGTCTGAAGGATGATCCGGCTGTAATTTTCCGAGTAGAACTGTTCGGTGATGCTGGGGTCGAGATACTCTGGAGGGATTGCCGCACTGACAGTGTTGACATATGCCATGACACTCGTCACATGGTCAAGCTTTTCCAGATCGCCGGCGAGCTCTTCTTCCTTGGCCATATCCCCCTTCGGTACAAGCAGGACCATCGGCGTGCTTTTCCCGAACTCTTCTTTAATTTTCGCAAAATCGCTCCCCGCCCTTGTCGACTCCGGCAATTCGCCAACTCCATAAGTGAAATTGGTCTTGCTTTGCGCAAGAAAGGCCGGGACAACCAGGATGGCAACAAGCAAAAGAACCGGCACCCGGAACTTCAGCACAAAATTCCCCTTGCCGCGGATGTATGGCAGCAATGGCTTATGCTGCGTCTTGTCGATCCATTTATAACAAAGCAATGTCAATGCCGGCAGGAACACCATGACACTGATGAAGCTCAGTAAAATCCCTTTAACCAGGTTGATGCCAAGATCAGACCCGATTTCAAACTCCATGAATGATAAGGCAATGAAACCGAAGAAGGTTGTGGACGCGCTGGCTGCGATTGCCGAAAATGATTTCTTCATCGCCAGCTCCATCGCTTCCCGCGGGTCTCCCACCTTTTTCCGGTAATCGTTAAAGCTGTGCAGGAGGAAAATTGCATAATCCAGCGAGACTGCAAGCTGCAGGATCGGGGCGACCGACTGAGTGACAAAGGAAACCTCACCGAGAAAAATATTCGTCCCCATGTTGATCAGAACCGATACACCGATGGCGGTGAGGAACAGCAGCGGCTCCACCCACGAGGTCGTTGAAACGACTAAAATAATGATGATGATCGGCACCAAAAAGGCGGCCGCATACATCGATTCTGTGCCGGCCATTTTCTGCTGGGTGGCCGTGTTCAGCGATTCCCCGGCCATCGCATTGTCTTTGCCGATGAGATCATAAATGCGATCAGTAATCTGGACTTCCTCTCCTTCACGGATGCTGAAAGAGAATAAGGCATAGTCATCTTTGTAATAGTCATCTACCGTATTCGGGTCCGCCATCTCAAGCGGAGCCTTGATGTCGATCACATCATCCAGCCACATGACATCAGATACACCGTCAATCGCGGCCAGCTTTTCTTTGAAATCAAGAGCTTCCTGTATGGTCATGTCCCGCATCATCACCCGGTTCGTCGGGACATTTCCTTCAAATTCCCGCTCCATCACTTCCATGGCTTTCGTCGACTGAGCGTCCTCCGGCAGATATTCCTTCATATCATAGTTCACCGACACAGTGAACTGCGCCAGGGCGCAAAGCACAGTCAAAACCGCGAAAATAATGGCAACGGCTTTTTTATGTTTAAGTATTCGTGCAGCAATATTGATGCGTGTTCACCCTCTCTTGCCCTTTTTTTCTATACACTTTATCATTATATAAACACGGTGTTGCCTATTCAACGAACAGTTCTCTAACTTCCGTGGTATTCCCGACACAATGATCAAAAGTGTTGGAAAACGCAAAAAGAAAGGAAACTGGTTATGACCTCTCCCAAAATGGACAGACGCAAAAAATATACAATCATGGTATTGAAAGACAGCCTCATGAAGCTATTGAAGGACAAGCAAATCTCCTATATCACCGTCAAAGAAATCTGCAGTCTCGCCGACATCAACCGCTCCACATTTTATTCCCACTACACCGACCAATATGACCTCCTGGACACCATCGAAGACGAAATCATCCAGGACATGCAGGGCTATATGAGCCAGTACAACTTCGAAAAAGAAGACCAGGCCCTCCAAATGATCGAAAAACTGCTCGAATACTTCGCCTCAAAGCACGAAGTATGCACCACCCTCCTCAACGAAAAAACAAACACAACCTTCGAAACAAAAGTCATCAACTTCGCCCACCAGGTCTTCATGACCAGCTGGCTCGCCGACACAGCGTACGATGAAAACCTTTCTGAATACCTCAGTACCTTCATCATCAGCGGCAGCATTCATGCGATAAAGAAATGGCTTAATAATGGGATGGATCACAGTCCTAGGGAGATGGCGGAGATTATTAATGGGGTGATTAATCGGGGGTTGTTGGGGGTGCGGTGAGGTGGGGGATTGGGTTCCCTGGGCTGGTTTGGGCCAGGGGGTCAGGTTCCTTGGCCCGGTCACAAAAAGAGCCAGGGGGTCTGTCCCCTTGGCTCTCACTTAATCCCCGATATCGTGTACCCATCAATAATGTACCGCTGAAAAAGAATGAAGATGATGATAATCGGAACGACCATAAAGGTGGACCCGGCCATCTGCAGGGCGAAGTTGCCTCCGTATTGGCCTTTCAATAACTGCAGTCCGACCGACAGTGTATAGAGGCTCTCATCATTCGCAATGATCAGCGGCCACAGGAAGCTGTTCCAGCCAGCGATAAAGGTGAGAATTCCCTGGACAGCGAGTATCGGTTTGGTCATTGGCAGGACGATCTGCCAGAACACCCTTAGTTCACTGGCTCCATCCAGTCTGGCTGCCTCGAGCAGTTCATCGGGAATAGTTGTCATGAACTGACGGAAAAGGAAGATACCGAATGCTCCCACCAGTCCAGGCAGAACGATTCCCGCCATAGTATTCGTTAGGTGCATTTGATTCAGTATCAAGTAGACCGGAATCATGGTAACCTGGCCAGGAATCATCATTGTAGCAAGAACGAGAAAGAATAATTTATTGCGTCCTTTAAATTCAAATTTGGCAAAAGCATATCCGGCCATCGCATTTAAAATTAAGCCGAAAAAAGACCAGAAAACAACGACCAGTGTATTTTTCAAATAAAGAGCGAAGTTCATATTTACAAAGAGATTATAGAAATTTTCCAATGTGAACTCTTGCGGCAGCAGGGTTGGCGTCAGCTGCATTACTTCACTTTCCGGCTTGAAGGCAGAAAGGATCATCCATATAAAGGGAATAGTAACCAGCACCCCCCCAATCGCAAGAATAATGCCAACAAACCATTGCTGAGCTTTTTCAGCATTTTTACTGCTGCTTAATGACTGTTTTTGAACTGCATTGGTTTTCATTTTGTATTCCACCTCAGTTTTCATCAATAATCCTGCCCTTTCTTCTGCAGCTTAAATTGAAGCATCGTAATGATAATGATGGCAATGAACAATATGAAAGATCCTGCAGCGGCATAGCCAAAGTTGCTTAATTGGAATCCATTCCGGTAAATAAATAGCGCAACAGAAGTCGTGCTGTCTAATGGACCGCCGTCTGTCATGACAAAAGGCTCTTCGAAAAATTGGAGCCAGCCGATCATTGTTGTGATTGACACAAAGAAGATGGCGTATCTTAACAGGGGAATGGTGATCTTAAACAGCTGCTGCCAATTGTTTGCGCCGTCCAGCTGGGCCGCTTCATAGTAAGTTTTTGGTATCCCCTGAAGCGCAGCAAGAAAGATAATCATATTAAGGCCGATGGCTCTCCAGAGAGCAAGAACGATTAACGAGATCTTTGCCACTGTGGGATCCTGCAGCCACGGTACAGGCGGCAAGTGGAAAAATTCCAGTACATGGTTGAATAAGCCTAACTGAGGGTTATAGAGAAAGCTCCACACAACCGCTACTGCAACAACATTTGTTATGGAAGGCATATAGAAGACAACCCGGAAAGCTTTGAAAATGCGTGCTTTTCCAAAATTGATCAGGAGCGCGATCCCCAGGGAGCAAACGATGACAAGCGGTACACCTATTACCACATAGAATAGTGTATTAAAAATGGATTTTAAGAATATCTCATCACTTACAACCTCTTTATAATTCTCAAATCCAATAAAACTGATGGATGACCAATCAGCAATACCGGCTAGATCCAAATCCGTAAAACTGATGATAAAGGCCACAAATATAGGCAGAATTGAGAATATTAACAGCAAAATAAGTGCAGGAGCTATAAAAAAGTATGGAGTTTTGTTTGCCACAAAGCTTCTCATTGCAAGTCCCTTCCTTCTAAACCCAGCTTTGCCGGACTATTGAAGGCAACTGGCAGACAATTGCCTGCCAGTTGCCTGTTTTACAATTTATTTAGACAATATTTCTTCAGACTCTTTATCAAATGAATCCATTTCTTCCTGTATATCCGCTCCGCCGCGATAAATCTTTTCAAATCTCTTTAAGAAATCCTGTGCGATTTTTTCAAAAGGTTTGATGACAGGCATCGGCTGTGCATTTTCTAACTGTTCTCCAAATACTTTATAATACTCATTCTGCTGAAGCTGGTCATCATTCCAAGCCTCTTTGCTCGCCGGCAGAGAGTTTGTCATTTCAAGCCATTTAACCTGAGTTTCAGGCTTGCTCATATATGCAAGGAACTTCAAAGCTTCATCTTTATTTTTCGTGTGCTCGAAAACGGATAAGTTGGATCCGCCCAATGTAGAGGTATTCGTTTCCTTTGCAGGAAGGACAGCTGTTGCCCACTTGCCTTCAAGTTCCGGTGCCTGGTCATTGATCAGCTTTACCATCCATGGACCGCTGATGAACATTGGAAGGATCCCGTCACCCCTAAAGGCCTGAACGATATCAAGGCCAAGATCAACAGGAGCAGATCCATCCTTGAAGAATCCATTTAAATACTCAACTGCTTCCACAAATTCCGGCTCATTAAAGTGTGCCTGATTGCCTTCTATCAATGGGGATCCGTTTTGGCGGGCCAGCATAAATGATAAGCTTTGCTCATTGGTGTCAATGCTGATTCCGTATTTATCATCTCCGCGCTCAGACAGCTTTTTTGCCGCATCCTTTAACTCATCCCAAGTCTTTGGAGCTTCTTTAAAGCCTGCTTCTTCCAGTAAATCTGTGCGGTAAAATAATACTCGTGTATCGACATACCAAGGTACTCCAACCACTTTATCTTCATATTTTGTCGTTTCCACTGATCCTTCGAAGAAGTTATCAGCACCCAGCTCAGGGAATTTTTCAGCATCCTCAGTTAGATCAAGCAGTGCATTAGCAGAAGCGAATTCCGGAATCCAAGTTGTCCCCATTTGGACCACATCCGGACCTTTTTTAGAAGCAACGGCAGTTAACAGCTTATCATGTGCCTGATCCCATGGCAGGGCTTGAACTTTCACATTGATTTCAGGATTCTCTTTTTCAAATTCATCTGCAATTTTCGGGAGGGCCTTTGCCTCTTCCCCCATGCCCCAGACGGTAATGGTCTTTTGCCCTTCCTCCGAAGAAGACCCGCTCTCAGAAGAACAGCCGGCCAGTGCTCCAGAAACAACTAGTGAACCTATCATAGCAGCTGCTGCAAACTTTTTGCTGAATACATTTAACAACTTTTGGCTCATTCGTAAAACCTCCAATAATTTAATAGGCTTTGCTTTAAAATTCCCCTATTGCTGCATCCCTACTTCTTAAACAACTGACGTAAAGCAGTGCCATCCAGGTGAACGGCTGACATATTCCCCCTTCTAGTGAAACGTTTCGATTGTAAGCAAAAAAATATAAACCTACCATTATTGAAACGTTTCTAACTACTGCAATTCCAAGCTGAATATTCACCTACATCGGGTTGAAACGTTTCGATAGGGCTATTATATTTCAATGTGTAATCGTTTTCAAGTAAAATTTCATGGTTATTTTTCAAATCACCCTCCTAATATCTCGCAAAGACATATTCACCTATAGAAACGTTTCGATTTTCCGTTGACTCGTAAAAAGAAAGCGCTTATAATGCAGTTGTATCTTCATTCGAAACGTTTCTATTGATTTGTTAAAATAATACTTTTTTGGAGAGGTCGCCCATATGATGAACGCAAACTTACAATCTTTACTGCAAGAGATGACACTTGATGAAAAAATAGCTCAATTAATGCAGCTGGCTACGCCTTTTTTTGAAGGCTCAAAGGATGAAGGGCAAATTACCGGCCCCCTTGCTTCCATGAAAGTGTCCGAAGCGAATATACAGAATACGGGATCCGTTCTCGGAGCATCTGGTGGAGCAAAAGAAGCAATCAGCATACAGGCGGCCCATTTAAAAAAGAACCGATTGAGAATTCCTTTGTTATTCATGGCGGATGTGATCCATGGATATAAAACCATATTCCCAGTCCCCCTTGCCATTGGCTGTTCATGGGATCTGGATGGTGCACAGGAAAGTGCTGAAATTGCCGCGAAAGAAGCGGCTGCATCCGGGGTACATGTAACCTTTGCTCCAATGGTTGACCTTGTCCGCGACCCGCGCTGGGGAAGGGTAATGGAATCAACTGGCGAAGACCCATTCCTGAACAGTGAGTTTGCAAGGGCCTTTGTCCGCGGGTTTCAGGGGAATGATTTAAAAAATAATAAAGAAGCTGTAGCAGCATGTGTAAAGCACTTTGCGGCATACGGGGCGGCGGAAGGCGGCCGTGATTATAACACCGTGAATATGTCAGAGCGGCAGCTGAGGGAATCCTATCTCCCTGCTTATCAAGCCGCCCTTGATGAAGGCTGTGAAATGGTTATGACTGCATTCAATACGGTTGATGGCATCCCTGCCACAGGCAATCAGGCACTGATGCGCGGGCTGCTTAGAGGAGAATGGCAGTTTGATGGGGTTCTCATTTCTGACTGGGGTGCTGTGAAGGAATTGATTCCGCACGGTGTTGCCGAGGATGAAAAAGAAGCTGCGCTAAAAGCCATCCAGGCTGGTGTGGATATTGAAATGATGACCTCCTGCTATATTGATCATTTAAAGGAACTTGTCTTGAGCGGAAAAGTAGATGAAGCACTTATAGATGAAGCAGTGCTGAGAATCCTGAACCTAAAAGACAAATTAGGATTATTTGAAAATCCATACAGGGGTGCCGATGAAGCGCTGGAAAAGGAACTTGTCCTAAGCGATGGACACCGGAAAGCATCCAGAGAGCTTGCAGCAAAGTCCTCTGTATTATTAAAAAACAATGGCGTCCTTCCCATTCAAAAAGATAAGAAGCTGGCAGTGATTGGTCCATTTGCCCAAAGCGGAGACATCCTGGGCCCATGGTCTTTTCTAGGATCAAAGGAAAAAGCCGTTCAGCTGTATGACGGCTTAAAAGCAAAAACTGACCCATCCTTACTAACGACTGCTTTAGGCTGTAGCATTGAATCTGGCACAGAAGAGCAGATAAATGAAGCTCTTCGAACAGCAGAGGACGCGGACTTAATCATTCTGGCACTTGGAGAAGCTTCGGAAATGAGCGGTGAGGCAGGCTGCCGTGCAGACATCCGCCTCCCTGAAGTGCAGCTTGAACTGGCAGCCAAAGTGAAGCTGCTTGGCAAACCGGTAGTCGCGGTTTTATTCAATGGCCGCCCTCTTGATCTTCATGGAATCTGGGATGAAGCCGATGCCATCCTGGAGGCATGGTATCCGGGCACAGAAGGCGGAACTGCGATCGCCGATCTGTTGTTCGGGGATAAGAACCCTTCCGGAAAACTGACTATGTCTTTCCCTTATTCCGCAGGCCAGGTCCCTGTTTATTACAATCACTTTAATACAGGACGTCCTAAAGGAGCCCCGGATGCACAGGAAAGATACGTTTCCCAATACTTAGATATTCCAAATGAGCCTTTGCTTCCTTTTGGATACGGCTTAAGCTATACAACCTTTGATTATGCTGAAGCCAAGCTGTCAGATGCAGTCCTCACTCCTTCCAAACCGATTTCGCTTTCTGTACAGATTTCCAACACAGGAAGCTATCCGGGAGAAGAGGTTGTCCAGCTCTATATACGCGATGTTTCAGGCGAAATCGTCCGTCCTTTGAAGGAACTGAAAGGCTTCAAAAAAATTGCGCTGAATCCAGGTGAAAAAGCAGCGGTAACCTTTGATATTACTGAAGAGCAATTGCGCTATTATCATTCCGATCTATCATTTAAGAGTGATGCCGGAAAATTTATAGCATATGTTGGCACAAACAGCCATGATTGTTCAGCACTGCCTTTTGAATTAACAACTGATTAATTAGGTATTATTAATGCCCCTTAGACTAGAAGAGGGCTTAATTAAACTAGAGGAAAGAGTTGACACGATGACCCAGTCAAAGTTCACCATCCAGGCAAACGACTTATCATTCACATTCTTGAATAGCGGTGATTTGTATGAAATCGCCCATAAATCCACCATGATTAATCAATGGCTCTCCAATGCCATAGATGGTTCTTTAAATAATTTATTCCTGCGTGTTCACAGCGGGGCTCGCATTAAAGCATTTCCCCTGCTTGGAGTCAAATCCAACAGCACGGTCCGGACGGCAGGGAAGCAGGTTTTCTGGGGAGGGGAAGCAGGCGGCATTTCATACAAGATTACTTTCACCTTGACTGAAAACGCAGTTTGGTTCTGGGATATAGAATTAAGCGGCGATGGACAATTAGCTGACGTCATCTACGGGCAGGATTTAGGGCTTGCCGACAAAGGCGCTGTCCGCACAAATGAGGCATACATGTCTCAATATATCGATCATAAAGTTTTCAACAGCAGCAAAGGGTATGCGATATGCTCGAGACAGAATCAGCCAATGAGCGGCGGCAGCTTCCCGTATATCCAGCAGGGATCACTAACGAAAGCTGCCGGATACTCTACAGATGGCTTCCAGTTCTTCGGTCTTTCCTATAAAGAAACAGACGTCCCGGAAGCTCTCGGAAAAGAATCACTGGCCAATGAAATTTATCAATATGAATTCGCTTATACTGCCCTGCAGTCGGAAAAAATCAAACTTGCCGGCAAGGCACAGATTATCTTTTATGGTATTTTCAAAGAAAATCATGAAGAAGCAATCATAGATCTGGAATTTAAAAAGGAAATTCAGGATGCGTGGAATGGTATGCCGGCCGGGGAAGAGCCTTCAATCAAGCTGGATGCAGTCCGACTCTCCCCTACTTTCGGGAAGCCGCTTGAGTCGCTTTCAATGACTAAAGAGGAAATAGATGAAATGTACCCGCACCGTCATCAGGTGGAGCAATCAGGTGATACACTGTTATCCTTTTTTACCGGACAGCATGAGCATATCGTTTTAAAGGAAAAAGAGCTGCTGGTTGAACGGCCGCACGGTCATATCATTATGACCGGAGGAAATGTTGAGAACATCAAAAATGTACTAACGTCTACTTTATATATGTACGGAATCTTCAACTCTCACATTGTCGTAGGCAATACTTCCTTTAATAAGATGCTGACCAACTCAAGGAATGCTTTGAATATAATCAAAACCTCCGGCCAGAGAATTTATGTACAAATAGACGGAGAATTCCGCCTGCTTACAATGCCTTCCATGTTTGAGATGGGCTTCAATTATGGCCGATGGTACTACAAAACGGAAGATGACTTGATTGTGATCACGTCCTATACCGCATCGGATGCTCCACAATTAGAGCTGCATGTCCGCTCGGCTAAAGGGAGAGCATACCGTTATCTAGTAACAAACCAGGTATCAATGAATAATAACGAATATGCCCAGCCGTTTAAGATGGAGCAAGACGGAAATATTCTAATCTTTACAGCTGGAGAGAACTCCGACAGTTCCACAGTTTTTCCTGAGCTTTCCTACAGGATGAAGATACACGGGGCAGACTTCGATCTGCGTAATTCCAGTCTATTCGGAGAGAACATAGATTCTGATGCTGCCTCCCTTGCCATGGTAGAAGTGGCTTCATCATCTGAATGGAATATTGTCATACAAGGATTGCTTCAGGAGCAGAACCTTCCGTTTAAGCAAACAGATTATGAGACTGAGAAGGAATTGTACCGTGAGTTTTTTGCTTCAACCATGAACGGATTCAAACTTACCAATAATGGAACTGCAACGGAAGAATTAAATAAGGTGAATGCACTTTCCTGGTGGTATACACATAATATGCTTGTTCACTACTCTGTTCCGCACGGACTTGAGCAGTACGGCGGTGCAGCATGGGGTACACGTGATGTCTGCCAGGGACCAGCTGAGTATTTCATGGCCACTCAAAATTATGATTCTATAAAAAATATCATTTTGACTGTCTACTCTCATCAGTACGCAGAAGATGGAAATTGGCCGCAATGGTTCATGTTTGATGACTATTTCAGATTTCAGCAGGAAGAAAGCCATGGTGATATCATCGTCTGGCCGCTGAAAGTGATTGCTGACTATCTTAAAGCAACTGATGATTTTTCAATATTGAATGAATCACTTCCTTATACTGAAAAAGGAAGCTTTGAATTTACGAAAAGCACAGCCTCCCTTTTGAATCATGTTAAGAAGCAGATTCAATATATGAAGGATCATTTTTTACACGGTACCTATTTATCTTCATATGGGGACGGCGACTGGGATGATACTCTGCAGCCGGCCAATGCGCAATTAAAACAATATATGGCGAGCAGCTGGACAGTGGCGCTGACTTACCAGGTAATCAGTCAGTTTTCTTCCCTATTGAAGGACACCGATGAAAAGATGTCTTTAGAAATGAACGAGATCGCTGAGGGGATAAAGAGAGACTTCAACACTTATATGCTTTCCTCCGGAACAATTCCCGGGTTTGTTTACATGGAAAACCCAGAACATCCTGAGTTAATGGTGCATCCAACTGATACGAAAACCGGGATTCAATACCGCCTGCTTCCCATGACGAGAAGCATGATCGGCGAGCTTCTTACTCCGGAACAGGCAGAAGAGCACTATAAGATCATCAGGGAAAAGCTCTATCATCCGGACGGGGTCCGTTTAATGGACCGCCCTGCGACTTATACGGGCGGGATCAGCACAAACTTCAAGCGGGCAGAGCAGGCAGCCAACTTTGGCCGCGAAATCGGTCTGCAATATGTACATGCCCATATCCGTTTCGTAGAAGCGATGGCGAAGCTGGGAAAGTCAGATGAAGTTTGGTCCGGCCTGCAGAAAATCAATCCAATCGGGATTCAAAAAGTGGTGCCTAATGCAGAACTCCGCCAAAGCAACGCCTACTTCAGCAGCTCGGACGGCAAATTCAATACCCGCTATGAAGCTGCAGAACAGTTTGATAAACTCCGCGACGGCAAAGCTCCTGTAAAAGGCGGATGGAGAATCTACTCCAGCGGACCCGGGATATATATTAACCAGCTGATTTCGAATGCCCTGGGTATAAGGCGCAGCGGGCAGAATCTGATTATTGACCCAGTCCTGCCTGAAGAACACGACGGTCTGGAATTCCAGTTCACCATTGATGGAAAAAAAGTCACCTTCATCTATCATCTGGTCCATGAAAAAACAGGAGTTGAGATAAACAGCATAACAGTTGATGCAGAACCATTGTCCAACCCCTACCGCTCAGGAGGATATCAAATCAATAGAGCAGAGCTGGAAAAGCATCTGACAGATAGCAGGAATAGAATAGATATTTATTTGTAATGAAAACAGCGGCCATATTTGGCCGCTTCCTTTCATAATTGGAGGTCTGATTTTTGGAAAAGAAATGGTGGCATAAGAGTGTCGTGTATCAGGTGTATCCCCGCAGTTTCCAAGATTCGAATGGTGATGGCATTGGCGATTTAAATGGACTTATTTCCAGGCTCGATTATATCGCAGAATTAGGAGCCGATCTCATCTGGCTCTGTCCTGTCTATGCTTCGCCAAATGATGATAATGGGTATGACATCAGCGATTATTACAGCATTCATCCCGAATTCGGCTCGATGGATGATATGGATCGGCTGATATCAGAAGCTGCCAGGCGCGGTATTGGTATCATGATGGACATCGTCGCGAACCATACTTCCGATGAGCACCCCTGGTTCATAGAATCCCGAAAGAATAAAGATAATCCTTACCGGGACTTTTATGTTTGGAAAGATGGTGCGGAAGGCGGCCCGCCAAGCAGCCTTCAGTCGATATTCAGTGGAAGCGCGTGGAACTATGATCCTCTTACACAGCAATACTACCTGCATATGTTCAGCAGAAAACAGCCGGACTTGAATTGGCATCATCCCGCTGTACGCCTGGCATTATATGATGTCATGCGTTTCTGGATAAAAAAAGGCATCAAAGGATTCCGTTTTGATGTAATCGACCTGATCGCCAAAGATCTGAAAAAAGACATCATTGCCAACGGCCCCCTCCTTCACGAATATCTGCAGGAAATGCATCGGGAAGTACTGGAGGGAACTGAGGTTGTGACAGTCGGTGAAACCGGCGGGGCAGATTTAGATCAGGCCATTCTCTATACAGATCCTTCCCGTAAGGAACTGGACATGGTATTTGCCTTTCAGCATATCGCATTGGATGAAATCCCCGGCAAGCAAAAGTGGGATCTGAAAACCCTCGAATCCAGTGATCTGAAGCGTGTGTTGTCGGCCTGGCAAACAGGACTATCAGAAAAGGGATGGAATAGTCTGTTCTGGAGCAATCACGATCAGCCGCGTATTGTCTCGAGATGGGGAAATGATGGCAAGTTCCGATATGAAAGCGCCACTATGTTTGCTGTCCTTTTACACCTCATGAAAGGCACTCCATACATTTATCAGGGTGAAGAAATCGGTATGACCAATGTGAAATTCCCTGAACTTAACTATTACCGGGATATTGAAACATTCAATATGTATAAAGAACGCAGTGTAGAAGGCCGCTCTCATGAAGACATCATGAATTCCATTTATGTAAAGGGCCGGGACAATGCCAGAACTCCCATGCAATGGAATACAGAGAATAATGCCGGATTTACAGAAGGTGTGCCCTGGATTGACGTCAATTCAAATTTCGCTGTAATTAATGCTGCTTCTGATTCAGAGTCAAATCAATCTATTTTCCGCTTTTATCAAAAGCTGATTCAGCTGCGAAAATCAAATGATATTGTCATATACGGTGATTACCAGCTGCTTGACAGCGAGCCCGAAGTCTTTGCCTATGAAAGAATCTTTAAGGATGAGAAATGGGTGATCATCTGCAATCTATCAGATAAAACAGTACAGTGTTCCCTGCCAGGGAGTTTGAATGGGGAGCTGCTTATCCACAATTATTCTGTCCCTTATCAGAGCCAAACACTTCACCCTTATGAAGCACTTGTTTATAAGTTGCAAAATTGACTATAGCTGGAAGCGCTCACAAGGTATAATAAAAGGAGAGCCTATTGCAGAGACTGGAGAGAGTATCGTGACAAGCATTAAAGATATAGCAAAAAAAGCAGGTGTCTCTATTTCAACTGTTTCCTACGCTCTGAACGGCAGCCCTAAGGTTACAGAGGAGACTGCTGCAAAAATCATGGCAATCGCCAAAGAACTTAACTACGTGCCTAATGCGGCAGCGCGTTCATTAAAAAAAAGAGAAACGAAAATAATCGGTGTCTTTCTCACCAATTTCGGTGGTGCGTTCTATGGACAGCTTCTGCAGGGTATTCAAGACGCCCTAAGCAGCAAAGGATACGAAATGATTGTATGCGGCGGAAAAGAATCCCATCGCTTCATTCCTGAACGAATGATTGATGGAGCCATTGTTCTCGACTATTCCTTCTCTAGTGAAGAACTGCTGAAGCATGCTGAAGCCGGACACAAGATCGTGGTTATGGACAGGGAATTATCTCATCCAAACATTAATCAAGTACTATTGCATAATACCTCTGGAGCAACCCTGGCAATCGATTATTTGATTGAAAAGGGCCACCGCAAAATTTATGCGGTGCAAGGCCCTGATGGCTCCTATGATGCTGAACAGCGGATAGAAGCCGCCAGGCAGGCAGTCAAAAGATATCAGCAAATCGACTATCACGAACTTCCTGGTGATTTCAATAAACTTGCCGGCGAGAGAGCAGCAGAGCAAATCGTAAAAGAATACACAGAGCCCGCCGCAGTCTTCTGTCTCAATGACGAAATGGCCATTGGCATGTACAATTATCTGGCAAAAACCCAGTACGAAATCGGGAAGCATATACACATCATCGGCTTCGACAACATCGAGCTCTCCCA
This sequence comes from Cytobacillus sp. T106, assembly GCF_040492155.1. Lineage (NCBI taxonomy): Bacteria > Bacillati > Bacillota > Bacilli > Caryophanales > Bacillaceae > Cytobacillus > Cytobacillus sp. T106. The sequence continues at coordinate 2,861 of NZ_JBEUMK010000014.1, read as the reverse complement.
ATACACCAACCCAAGACTAGCAACCATTGACTACTCAGAAAGCAAATGGGGAGCCGTATCCGCCGAACACCTTCTAAAACTAATCGCCGGCGAACCAGCAGAAAACGAAAGGATTTACGTAACACTGATTCCCGGGGATTCAGTGCAATAGTACAAAGGGAGCCATAGGGACAGGTCCCTTGGCCCGGTTTCAAAAAGAGCCAAGGGACCTGTCCCCTTGGCTCCAATTCCAGAAAAACTCCTTACTCTCCCCATGCCCCAACCGCTCCAGCACCTCATCACTCTCTACAAATTCAACTCCATTAATCTCGCTGTCCTCTGCCTTCAAATCGGATCTATTTCCCACATACTCAACAACAAACATCACCGTTTCCTGCCGGATCCAGCCTGTTTTCTTTGCAAACTCTCTATCAAAATCAAAACAGATCTTTTCCTGTAGCTGCTTTATAATCCGATATTCAGCAGATCCTGATTCCTCTGCCAGCTCTCTTAATATCGCGTCCTTAAGACCTTTATCGCTCTCCTCGACCCCGCCCTTAGGGAAATCCCACTCCCCTTTCGTTTGTCCTTCCGAAGCTTTTAAAGCACTTCTTTTAACCTTATGAACCAAAAGGTATTCCTCTCCCTGAAATACGATGGCCCCAACAGCATTTCTAATCATTCGGCATTCTCCTTATTTGAGCCAGGGGGACAGACCCCCTGGCCCAGTTTCAAAAAAGAGCCAAGGGGTCTGTCCCCCTGGCTCTCTATTCCAAAGATATCCTCACAACATCTTCCAAATATTTAGTAGTACTGTACCCATAGATTTCAAGGGCTTGGGGAACTAAATTATCACCTTGTATTTTGACTCTTTCAACGGTAGAGAAATGGCGGAGGTACTCGAGCTTTTCGTATAGAGCAGGTGTGATTTGATGAACATCGTATTTTTTCCCGCTTTTATCGACGTAGACTCCTTCAGACTCCATTTCGATTGAAGTATTTTCGCTTTCCTCCGTTACAATGTTGAAGTGAAACGACTCGTAGGCGCGATCTTTAATGTCATGATTGCTTAAGACAACAGTGGTAGGCTTGCCAACCTCTACCTTATCAATGGAAATCCTGCTGCCAGCATAGTTAAAGGTTTGCGGGTACTGCTTGGATGGGTCCAATCTAATTGATTTATAATCATCAAAAGATAAATACAGCCTCTTGAATTTCACCTCAATCTTCCCTGCCTTTTTTTCAAAAAGAGGTTCGAATTGTGCTTGATAACCATGCCATGAACCTAAGGAGGCACCGCCATAAAGATCCGCTTTAAATATTTTATTGTTCACTTCTAAACTGGCAAAATCAATATTATCTATCCTCTTTTTTCCTGACTGTGCATAACCCATGCTATATTGCAGAAGGGTGGCTGTCGGAGTAAGAATCAGTTTTTCCATCCGGACTGGGAGACCCTCAACTTCTATGTCTTTTTCCAGTTCATACTCGGTGGAAGGCTGCTTGACCACAGGAATCTCAAATTCCCACTCACCTCTTGCCTCCTCTAAGCTTCCGCTAAAAGTATCCCGGACAGAGGAGCCGCGGGTTAATTTCATCATCTTTGTAATCTTCAGCTTGACAGTGCCGCTATCTTTTAGCAGCGGCCTGAGACTGATTTTTCCATGATAGATGTTCTGTTCTTCCTTGTTTATATCCGACTCCAGGTCAGGGGGATTATACGGAGGATACATTTGCTCATTCATGATGGACTGCTCATCCTCCACATAAACGCCATCATCAAAATTAATCATATACTGATTGTTTTTCTTCGTATCTTCGATTTCATAAAAAATCAGCGTCTGAACCTCATCAGCGATCACGCTCTTAATTTTAATCTTCACCCCATTATTTTCTGCTACCAAATTCAGCCTTTCACCCAGTTTCGCCTGCAGAAAAGGACGGAGCTCTGGATTTTCCTCCGATAAGGAATAATAGACTTTTGCGAAAGCCCCTGTAAAGAAACCAGTGCACATGAGTATAGCCAATACACTTGCAGCAATAAATCCGATTCTATTACGTTTGTTGTTCTTTTGCTGCCTCAGGTTTTCAGTCTGGGCAATTCTTTCTTTAATGCTCTCCATAAAGCCGGCCGGAATTTGAAACGCCTCCATGATCTTCGTCAAATGCAGCTGTGCTTCCTGAAAAGAAGCCAGATCCTCCTGACATTCCGGGCAATGATAAATATGCTTTTCGAAATCAATCTTAAGCGGCCTCTCCATGTTCCGCCCAAGATAATCTAAGTAAAACTTTTGGTACTCCGCACAGCCATTAAAATGCTCCCCATACCTAAGTCCATTTCTGAGCGACTGGATTCCAGAAACCAGCAGCTCCTTTACCTCTTTAACGGAAAGCTGGAGAAGGCTGGCTGTTTCCTCACTGGATAGTCCCTGCAGATAGGTAAAAACAAGCGCTTCCCTCTCTTCTCCTTTTAACTGTTCAAGCGCGTTGAACAGTTCCTCATGCGCATCACTTTCCTCTGAAGCTTCTATACTCCCGCTTGCAGCAAGCTCACGGCACTTATCTATAAAAACCCTTGTTACCCATATATCAAATGTTGTTTTGCTTTTTATTTTCGGAAAATCCTTCCGTGCTTTTAATATAGTCTGGTAGAAAAGCTCTTCCAGCTGCTGCTGATTCCTAAGATAAGACCAGCCTAATATATAAAAAGACCGCTGATGCTTTTCGAACCAACCAACAATCGACAGTAAATCGTTTCTACTAATATCCTCTGGTAAACCAGCATTCACTTTATTTGGGATGATCAACATGTTCCCCCCTCTATTTCCTAATTATACCTGTTAGTGAGCCAGGGGGACAGACCCCCTGGCTCAATCTCAAAA
>NZ_JBEUMK010000013.1:0-95694 GCF_040492155.1 Cytobacillus sp. T106 | reverse complement strand
AACAATCTTTAAATTGGAGCGGGTGATGGGAATCGAACCCACGACATCAGCTTGGAAGGCTGAGGTTTTACCATTAAACTACACCCGCATATTAAACTTAAAATACTCATGGTCGGGAAGACAGGATTCGAACCTGCGACCCCTTGGTCCCAAACCAAGTGCTCTACCAAGCTGAGCTACTCCCCGTAAAATATGGCGCGCCCGAAAGGAGTCGAACCCATAACCTTCTGATCCGTAGTCAGACGCTCTATCCAATTGAGCTACGGGCGCATATTTTAATTTGCTTTTTTAGAAGCAACTTTTATATCTTATCACAACCAACTTCGGTTGTCAATAAGTTTTTTTGGTGCGGCCGAGAGGACTTGAACCTCCACGGGGTTAACCCCCACTAGGCCCTCAACCTAGCGCGTCTGCCATTCCGCCACGACCGCATATTATAAGTGACAGCAAAACTTAGTATACCAGGTAATTAAGTAAATATCAACTGGTAAATAATGCTGATGCGGGTGAAGGGAGTCGAACCCCCACGCCTTGCGGCGCCAGATCCTAAGTCTGGTGCGTCTGCCAATTCCGCCACACCCGCATATAGAAATTAAATGGTGAGCCATGAAGGACTCGAACCTTCGACCCTCTGATTAAAAGTCAGATGCTCTACCGACTGAGCTAATGGCTCAAAAATGGCTGGGCTAGCTGGATTCGAACCAACGCATGACGGAGTCAAAGTCCGTTGCCTTACCGCTTGGCTATAGCCCAATGTTTTTTTGAGAAAAATGGCGGTCCCGACGGGAATCGAACCCGCGATCTCCTGCGTGACAGGCAGGCATGTTAACCGCTACACCACGGGACCATCTTTAAGAAAGAAAACAATATATTTACAAGTGACCCCTACGGGATTCGAACCCGTGTTACCGCCGTGAAAGGGCGGTGTCTTAACCGCTTGACCAAGGGGCCATCATAAAACCAGGTTGCATCTGGCGGAGAAGGAGGGATTTGAACCCTCGCGCCGGTTGCCCGACCTACACCCTTAGCAGGGGCGCCTCTTCAGCCACTTGAGTACTTCCCCATATGGCTCCGCAGGCAGGACTCGAACCTGCGACCGTTCGGTTAACAGCCGAATGCTCTACCACTGAGCTACTGCGGAATGTCTTTAACATCTTATCGACTCTTACTATTATAAGAACCCAGAAACCAAAAGTCAACTATGTTTTTGAAAAAGTTTTAATAGGACTATTTAAACTTAATCTGCCTTGATTTCTCCTGACTTCACGAGCCTTCCCCTGCACTTTCCGCATACATATTTCGATGTATTGATCGACCGCCTTCTCTTATAGAGCTGGCCGCAGCCTGAGCATGTATAGGCAATTACTTTAGCCGCCTTCCTCTTTGGCCTGTCCGGTAAAGCAGAGCAAAATCTTGGTGCACCCACTTGTTCTAACAGCAATCTGAAATCCTTGTCTTTATGCTGGTATCCCCTCCCCTCCAGATGGAGGTGATAATGGCATAACTCATGCTTGATGATGCCGATCAGCTCTTCTCTTCCCAGCTGATCAAGATAGCTTTTATTTATATCAATATTATGGGTGCTTAAAATATATCTGCCTCCGGTTGTCCGCAAACGAGGATTAAAATAAGCTTTGTGCCGGAATGGCTTTTGAAAATATTCTTTTGAAATCCTTTCGGTCAGCAGTTGGAGTTCTTGATCGTTCATTCCTTTGTATCCTTTCTAGTTATGCCCTTTTTACTTTGTTTTATCAGCACCGCAGGTTCACGTGACAACCTTGCCCTGCATAGGCTATATATACAGATTTTACTACAGGAGGGTTCCTATGCCTACATGGTTTCAAAATCAGATTCAGCGTGCATTCCTGGAGAAAAACCGATATCAGATTAAATTGCTGAACCAGTGCTGGTATTTCTATAGAAAGAAACACTTGCAGTGAATTAATAAAAAGGGGGAGCGCATACTGACACTCCTCCTCCTGTAATTGGTTATTGATCAGAAAGCATGGTCAGGGCCACTCTTCCCTTTTGGCTGTCAATACTGTCGACCCACACTGTCACCACATCTCCCACCGATACAACATCCAGTGGATGCTTAACAAACTGTTTTCGCAGCTTTGATATATGGACAAGCCCGTCCTGCTTTACGCCGATATCGACAAAAGCACCAAAATCCACTACATTCCTGACTGTTCCCTGAAGCTCCATGCCAGGCTTTAAATCTTCAAGCTTCAAAACATCTGTTTTAAGGATAGGCTTAGCGAGATCATCTCGCGGATCTCTCGCAGGGCTCCTAAGAGCATCAATGATATCCTTGAGCGTCAGTTCACCTGTTTCAAGCTCTTCCGCTGTTTGTTTGATATCAATTCCGGCAAGTGCTGCTTTCAGCTCTTCTGATCCAATATCAGTTGTTTTAAACCCAAGCCTGGACAGAAGCTTGACGGCATCCTGGTAGCTCTCCGGGTGGATACTCGTCCTGTCAAGCGGCTCCTTTCCACCCGCAATGCGCAGAAAGCCGATAGCTTGCTCATAAGTTTTGGCTCCCAGTCTGGGAATCTTTTTCAGCTGGACCCTTGATAGGAATTTGCCTTCTTCCTCTCTTTTCTTAACAATATTATTGGCAACTGTCTTTGATAATCCTGCCACATACTGCAAGAGAGAAGATGAAGCCGTATTAACATTAACGCCGACCTGGTTTACGGCTGTTTCGACGACAAATGTAAGGGATTCGCTCAGCCTTTTTTGAGATACATCATGCTGGTATTGGCCTACCCCTACAGATTTGGGATCAATTTTCACCAGCTCGGCCAATGGATCCTGCAGGCGGCGGGCGATAGATACAGCACTGCGCTCTTCCACCTGGAAATCCGGAAATTCTTCCCTGGCAAGGTCTGATGCTGAATAAACACTCGCCCCGGCTTCGTTAACAATAATATAATAAATATCGCCGCTCAGTTCTTTTAGGATATCTGCAATGAATTGCTCGGTTTCTCTTGAAGCTGTACCGTTTCCGATCGCTACCATCTCGACTTTGAAAGTTTTAATGATTTGTTTTACTTTTTCTTTTGCATCCTTTGTTTTAGAGACCGGCGGATGAGGATATATGACGCCAATGTCCATTACTTTTCCCGTCTCATCAACAACTGCCAGTTTGCAGCCTGTACGGTACGCAGGATCCACCCCAAGAACAACCTTTCCTTTAAGAGGCGGCTGAAGCAGGAGGTTCCTCAAATTCTCCGAGAATATATGGATGGCCTGTTCTTCTGCCTTCTCCGTCAATTCATTCCGGATTTCCCGCTCGATGGACGGCTGGATCAGCCTTTTGTACCCATCCTCAATCGCTTCGCTTACCGGTACAGCAGAGGGGGAGGAAAGATTCTTGATCCATTTTTTCTTCAAATAGCTCTGCATCATATCTATATTCGGCCGGATTGCCGTTCTGAGGATATCTTCCTTTTCTCCGCGGTTTACAGCCAGTATTCTGTGAGGAACGATTTTACTGATCGGCTCCTCATATTCGTAATACATTTCATAGACCTTTTTCTCATCATTGTCTGCATCTTTTACAGAAGTTTCAATTTTACCGCTTTTGAAGGTTTCCCTTCTGATCCATTTTCTGCTTTCCGGATCATCAGAGACCATTTCAGCAATGATATCCCTGGCACCAGCAATCGCTTCTTCAGCTGTATTCACACCTTTTTCCTCAGAAATAAATGCAGCCGCTTTCTCTTCAACCGGTTCTTTAGTGAACGCTAGCATCCACTCTGCAAACGGCTCAAGCCCTTTTTCCTTCGCCTGGGTAGCCTTTGTCCTCCGCTTCTGCTTATAAGGGCGGTACAGATCCTCTACCTCCTGCAGTTTGACCGCTTTTCCGATTTGGGCAGCAAGCTCCGGCGTCAGCTTACCCTGTTCCTCTATCGTCCGCAGCACTTCTTCCTTCCGCTGTTCAAGATTCTGTATGTATTGCCATCTCTCCATAATGTCCCTGATTTGCACCTCATCCAATGCACCACTCTGCTCTTTCCGGTACCGGGCAATAAAAGGAACCGTATTCCCATCCTCGAGCAGGCTGATGACACTTTTCACCTGTTTGCTGTTTATCTTCAATTCAGCTGACACGAGCTTTAACATCTCTTCCTGTTTATGTGCAGTCTTCTCCAAATTCAATCCCTCACAACCTTCGATTTTCTACCACTATTTTATCAAATGTATTGAAGTTTCCCAAACAAAGAAAAAAAGCCGGCTCTCATTAGAGCAGGCTCCCAATAATAAAGGTCGAATCATCAGTGCTGTTTGAGTATTTGCTTTTAATCTCTTCGGCAATACAATCAATCGGCATAAAGCTTTTGAGCAGGGACTTTACTCCGCTGATATTAAAGCCATCCGAGTGGATAAGAAATTTGGATTTGGCTTCATAATTGAACCGCTGTGTATTGAACACCTGCGGCCTTCCGGACAGATATCCTGTTACTGGGAGCGGATAAGTCAATTTGCCTGCTGCTGAATACAAAAAGAATCTGATATTCCCGACACAGCTATATACAAATTCTTTATTGATAAGATCAACCTTGAATACCGAAACTGCCGCTCCCCTTTTCTGAACCAGCACTTTATTGCACAGCTTCATAAGGGTATCAACATCTTCCTGATGGTTTTCTTCTACCACCTGGATGACAGCAGAAGAAGCTTCATGGGCATATTGGCCGCTTCCCAGTCCATCTGCCAGGACACAGACAAAGTATTCCTCTGTTGCTGTAAAAAAATAGCCATCCCCACATTGAGATTTTCCTTCTTTTGCTGTCTGATGAGCGAGGACCTCAAGATTATCTTTGACAATATGCGTCATGAAAGGCACTCCGAGTTATTGCTTTCAGCATTGATCGCTTCCTGGAGCTTTTTAATGGCCCTTCTCTGCAGCCTTGACACATGCATTTGGGAAATCCCAAGCTTGTCGCCGGCATCTTTTTGGCTCATATTCTCCAGATAGGTGTATTGAATGATTTGTTTTTCACGGTCTGTCAGGACATGGAGCACTCTTTCAAGTACCATTCGCTGATTGACCTTTTCGAATCCTTCATCCACATTACCTACAATATCTAAAAGGGTAACCGTCCCTCCATCAGAATCGGCTTCAATGGAGTGATCGACAGAAAGGGCCTGATAGCTCTTGCCCATTTCCATTGCTTCCAGTACTTCCTCTTCGGAGACCCCGATTTCATCCGCTATTTCATCAACCCTTGGTGAACGGTGGAGCTGGGTCGTCAGTTCTTCGACCGTTGTTTTGATCTTCGGCCCCAATTCCTTTATCCGGCGAGGTACATGAACACTCCATGTTTTATCGCGCAGGAATCGCTTGATTTCCCCAATAATCGTCGGGACAGCAAAAGCTTCAAAGCTTTTCCCGAAGGTTTCATCATAGCGGCGTATGGCCCCCAGAAGGCCAATGATTCCCACTTGTGCGATATCCTCATGATAAGAGCGTCCCTTTGAGTACTTCCTGGCTATTGTCTCAACCAGGGCTTTATAGTTTCTTACCAGTATCTCCTGGGCTTCTTCATCCTGGTTTTCCTGGTAGGCTTTGATTAATTCGTTTATTTCTTCTTTGGATCTCTGGTTAGGTTGAGATTGTTTCTGCATCCCTCTCCACCTGCTCTCCTTCCAGGTACTTGGTCATAAAGACCGTCACACCCTCTTTATGATGGATTCTAACCTCGTCCATCAATGTTTCGATCAAGTAAAGGCCCAGTCCTCCTTCACGCAGAAATTCGACAGAATCCGTTTGATCATAGGGACCGATGCCTTCGCGTGCAGATTGGAAGTCAAAGCTTTTACCGCTGTCAGCCACCATAACCTCGAGACGGTCGTTATATAGGCCAAAGCCAATAACCACTTCACCTTTTTCGCTCGTTTTATAAGCATGCTGCACAGCGTTTGTGCAAGCTTCACTTGTCGCGATTTTCAAATCTTCTATTTCATCATAAGAAAATCCCATTCGGCTTGCAATGCCTGACAATGTCAGCCGGATAACTCCGACAAACTCGGGCTTGGCCGGAATTTTCATTTCTAAGTAATCAAACGGTTGATTCATTGTACCCCACCCTCAATCTGGCTGTTAATATCAATAATATCGGCTAGGCCCGTAATTTCGAACAGTCTTTTCAGACGTTCAGAAAGGCCGACAATCTGAAACTTGCCATTGTTGGAGCGTACATTTTTGAAAACCCCGACAAAAACGCCTAATCCTGTACTGTCCATATAAGATACTTCCGAAAGGTCCACAACCATTTCAACTGCCTCTTTTTCAGAAAGCGGGAATAATGATTCTCTTAGCTTCGGAGCCGTATATGCATCAATTTCTCCGCTGATTTTAGCTTGTACCAGTGTATCATTCTCTTTCAAATCTATCGTAATATTCATAACTAGACCCCACCTCTTAACATGTCAATTGCTCTTACCTTATACCCGGCGCGATGAGACGCTAAACATTCCTTTTTAATATTATTAATGTAAAATCATCACGCAATTGAAAATGCTGAAGCTTTTCAAGTTCTTTATAAATATTTGTGACTATCTCCTGCGCGCTGAGATGGATGTATTTGCGTATATATCCAATCAGCGTATCTTTTTCAATAAAGCCCTCATCTGTCCGGCACTCAGTCACCCCATCAGACATAAGCACGATCATGTCCCCGGGATGAACCTCCTTCTCGAACTGCTTATACTTCGTCCGCTTGTCGACCCCGAGCAGAAGCCCTTTGGCAGTCGTCTCGCTGAATTCATCTTTTTCAGCATTATAATAGAAACCGGGTTCATGGCCTGCAGACGCGTAATGGAAAAGATGGCTTTCCGTATTGTACATTCCGTAGAACATGGTAATGAACATGCTCGGGTCGACGTTCTGCTCTACAACCCTGTTCAGGTTCTCAAGCACACTGCTTGGCTCATGGCGGTTTTCCGGCAGGCTGTCCATGGCATATTTGATCATTGACATGCACAGGGCCGCTGGAATCCCTTTGCCGATGACATCGGCGATGGCGATGCTTATGTTATTATGCTCATCCTGAACAAAATGATAATAGTCCCCGTTCATATGTTTTGCCGGAACACTGATTGCCCCAATGTCAAGGGAATCGACAGCAGGTACGCTCGTGCCGAGCAGTGTCTGCTGGACGTTCGCAGCAATTTCCATTTCGGACCTCAATTCTTCCTGTTTATGCCTTAAGCTCTGATGCTCGCGGTATGCTAGGCCGTAGCCGATCATCACTTCAAGCAGCACATCAAAGGAATGAAGTACATTTTCGGGAAGATCAGGATAAATTTCAAACAGAAGACTTTTGTGAAGACTGATGATTTCCTCTGGTGATATTTTATGTTCAATGGATTTTCTACTGAATTTTTGACCTTGATACAGCGTCTGTTCTGACTGGTCTTTTAAATAATTCTCTAGAATATCCCGATACTTTGATTCCATCATTTCTCGGAAATCCATAATGCCTCCCCCTAACGAAGCCATTTAGTCGCTCTTATATCTGTACCGTCTCCGGGTGATGAGCTGATATAGAATTCATCCATCAGTCTCTTAACCCCTGGCAGACCGGCTCCCAGTCCGCCGGAGGTAGAGAACCCATCCTCCATGACTTGGCGCATATCATTTATTCCAGGGCCGCTGTCCACTGCTACGATCTGCAATCCCGCTTTGCCGCCGTCATAAATTTTCTCTATACATATTTGACCTTGTCCGGCATATAAGTATATATTCCTGGCCAGTTCACTGATGGCCGTCGTAATACGGGCCTGGTCCACTGTACCGAACCCAAGCTCCTTTGCAACATTACGCCCCAGCTGGCGTGCTGCTACGATGTCCCATTCATTAATGATTTTTACGCAGGATTGGATACCCATACAGTTTAATCCCCCAATTCCTGTTGAAGTTTCTCCAAACCTTTTTCTAGATCTAATGCAGTAAGGACATCATCTAACCCTATGCCTAATTCAATTAGCGTAATAGCTACAGCTGGCTGTATACCGGTAATGACGACTTTTGCACCCATCAGTTTGGACATGTTTATAACGTCGCCAAGGACCTTGGCAATAAAAGAATCGATAAAGTCAATGGATGTTAAGTCTATAACAACCCCATTTGCACTGGTTTCATGGATCTTATGAAGCAAGTCTTCCTGAAACTGGAGTGCTGTCTGGTCATCAAGTTCCCATTGAATGGACACTAGCAGACAGTCATGCAATTTTAATATAGGTATTCTCACTGTTCTCCCTCCACAGCTACAATTTTACGGCTAGTCAGCTCAAGTCCTGCTTCAATTCCCTTTTTCAGTGTGTTCTTCGTTGTAAATTGATTCAGGTCAATCCCCAGATTCACGATGGTCTGGGCTATTTCAGGCCTGATCCCGACAAGCATGCACTTGGCGCCCACCAGGCGGACGGCATCTGCTGCCTGAATGATATGATGAGCCACCATGGTATCCACGACAGGCACGCCTGTGATATCTATTAAAACCACTTCCGATCGATGTTTGACCACTCCATTCAGGAGATTCTCCATGATTTGCTTTGCACGTTCCGTATCTATGGTGCCCACCAGGGGCATTACAGTAATACCTTCAAAAACAGGGATTAATGGAGCGGACAGCTCTTGAAGGGCGATTTTCTGCAGGGAGACGGTTCTTTCCCAGGTCGAGGAATACATATCGACAATTTCATTGGAGACGGGCGTCATCCAGCTTTCAAAGTCCTTGACGATTTCCAGCTGGTTCTCAGAGGTAATCAGCCCTTCCCCCTGCATTCCATCAAAAACGATTTTTCCGAAAGTCTGAAGCCCTTTCGTCACAAAACTCAGCGGCCAGCCGAGCCGGACTACTTTTTCGGCAAAATTGGACAGTTTGGAGGTGAACTCCTCATTCGTCCCCTTTATATTCGATATAATCAAATCGATGAACTCATAGCTCGTACCTGTGAAAACCTGGTCCGAAACTACGCGTATCACCCTTTCATCCGCGTTTTCCTTCGTGCTGCTAACCCATTCATTGAAGATCTCATCTTTTCGAGCTTGAATATAATCCAAAACCTTTTTATCCATTTGATCCTCCCCATTTTAACATACAAATATTTCTAAAGATGGAGTTACCCGGCACTTGTAAACCAAATTTAAAAATGTAAACAAAAAATATATATATATACCATTTAATGATAACAGTTAGGCACAGTCAAATAAAACCTCTAAGTATTGGAACTAGAAGAAAGACTTTTAATTTTACCCGTTTTTCGGATGATTAAACCTTTGCAACCTATCCTGTCCAGCAAAAATAGACATAATAAAAGACAAGCAACACACATGCTTGTCCTCAGCAGATACACAATATTAAGTAGGTTAAAATTTGATATGTACCCGAGATAAAGCAAATCCTTTATCTCTTGGTTTTCCGGAAGACACAGCGAATCTGTGTGTTATAAAAAGACACCCTGAAAGAGCGTGCGTGCTTATAACTAGAATTCAATAAGACCCAAGCTTATTTGCAAAGCTTCATCCACTTTTTCCATCATTTCGTCATCGAGATGGGTTATCTTATCGGTTAAGCGTTGTTTATCAATTGTACGAATTTGTTCCAACAGAATGACAGAGTCTCGTTCAAAACCGTAACGCTTCGCATCAATTTCAACGTGAGTAGGCAGCTTAGCTTTTTGAATTTGGGCTGTAATGGCTGCAACTATTACTGTGGGACTGAACCGATTCCCGATGTCGTTTTGGATGACAAGTACTGGACGTACGCCGCCTTGTTCTGAACCAACAACTGGGGATAGGTCTGCAAAATAAACGTCGCCACGTTTGACAATCAAAGGATTATCCTCCGCTTACTAGACGTTCAACTGTGTGTTCTGCCTCATATTCCGCTTGGAATGCCTCAGATGCAATCGTCAGATTAATTTTTGCCATTTCCATGTAGCCTCTTCTCATCGACTCACGAATTTGTCTCTTCTTCCGCTCACGCAAATACATTTTCGTTGCCTGATAAATGAATTCGCTCCGATTGACATTCTCCTGCTTAACAAAGCTTTCTAACTCGGTTAAAAGATGCTGCGGTAACTTTACCATGATCTCTGTTGTTGCGCTGGACTCAGACACAAACATACACCTCCACCATCACTACACACCATTTTTTATCTCTACCATTTTTTATATTACCATTATTCAGCTGCTGTGCAAAGGACTAATCAGCAATTCCTCTGTATTATCGGCCAAAAAAATATCCTTTTATGCATTAATACGCATTTATTTCCTGAAATATGAATGAAATGGCTTAGCTGGAACGGGAGCAGCAGGGAGCTCCCCCGTTCAAAGCTTGCCCTGCTTGCCGAGAAGCGGGTTATTCAGATCCACAGTCTTTTCTTCCTGCTTATACACGCGCGGCACCCGGCTGGATATCATGCAGGTGACCTCGTAATTGATGGTCTCAAGCTTTGCCGCAATTTCATTGACGGAGATCATACTGTCCCCCTGCGCACCTATCAAGGTCGCAGCTGTTCCAGGTTCCACCCCGTATGGCAGGCGGATCATGCATTGATCCATACAGATCCTTCCTACAATGGGGACTCTGCTCCCGTTCACCAGCACTTCCTGTCCCTGCAGCCTGCGGATCCAGCCGTCTGCATAGCCGATTGGGAGGGTGCCGATCCATTCGTCGCCTTCTGCTTCATAGGTGGCGCCATAGCTGACTTTATCACCTTTTTGGAGCTTTTTCACATGCACGATCCTGGCATGAAGCGAGAAAGCCTCCTTTAGCGGGAATGGCAGCTCATGCTCAATTTCCGGCGATGGGGTGAGGCCGTACATGCTGATTCCCATTCTGACAGCATTAAAGCGTGCTTCTGGAAATCTGAGCGAAGCAGCACTGTTGCTGGTATGGACCATTTCCGGCACCTTGCCGAGCCATGACAGCATTTCCCTGAATCTGCCGAGCTGCTCCCGGAAATAGGAATCGTCCAGTTCATCAGCTGTTGCAAAATGAGTATAGATGCCTTGCAGCTCAAAGGCATCCTCCCGCCCTGCAAGCTTCTCAATGGCAAGCAGCTCGTCCTTCTCCCTTACGCCGATCCGACCCATTCCGGTATCGAGCTTTACATGAAAAGTCAGTCTCTTCCCTTGCAGACAAGGAAGTGCCTTCTCGAGCCAGTTTACCTGGAAAACCGTCAGGGTTATGTCCGCAGATGCAGCCAGTGGTGCATCCTCAGGCCTGCTGGCACCTAATACCAGAATCGGGGCCTCAATTCCCCTCTGCCTGAGGGAAAGAGCCTCATCCAAAAAGGCAACAGCCAGGCAATCCGCCCCAGCCTCAAGGGCCGCCCCCGCAGCCTGGATATCTCCATGCCCGTATCCGTTTGCTTTCACCACAGCAAAGAGCTTCACATCTCCAGGAAGAAGCTTCTTCATTGATTTCACATTTTCTTTTATATGATCAAGATTAATTTCAGCCCATGTATCCCGGTAAAACCCTGTGGGATAATCCATTGCCATTCACGTCCTTTTCCTTCCGTTCAAAAAGTATACAAATTATTATCGAACTCTGGAATCTTAATGTCAAATAAGAAATGCGGAGGGCGCTTGCTCAGCCCCGACAAGCATAAGACGAGCAGGACGGAAGGTTGTTCTTTAACCTTCTGGCCTGATTGGCTTATGACTCGAGGGGAGCGCCCGGAGCTGGACAATAAGAAATGCGGAGGCGGCTTGCCCATATTAAGGAACGCAGGCTAAGAACGCCACGTCCTGTGGCAACGCCTGCATGACCCGCGTCCTGCGGGCCCAGCATAAGACGCACAAGAATAAAAGGCGTTCTTTGCCTTTCATTCTTGGGTGGCTTATGACTCGAGGCTCTAGCCGCCGGAGCTGGACAATAAGAACTGCGGAGGGCGCTTGCTCAATCAAGGAACACAGGCTAAGAGCGCCACGTCCTGTGGCAACGCCTGCATGACCCGCGTCCTGCGGGCCTCAAGCATAAGACGAGCAGGACGGAAGGTTGTTCTTTAACCTTCTGGCCTGATTGGCTTATGACTCGAGGGGCTAGCGCCCGGAGCTGGACAAATGAAATGCGGAGGCGACTGTTCAGGTGCGACAAGCATAAGACGATTTGGGATTGAAGGCGTTCTTTGCCTTCGGTTCCAAAGTGGCTTATGACTCGAGCACCTAGGAGCCGGAGCTGGACAAATCGAAATGCGGAGGCAGCTTTCACTCTTCCAGCCTCCGCAAAAAGAAGGCAGATGCCCGTTCCAGAGCATCTGCCTTTCCATTATTTCACTGCATCTCCCTGCACTGATTGTGCAAGCATGACCATTTCTTCCCTCGTCAGGTCGCTGGATGCGATGATATATTCCACTCCGCCGTGGGTCCAGCTGATTTTATTATCGTCTATGGCCCCTATTGTGAAGCCAAGATCCACCGGCTCCCCTGATTCGGAAGTGTAGGAGGTGTTTGCCGGCATGACATCTGCTTTTTCCTGGATGAGTGTGAAGGACTTGTCGCCGCCGTATGTCAGGATAAAGCGTTTGCCGTCCTCCATGCTGATTTCTTTTTCATCGATCAGGCTGACATTTTCAAGCTCGGCCTGCGGATATTTGACAGAGAATTCCTCACTCGCCGCTTCTTCTGCCATGACTGGAACCTCAATCTGGGCCCCGGTCATATTTTTCTGGGTGTCGAAATCTTTTTTATCAAGGGCAGCCTTGAAGTCAACCTTTGAGAAGTCGACGGTCACCAGCGGGTTCCTGTCTGAATCCATGACCTTGACGCTGACAGGGGCCAGGTCCTTTTTATCAAGGGTGATTTCCTGGTAAGGAAGCATCTTGTTGTTCTGGTATCTCGTCTTTGTTTCAAAAACATAATGTTCTTTGGTAGCGCTGAATTTCGCCTCTTTATCTTCGAGGATATCCTGCAGCAGGGACTCGTACAGATAAGCCTGGCTGCTGTTCTGCGGCCAGTCGCTCTGGAACTTGAAGCTCTTGTTGAGGGCCGGTGTCAGGACAAAAACGCCTTCCTCATTGCGGAGGATCATCTGGCTTTGGTTCTTTTCAGGATTCTTGAGGCTGACGCGATAGTAATCAGGTTTTTTATGCCAGATCTCAATTGCATAAGTCTGTGGCTCAGTTCCCATCTGAAGGGTCATTTTCGCTTCTGCTTTATATCCCTTCAGTTCCTCCACTTTTCCGCCAAGCTCCTTCACCACATCCTCTTGTGATTTAGTTCCACAGGCAGTTAAGGCAAAGATGGCCAAAAGCCCGGCGAGAAGCATGAACAATCTTTTCTTCATTCCTTCAACCCCTTCTGTCTCATTTCATCAATTGTGCGCTTCCTGCCTGCTTACAGGCATTCCGCGTTCTGAAGGAGAGGCTTGGCAAGCCGGACAGCAGCCGCGGCTTGAATGCCGGCTGGCAAATCGGATAGCCTTGTCTCTCCTGTCGCACTATGAATATATGAGACAACCTCCGGGAATATGACTTGGCCTATTACAGCTTTTTACTCCCGGATTCCAGGCAGCGGGGTTTCAATGACAACCTGGGCAACAGCATAGCTTTCACTGTGGGAAATGGAAAGATGGAGGCCTTCTCTTTCAGGCTTGCTGAAGAATGGCTTCCCTTTGCGGTCATTTGATATTTCAATATCCTGAAAAGACAGCTCGCTTCCTATCCCTGTGCCATTAGCCTTCGAAAAAGCTTCCTTTGCCGCAAACCGGCCTGCAATGAATTCAAGCTGTCTCTTTTCGCTCAGCGTTATATATTTAGCCAGTTCCCCCTCAGTCAGGATGCGTTCTGAAAACTTAGCCCGATTGGCCATCCTTCTGATTCTTCCGATTTCAACGATATCAATGCCGATCCCTTCAATCACATGCATCATCCTTCTAATTGGTTTGCAGCTTGCATACACAATAGTATACAAGCAGTGGCCATTTCCGGCTCTTTCACGCTATAGTATAATTAATTTTCCTTAACTGATAAAAATAGAAAGGGGACTGTTATGTTTACAAGGACAGAGAGCTTCAGGGAATTCATCCGCTTCTATCCCATTGTCTCCATCATTTTGCTTTTGAATATACTATTCTATTTGCTGACTGTTCTGCCTGTATTTCCGAATTCCTACATATTTGAAAGGCTTGCCGGAGTCAATTTATTCATCAGGGAAGGTGAGGTGTGGCGGCTTGCCACCCCGATATTCATGCACAGCGGCTTTACGCATGTCCTGTTTAACAGCTTTTCCCTTGTCCTGTTCGGCCCTGCCCTGGAGAGGATTGCAGGAAAGGCGAAATTTGCCGGCATCTACCTTATCACCGGCATTTCGGCCAATGTCGCCACCCTGCTGCTTGAGCCGCTCACCTACACACATGTCGGCTCAAGCGGGGCCATTTTCGGCCTATTTGGCTTCTTTGCAGCGGTCTCATACTTCCGGAAAGACTTGATGTCTCGCGAGAATTCACAGATTATCATTACGATAGCCGTCATTGGGCTTATTATGACCTTCATCCAGCCAAACATCAATATTTCCGCGCACATCTTCGGGTTCATCTCCGGTTTTCTTATAGGAGCGCTTTCATTAAAAAGGAATAGATAATGCAGAAAAAGCGCCAGCCGGCGCTTTTCTTTATGGCTGTTATTTTTCTCTGGAGTACCATTTATAAATCTGTTCTGCATCACTTATGTCCAGGTCAGCTGCCTTCCCGCCAGACCCTCCCGAGCCGGACTTGACAGTAGCTTCCACTGTCGCAAGCTGCTTCCGTTTCTGAAAGCGGCTTTCCTTCAGGCTGAGCGACTGCACCTTATTCTTCATCATATAAACCGTATGCTTGCTGAACGTCCTGTATCGGAGCGTTAGCTGGCTGCCGCTGATATGCCACCCTGCTGCCCTGAATTTCAAAAAGGACCAGACCACGGCCGGCAGGAGCAGCAAAAGGGAAAGAAATCCCCATGGACGAAAGATGGCCGGCGGCACAATAATGAATAAAGCCGCAACAAGGAGCCCCCTGAGAAGATACCGCGGCAGCGCCCTTTTCGGCAGCCCCGCAAGCTCGATTACGGCATTATAATCTGTAAGATGATGCCCGATCAGCTCCCCCAATTCATTCCTTCGGATAAGCGGGAAAAGCATTACCTTGGCACTATCCCTATCAACTGCCGATCCGCCAGCGCTTTCCACATATAATGTACCGAATCCGAGCGGCTGCCTGGCAGGATTTTCACTGAAACGGAGCGCCTGTATCCTGTGCAGGGGAATCGTGAGCTGCCTTTTCTCCAAAAGTCCCCTGGAGATGACCAGGTCATCTTCCTCTCTTCTGACGGTAAAGCCCGCATATTTTAGCATTGTCCCGATGACAGCGATCACCCATGCCAGCAGCAGGAGCAGAAATACAGCCCCGCTGATAAAAATGACGCCATTTTCTGCAAAATGCTCAAAGCGGTGAAAAAGAGCTTCATAGGGAATGATCTCCTCAAACTGAAAGAAAAAAGCAATCACCGCGGAAATGACCACTCCAGCCCCGCCGGAAGTGGATGCAAGCAGCAGAAGCTGTCCGGGCGAGATCTTATAAATGTCTTGTCCGCTAATGCCGGCCTCTTCCTTCTCTCCGTCCCCGCTGCCCTTCTCCGCTGTAAGCTCCGCCTGGATGGCGGCAGCCTCCGCTTTGGTAATGGCTGTCAGGGTCGCCTCTGCCTCCTGAGTCCCGCTCGTCCCCGCCGTTTCCACCTTGACTTTCACTAGCCCGAACGGACGGTGCAGAATGCCTTCGGAAAAATCCAGGCTCTGAATCCTTTCAAAGGGGATATACCTTTTCTTGCGGACAAAGACCCCATATTCAATCCGGAGCTCCCCCTCCTCTACCCGGTAGGTAAAGCGGAGCCACTTCAGGATGCCGCCCGCCAGCACAAGGAGGACTACGGCTGCAGAGCCAATCAGGTAGAAAAGGTCCCAGTTTGAATTCTTAAATCCGAAAACAATGAATACTAAAAACGGTACAATAAGTTCTTTAAGCTGCTTGAAAAAGTTGGCAGCCGCAGAGATTGGATGCAGCCTCTTCGGCTCAGACATCTTCATCAGCCACCCTTGCCAGCTTTGAAATGGAGAGGCGCAAACCTTCTGCTTCGTCCATATCAAGCGCAGGTATCTCATGGACAGTAGCTGCTGTAGACACGGCAATGGTGGACAGCGCATACTTCCTCAGGATCGGCCCCTGCCTTGTATCGACATGCTGTACCCTGACCATTGGGACCAGCGTCCTTTTGACAATGAATATGCCGTGCTGAAGCTCGATCTCCTGCTCCCGCACCTCATAGCGCCACCTTTTCCACTTCAGCGAAGGGAAAAGAATAATAAAAAAATACATATACACACATGCCAGGATGACGGCAGCCGGGATAATCCATCCGGGCCCGTCGAAAATAAAGGCAAGTGCCGCAGCCCCTCCCATCGCAATCACAAAAATGCCTGAGTGGATCGCCCCTGATATCCTCCATACCGGGAGGGCCCTTTTTGAAATCCTTTTTCTTGGTCCGGTGCTCATAAAATAATTCCTCCCGAAAAGGCACTTTAAGTTTGAAGCCGTCCTTCAGTCTTTATACCTTCCAGTATACAGGACTTCAGGCTGCCCGTGAGGAAATTATATTTTGAACGCTGCCTGGTCCACTTCTTCCAAACCCGCTTCATTCCGGAGGTAGTCTGCCAGCTTGAAAAGGGCATCATCCTTCTTTTTCGCTTCAATCATGCAATGAATTTCCGGTACGCTCCCATTGATGTTCTTAAGGAAGTCCATGAACATGACAGGATCAACATAATCAGCATGAGCCCGAAAGTCCTTGGCGGAGCGGGGGCTTGATATATGCATCTTGATGGGAAGCCTCGCATGCTTCCAGGTCGAAGTAACCCGCTCCCAATTGCTCATCCAGTCTTCATTTTCAAAGTGGGCCAAATGATGGTGATAGTCAAAAACAAGCGGGATGCCAAGCTTTTCGCACAAATACAGCGTATCGTCCAAAGTGAATGCCGTATCATCATTCTCCAGCATGACCATCTGCTGGATGGCTGCCGGGATCAGCCCCCAGTTATGGACAAACTGCTCCAGTGCCTTCTCCTTGTCATTGTAAGCCCCGCCCACATGCAGGACACACCGGTGCTCTGGTTCAATTCCCATCCCCTTCAGCAAAGCTTTATGCATGGAAAGCGTCTTGATCGAGACATTCAGGATTTCCGGCTTCAGGGCATTCAGCAGGACAAAATGATCGGGGTGGAAATCGACCCTCATTCTATGTTCTTTAATATAGTCCGCCAGTTCCTGGAGAGCCGGCTTTAGCGGCCTCATGTATTTCCAATCGGACAGCTCCTCATGATTGGCGAGCGGGATCAGCTTGGAGCTGAGCCGGAAAAAGGAAATATCATGGGCAGCATTATGCTTCAGGAGGCGCAGGCAGTTCTCAAGATTGGATATCGCAATCCGCTCTAGCTTCCTGATGGCTGCTTCCCGGTCCTTAATGCCGGAAAATTGTTTGTAGGTCATGGTTTGCGAAGGCGAACAATTCTGCAGATGCACGCTCATCGCTACATATCCAAGCTTTATGATCGTCAAAGAGCAACCTCCCTTTAATGTTCATTATCCCGCTTAGTATGCGCCAATTTCTTTTTTAAAAAAGGAGAGCTGGTTTATCGAGATTAACGGAAATTTATGTGTTTTATGTAGAATTCCTTTAGATTTATGTAGAAACGGCCCAGTTTTGTGTAGAATCCATCCCTTTTTATGTAGAAAAAAGCAAATTTTATGTAAAATCCTAACGGAAGACGAAGGAAATTACTGTGCGCACCTCCGCCAAAATCCAATTAAAACAGCAAAAAGGGTACGGAATGATGTAATCCCGTACCCTGCCCAATTTTATATTCTATTAACGGCTGCTATCGGAGGTACGGTTGGAATAATTGCCCTGACGGCGTCCGCCCTGTCCCTGCCTTGGTTTGTATTGGCCGTCTTTCCTTTTGGAATCATAGCCTCTTCTGTTGTCGCTGCCTCTTCTATTGTCATTGCTTCTTCTGCGGTCATATGGCTTTCTGTCCCTTTTGGAAGGAAGCGGCTTTTCTTCTGTCAGCTTGACAGGAGTATCGTCCGGCTCTTTCGTCAACAGCTTCAGGACAGCTGCCACAACGTCAGAAGCATCGTGCTGCTCAAGAAGCTCATCAGCTGCCTCTTTATAGTTTTCCAGGTTATTGGCACTGATTGCCTGTGAAATCTTGTCGACTGCTGCCTTCTGCTGGCCTTCGAGGGCTTCAGCAAGCGTAGGCGGCACCATTTTTCCCATCTTGCTCTTGGTCGTTCTTTCAACAACAGCCAGGTATGATTTCTCACGAGGCGTGATGAATGTCATCGCCATTCCTTCTTTTCCTGCACGCCCTGTACGGCCGATGCGGTGAACATAGCTTTCAGGATCCTGAGGGATGTCAAAGTTGTATACATGTGTTACGCCGGAAATATCAAGACCCCTCGCAGCAACATCAGTCGCAACAAGAACATCGATGGATCCTTCCTTGAACTTTCTCAGGACAGACATACGCTTTGCCTGGCTGAGGTCTCCGTGAATTCCTTCTGCAAGGAAGCCTCTCAAATTCAGCGCCTCTGCAAGCTCATCCACACGCC
Organism: Cytobacillus sp. T106; assembly: GCF_040492155.1. NCBI lineage: Bacteria > Bacillati > Bacillota > Bacilli > Caryophanales > Bacillaceae > Cytobacillus > Cytobacillus sp. T106. The sequence continues at coordinate 77,029 of NZ_JBEUMK010000013.1, read as the reverse complement.
TTTTGGTACGCCCAAAGATGATTGCCAGTTCTGGTGACTGGATATTCAGAAGGCGAGTCAGTACGTCAAATTTGGTTCTCTCCTGTACTTCCACATAGAATTGCTCAATAAGCGGAACCGTCATTTCCTTTGCTTTGACACGGATGATCTGCGGGTCTCTCATGAATCTTTCTGCCATTCTCTGGATCGGTGCAGGCATTGTGGCAGAGAACAAGAGGGTCTGTCTTTCCACAGGAACGCTTGCCAGAATGGATTCGATGTCCTCGATAAAGCCCATGTTCAGCATTTCATCTGCTTCGTCAAGGATTGCTGTGTGAACATTGTCCAGGCGGAGCGTCTTGCGTTTAATATGGTCAAGTACCCTTCCCGGTGTTCCAACGATGATATGAGGGGGCTTTTTAAGGGCACGGATCTGGCGGTTGATATCCTGGCCTCCGTAAATAGAAAGCACGCGTGCTCTTTTTCCGTAGCCGATCTTATATAGTTCTTCAGACACCTGGATTGCAAGCTCCCGGGTCGGAGCAATGATGATCCCCTGGATAACATCCTTGCTTGTGTCGATTTTATCAATCAGCGGAACTCCGAATGCAGCGGTCTTTCCCGTACCGGTCTGCGCCTGGCCGATCAGATCTTTATTTGCCAGGCTCAAAGGAATTGTTTCGGCCTGGATCGGGGTAGCTTCTTCAAACCCCATTCTTTTTAGTGATTTCATTGTAGCAGGACTGATGCCTAAATCTTGAAACTTTGTCAATGTATTCTCTCCTTCTGTTTCTTGGCAATTATTTATGGTGATTAGCGTCAGATCAGCAGGGTAAGCTGCCGCTCGGACAATTCATGGCAAAACATGCTTTCCTGCATTGAAAGCGGCAGGCAAGCGTTTTGGAGTGTACTAAGAGGACCGAAGATCTTGTATCTCTGCCGGGATCTGAGTGGAGGGATCCTGGCTGCTGAAACCCGGTAAAGGAGATGGCAGCTTATTTCAGCTGGCTATATTTCATTCAGTATATGAACAATGTTTATAATAAAGCCGAACGGGCAGCCCCGGAAGTCTCCCCTTGCAGTCATACCTATATATTAAAGTGAAAAAAGACATTCTCCAGGTGGAGTATGTCCGGGTTTCAAAGAAATTTCTCTTTGGCACTTTAGGGTTTATCTTACCATTTCTAAGGGCGCTTTGCAATAAAGTGCCCCCCCCTTGGCAATTATGCCTCATGCTGCAGAAATTCCAATATATCCTGGAACAGCCCTTCACATTCGCCGCTGTGGCAGATCAGGTGCTTCGATTCTTTTAGAAAAATAAGCTTTTTGGACGATGCTCCTATATTTTCATATAGGTATGTGGCACTGCGCGGCGGGACGACTCCGTCCACTTCCCCCTGGGCAATCAGGGTAGGAATCCTGATCTGGTTAATGATCGGCCTAACAGAAGATACCAGCCTCCGGAACTGCAGCGTGGCTGCAATCGGGGTTTCCCTGATTTTCCGGTTATATCTGAGGAACATTTCATTCTTAAAGAGATTTCCTTTAACGGTGTCCTTTATCATTTCTCCTATATCTTTCACAAGCTGCTTTGGATTCACATAATAGGCAGCCGCGCTTAAGAGGATCAGCTTTTTCACGGGATAATGCACTGCCAGGTAACTGGCAATGATCCCGCCCATGGAGAAACCGATCACATAGACTTCATCACACTTTTCCATCAGCTTTTGGAGTTCATCTTCTGCATGGCTTATCCACTTTTTATACTCAATGCCTTTCAGCTGCAGCCTGTCCCCATGTCCAGGCAGGGTAGGGACTGCCACTTCCCACGCAGTATGTTTCTTGAGATACTCAGTCAGCGGCTCGATTTCAAATGGAGCACCTGTAAATCCATGTATACAAAGACAGCCGATCATGTACATCACCTTCGTCTGTATGATTTGCTCTCACAGTTCCTTTATTTTACACTTTGCTATGAGTATTATTCCAACAAAATTATCCGCCCTGCAAAGGAAGGCGATATCAAAGAAAAGACTGCCTGAAAAATGGCAGCCTCCCCCGTTTGTATCTATATTTCCCCTGTTTGTATAATCCTTTATGCTGTCATGAGTGCTGCCTTAAAGGCTGAACCAATGAATTTACCAATCCCGGGTGCTCTCCAGGAGCTTGTCTATCTCGAATTGGCCTATCGCATAAAATATATTCTCTTCTTGTAATTCACTGGTTTCATCGAGCAGCCGGTCAATATCCAGATAATATGCTCTCATACGAAACCTCCTACGCCTTTTATGCGCCCCTTTCGGGCCAGGCTTTTCTATCTCTAGTATAACATTCTCTTCAGTAAATCGGATTATGGGGGTCGGACCGGATTTTTCATTTCATTTACCCTTTAAAAATTCTTTCAAACATTTATCTGCCAGAGCACATATTTCATTTACTCACTCACCATCCTAGTAAGGGACTATAACTATGAGGTGATGATCATGAACCAATCGCTGGGATATTTGCGTGAACTGCTGTCCAATTACACGGACCGCTCCCATGAATGCCGGGAGCTGTACCATAAAATCACTGACGATCTTTCGGAAGAAGACAATGCGTTTGTAAGCAGACTTACCGAGCAGGAAGCCGCTTTTTTGAACAGCATCCTCCCCCCTGAAATCCAGCATGCCAAAGAAGAACTGGATTATAAAAGAGCCAATAAGCTGAATGAAATCTATGAGCTTCTTACTTAGCTGGGAAAAACAATGTTCCGGGAGATAGGTAAACCTTTTTGTTCCTAGAAGTATCTCCTGCTTTAAATGGGGCTGTTGATTTCCGTTCCAGGCACTTCGCTTTCCGCGGGGCGACGCTGTGTCTCCTCAGAGCAAGCTCCTACGGGGTCTCAGCCTTGCCGCTATCTCCCGCAGGAGTCTACGTGCCTTGCACTCCAATCAACAGGTTTTCAAACTCTTTTTAACTTTCCGAAATGATTTTAAAAAAACGGCCACCCGCCGTTTTTTTGTTTTTCTATTGAACCTCCATCCCCCTTCATTTGTATAATAGATACAATGCAAGTAAGGGAGTGTCTTAAATGGGGATTGGATTCATCGTTTCAATGATTGTCACAGGATTTATTATGATCATCATCTTCTCTATCGCCATTCCGTTTCAGCGGAAATACGTCGTTAAAGAAAATGGCAGGATCAATTTCCGCAAGTCGCCTGTCCTCCTCCGCTGGAATGTTTTCGACGGTCTCGCAATCGGCGTGGCCGCCTACAGCATCATCTGCATCCAGATCTTAAACTTCATGATTTCCGGAGGAAGCACCATTGAAAATCCTTTTGTCCAATTTTTCACGAACCAGGGCCAGGCCTGGGTGATTGTCGGAACAGCCTATCTTATTTCACGGCTGTCCATGGTCATTAAAGGAGTCAGGGAGCTTCAGCAGAATGACTGATCAAGCCGGAAAGGCCAATCAATTTATGATAGCCTTCCAGGACGGGAGCGAAGAGGCATTTGACCAGCTTTACCTTTCGCTTAAATCTCCCTTATATGCTTTTCTGTTCCGCTTCACGAAAGAGGAGCAGCTCAGCATCGATCTTGTCCAGGACGCTTTTCTGAAGCTCCACCAGTCAAAATCAAGCTTTGACCCAAAGAAGGCAGGCGTTAAAACCTATCTTTTTCAAATCGCTTACCATCTAATGATCACCAAGCTGAATAGACGGAAAAAATGGCAGAAGCTACTGCCCTTCCTGCTCCCCTCAACAGAAGGGCAGGTGGACCAGGCAGATAAAATGACAGTCCGGGAAGCCATCGCCAGCCTCTCTGAGGCACAGAGGGCAGTCATTATTCTAAGCTATTATCATGATATGCCTCAGGCAGAGATTGCAGAGGTTGTGGGCATCCCTGTCGGCACGGTGAAGTCAAGGCTCCATCATGCCATAAAAACATTGAAAACTGTCCTGGAGGTGGATGAGATTGAACAAAGAAAAACCAAATGAGGCAGAAGAATTATTAAAACAGGAACCGCTTTTAAAAATGCATCTGGAGTCCTACCATGTAAACATACCGGAAATCTCCAGGAAAAAAAGTAAATTCGACAGAATTCTCTCTTTTTTGGCATCCCCTGCGGTTAATCCACTCGAAAACTATATTAATAAAGGAGGAAGCATAACACTTCTGACTGCTTCTCCAATAGCCATTGGCGCGGTATTGGCCATTGCCCAGCTTTTGCGTCTCTGACCGATATAGTTATAAGAAAATCCCCTGTTTCATGTGAAACAGGGATTTTTTTCCTTATGCCATCAACCTATTTTAGTGCTTCAGCTGCTTCTTCCAGCTTCATGCCCCTGGAGCCTTTAAACAGCACAATTGTTTCTGCATTCGTCAGGCTCTGCAGCTTTTCGATCAATGGGCCTTTCTCAGAAAAAGCAAAAACTCGTTCCTCTGAAAACACCTCTTGTGCCCCTTCCGCAATAACGCGGCCGAGAGATCCGAACGTTAACACATAATCAATCTTTTCCGGGTCGATCGCTTGGCCAATCTCGCGGTGAAATCTCACTTCATCATCTCCAAGCTCAAGCATATCAGCCAGCACAAGCACCTTTCTGCTATAGCCTGAAAGCTCTGACACGAGATCGATTGCCGCTCTCATTGAAGTCGGGCTGGCATTATAGGCATCATTGATGACCTTTTCGCCTTTGCTTCCTTCCGAAAGCTCCATCCTCATCGCTGTCAGCTTCAAGGAAGCAAATCCTTCATTCATCTGCTCGTAAGGGATTCCGAGAAAATGGGCAGCCTCCATGGCACAGAGAGCATTCATAACATTATGGACACCGAGCACAGGCAAATGGTATTCCATATCTGAAAGGTTCGCCTGAAAAACGCTCCCCTTCTCTTCCTGGTCGATCCGCACAGGATAGATGCTGTTGGATTGGCCTTTGCCGAACGAGCGGACTTTCGCCGGACCGCTGTAGCCGTTTAGCCTGTCTTTTAGAAGGGGCTCATCTCCATGATAAATGATCATGCCATCATCCTTCAGGCCCTCGATGATTTCAAGCTTGGCCTTTGCAATACCAGCTCTTGAGCCGAGATCCTGGAGGTGGGATTCCCCGATGTTTGTAATCATGACAACATCCGGACGGGCGAGCTTTGTCAGGAACTCAATTTCCCCAAAGCCGCTCATCCCCATTTCAAGGACCGCAACCTCAGTATCTTCCTCCAAAGATAGTAAGGTAAGGGGCAGGCCAAGATGGTTATTATAATTCCCCTCTGTTTTTTGGACCTTGTATCTTAATGATAGCAGACGGGCAGTCATATCCTTCACTGTCGTCTTTCCATTGCTGCCTGTAATGCCTGCCACCTTAATATCCAGCTCATTCCGGTAAGCTTCTGACAGCTGCTGCACTGCCTTGAGCGTGTCCTCTACAACAAGGATCGGCAGGTGAAGCGGCGGATTCGGAACATCCTGCTGCCATAGTGCAGCAGCCGCCCCCTTTCGAAGGGCATCCTCCACAAAGCGGTGTCCATCCGTCTGCTCACCTTTAAAAGGAACGAACAGGTTGCCCGGCTCCATTGTTCTTGAATTTATAGATACTCCTTTGATGCTGATGTCTGAAAAAGCCGAGTGGTCATTTAAAACGGGGATCATCCCGGCAATCTGAGCGATTGTACGTTGAATCATTTTTTGCGCCTCCTAACTGTTCTACTAATAGAAAAAGGGACACGGCCACATAGCCGTGCCTCTATCATTTATCACTTCACATTGTATGTTTGATGCTTTGTTTCTCCGTATGCCTTTCAATCGCCAGGTTCACAAGCCTTTCAATCAGCTGCGGATATTCCACGCCTGTATGCTTCCAAAGAAGCGGGAACATGCTGAACGGCGTAAAGCCAGGCATTGTATTGACCTCATTGATCATGACCTTGCCGTCACGCGTCAGGAAGAAGTCTGCCCTTACGAGTCCGGAGCAGTCAAGTGCTTTGAAAGCCCTGATCGACATCTCGTTCAGTGTGCTGTATTCCTCTTCTGTAATTTCAGCAGGAATGATCATGGCTGTATCGCCATCCTCATACTTGGCTTTATAATCATAGAAATCTTTTTTCGGTACGATTTCGCCGGCCACCGAACACTCCGGCTCATCATTTCCAAGGACGCCGAGCTCAATCTCTCTCGCTGTTACGCCTTCCTCCACAATGATCTTCCGGTCGAACTGGAATGCTTCTTCAAAAGCTGCTGCCAATTCTTCACGATTTGTGCATTTGCTGATTCCTACACTCGATCCAAGATTGGCCGGCTTGACAAAGCAAGGATAGCCAAGTTCTTCTTCCACTTTCTCATAAGCTGTCTCCCCAGCCTTTTGCCATTCGCTGCGGACGAACCATACATAGTTGACCTGAGGCAGGCCAGCCTGGGCAAAGATATTCTTCATGATGACTTTATCCATGCCTGCAGATGAGGCAAGCACGCCATTGCCGACATATGGAAGGTTAAGGAGCTCAAGCATCCCCTGAACCGTGCCGTCTTCGCCATTCGGGCCGTGAAGGAGCGGAAAGATAACGTCAAAGCTGCTTTCTTCAGCTGACTTGAACATAGCCGGAGCCAGGGCTGCAGGCGACATAGCCTCTCCCTGTGAGAACTCCAGCTGCTTGACGCTTTCAGCCGGTGCATCGAGCATCGGGCCCTTCACCCATTCCCCTTCCTCGGTTATGTAAACAGGATATATATCGAATTTCTCCAAATCCAAGGCTTTAATGACAGCAAGAGCCGTCTGCATTGATACTTTATGCTCTGCGGATTTTCCGCCGTATAATAATCCAAGCTTCTTTTTCATCAAAAGGAACCCTCCATTTATTCAATCACATGTTTCATTTTACCACTCCAAAAGCGAAAAAGGCGTGATTGACTATTGTTATTTGCAGGAATTTTTTTCTTTCCCAGTCTGCCCTGCTTTCTATATATGTATGATTTCCTATGCCCATCTGCCACCATTAACCCTAATTCCCCCATCCCCCTGGATAACTGGTTCTTAGGTATTATTCTCAAATAGCATTCCAGGTGATATAGTTTGAATTTATAGAATATTTTTATTTATTTTCTTTTAAAAATTCCCACTTAACAAGAAAGGTTTACGACTGTATAATCCACGTTATACAAACAAATGTGTTTTTAAGGAGGACAACAATGAAACGGCTAGGACTACTCCCCAGAATTATTCTTGCAATAGCTTTAGGCATTTTAATTGGTTCTTTTTCACCCGAAGGAGCCATCAGGCTGTTCGCTACATTCAACAGCCTGTTCGGAAACTTTCTCGGCTTTGCTATCCCTTTAATCATCATCGGGTTCATTGCTCCCGGCATCGGGACAATGGGAAAAGGTGCCGGCAAGCTTCTCGGCATTACAACAGGGTTTGCTTATGCCTCTACCATCGCTGCAGGGACAGCCGCCTATTTTGCCGCTGTCAGCCTGTACCCTGCCCTGCTTAAGAATCAGAGCTTAAAAGAATTCGGGAATCCGGAAGAAGCACTCGCTGCTCCTTTTTTCCAGGTGGACATGCCGCCGGTTATGGGCGTTATGACAGCACTGCTGCTTGCTTTCACAATCGGGCTTGGACTTGCCGCCCTGAAAAGCAATGCTTTGCAGGACGTGATGGATGATTTCCGCACTATCATTGAAATGCTAATCGAAAAAATCATTATCCCTTTGCTGCCATTCCATATCTTTGGGATCTTTGCTAATATGACGCACGGCGGACAGGTTGGAAGCATCATCAGTGTATTCGCAAAAGTATTTATCATGATTATTGCCCTTCATTTCCTTTTCCTGCTTTTGCAGTACACAGCGGCAGGGGCTGCCGCCCGGAAGAATCCTTTCTACCTGCTGAAGTCCATGCTTCCTGCTTATTTCACTGCGCTCGGGACCCAGTCTTCTGCCTCAACAATCCCTGTCACGCTGAAACAGGTTAAAAAGCTGGGCGCTCGGGAGAAGACAGCAGATTTCGCTGTGCCGTTACTGGCAACGATCCATTTATCCGGGAGCACCATCACACTAGTGAGCTGTTCCATTGCGGTTCTTATGCTCCAGGGTGAAGCAGTATCCTTCGGGCAGATGTTCCCGTTTATCATGATGCTCGGGATCACGATGATTGCCGCTCCAGGCGTTCCCGGGGGCGCCGTCATGGCTGCACTCGGCCTGCTGGAATCTATGCTTGGCTTTAATGGGACAATGACCGCTTTGATGATTGCCCTCTATCTTGCCCAGGACAGCTTTGGCACTGCCTGCAACGTAACAGGCGACGGTGCCATCACAATTCTGGCAGACAAAGCAAGCGGAAAGAAAGCCGTTCCGCTCAAAAATGAAGCAAAAGCTGTTTAGCCTGAAAATTAATTTTGACATCTCCTGGATAATCATCTAAACTGTTTCTAACATTCAGTAAACAGAAACTAATAGATGAGTTATGACAGGAATCAGTAGGGTTTGCTTCCCTGTTTGAAGAGAGCCGGTGTTTGGTGCGAACCGGTACAAAGGCAAACGTGAATTACCTCCTTGAACATTCTTTGTGAAACATGAAGTAGCAAAGGACGGACGGTCCGTTATCCGAACGAGCGGAAGACAAGTGTCTTCAACAAGGGTGGTACCGCGTGCAAAACCACGTCCCTTTTTACAGGGATGTGGTTTTTTTGTGCGTTCAAAACTCATCAGGAAGTGCCGCAAACAAAAAAACATAAGGAGGATATATCGTGGAGAATTTTATAGAAAAGCTGAACCCCGACCAGAAAAAGGAGCTTGAAAGGCAATATCAGCTTTACACCAGCGGCACTCAGGATGTGGTGCCTCTTCAGGAGCTGAAAAATAAGATCGCCAAATCACTCTTCCTCGGCAAGCCGCTGAAGGTGAAGCTCGGGCTTGATCCGTCCGCACCTGACGTCCACCTGGGCCATACTGTCGTATTGAACAAGCTGAAGCAATTCCAGGAAAATGGCCATACCATCCAGCTGATCATCGGCGACTTTACCGGAAAAATCGGGGATCCCACCGGAAAATCTGCAGCAAGAAAACAGCTGACTGACGAAGAGGTGAAGCATAATGCGGGAACCTACTTCCAGCAATTCGGCAAAGTGCTTGATATGGGCAAGGCCGAGCTTCATTATAATTCCAAGTGGCTGTCTGCCCTTCATCTCCAGGATGTCATCGAGCTGGCCGGCAAAATCACAGTCGCCCGCCTGCTCGAGCGGAATGATTTTTCTGAACGGCTTGGGGCAGGGAAGCCCATTTCTCTCCATGAGTTTTTCTACCCGCTCATGCAGGGCTATGATTCAGTAATGCTCGAAAGCGATATTGAACTTGGCGGCAATGACCAGCATTTCAATGTCCTCATGGGAAGGCATTTACAGGAGCACTATGGCAAAGAAAAACAAGTGGTAATCCTTGTTCCTCTTTTGGAAGGGCTCGATGGAACAGAGAAAATGTCAAAGTCCAAGAACAATTACATCGGGGTGGACGAAAAGCCGGAGGATATGTACGGTAAAGCCATGTCGATTCCAGATGAACTGATGGAGAAATACTTCCGCCTTGCTACAAGCCTGCCTCTTGCTGAGAAGATGTCCATCCAGGAAAAGCTTGAAGAAGGGTCACTTCATCCCCGGGATGCTAAAATGCAGCTTGCCAGAACCATTGTCAGCATGTACCACGGACATGAGGCTGCCGAAAAGGCGGAAGACCATTTCAAAAGCGTGTTCCAGCAGGGCTCCATGCCGGAAGACATGCCTGCCCTTACATGGGATGGCAGTGATGAGCCCGATCTGCTGGAATTGCTGATGTTTGCCGGCTTCTTCCCTTCCAGAAGCGAAGCCAGACGGATGGTTCTAAACGGCGGTGTCAGGATGAATGGCGAAAAGGCTGAAGACATTAACACGAAGGTTTCTTTGCAGGCAGAGCTGATCCTGCAAGTTGGAAAGAGGAAATTCGCCAGGATAAAAAAGGGATAAAATAAAAAAAGGGAAGACACCGTTTAGGATATCTTCCCTTTTTCTATATTAATGGCCGGAAAGCTTTGCGCCTTCCTGTTTGTGGACAGCCAGCTTATCAACCAGATGCAGGCTCGGCTCATTGAGGCCGATCAGCTGGACGCTTGTTCCATTTTCGCGGAGCTTCATCACAATTTTATCAATGGCAGCTACAGCAGAGTCATCCCAGACATGTGCTTCAGAGAGATCGATGACTACTTCCTTCGCCGTTTCCTTCAAATTAAAACTGCCGGCAAAATCAGTAACAGAAGCGAAGAACAGTTGTCCTGTCACTTTATAGGTGCGTTTTCCTGCTTTTTCATCCAGGATCGTCGACACCTTTACCTTTGAGATTTTGGCAACGAAGAATATTGCACTGAGGAGCACTCCAGCAAACACGCCTTTAGACAGGTCATGAGTGAAGACAACTGTTACAACGGTTACGACCATGACAATGGAGTCCGTGGCAGGAACCTTTGCCATATTGCGGAGAGAAGTCCAGTCAAATGTACCAATGGATACCATAATCATGACTCCTACTAGCGCAGCCATCGGAATCTGGACAACCAGGTCGCCGAGAACGAGAATCAGGAACATCAGGAATACACCGGCTGTCAAGGTAGATAACCTTCCCCGGCCCCCTGACTTCACATTAATGACGGATTGGCCAATCATCGCACAGCCGGCCATCCCGCCGAAAAATCCATTAATGATATTGGCAATCCCCTGCCCTCTGGCTTCACGGTTTTTGTTGCTTTCCGTGTCGGTCATATCATCGACAATGGAAGCAGTCAAAAGTGACTCAAGCAGGCCGACAATAGCCAGTCCGAGGGAATAAGGGAAAATAATCTTCAGTGTTTCCAGGTTCAGCGGGATATCCGGAATCAGGAAGACCGGAAGCTTTCTTGTCAGCTCTCCCATGTCTCCTACTGTCCGTACATCCGAACCTGTCGTTATCGCAATGATAGAAATGACAATAATGGCAACAAGCGGCGATGGGACAGCCTTTGTCATGCGCGGAAACAAATAAATGATCGCAAGCGCACCGGCTACCATGGCATACATGACCCATGTAGCATCGACAAACTGTTCAAGCTGCGCCATAAAAATCAAGATGGCGAGCGCATTCACAAATCCGATCATCACGGACCTTGGAATGAATTTCATAAACCTGGCCAGCTTAAAGACACCCAGCAGCAGCTGAATGATCCCGGTCAGGATGGTGGCAGCGAACAAGTACTGGAGCCCATGGTCTGCAACAAGCGTAACCATCAGCAGCGCCATGGCTCCTGTTGCCGCTGAAATCATCCCCGGCCGTCCGCCGACAAATGCAATAATGACCGCAATGCAAAAAGAAGCATAGAGACCGACCATCGGGTCTACACCTGCAATAATGGAGAAGGCGATCGCCTCGGGAATCAGCGCAAGCGCTACGACAATCCCGGCCAGGATATCTCCTCTGACATTGCCAAACCATTGTTCTTTAATTGATAAACCTTTCAAATGAACACCCCTTAATTTATTTGGATTTATAGTGTGACTTTGAACTCTCATCAAAGTCCGGGCCGACAAAAACATAGAGTATCATACCATATTCCAGATAATTTACAAGAGGTGGTGTAAGCGCTGCATTAGTGATTTTCTGCTGTTTTTCTTTGATTTTCTTTAAAATACTTATCCGGATGAATCCTAATGATGCAAAAAAATAAGCCCTCTAAAAAGAGGGCCAGGCGTTTTTAGCCGATAGGCGTGCAAATCTCAATATAATGCCCATCCGGATCTTCCATATAAGCGACAGTCTGCCCCCATGGCTTTTTTACCGGCTCCAGCAAAATCCGGACTCCTGCCTTGCGTGCCTTTTCAATTGTCCCTTCCACATCCTCCGTCACAAAGCCCAGCTCCATCGTCTGCTCTTCCCGGAAACCTGCTGGTATTGGAAGATCTGTCAGTTCACGCCCATTTTCCCGAGTGTTCATGGAAAGGATCGTACTGCCTGTGTCATATTCTATATAGGTGCCGAATTCATTTTTCAGATTGAGACCGAGAAGTTCGCCATAAAACTGCTTCGTCTTTTCCAAATCCTCAACATATAAAATGATATAGCCCAGCTTCAAATCCATCATTAAACTCCTTCCACGGGCCTGTCTTTTTCAGGCCGGTTTTTCATTATTTTTTTGTGCTTTTATTATGAAGCGGTGCGAACGTACCTCTGCATATGCTGTCCGCAAGATTTCATCGTGCAATTCCCTCAGCTTTTTCTCGTATCCTTCAGAAGAAACCCTTCAATCTGCCAGGAGGCCCCTTAATCGGGTTGCTAACTGTCAGTTAGCAAGTAATAAATAAGTATCAAACTCCTTTTCTTAATTTTAGCACAATTTGTATATGAAAATAAAAAGGACCTTATCAAAGGTCCCAGCGATTATTTATCTCCAGTAAAAGATATGCCTTTCATAAAATATTTATTAAAGAAAGCATAAATGACCAGTACAGGCAGCGTAAACACCATTGAGGCAGCCATGATATAGTTCCAATAGCTGATGAACTGACCTTTAAATGAGTTTAATCCGAGCGGCAGAGTGAACAGCTCTGGATTAGACAAAATAATGAGCGGACGCATGAAATCATTCCATGACCCCATAAAGACAAAAATGGCCTGGGCAGCCAAAGCAGGCTTTGCCATCGGAAGGACAATGCGGAAAAAGGTGCCGAACTTACCCAGTCCATCCAGTGCAGCCGCTTCTTCAAGCTCTTTCGGAAAGTTGATGAAAAACTGGCGCATCATAAAAATAAATGTAGCATTGACCATGCCCGGTATAATCATTCCCTGATAGGAATTAAGCCAGCCAATCTCTTTTAAGATCAAATAGTTTGGAATCATTGTGACCTGCCCCGGGATCATCAGCACAGCCAAAATAAGAATGAATAACGTCTTTTTGCCAGGAAAGCTCAGCCGGGCAAGGGCATACCCTGCCATCGAGTTAAACAGGAGATTCAGAAGCGTAACAGACACACCAATAAACAGGCTGTTAAACAGCCAGCGGGGAAACAGCTCTTGCTCCAAGAATATCGTTCTATAATTATCTAAGGTGAAATTCTTGGGTATGAAGCTGATAGCCCCGGAAACGATTTCCTCCAGTGTTTTAAATGAAGAGGACAAAGCCCACAGGAAAGGAATCAGGGTGATTATCGCATATACAACCAATATGGCATACAGCAGCCCTCTCCCAAAACCGATTTTTTTCATATTATATACCTCCCAAGAGTCCCAGTTAACTTTGACTGGATCAGAAATTTTCTTCCTTTGAAAATCTTCTTTGCAATAAGGTCGCTGCAAGGATGATGACGGCAAGCGCAAAAGCCAAAGCTGCAGCATAGCCCATTGTCCCTAGATTCTTAAATGCATACTGATAGATTAAAAGGACCACAGTCAATGTTGAATTATTTGGACCTCCTGACCCGCCTGAAAAAATATAGGACTGATCAAATAACTGGAATGTCCCAATGATGCCCATGATGACAACAAAGGATGTCACAGGCCGTAAATTGGGAACAGTAATAAAAAAGAACTTCTGAATGGCATTCGCTCCATCAAGATCTGCAGCTTCGTACAGGGAGTCTGGTATGCCCTGCAAGGCTGCTAAGTAAATCACCATAAAAAACGGTGCAGTAGACCATATATTCATAATCATAATAGAATTGAGCGCTATAGATGGATCGCCAATCCAGTTATAAGTAGGCAGGCCAACCGTCTCAAAGATTTTATTGATTAATCCGTTCTGGTTATACATCCACATAAATATCAAGGTTAAGACTGCAGAAGAAGTAAGCGTTGGCAGGAAATAGATGATCCTGAAAAACTTCTCTCCTTTGAGACCTGCATTCAGGGATGCTGCCAGGACCAGAGCGAGAAATGTCTGTACTGGAACCACAATAAACACATACTTGGCTGTATTCCATAGGGCAATATGAGCCCGGCTGTCATCCACCAGCCTCACAAAGTTTTGGAATCCGACAAAATCATAATTTACTGCTCCCAGAAGCTGTACTTTATTAAACGCCAGGAAGATTGCATAGATGATCGGCCCTAAGATAAACGTCAACAGAACAAATAATGTTGGGGACATAAAAAGGTATCCCTGCCCCGCTTCCCTTAACCCTTTCTTCGTAAGCTTGTTTTTCATGTCTTGCTCACTCCTATACTCTCTATTGTATCGAGCCTAAGAAACAAATTCTGTGTAACTCTGTCTGCTGATGTTCTTTTTGAACATCAGCACAAAGAATTCAAGAATGGAAGAAGAGGAGGAAAAACCTCCCCTGCTGCCTTATTGGGCGTCGATTTCTTTATTAGCGGTTTCTTCAGCCTCTTTTAAGGCTTCATCCAGTGGGCGTTCTCCTAGGTAAGCAGAAACAAACTGGTTATTAAAGTTATTGAAGATGATAGGCAGGTTTGTTCCATCTGCCCAAACTGTTGCATATGGAGCTCCTGCTACCAATGCACCGCGCAATTCATCTTTGTCGTATCCGAGCTTTTCAGCAACAGACTTCCTGGAAGGAAGCTCGAAGCCTTTGCTGGTCCATGTCTCCATGCCTTCTTTTCCAGTCAAATAGGAAATGAGCTCCCATGAAGCTTCTTTCTTCTCAGATGCCGCATTCATTACATAAGAAACGGTGAAAGCCATTGTCCCCTGTTTTCCATTGATTGAAGGAACCTCAGCGATTCCGTAATCAATATCAGGGAAGGTACTATCCAGAAAAGGGATAGCCCAGTTTCCTTCGATAACCATCGCAGCTTTGCCCTGCCCGAACATTTCTCCCGTCCAGCCAGCTCCTACTTCATTTGGCTGTGCTGCTGTTTTATCAACTAAATGCTGATCGACATACGGCTGAAGCGATTCTACAACTTTAGGGTCAGTGAAGTTGGCTTTGTTTTCCTTGACTGCCTGGCCCCCGCTTGAATTAGCGATGAAATAGGTCCTTGCCAGCTCTGGATTCTGTCCGAATCCATAGACATCCTTGCCTTTTGTGAGACTCTTTGATACCTCTCTCAGTTCATCCCATGTTTTAGGCACTTCTACACCTGCATCAGCAAACATCTTTTTGTTATAAAATAAACCAAGGGTAGAGTAGCCTTTAGGGAATCCGTAGGTTTTTCCATCGTTCTGGAATGCTTCCAGCAGCGGTTTTTCAAAGTCCGCCACATCGAAATCTTCCCCGGCATATTCATCCAGCGGCTCCAGAACTCCTGTTTCGATCAATCCTGGTGCTTCAAAGGCATCCAGATAGAAAACATCCGGCCCTTCTCCGCCAATGAGCCTTGTTTTCATAACATCCATATATTGATCAGCAATGACTTCATGCTTAACTTTAATATTTGGATGAGACTCCTCAAAATCCGCAAGCACTTGCTTCAAAAGCTCTGACTCCTCGGGGGATGATCCCCACCCGGCAAGTGTAATTTCAACCTTTTCCCCATCCTTTGTGGATGTCTCCTTGGATGAGTCACCTCCGCTGCATCCTGTTAGAATGCTTCCAAACAACATTGCGGCCATACTGGCTCCAGCCAGCAGCTTTTTATTCAACATAGAAAGAAACCCCTTTCATTTTTGGATTTATCCAAAGCGGAGGATATCTCCGCGTTAAGATTAATGGATGTTTATTTGATAGCCAGTCGTATTTTCTGTAATTTCAAGCTTTACGCCGCTCTCTGTTCTCGCTGCCTGCAGCGATAAAAGCCCTTTTCCGATCTTGATATTCCGGACAGTCAGCTTATTCATTCCTTCCAGAAGCGAAGGAGACATTCTTACCTCCTCCTTTAAGCTGTCAGGGAATAGTCCGAGCAGGGCCTGGATGAATACGAGCGGAGTTCCGGCCGCCCACGCCTGCGGGGAACAGGCAACCGGATATTTAACTGCTTTTCCCCTGGAAGCATCGTATCCGCAGAACAGCTCTGGAAGCCGGTCATACTCAAAACTGGCAGAGGCTTTGATCAGCCCCTCCATGACCTGGCTGGCATGTGCTGTTTTACCAAGCTTGCTCATCCCTAAAAGAATCATGCTGTTATCATGTGGCCAGATGCTGCCATCATGATAGCTCATCGGATTATAGCCGGCTTCGCCTTCACCCATCGTACGCACCCCAAAGCCGGAATACATCTTTGGAGAAACCAGCATGTCAGAGACAGCATCTGCGCGCTCTCCCTCCACTATTCCGGAAAAAAGGGTGTGGCCAGGATTGGAAGTAATGGTGCCAACTTGCTGCTTCTTTTCATCCAGTGCTATGGCATAAAACTGCTGATCTTCCATCCAAAAGGCTTCATTGAATTTTTCCTTCAATTTTTCAGCTTGATTTCTAAGTTTTACGGCCTCTGCTTCTTTGCCTAGCTGTTCATAGATGGAAGCGATACCTCTTTTCGCCTGGTAGACATAGCCCTGGACTTCACTCAGTGCAATAGGAGTTTTTGCATATTCCCCGTTCCTGTGTACAATGGAATCCCCTGAATCCTTCCAGCCCTGATTGGCAATTCCTTTGCTGGACTCCTGGTGATACTCCACAAAAAGATCCCCATCCCTGTCTCCATGCTCGTCAATCCAGTTTAGGGCAGCTTCGATATTTTCGCCGAGCTCATCAGCAATGGTGATGTCCCCAGTCCATTTTACATACTCTGTCAAAAGCATAAGGAACAGTGGTGTAGCATCAATCGTGCCATAATAGGGTGTAAATGGAATTTGACCTGTATTGGCCAGTTCCCCAAAGCGAAGCTCATGCATGATTTTCCCAGGCTGTTCATCTCTCCATGGATCGAGTTTATCTCCCTGCCTGCTTGCCATCGTACGCAAGGTCCCTTTTGCAACCTCGGGGCAGAAAGCCAGCATTTGCAGAGCTGCAATCAGGCTGTCACGGCCGAAGGGCACACCGAACCACGGCAGGCCGGCAACCGGAAATTCACCGTGCCCCAGGTCTGTTAACAGCACGCGAAGGTCGTCAATTCCTCTGTCAACAAGGCGCTGGAGGGGCTCATAATCGGTTTCTACCTTCGTGGTCTCATCATTCCATTTCTGATAAGAATCCCGCAGCAGCTCTTTCGCTTTTTCCGCAGGCTGGATTTCTTTTGTTGCTTCCTTCCCTGTTTGCGGCTCGATCACAAAAGTAACAGCCTCTTCCTCCAGGTGCTGAAGCTTAAAGCGGAAGGATACTTCCCCTGAACTTTCAACTTCTGCACCCTCTTTATCCCATGAAATTCTGGTTCTGCGTTCAAGCCCATCTGCACCTTCATAATGAAAGCTCAAGTTCTGTCTGCCGCAGGTCTGGCCGGTCCTCTTCCCGATGTCGCCGTTTTGAAAACCTCTTACAATGAACATATCAGCAAAATCAGCATCAGCTCGAAGGCTGAAATTAAATTCAATTTCTTTTGGGAAGTAGTTTTTTAGTTTAACTGTTTCATAAAGAACCTCTTCATAAATAAATCGGACTCTTTCAATCTCAACCGATTCTCTCCAGAGAATCAGCTCCCCGTCCTTTTCCATATGGGGATTTGTGAGAAGTATTTTTGCCATATAATTTTCATCTGCGTCTGAAGATAATAGGATAGGCTCTTCACCATTTATCCTGATATCCAGCCTGCTCAGGAATCTCGTATCCTTTGTATAGAGCCCCAGGCCATATGAGTGGTTTTCAGGGATATTCCCTTTGCTGTCTGTTAGTAGAAATAAATCATTTTCCTTAATTACTCTGTAATCCATAAGGTCCTCCTGGCGTTCCGAAACGTTTCGGTTAAAATGCATTTAAAATGCTTCCAGATTAATTAGAAGCGTTTTCCAAAACGTTTCGGATTTTTGTGAAAAAAAAGATTGGTCCCAGTAACAGACCGTCATCTTTCTCTAATTTTCATTGTTGTTTCCCTTATCTTAAGTTCTGTATCAAGTGTAACAACATGCGGTTCTTCCTTTTCTTCCAGTGTATTAATAAGCATTTTGGCAGCCTCATAACCCATTAAAAACTTATTTTGGGCAATGGTCGTTAGAGGAGGGGAAACATATGATGATAGCATGATATCATCATATCCAACTACGGAAAGTTCTTCAGGCACCTGAAGATTGAGCCTTTTGGCAGCTTTCATCACTCCCAGTGCCATTAAATCGCTCGCACAAAAAATGGCGCTAATCTCATGGTGTTCTTTAAGAAGCTTTACGGCTGCTGACTCAGCAGCTTCCTCATTAAATTCTCCATTGACGATCCATTCTTTATTCAGCGACAATCCTGCACCCTGCATTGCTTCTTCAAACCCCTGCAGCCTCTGCTGGCTTACAAATGCATATTCGTGGCCATTAATCATAGCAATATTTCGGTGCCCAAGCCTGATTAAATGCTCGATTGCCTTTTTAGCACCAAGCTTATTGTCAGTTGTTATATATCCTGCTGTATCAGTCTCAATGGGTATATCAATGAGAACACACGGTATATCGCTTTCAACCACCTCTTGAAGATAAGGATCATCCGTACGGATTCCCTGCATAATTACTCCATCTACTCTTCTTTCTCTGCAAAGCTGTGTATACGTCTTTTCCCTTTGTTTAATGGAAGTTGTGCTGAAGAGAACAAGATCATAATCTGTTTCGCTGACATAGTCATTGACCCCGGACAGCACTTCAAAGGTAAAATTGTCTTTTACGCTCCCTTTGTTAAGTCCGGAAACAAGAAGACCAATTGTTTTTGATTTATTCATTACCAGACTTCTTGCAAGGGTATTTGGACTGTAGTTTAATTCTTTGGCTACGCTCATTATTTTTTCTCGGGTTTTCTCATTTACATCTGAATAACCATTTAAAGCCCGGGAGACAGTTGTAACCGAAACTCCAGCTGCTTTAGCAATATCTTTTATTGTCGTCATATTATAAAACTCCCGTTATCCGAAACGTTTCGGAAATTAACTGTAAATTGAATATACTCCATTTTGAAAACGATTTCAACCTATTTTGAGATTTTTTTAATACATCTGTGTAGTATTCTGCAAATAAAAAACAGCAGCCTTCATACGAAAGCTGCTGCCTTATTCCTAGCTGATTGTCTTTAAGCCAATAACCCCGCCAATGATCATCCCGATAAATATAACCCGTTTCCAATCCCGGGATTCACCGAAAAATAGCATGCCGAGCAGCACGCTTCCGGCTGCACCGATTCCGGTCCAGATTCCGTAGCCTGTGCCAATCGGGATCTCCAGCAGTGCCCGGGAAAGAAAATAAAAGCTGATGAAGCCAGATAAACCGGATAAGAGTGTATATTTTTTTCTTGTGAAGCCTTCAGACAGCTTCATGAAAATGACGAATCCTATTTCACCGAATCCCGCCAATACTAAATAAAACCATGACATGCCTACTCAGCCCCCTTTTCTGTCTCTTCTTCTTTGGAGGTCATTTTCAGCCCGATGATGCCGCCGAGCAGCAGCGCCAGGAATAAAAGCTTCACAGCCCCGCCCGGCTCCCCGAGGAACATCATACTGACAATTACAGTCCCTGCCGCTCCAATCCCGGTGAATACTGCATAAGCTGTTCCGATCGGGATGGTTTTCATCGCATTTGAGAACAGCATAAAGCTGATGATAATCAATATAATGGTGATGGCCGCCGGCAAAGGCTTTGTGAATCCTTCTGAATACTTAAGCCCGAAGGCCCACCCTATTTCGCATATTCCTGCTGCAAATAAATAAATCCAAGGCATGGATGCTACCCTTCTTTCTTCATGATGATTCCGGCCAGGAAGATCTTCCATGCCGATTCTCTCCGTTTGTTGTATTCCTCCTGGCTGTAATAATGCTGTTCGACCAAAAGCCCGTCAATCAGGCAATAAAATGCTGCAGCCATTTCGCCGCTTCCGACCGCCGTGAACATCGACTCTTTTTTACCGTGCTCAAATAAGCCCTGCAGCATGTCAGTGGAATGCTTTTCATATTCAAAAAATTCTTCTTTCAGCTTGGGACCGAGATCAGCCGGCGGAAAAAATATCGCCCGCTTAAAAAACTGGATATTCTCATTTTCTTCCCTTAACTCGGTCAGCGCATCAAAAATTGCCTTGATCGTATCAAGAGCATTATCAGAGCTTTGATCGTCCATGGCTTCCTTAATGGTGAGCAGCTCCAAGGAAACCGTATCCCGGAAAACCGACAGGAACAGCTCTTCTTTTGATGGAAAATGCGCATATAAAGAAGGGGTTTTTATGCCAACCGCCTTGGCGATGGCAGACAGCGGCGTTCCCTCGTATCGTTTTTCAGCAAAAAGCTTTAATGCTGCTTGTTTGATTTGCTGTGAGGTCATCCTTCCTCATCCTTCCTAACTATCGTTAGTTAGAATTATAACAAAATGAATCCCTGTATTCAATAGAGAAAATTGTTTCTGCTGCCTCACTAAAATAAGGGAAAATATGATAGTGTTTTTTTAACAGGAGGATGCTAATGATGATTACGGAACTGGATAAAGAGGAATTCAGCAGATGCAGGAAGCTGCTTCACCCGGAAGGGCAATTAGAAGCTGCCGCAGTAATAGAAGGGGCCAGTGCAGGAAGGGTTTTTGCAGACGATAGACTCGCCCCTACCACAGGTCTTATTTGGCTCGGGAATAATGACGGCTTTATTTTCATTGGTGATGAAAACAATGAAAATTTTAACGGAGCTTTAAATGCTTTTATAGACAGAGTGATTAAAACCGAGGCAATGAAAGTTCAGTTAGAATGGTTCGAAGCTATTGGCAATCATGATGAATGGAATAAGACGATGGAAAAAGCTTTTGCCCGCCGGGAACTTGGCAGCTGGAAGCAAAGAGTATATAAATTAAAGCCAGGCAGCTATTCTGATGACTTTGACGACTCTGATGAAGAAGGCTATGAAACCATAAGAATCAAGAAGGAACATTTTGAAAAAGGAAAAAACAAATTCCTTCAGGATAAGATTAGCCTGTACTGGCCAGCACCCGATACATTTTTAAAAGAAGGAATAGGCTATGCTTCTATACATAAAGATGAAATCATCAGTGTTTGCTTCTCAGGATTTGTTGTGGGGAACGTCCACGGAATTGATATTGAAACACTCAAGCCCCATCAAGGAAAGAAATTAGCGCAAAGCTTAGCCCGCAAGTTTGTACAAGAATGTCTGCAAAAAGAGATAATTGCCTATTGGGACTGCATGGAAATGAACAAGCCTTCCATCGCTGTTGCAGAGCGCCTTGGATTTACCCATGTTTCAACGTATACCGGCTTTGAATTCCCACTAAAATAAAGCTGAGGGTCCTAGACTCTCAGCTGATTGCTGCCCGTACTTCCCACTCCCCGACAAGCTCTACTTCACCAGCCGGAATGTCCAGCCGTGCCCCAAAGGAATCGAGAAGTTCACTGCTCGCTGCATGCCTGTGAACAATATCCTCATCCTCCTCAAAAAGCGCCGCCGAAAAAGATTGCAAGTATCTCATTTGTGATGACGCACCTATGAGACTATCATGCAGATTAGACATAAAATAATCGTAGCTTGCCCTGCTTTCCCACAAACCGAAGATAACAGCATCGGCATCCCCTTCCGGTCTGGTCCAGCCGCCGAACTGCCGGATAAAACCGGGGACGTGCTTCAATGGCTCCCATCCCATTTGGGCGAGACTGAACTCTTCCCTGGAAGCTGAGTCAACCCCGCACCTGATATATTTCACCAGCATTCAGCCTGGCACTCCGATATGGGAAAGATCACCGGCGAGTACAAGCTCAAGCTCTCCGTCCCTGTATGTCATATGGGTGAGGCTTGTGCCATGGATGAACGGGGGTTCCCATATTTCATTGACTGTCACCTTATTGGCAAGCATGACTGCCGTTTTGATGACAACCGCATGGGTGACGATCAGAATCTTTCCTGAGCTGCGGTTTTCCATAAGCTCCTGCAGGAACCCGGCCAGCCTGGTCTTTACATCCAGAAAGGTTTCTCCCTCCGGGTTCTCAAACTTTTCCGGCTCGTTCCAGTAATAGCCATATTGTTCAGGAAAGAGCATCTTTATTTCGTCGCCTGTTTTTCCCTGCCACTGGCCAAGATGGATTTCCATCAATCTTTCGTCCGTACGGATGGCCGTAGTACTGCTTCCGGCAAGCTTTTCAGCAGTCTGGATGGTCCGGGAGCTTGGGCTTGAGATGATTTCGTCGAATTGCATTTCCTGTAAATGTTCCCCGAGCCTTTCAGCTTCCTTCTGGCCCTTTTCGGTCAAATTTGAATCGAGCCTGCCCTGCATCCGTCCGGCTTTATTCCATTCCGTTTCACCATGCCTTACAAAATATAAATCAAGCAAGTTTCATTCCCCCTCTAGTTGATCTCAAGCTGATGATAAAAGCTTCCCGCTTTAATCTTAATTTCTCTCTCAAGCTCCTCAGGATAGGAGGCGATGAAGCAGCAGGAAGGCCCGCCTGATTTTAAGAGGTCCACGCCCTTGCAGGAAACTTCATCTCCAGTGAACTCCCTATTGGAAAAAAGCTGATTCAGCTCATAAAGTATTCCCTTCGAGCCGACAGGTTGCGTACGGACTCCATCCATCCTGGTGATTTCTTTGAATAGCGAAAGCGGTGCAATCGCCCCTGTTTTGTCCAGGACCTCTTCGCCGACAAGGGGCAGCCCGATAACCGCCAGCTTCTCCCGGCCGGTATAAAGGGGCAGAGCTTCAGGGCTGCCTGTCATTTTTCCGATAATGATCAGCCCGACCGCCGTTTGAAGGAGAGCAAAATTGCTTTCGGTGCTTCCTGTGACAGTTAAGTCTTCAATCCCCGCTTCCTCTGCACCCTTCTCAATGCCCCCGGCAAGCGAATGCCAATGCTCGTCCCCTGCAAAATTGTGCAGGACGGCTGCAAAAGGAGCACCGCCGGCTGAAAGATTCTCCATGACAGCCGTGCGAAAGGCAAAGTAAGCAACCGTTTCATACGGGGCCTTTACATGGTCAGCCTCCTTCAAGCCGATGCCGCCGCTGTTGTCGCTGCTGATGACCAGAGTTTCCCCGTTTTCGCCTGGTATGTATATTATGTCCCTCATTCCGGCACATTCCCTTCCTTTTGCCTTTCACCAAGCACCCGGCTGATGCGCGGGACTGCCCAGAAAGCCAGCAAACCATTTAAGACCGAGCCAATCAGAAGGGACGGGACAATCGCTATATAAAAACCAGTCCCCATTAAAAATAGGAACGGGAGCGGTGCTGCAAATGTATTGCCTGCTGCAAAAATGACGAAAGCCGTCTTCCTCCGGCCGCTTCCCCACAGTTTTCCGTACACCAAGACCAGAACGGCCATTTCAGCAGCAACGAGAAAATGGAGCGGTCCGAGCGGCATCCCGCCGACCAGTGCAGACAGGAGGTGGCCGAGCCCGGCCACAATGCTGCCGGCTCCGCCCCCCAGGAGGGCAGCGGCAGCTAAGGCAGGAAAGGAATCGAGTGCCACACTCCCTATGACCGCCGGAATCTTGACTGCTGCCCCAATGGCTGAAAAAGCAATGAACAAGGCAGCCAGCATCATCTTTTTATTTTTCACAATCAGTTCTCCTTGCGCTTTCCGCCGCGGAAAACCTTTGCACTGCGAACATATTCCACATCCTTCACTTGAAGGCGGAAATTAATCACCCTCGCCAATGCGAAGAAATAGTCAGAGAGGCGGTTCATATACTGCAGGCAAACTTCAGGAACCTTCTCTTCTGTTTTGATGAGTGTGACGATGAGCCGCTCTGCCCTTCTGGATACCGTCCTTGCTATATGGATGGAAGCAGAAGGCTTTGAACCTCCAGGGAGGATGAAGCGTTCTAGCTCGGGCGCCTCTTCAATGAATTCATCGATCCTGCTTTCCAGATAATCGATGGATTCCTGCCCAAGCTTCAGTTCCCTTTTAGCCGACACATTGGCCAGGTCTCCTCCGCAGTCAAACAGCTCATGCTGAATCTTTTCCAGATCATCCAGGACATCCTTGAATACTTCCCCATCCAGCTCAGTCATGGCCTGTCCGACAAAGCAGTTCACCTCATCAACCGTGCCATACGCTTCAACCCGGACATCGTCTTTATCCACCCGGCCGCCAATGATGCTTGTCTGCCCTTTGTCGCCTGTCCTTGTATAAATCCTCATCTTCATTTCCCCTATCTTTTTATTTTAATTTCCGGCTGATGCCATACCAGATCAGATCGACCCTTTCAGCAGCTGCTGCGGCATCCTGGAATATCCACCCGGCGGCATCCCGCCAATCCCGGTCTTGTTTTTCCATCGGTACAATCCCTTTTGTGATATCTGTCCCGATCAGTACCAGTTTTCTTTCCTGCACACCAGCTTCCCAGCGGAGCCAATCATCTAACCGCACCTTCCACAGGGATCTTGCCGGATCCTTATCCATTCTCTTTATATCTTCGCGGATCCACTGTTCGATTCCTTCCAGAATGACACAGTTTGGCGCCGCACGAGAAGCTTCAGGCAACCGCTCGCCTATATATGCATTATGCCAGGCAATGGTTTCCCCTTCATACTGCCTCTTCACCCAGGCAGCTTTCCCGTTGAAGCTTCCTCCAATAATAAAGTGCATCTTTCACCCCTCCTGAACCCATTGTCTTCCCAGATAAGTGTGATGGCGCCGGCATGCGGGGCTCTCCACTCCCAGAATTGCCTTTCCTCTGGGGCAAGCATTGTCAACAGCTGCCGGATCACCCCGCCGTGCGTGACGACAGCAGCTCTTGTTCCTTCATGCCGGATCAGGATGGTCCTGATTTTTTCCCAGCCATGCCTGACCCTTTCAGAAAACTGCCCATAATCCTCGCCTTCCGGTATCGGGGCGGTAAAAGGATCATTGAGCCAGGCCTGGTAGGCAGGATCATTCTTCAGCTCTTCATAGACACTGCCTTCCCATCTGCCAAAATTTATTTCCCGCAGCTCCTTCAGCTTGAGAGCATCTCCTCCGGGCAAAAGACCGGCAGTCTCGAGGCAGCGTCCCAGATCGCTTGAAAAAATGAAAGGAAATTCAGGCAGGGAGCGGGCCCAGCCTTCAAATCTTCGTTTCTCTTCATGGCATAAGGCAGAGTCTGACCAGCCGAGATAGGCTTTGTGCCTGTTTTGTTCTGTCAGGACATGGCGAAATAATGTAACAGCCACAGTACCATCCATAAAAAGCATTCAGCTCCTTCTGCAGATGCACCCAGCACATCCCCTGTAATTCCGCCAAACCATTTAACCGACTTTACAGCGGCAAACATCAGAAAACCTGCTGCTGCCAACAGCAGAATCGCCGCATGGACTGCAAGGCTGATATCTGCCATAGCATACAACACGAACACCAGCAGCACTGCCGCCGGGTAAAAGGCCAAATCCCTGGCACTGGCAGCTTTTTGAAACATTGCCCCCAGTCCTTCAGGCTTTGCCGGTCGCACCTGCATCAGGAGGACGCCCATGATCTGCTTTCCGAGAAACGGAATCAGGGCAATGAGCCAATATGACTCCGGCTGTTGCTGAAGCACTATTTCGTATATGAACAAAAAGCGTGCGGCAAGAAGCACAATGACCGAAAGGACGCCGAACGCACCTGTGCGGGGATCCTTCATGATTTCGAGCCGCTTCTCCCGATCCTGATAAGAGAAGAAGGCATCGCTCGCATCCATCCAGCCGTCCAGGTGGATTCCTCCTGTCAGGATAATCA
This sequence comes from Cytobacillus sp. T106, assembly GCF_040492155.1. Classification (NCBI taxonomy): domain Bacteria; kingdom Bacillati; phylum Bacillota; class Bacilli; order Caryophanales; family Bacillaceae; genus Cytobacillus; species Cytobacillus sp. T106. The sequence continues at coordinate 51,397 of NZ_JBEUMK010000013.1, read as the reverse complement.
TGGCAAGCCATAGGGAAAATGCCGAGGCGAGCTGCGAAAACGGGGTCCATTCCAGGAATCCATACAGCACCAGGCTGTAAAAGAGTCCCTGGAGAAGCCCGAGAATTGGAAAAGTGATCACGGCCCTTTTCAAATGGACTTTATCCATCGGTATCTGCATCGGCACCGGAATGCTTGTGAAAAATTGAATGTTGATCAAAAATCCTTTAATGGTTTTCATGTATTTTCATATCCTATAATTTCTTTGATTTTATCCCACTGAAGATGCTGCTTTGCCTCATTGGCGAGTTTCTCAAAGCGTTCGTCCTTCATGTCTCCGATCCGTACAGGCTCCTTTTGCGGCAGGCCTTTTTCCTTCCGGATGCTGCCAAGCCACCTGTTTCTGAAGCCGTCATTATGAAAAACATGATGAAGATAGGTCCCGATGACCTTTCCGCCGCTGCCGCTATAGCCTTCCTCCCGGCCATCTTCCATCAAAAATAAACTCCTGCCTGCATCTATGCCTTTTTTGGCTGTTTGGCCAAGGTGAATCTCATAGCCTTCAACACTGCCGCTGCCAAACCCGGCGGATGCTATGTACGAACCCTTCGCCTGGACGGTTATTTTTTCTCTGAAGAAGGTCGTATCAGCCTCTATGAGGCCCAGCCCCTTTGCTTTCACGCCTATCGTACCGCTGTCGGTCCCTTCAGGATCATACAGCTGCTCCCCTAGCATCTGGTAGCCGCCGCATATTCCGGCAATCCTGCAGCCCTCCCCGGCAAGACGGATAATAGAACGGTCCAGGCCGGCTGCCTTCAAAAACTGCAGATCATGGATTGTACTTTTCGTCCCCGGGATGATGATGGCATCCGGCTTGCCCAGCTCAGCAGCATTTTTCACCCAGCGCACCGACACGTCTTCTTCATAGAGAAACGGTTCAATGTCGCTGTAATTTGATATATACGGCAGCCTGATTACCGCAATATCAATCTTCCCTCCCTGTTTCCTGTAAAAGCTGTCCTCAAGGGAAAGGGAGTCCTCTCCATCAATCATATGGTTATCAAAATGGGGAAGAACGCCAAGAACAGGAATCCCTGTCCGCTCCTCCAGCCAGGAGATGCCGTCCGCAAACAAATCCGGGTCGCCCCTGAACTTATTGATGATCAAACCCTTTACCCGCTCCCTTTCTTCAGTCGTGAGCAGCTCAAGGGTGCCGATGATGCTTGCAAACACGCCTCCACGGTCGATATCCGCTGTCAGGATGACCGGGATGTCAGCCAGATCGGCCACCTTCATGTTGACAAGCTCCCTGTCCTTCAAATTGATTTCCACCGGACTCCCGGCACCTTCTGCAACAATGACATCAAAATCGGCTTCAAGCTTTTTCAATGATTTTTGGATTACATCCAGGCCCTTTTCATAGAAATTCTCACGGTAGCTGCGGCCGGAATAGGTTTGAACTGCCTTTCCAAGCAGGACCACCTCTGAGCTCATATCAGATTTCGGCTTCAGCAGGATCGGGTTCATCCAGACTGTTGCCTCGGTCCTTGCCGCTTCTGCCTGGATGCCCTGCGCCCGGCCGATTTCCCTGCCGTCCGCCGTCGCATAGGAATTATTGGACATATTCTGCGACTTGAACGGCGCCACCCTGAGGCCCTCATTGGACAGCAGTCGGCAGAGAGCAGTAGCGATAAAGCTTTTCCCCACATCTGAAGCCGTTCCCTGTATCATGATGCCTTTCATGGTTTTCTTCCTTTCATAAGAAGCGGTATTCCCGCTTCCACAAGATAAGCCTGGACTGCCATTCCCACAATCCTCTGATGAAGCCGGCCAAGCAGCCTGGCGTATATATGGGACACACTCCCTGTTTCAATCGGTTCATACTTAACTTCATTGCTGACAATGATTAATGCCGCCGCACTCTCTTTAAGAGAGTGGATATCAGTAAGGATCCGCTCCTTGACCGCTTCCTGAAACTCCGGACTCTCCCATCTGCCGCCTGTCCCGAATAATTCATTATTCAACAGAGTGGTCAGGCAGTCCAGAAGCAGCACATCCCGCTTTGTAAAAGCTGCAGACAGCTCCCCTATTCCTGCAGGCTGTTCCCAGGTCCTCCAACCGCTGCCGCTTTCATCCCGCTGCTTTTGATGCAGCAGGATCCGCTCGGCCATTTCTTCATCCGAGCTCTTCCCTGCGGCAATATAATGAAGACGGCCATTGGAGGCGGCAGCTCGGGACTCTGCTGTTTTTTCCGCAAAGGTGCTTTTGCCGCTGCGGACGCCTCCTGTAATGAATATCAGTCCTTCTGACCTGTCCATTCGTCGATCGCCTCCATCAGCTTCTGATTGTCTTCTTTCCCTTTGACGGCAAACCGCAGCCAGCGCCCTGAAAGGCCGGGGAAATTATAGGTATGGCGCGGGACAACCCCTTTTTCCAGCAAAAAGAAGAACAATTTTTCCTGGTCACCCAGCTCCGGGTCACGGAGCAGATAAAAATTGGTTTTCGATTCGGACACGAGCAAGCCTTTGGCCTTGTAGAAGTTAAAGAGCCTGCTTCTTTCTTTTTCCATATAAATTTGTGTTTCCTCTATGTATAGATCTTCATCCAGACAAATCAGCCCTGCCTGCTGGGCAGCGGAGTTGATGCTCCAATGGTACTGAAAGCGGGCCATTCCCCTGATCAGCTCAGGTTCTGCCAGCACATAGCCGAGCCTCAGACCCGGAATGCTGAACATTTTTGTCATGCTGCGAAGAAGCATGAGGTTCTTGTATTCTGAGAGCAGCGGCACGAGAGATTCATAATCCGGCAGAAAATCATAGAAAGCCTCATCTACGATGACGAGTGTTTCGGGACATCCCTCTAATAATGAAACGATTTCTGCACAGCCATAGTATCTGCCTGTCGGATTAGCCGGATTGCAGAGAAACAGGGCATCCGCTTTCCCTCCTGCCTCACAGAGTTTTGCCGTATCAAGTTCCCAGCCTCCTTCTTCCAGCTGAAAATAGCTGATGTCACAATCATTCACTCTGCAGGCCTGTTCATATTCAGTGAAAGCCGGCTGAACAATCATGACTTTTTTTCCGGCCAGAAGCCTTGCTGCCAGACTGATCAGCTCTGATGCCCCGTTCCCGGCCAGTACATACTCTCCGGCGATGCCTTCCTTTTGAGCCAGCCTGGCAGTCAGTTCTGCTGCAAAGGGGTCCGGGTAAACAGGCAGCTCATTGAAAAATGAATGCCAGTCTGCCTTTAACCGTTCTGGCGGCCCCATAGGATTGATATTGGCGCTGAAGTCCAGCAGCTCCGATGGCTCCGGCAGCCCAAGTGCCTTAAATAAATGCTGCGGATTAGATCCATGTGACGGCCAATTCAAAGAGCATTCCCCCCAGCCATAAGAATAATAGAAATAATAAAGACGTCCTATTCATAATCTCAATAACCGACAATATATGGCCTTTTTCCAGGACAGCGACAGGGTCGCCCATTCTTGCCCTGTCAGAGACGATCCCTTTATAGTAATTGATGCCCCCGAGCTGCACACCCATCAAGGCAGCAGCTGCCGCTTCTCCCCAGCCGCTGTTCGGGCTCGGGTGCTTCCTGCTGTCCCTGATGAGGATGTTCCATGCTTTCTTAAAGCTGGTATGCTCGGGCTTTTTTCCGAGCAGCATCAGGAGGCCGGTCAGCCGGGCAGGGATAAAGTTCAGCAGATCATCGAGCCGGGCAGAGGCCCAGCCAAACGCAAGATACTTTTCGTTCTTATAGCCTGCCATAGAGTCGCAAGTATTGGCTGCACGATATAAGAGAGCCAGAGGTGCTCCGCCGATGAGCGCCCAAAATAGAGGAGCAGTGATCCCGTCACTCGTATTTTCTGCAACCGTTTCTACTGTTCCTCTTACAATGTCCGGCTCCTCCAGCTTTTCTGTATCACGGCCGACTATATAGGATAGCTTCAGGCGTGCTTCAGATATGTTGTCTCTATTAAGCGGACCATAGACCTCAAGCGCCGCTTCCTTCAGGCTTTTTTGCGCGATGGTGGTGGAAATGAGGATGGCTTCGATTATGATTCCTGCCAGCGGATGGATGTAATAGCCGGAGTATGTGATGGCACTTGCAGCAAGGAATACAGTACCAAGGACAGCCAGGACCATGATGGCCCCTTTCAGCTTCCGCCTGCCGCCCCGGTTCCATTTTTTATCCAAAAATAGAATAAATGACCCGATCCACCGGACTGGATGGGGCCATTTAGGCGGATCTCCAATAAGCAGATCCAGCAGAAACGCAAGGGTAAGGGCAGCCAGATGATAAACCATCATGATGACACCCTCTTCCGGTATTTGTGGAGCGCTTCAGCTGTACAGTCATATACGGCTTTGCTGATCAGCTTGCCAAGCGGTGTAATCGTTCCTGCAAACTCCAGCCTTTTCCCTGACTGGGCCGCAGCAATCAGGATGCTGTCTGTGCTAGTGCCTGTTGCCAGAGTGCCTGACACCTTATCCTCAACACCATGGTCATGAAGCACCTTCACCTTTGTTTCCGTGGCTGTCATGATGCTTTGAATGAACGCTTCTTCTGTAAGATTTCCGTTGATGAAGATCCATGTGTTGATCGTGCCTGGGGAAAACTCAAAGCTGTGCAGGCCGCTTTGGGAAGCGTCTACAGCATTCCCTGTTCCCGCGGTGACAACTGCAAGGAGAGAAAAGCCGTCGGATTCATAGAGCCTGTAGGCAGCGTCGGCCACCTGGACGGCTGTCATCATGCCGACCGTCTCGCCTGGCTCATAGCCGTTTTCCCGCAAATATTCTTTCATTTCTGCCCGGTGGTCACTGCAGTCATAAGTGTTCGGCACCTGGCGGTTAACAAACAGCCTGTGCCAGCCGACCCCGGCTCCTGCCACCCCCGATGACATCGTACGGAGCGGGAAAGGAGAATTTACAAGCACATGGTCTTCATACACCTGGACATCTTTTTCGCCGATAATGGCCGGTTCAGCAGTCAGGTCCCCTGGCAGAATTGCCATCTGCGGGGCAGGGACGGCAGGATGTGCATGCTTCATGATATCCGTCTGATAGACTGTGCGGATCCGGTCCTCATGGAGCACTTCATTCGGGACATCTGCCGAGACAACCTTCCCGTTCTCCATCAAAAGCAGCCTGTCGCAATACAGCGCCGCAAGATTCAGATCATGGAAAATGGAAATAACGGTCATCCCGCATTCCTTCGCCCATATACGCAGCAGGTCAAGCAGCTCTTTCTGGAATGATAGATCCAGATGGTTGGTCGGCTCATCCAGGAGCAGGATCTCAGGTTCCTGGGCAAGGGCCTGGGCAAGGAATACCCTCTGCCTCTCCCCGCCGGAAAGCTCATGGATATAATGGTCCTTGAATCCTGCGACCCGCGTCTGTTCCATCACGCGCTGGACGGTCTTTTCATCCTCTTCAGACCAGGTCTGGAACCACCCCTTCTGATGGGCATACCTGCCTAAAGAAACCGTTTCTTTGACTGTATAAGAAAAAGACTGTGATGAATGCTGCGGCAGCACCGCAATGACCTTTGCCAGCTCTTTCACAGAGAACTCCGTCAAAGGCCTGCCTTTGACAGAAATGCTCCCGCTCTTATAGGAGAGGATGCCGCTCAGCATTTTTAAGAGAGTTGTCTTTCCGCTTCCATTTGGGCCCAGGATGCCGAACAGCTCCCCTTTTTTCACTGAAAAACTGACCTCTTTTATAATGCTTTCGTCTGCGTAGCCGCCGGTCAATCCTTGTATGCTCAGCATCAGACAGCCCTCCTATTTCTTCTTTTCAGCAAAATGAGTGCAAACACAGGCGCTCCGATGATGCTCGTAATGACGCCGATCGGCAGCTCTGTCGGCGAGATGACCGTCCGCGCGACCAGGTCGGCAAGAATCAGGAAGCCTGCGCCGGTCAGCATCGACAAAGGCAGCAGGTGGATATGGTCTGGCCCCCACAGCCGCCTTGTCAGATGCGGGATGACGAGGCCGACAAAGCCGATGGTGCCTGACACCGCGACGGCTGCGCCTGTTAAAATGGAACCAGCCACAAGAACCATCATTTTTCTTCTTTGCACATTTACGCCCAGATGCTGTGCACGCTCTTCTCCAAATGACATGGCATTCAGCTCTTTCGCATTCATCATCAACAGAAGGCTTCCTATAATGAAAAACGGCAGGATGATGCGTATATAAGCCCATCCCCTCATTGAAACGCTTCCCATGATCCAGCCGATGATCTGCCTGAGCTCTTCTCCAGTCAGGGCAATCATGAGCGAAATGAGCGCACCAAGAAAAGAACTGACAATGATACCTGTTAAAATGATAGTTTCCACCTTCATGGCCCTGTCAATTCTTCTTGCAAAAAACAGCACGGCGAATATAGTCAGGAATGAGAAAACCATGCTGAGAATAGGCAGTGTAAAGAGGCCGGCAAACGGGATTGATATTTGAAAAAAAAGCACCAGCACTGCACCGACAGTCGCACCGGATGAAACCCCCAGTGTATAAGGATCTGCAAGCGGATTCCGCAAGAGGCCCTGGAAGGCTGCCCCCGCAATGGCGAGGGAAGCTCCTACAAGCCCGGCAAGAATGACCCTGGGCAGGCGGATATTCATCACAATATTGCTGTGCATCGGGTCAACTGAAGCATCAAGCTGAATCGGCAGAAGCTTAGACCCAACTATATTAATGATAGAAGGAATCGGCACAGAGACTGTACCGATTGAAATCCCCACCAGCATGCACAGGACAAGGAAAGCGGCTGCAAGCACATAGGCTGACAGCTTATTCTTACTTAAATACGTCCGGATAGACAGCTTTGGCAAATTCCTCTACTCCTTCAGCAAGCCTTGGGCCGGAGCGGCTTACTGTATCTGAATCCACACTGAACACCTGCTTGTTTTTAACGGCATTTACATCCTGCCAGCCTTCACGGGCGAGCACCTCTGCCACAGCATCTTCATTGCGGTAGCCGGAAGTGGAAATGATCACGTCCGGATTTTCCTTGATGATGGCTTCAGGATCTACCTTTGGCCACCCTTCTTCTTTTACAATATTCTCTGCATTAATCATCGTAAGCATTTCATCCATGAATGTATTTTTCCCAGGCGAATAAATCTCCGGCGCTGGAGACACCTCTACAAACACTTTCTTCTTTTCTGTTACGCCAGCAGCTTTTTCTTTGATTGCCTCTATCTTCTCTTTCATGCCGGCAATCACTTCTTCTGCTTCTTCCTTTGCACCTGAAGCGGTACCGATCATCTCGATCGACTCATATACCTGTTCAAAGCTCTGGGCATCATTGACAACCAGCACAGCGATTCCTGAATCTTTCAGCTGCTGCAATCCTGCAGTTGAATTATGTGCGCTTGAAGCGTGTGCAAGAACCAGGTCTGGAGCAAGGGAGATGATTTTTTCAACATTGAACTCCATTCCGCCGATCTTTTCTTTATCTGCTGTTTCTTCTGGATAATTATCAAAATCAGATACCCCAACCACTTCTTCTCCCAGACCAAGTGCAAACGCTGTTTCCGTGTTGCTTGGAATCAGAGAAACAATCTTCTCCGGCTTTTCTTCAATGACAACTTCTTCACCGGCGGCATCTGTGATTGTAACAGGAAATTCTGCTTTTTCTGTTTCAGTCTCTGTCTGTTCAGTGCTGCTGCCATCGTCCTTTTCAGGCTCTGCCGCTGAATCGCCGCAGCCTGACAGAACACCAGCAGCCAAAAGCATGCTGAATAATAATGAATAAAGCTTTTTCATGGTAAATCCCCCTGTAGAATAAATGTCGCAAAATTCATGCTGCAAAGGTCTTATGCCCAAAACGGGACCAGCATCCTTTGGAACCAAAAAAAGCATCCCCAATAAACATGGAGATGCTTTGCACGGCGTGCGCAGATTCAAAAAAAAAAGATTCCAAAAGGCTGCCGTACACCTCCCTATCCTCGTAGGTTTATGGGTGCATAAGAATCAGGCAGGTCTCCTGGCTCATGGTCAATGCTCGCTGCCCCTTCCCATACATCCCGTACAGTGGCTTCTGCAGCTTGCTCCCATTTACAGTGGCGGGACCGCGTTGGAATTTGCACCAACTTCCCTTTTAAGTCTTTCAAAGAAAAACACCTGTTTCTGCATATGTATGAAATTTTCCGCTATCGCCATTATACACTATTTCTTCTTTAAAACTAGCAGAAAAAGGGCCGTCCGGAAGAAGACCGGGCGGGCCCTTTTTGCTAGACGGTCGGGCTGCTGCTTCTTGCCGGCCGCCTGCTCTTCAATCCTGCCATCGAGACAGCGGCAGCGCCAAGCGCGAAGAGGATGAAGACTCCCCCTGCCGAAGCGTTCCACTCGACCGAAGCCTGTTCAATTACAATTCCCCCGATCAGAGACCCAAAGGCAATCCCAAAGTGCAGGGCTGAGTTATTAAGGCTTTGCTGGATATCCGATGTTTCCGGTGAAGACTCTATCAAATAACTCTGCAATGCCGGTGTGATGGCCCAGCTCAGCATGCTCCAGATAATCATGACCGCAATGAACAGCGGCAGGGAAAAGGCAGTATGCGGAATTGAAAACAGTGCAGCCGCAAACAGCACGATAATGGCTAAGATTGTCGGTTTTGTACCGAAGCGGTCGGCTAGATACCCGCCTGCACCGCCGCCGGCCACCGCGGCAATACCGAACAGCAGATACATGATGCTGACCCAGTTTCCGTCCATTCCCAGGACAGTCTTTAAGAATGGAGTCAGATATCCATAAAGTGTCAGGTGCCCTGCTAAAAAGAGGAACGAGGCCAGTTGGGCGAATAAAATTTTCCTGTTCTTCAGGGCAGCGAACATCTGCCTGATGGATATGGCAGCTTTCGGTTCAATCCGGTCCATGAAAAAGTACACCCCTGCTATCGACAGGCATGTCAGGACAGCAATCATCAGGAATGGTGCCCTCCAGCCAAATTCATTGCCAAGCATAAGCCCGGCCGGAATGCCAAGAACAAGTGAAGCACTTACGCCCATAAACACGATGCCGATCGCCCGTGCGCGATATTTTTCCTGCACTATATTCGATGCGATCGTGATGCACAGCACAACAAGCAAAGATCCGCTTGCCGCTGATATAACCCTTGCCAGAAAAAGAATACTATAACTCGGGCTCAGGAAAGCCAGGATATTTCCTGCAAGGAAAACGAGCAAGGCTATGAGCGTCAGTTTTTTCCTTTCCACTCCCCCGGTTGCTGTCAGCAGAATCGGTGCCGCGACAGCATATACAATCGAAAACACACTGATCAAAAGGCCGGCTTTGCCGATGCTGACATGAAGATCGGCCGCAACCAGATCAATGATTCCTCCTATTATAAGCTCGACCATCCCGACTACAAAGGAAACGATCGTCAAAAGATACACACGTTTATCCATTTTATACACCTCTCAATTAGTTACCACCACAATGGTAACTTTTTATAGGGATAGGTGCAAGTGTTAATTTTCCCAGTGCGATTTAGCGGAAAAGATATGATATTATTAAGAAAAAACTGACTCAGGAGTTCTGTCTATGCTGCAGCAATTCGGGTTTACCCAATATGAAAGCCAAATTTATCAGGCGCTTATTTCCGTGGACCAGCCGCTGGACGCCACAGGAATCGTCAAGCTCTCTGCCGTTCCCCGCTCGAAGGTGTATGAGGTGCTTCACCGCCTGGCAGAGAAAGGCATCATCCTTGAAACGACGGTCGAAAAAAAGCGTTTGTACACCGCCCTTCCCGTTGAATCGGTGATCAGCAGGCTGAAAGCAGATTTCGAAACCAGCGTCCAGGAGCTGCGGGAGGCAGCCGTCAAAAAGCCTGTCGCGGATGACCGGGTGTGGACCTTGAAGGATAATCACTCCATCCTCTCCCTGCTGGAGGAAATGCTCGGCAGGGCGGAAAGAAAGATCATCCTCTCTGCCTGGGGAGATGAATTGGAGAAGTATGCGGAGCTGCTGGAGGAAAAGCACGAAAGCGGCGTCAGTATCCATGTCCACTCTATCGGAAAAATCGAAACAAGCCTTCCGTCCGTCTCGGTCCTGATTCCGGACAAGCATCACGAAACCCTTGAAAGAAGCAGGATTGCCATCATTGACGAGGAAGAGATGCTGTTCGCCGGCATGGAAGCCGGCAAGTGGAATGCCATCACAACCCGTTCAAGGCCGCTCGTGAAGTTTTTCGCTGAGTTCTTCTACCATGATGTCGCCCTTACCGAAATTACACAGAAATATAAAGATACCATCATGGAGGATAAAGCGATCCGGGATGTTCTTTTGAAATTGCGGTATTAGGGGCGTGGCGGAGTGCTGGTGCTTTTTGGAAAACGGAGGGGATTTGGGGTTCAGATGCTTGCAACGGATCCACTGGCATCCTCTGATTGGAAAAAACTCTTTTAGAGGGTCCTAGTTGTTCTCACTGGCACCCTCTGTTTAGCAAAATCTCTTTTTGACGGCTTTAGTCATGATCACTAACACCCTCTGTTTAGCAAAATCTCTCTTAGACGGCTTTAGTCGCGATCACTAACACCCTCTGTTTAGCAAAATCTCTCTTAGACGGCTTTAGTCGCTACCACTAACACCCTCTGTTCTTCAAAATCTCTTTTAAACGGCTCTAGTCTCTATCACTAACACCCTCTGTTCCTCAGAATCCCTCTTAGACGGCTCTAGTCGCGACCACTAACACCCTCTGTTTAGCAAAATCTCTTCTAGACGGCTCTAGTCGTGCCCACTAACACCCTCTGTTTCTCAAAATCTCTCTTTGACGGCTTTAGTCGCGACCACTAACACCCCCTGTTCTTCAAATACTTTCCATAAGGCCTCACCCACACTCACCAGCACCCCATCGTCCCTCAAAAAAAGGCCCGGCACTTCTGCCGGGCTTTCCTCATCTCGCATACAGCTTCCATTCCCGTGTTTTTTTATCAAACACAAGCTTGGCTTCACATTTTTCTTTTGCGATGCTTTCGTATTCTTCGTACATGTCGTCCATATTGGCAAAGTCGCCGATCACCCAGATGGGGATTTCAATCCGCGCGCGGTTTTGATCGGTCTGTCTGATGGAGATGACGGCGCCTTCCCTCATCATGTCTTTCATGTAGGAAATGGCTTCTTGCGGCACCGGCGGGAATGAACCTTTCTTCCGCAGGCCGAGAAGTGATTTTTCCGGCTTGATTTCGCTCAGCTTTTCAGGGATCAGCTGGCTCAGCAGACGGTAAAAATCAGCCATATCCCGGTAATAGGTTTTGTTATACCAGCCGTCATCATGGGCCAGATAGACAAAGCGGTTGCCAAGATAGTTATAAAATGGCGCTTTCAGGTGCTCCTTCAGATGTCCCAGATACAATAGCTCTGCAATGGTCTGGCCCGGCAGCTCGTTCAGCCCGTCAAGTTCTTCAAAATCAATCCAGCAGAAGTCGCCATAGTTATAGACATCATCAGAAAGCAGCTTATTCAGCTTTTCATACGGAACATACTCCAGGAGCGTATGCCGGTTAAATTCCCCATCATCAAATCCATGCTTCAGCAGCAGAAGATTCGCCATTACATCTGACAGTGAACGGGCAAACTCCTCAAATTCAATGCCGTAAGACATTACGTAATTTTCCTGTTCATTTAAGTGGACATATATGAGATCACGCGAGCTGTTATGATTCTTTTTCAATAGCAGAACCTCCGAATAAAAATGAAAAAAGATGATTTCTGAGCCGATGGAGCGCGGGGCTGAACAGTTGTCGAAGTTTAATGCATCTTCTGATCTATTAAAGTGCACAGCCTGGCTTCACGCTTAAGCTGCCATGCCCGTCCGGATACAATATCCCTATTTTAGCAAAAAACATTGAAAATTTCTTAGTTTTAATAAAAATATAAATCGCTGTAACTTTCCAATTTATGGTGAACTTCACAATGCAAGAATGACGCTGATCATTCATTTGCCATTAAAGCTTCAGCAGATTGAGCAAAATATGACCGCCATAAAAACTCTATTTTTCCTATTAAGTTTGAAAAATTATCCTTTAAAGGAAACAATCTGCCTGGCAGATACGTCTATACTATTAGCCGCTTTCTATAATTAAAAAACTAATCCGGACTTTCGCCAGAATCCACCCGCCTCCCCTGCAGATGTATTAGAAGCAGGGCGGCTTATATAAACAATGGCCAAACCGAAATGAAACAGGGTGTATTTTAAAATGGATCGTTCACTTAAGCCTTCCGACCGCTTCGACTGGACGCTGAGCTTTCTGCTGCTGTTATTTGCCATAGTCAGCTGTACAGCGATCTACAGCGCCCAAACCTTGCAGCAATATCCCGAAAACTTCTTTCTTAAACAAATTTTCTGGTATGGCGTCGGCGCTTTCATCGCTGGTATGACCATGTATTTCGACAGTGAGCAATTCAGGAAGCTTTCCTGGATCCTCTATGCTTTCGGCATACTACTGCTTGTCGCGCTTGCCCTCGCCCCTGGCAGCATCGCTCCCGTAATCAAAGGAGCAAAAAGCTGGTTTGTCATCCCCGGCGTCGGTTCGATACAGCCCTCCGAATTTGTTAAAGTATTCCTGATCATGGCGCTCAGCAAGCTGATCGCCTCTCATCACGAAAAATTCATCCAGAAAACACTGAAGACCGACTTTTATCTTTTGATCAAGATTGGCACTGTGACCGCTTTGCCGCTCGGCCTCATCCTTGTCGAGGACTTAGGGACTGCCCTCGTCATCATTGCCATCATGCTCGGGATCATCTTTGTCTCAGGGATTTCATGGAAGATTCTGCTGCCCATCTACAGTGCAGGCATCGGTTTTGCCGCCAGCGTGCTTTACCTGGTCATTTGGGCGCCAGGCATCATCGAGAAATATCTGAAGGTCGACCCTTACCAGTTTGACCGGATCTATTCGTGGCTCGATCCTGAGAGCTATGGACAGTCTGCCGGCCTTCAGCTGCTGCGCTCGCTCCAGGCTATTGGCTCCGGCCTTATAACAGGGAAAGGGGTCGGCGACAGGCAGGTCAATATCCCCGATAATCATTCCGATTTCATCTTCAGCGTCATCGGAGAGGAATATGGCTTCCTTGGGGCAAGCGTCGTCATCAGCCTTTTTTTCCTCTTAATCTATCATTTGACCAAGACGGCTATGGAAACCAAGGATCCTTATAATACTTATATTTGTACAGGGATCATCAGTATGATTACGTTCCATGTATTCCAGAATATCGGCATGACCATACAGCTGCTGCCGATCACAGGGATTCCGCTTCCCTTCATCAGCTATGGCGGAAGCTCGCTGATGGGAAATATGTTTGCGATGGGCTTGATCTTCAGCATCCGCTTCCATCATAAAACCTATATGTTTTCATCCGATTCACAATAATCTTGCAATTTTTATACAATAGGATATAATACGTGTAATATTCAACGCAGCGATATATTCAATCAATGATGAAGAGAGTAGTAAAGGGCCGTCCCCTGAAGCGATGCAGGGATGGTGAAAGCCTGCAGGGACCCTTTTATGAAGCGCACTTCGGAGATGCCGGGCCGAAAGTCAAAGTAAGTCCTGCCGGGGCCATCCCCCGTTATCATGTCAAGAGGTCCTATGGACAATCAGAGTGGCACCGCGGGTATAACAGGCTCGTCTCTTTTATAAGAGGCGGGCTTTTTTGTGTTCAATTACATCAACAAGAAGGAGAAAGATCCCATGATCAAACTGAAAGCAATCTTTACTGAAGCGCTTTGGGAACTGTTTGAAGACCGGCTTACAGCTGCTGAGCTTGCCGGCTTGATTGAAGTGCCAAAGAATACGGCGCACGGCGACCTGGCATTTCCCTGCTTCACCCTTGCCAAAAAAATGAAGCAGGCCCCGGCAGTAATCGCTGCTGAAGCCGCAGGAAAGCTGCAGCACAGCCTCATTGAACAGGCAGAAGCACACGGCCCGTACCTGAATATTTTCTTCTCGAAGGAGAAAGTTGGCTTGGAGATCCTGCAGTCCCTTCTTGAAGCCGGCTCCCTATACGGCAATAGCAGCGCAGGCACAGGAAAGACTATCACTATTGATTTCTCAGCCCCCAATATTGCCAAGCCGTTTTCAATGGGCCATCTGCGTTCAACCGTTATCGGGAACAGCATCAGCCTGATAGCTGAAAAATGCGGCTATGAGGTTATCAGGATCAATCACCTCGGAGATTGGGGAACCCAATTCGGCAAGCTGATTACCGCCTATAAGAAATGGGGCACCCCCCGCACTGTAAAAGAAAAGCCGATCGCTGAACTATTCAAGCTTTACATCCGTTTCCATGAGGAGGCAGAGAAAGATCCTGATCTCGAAAACGAAGCGCGCCGCTGGTTCCGGGAGCTTGAACGGGGTAATGATGAGGCTTTTGCGCTATGGAGCTGGTTCAGGGAAGAATCATTAAAAGAGTTCAACCGGATCTATGAACTTTTGGGCATCTCTTTTGATTCCTATAACGGAGAGGCCTTTTACAACGATAAAATGGAAAAAGCCGTAGAGCTCCTGCAGTCCCGGAACCTCCTGACTCAATCCGAGGGAGCAGCAGTGGTCACCTTGGAAGAACATGGCCTCCCACCCTGCCTGATCAAAAAATCGGATGGAGCAACCCTTTATGCAACCCGCGACCTGGCCGCAGCCATCTTTCGGCAAGAAACCTATCGCTTCTCTGAAAGCCTGTATGTCGTCGGCCAGGAGCAGTCCGTCCACTTCAGGCAGCTGAAGCTTGTTCTGAAAAAGCTGGGCTTTCAGTGGGCAGAAAATATGCATCATATACCTTTCGGGCTTTATCTGAAGGACGGCAAGAAAATGTCGACAAGGAAAGGCAGGGTCGTCCTGCTTGAGGATGTTCTGAATGAAGCGGTCGAGCTTGCTTATGAGAATATCTGCCGCAAGAATCCTTCTCTTGAGCAGAAGGAAGAAACCGCTGCCGCTGTCGGCATCGGAGCAGTCCTTTTTCACGACTTGAAAAATGACCGCCTCAACCATATTGAATTTTCTCTGGAAGAAATGCTTACATTTGAAGGTGAGACCGGCCCTTATATCCAGTACACAAATGCAAGGGCAAGCTCCATCCTTCAAAAGGCCGGGACAGCCGGCAGGATGGAGCAGGGGCTCAGCGACCCTTACAGCTGGGATCTGCTCAAGCAGCTCAGCCTCTTTACCGGGAAGATTGAAGAAGCCCATAAGCATTATTCGCCTTCAGTGATTGCCAAGTATATCATCAATGTGGCACAGAGCTTCAATAAATATTATGGGCAGATCCGGATACTGGACGATACGCCGGGGCTTGAGACAAGACTCAGCCTGGTCCGGGCTGTATCCCTTGTCCTTGAAGAAGGGCTGCGGCTGCTTGGGATTGCGGCGCCAAAGAAAATGTAAAAAAAGAGGAGGGCAAAGCGCCCTCCCCTCCTGCCTCTATGCCTCCGCTTCCTTCTTCCTGATGATCTTCGACAGTGACAGGAAAAAGAAATAAGTAATAAATAGGCTCAGCAGGACAATGCCGATCAGATTGTGATGGACCAGCTTGAAAACGACGCTTAGGAGAGTCGCAATATACAATCCTGAAAGCAGCAGGCTGATGTCCTTATTTTTATAAAAATTGGTCAGCCATGCGCCGGCCTGGGATCCGACAAGGCCGCCGGCAACAAGCAGGATGGCAGTCAGATAACTGATCTCCACAGCAGATGCATACGACAGGAATCCAGTGCTGACAATCAGAAGGACAGCAAACAGGCTTGTCCCCACTGCCTTTCTCGGCTGCAGTCCCAGAAAGGCGATTGACAGGGGAACCATGATGAACCCTCCGCCCACTCCTAAAGCGGCAGAGACAAAACCGCCTGAAAATCCGATCAGCAGCATTCCAGCCAGGGATGGCCTGCCCTCGCGGGACTGTTCACCGGTCTTTTTTCCCTGCCGGAACATAGTGAACGCGAAATAGGAGAGCAGTACAATATAGCAGGCCGGGATAACGGTTGCATCCAGGCCTTTTTCACTTAGGAACAGCACCAGCGGCTTTGCGGCCTGGGTGGCAAGCATACCGCTCACCCCGAGTATTGCCCCTTCCTTCCAAAGGATATTTTTCAGCCTGAAATGGGCGCCTATACCTGACAGTGAAGTGCCTATTGAGAAAAAAAGGCTGGTTGCAATTGCCTCAAGGGGCGCAAACCCGATCAATAGCAGAACAGGCGTCAGGATGAATCCTCCTCCTACTCCAAAGAAGCCGGAGAGGACGCTGATCACTCCGCCCAGCAATAAAAATAGTAAATATTCCATATAAAAACTCCTTTGTTATCTCTATACCCATTGTAACTGATTTCATTACCTTTCGCCCTTTACCTTGTAATACAATGTACATTGAAGTACAATGTAAACAAATGAACCTGGAGGTACCCTTCGTGGATAAAGAACTGTTAAAAGGAAGCATCGATATTCTTTTATTATCCCTTCTTTCTGAAAAAGACAGCTATGGATATGAAATGACAAAGGAAATCCGCAAAAAAAGCGATGAAGCATACAGCATGAATGAAGGAACTCTATATCCGGCTCTCAAGCGGCTGGAGGCAAAAGGGTTTGTCACTTCCTACTGGCATCAGGAGCTTGAAGCCAGCAGGCGGAAGTATTACAGCATCACCGAAGACGGCCGCAAAGAATTGGGCAAAAAGCTCAAAAACTGGAACAAGATCAGCGATTTGATCCACAAATTTTCGGAGGGCTACTCATGAAGACAATCGATCAGTATATTGATCATATCGTTGACGGCCTGCCAATGGACAATTCTGAACGGGAAGAGCTGAGGCTTGAGATGACCTCTCATCTTGAAGAGCATGCAAAAGAGCTGATGGCATTCGGCTGGTCCGAGGAGGAAGCCGCCGGGGAAGCGATCAGATGCTTCGGGAATGAAAAGCGAATCAGCTCAGAGCTGAAGAAAGCCGTTTTTCCTTTTTATAAAATTTTCCGGTTCCTCTTCAGCACGATTTTACTGACGGCTTCCCTTCATCTCCTATCATACGAGGCTATGGTGTATTATAACCCGCAGTATGAGTTTGGCCTGGAGCCCGGCTACCTTTTCACCACCTATATGCTTGTGTTCTTCCTTGCAGGGATCGCAGAGGTATTGTATGAAGCTGTGTCACAGGCTTATAAAGCGAAATGGCTGCAGAGCCCCTGGGTGGTCATTCTTGTTCCGGCTGCTCTTATCTCGGGTTTGACATCGCTTGACTGGTTCAAGCAGCCTGAAAAATACCAGAATGGGCTTTGGCTCGACCTGTTCGCCATCCTGATCGGGGCATTCATTTATCTTCTTGCAAGGCAGATGTATACCCTTTTATTCTTGTCGGGTACAGGAAATGCCGGATCAGCCGGCCATCGGTAATCCCCCTTTGCCTTTTTTGAAAATGAATGTAATTATCGGACTCCTGCATGACTTGGCAGACAGTAAATGATATACTTCTCGTGTGCTGTCCTTAAGCTCTCTGTACAAGGGGCTTGAGGATATTTAACGAAGCTGCTAAAGGAGATCCGTTATGTCAGAACTGATTCACTCGATTGAAGAATGGCTTATGGAGTATGGTATCTTTGGATTGTTTTTTGTGTCCTTTGCCGACTCATCCTTCTTCCCTATCCCTCCGGATGTACTATTAATCCCAATGGGCATTTCCAATCCCGACCGCGTCATCTGGTATGCGTTCATCACAACCGTGGCATCTGTCCTTGGCGCCATTCTCGGATGGTTCATCGGTAAAAAACTGGGCCGCCCTGTTTTACGGTACATCATTTCTGAAGAAAGAATCCAGAAAGTCGAGAACTATTTCAATAAATACGGGCCAGTAGCCATCCTTATTGCAGGCTTTACCCCAATTCCTTATAAAGTGTTCACCATTTTTGCCGGCATCACAAAAGTCCAGCTTAGGACCCTCATTATCTGGTCCATCATAGGCAGAGGCGCCCGCTTCTTCCTTGAAGCTGCCCTTATTATGGTACTTGGCGCCCAGGCGCGGCCCTTCATTGAAGAGAACTTCGGGATGCTGACACTTATAGGCGGAGCTTTGATTGTCATCGTATATATCATCTATCTGATTATGCGCAAAAAGAAAAAAACCGTCTGACTGAAAACGGCCCTCTAATGGCCGTTTTTTTATACTTATATTTTATTTATAATTATTATAAATAAGTATTGATTATAAAATAATATTTGGTATAATTTAATTAAGGATAAAACGAGGAGGAAATCATTATGACTTTGACAAACAGCCTGAATAAACAAATCGCCAACTGGAGCGTCCTATATACTAAACTTCACCGTTTTCACTGGTTTGTAAAAGGACCTGCATTTTTCACCCTGCACGAGAAATTTGAAGAGCTTTACAATGAAGCAGCAGCGAATGTGGATACAATTGCAGAACGGGCATTGGCAGCAGGAAGCAGGCCGATTGCCACAATGAGCTTGTTCCTTGAACATGCGTCTATCAAGGATAACGGCAGTGAAGAAACCGCAGAAGAAATGGTCGCAGCCCTTATATCAGACTACAGCACGATCAGCACGGAACTAAAAGAATTGGCAGGACTCGCCGAGGAAGAAAACGACCCGGTCACAGAAGACCTTGCCATCGGGCTGGTTGAAGACCTGGAAAAGAAAATCTGGATGCTGAAAGCCTTCCTAGCATAAAAAAGAGCCCAGCGGCTCTTTTTTTGTATACTCCTATAAGAAAATAAAGGAGTTCTACTTTCTATGGGGAATACTTAATTACAGAAATCTTTAAAAAAGGCAGGAACGAAAAAAATGCAGAAAAATTCAATGGTGCCAGACATTCTCTTTTATGTTGTGCTCCCTCTTGTTGTTTGGAATTACGGCCGGGATGTGCTTGGTGATTACCTGGCGATGATCCTGTCATCCGTACCTGGCATCATCTATACACTGTACCGCTTCTTTCAGCTTAAAAAAATCAATCTATTCGGCCTGTTCCTTCTTGTGAACCTGGTGATCGGCACCCTGATCGATGTGCTCGCCGGGTCGGCCCTTCAGCTTCTATGGAATAACGTCATTTATTCTTACGTGCTGGGCTGCCTGTTTTTGTTGACGATTGTGCTGAAAAAGCCAGTCTTCCTCTATTTCACTCTCGATTTTATGGAACTGCAGGGAAAAGACAGGGGCAGCATGAAGGAAGTTTTCTTTAAAAGCAAAACACTGATGATCTTCAGCCTGATCACGGCAGGCTTTGCTCTGAAATTCATTCTTCTTGCCTCCATTAAGGTCTGGCTCATTGGAAAATACGGGGTTGATGCCTTTGACCAGGGAATCGTGCTGAGGCAGATCCTGAATTGGGGCTTTACCATTGTATCGGCAGGCGGATTTTATTTTATCCTGAAAGAAATTGGAGCACTGAACGAGCCTCCTGAAACAACCATAAGCCAGGACAGCCCTTAAGGCTGCCCTGGCTTTATCATTTGCACATGTCCTTCATGGACGCTTATCCGGCACGGAGTCGCTGAATATACCTCTCCATCCATGTCAGCTTCCATCCTCTTTTCTGTGCTTACTTGTATTTCCTTTCCCTTATAATGGAGAATATTCTCGTTTGCTTCCATGCTGTCTACTGTAAGTGCTTCTTTCATTAAAGCAAGATTGGCATCTTTTATAATAAATAAATCAGCCAGTCCGTCATTATAGTCAAGATTCTCAAAAGGCAATGCATTAGTGCCAATATAATGGCCATTGGCCAGAAGTATCATAACGGCATCTTCCTCTATGGCTTCTCCATCCACTATAAGCGAAGCATGGAATGGCTCCATTTCCTTGATCGTCCGCAAGGCGCTCAGGAAGTAGCTGATCCGCCCGAATAGGTTTTTTTCTGCTGCCTTAATATTTTCCGAAGCTTCCGCCACCAGCCCAATACCCCAGAAGTTGAGAAAGTAGTCTTCATTCGCCTGCATAATGTCAACCGGCTCTGCTTTTCCTGAGATCATTGCAAGTGCTGCATCACGTATATTTTGGGGGATATTCAATGTTCTTGAAAAATCATTGCAAGTCCCCCCAGGCAATATGCCGATGGCCGGCCGATCCTCGAGCGGCGCCAATCCATTGATGCATTCATGTACCGTCCCGTCTCCGCCCAGGATGAAAACAACATCCACCTCAGATCCATATTCCCTGCACAGCTCTCTTGCATGCCCTTCCCTCTTGGTTGGCAGCAGAATCAGGGAATCCAGCTCTGCAGACAAGACCGGAACACAAGCTACAAGCGATTTTTCTATATCTTTTTGACCGGCATTTCCATTATAAATAAGCATTCCTTTTCTATAATCCATCCTGGCCAAGGCCCCCTTTTTTTCGAACAGTGTATCTGCTATTACATTTACCCAACTTTTGATGTTTCAATTATATTGATGTTCAAATTACTGAAAGGGATAATATATCTATTTTTAATTGAGCGGGATTGGATTATATTGTAATTAGGAAAAGCCAAGGAGGAGTACAAATGGATGCTATAAGGTTCCTGCAGGGAGAACGGATTTATCTTCGGCCCATCAGTACAGAAGATACGGATATATATGTGAAGCTGCTCTATAATGAACGGTCAAGAAAGCTTACCGGTCTGAAAAAAGCTTTCTCCAAAGATCAGATCTTTTCTTATATTAAAGAAAAGGCGGAGGATTCATCATCCATCCTCTTATTGATTGTCCTTGATGGAACGAATGAAGTGATCGGCGATATCGCCCTTCAGGATATAGACAGCACCAACCGAAATGCCAATATCCGCGTGAACATCAGCGAGGAAGAGAACCAGGGGCGCGGTTATGGCAGCGAAGCAATGGAACTGATGCTTGGCTATGCGTTCGGCGTGCTGAATCTGCACAGGATCGAGCTGAATGTTTTCAACTATAACGACCGGGCGCTTCATGTCTACGAAAAGCTCGGCTTCATGCAGGAAGGCGTCCAGCGAGAGGCTTTATTTTACGATCACCAATACCATGATTCCATCATGATGAGCATTCTGGAGGATGACTACCGGCGTATCCATCTGGAGGAATAGACTTGCAAAACCGTGCACTGTGCACGGTTTTTTAGATTCGTAAAAATTTACAATTTCCTGATTGACTTTGCAAATGAGCGGGAGTATTTTAATTATTATAATCACACTCAAATTTCATACCTTTGCTGAATCTTATGTTAAGAACGGGGGAACCAATATGGCAGGAGGCTGTTTGCGCCTGCCCGGGGTGAATCCTGGCGGAGGCCGGGAAGGAAGCTCTCAATTCCTAATCCGGCAGCTAACTCCGTAAGCATATTGAGAGAAAGGCCAATACGTATATTGACCGTTCTTTTCCGTGGATAAGAATGGTTTTTTTTTGGCCAAAAATATATTGCTTTTCACTATTTGAGGAAAAAGGAGCTTTATCGATCATGAAGCGAAAATACCTGAATATCACGCCGCCGCAGCTTTTGACCCTTATATTCCTGTTTTTCATCCTGCTGGGGGCCGCCTTGCTGAAGCTTCCCTTTTCAACCGTTCATGGTGTTTCATGGATCGATGCCCTGTTCACAGCCACCTCGGCTATGACCGTGACAGGGCTGACAGTGGCTGATACGGCGTCTACCTATACCTTGTTCGGCCAGATTGTCATCATGTGCCTCATCCAGCTCGGAGGCCTTGGAATCATGTCCTTCGCTGTGCTGATTTACTTGATGCTCGGAAGGAAAATCGGGTTCAAGGAGCGCCTTGTCCTGCAGCAGGCATTGAACCAGACGTCGGTCGGCGGAGTCATACGCCTCGTCCGCTACCTGTTTATTTTTTCCTTTACGATCGAGGCCATTGCTGTGTTCTTCCTCTGCCTGAGATGGGTTCCGCTGTATGGGTGGCAGGATGGATTTTATTACAGCCTGTTCCATTCTGTTTCCGCCTTCAACAATGCAGGCTTTCAGCTCTGGCCGGACGGACTCAGCCGGTTTGTCGGCGATCCTGTCATCAATATTGTCATTTCCATGCTCTTTATCATTGGCGGTCTTGGCTTTACCGTACTGGCCGATCTGTGGAAATCAAAGCAATTCAAAAGGCTGTCGCTTCATTCCAAAATGATGATTGTGGGCACCTTTGCGGTCAATATTGTATCAATGGCCGTCATCTTTTACCTAGAATTTAATAATCCGCAGACCCTCGCCCATCTGACCAGCTGGGAAAAGCTTTGGGCATCCTATTTTCAGGCCGTTTCGCCGAGGACTGCCGGGTTCAATTCAGTGGACATCGGCGGGCTTGAGGATGCAACTGTCCTGTATATGCTGCTGTTAATGTTTGTGGGTGCGGGGAGCGCGTCCACCGGCGGCGGAATTAAACTGACGACCTTTATCATCATTATCATGGCTGTCATTACATTCATACGCGGCAAAAAAGACATTGTCATTTTCCGCCGCACCATCAGCGTCAACTATCTGACAAAAGCGTTGGCCATCTCAATGATTTCCATCCTGTTCGTCTTTATCGCCATCTTTGTCCTGAGCATCACGGAGGATTTGCCATTTATTAAAATTATTTTCGAAGTAGTATCCGCCTTCGGAACGGTCGGCCTGTCCATGGGCATCACTGCCGACCTGTCGGAAATCGGAAAAGAAATCATCATCTTCATCATGTTCCTGGGCAAACTCGGCCCGCTCACACTCGCCTTCTCCTTCGCCAAACAAAAACCGGAGAAAATTCGGTATCCTGGTGAGGATGTTTTGTTGGGGTAGGGGAATACGGTGGACGCTTGCTCAGATTTAATTTGAGCAGCCATTTTCATTCCATAAAACCAGGCCAGAACTTACCGTTCTGGCCTGATCTTTTACAAGCTGATTGCGGCTGTTTTTTAATTTCAAATAATCGGAATTTCCCTGCTTAGACAACTCCAGCCGTCTTCTACTCCAGCTTAATCTTCACTTCTCCCTCTATCCAGGATGGAAAGGCTGATAACTCCAGACTGATAGGATTCTTATAATTAGCAGGGTCTGTTTCAGATAAGGAAACGCCAAACTCCTTATAAAGACCATCGCCCCCGGATCGATAGAAGGAGCTTCCGCCATCCAGATCTCTGCCTTCTGCATCTTTTGCAGTCGTAAAGAGCTGATGATTGTATTCCTTCTCTGCACGAGCTTGAAATGAGAGGCTTCCCCCTTCCAAAACCAGTCCTGATAATTTATCACCCTTTGGCTGCTTCACAATCTCTTTCGTTTCGGTATTAATGACCACTTCCGCATCCTCTTTATCCACGGCCATCACTTTATTCAGTACCAGATACAGCTCCTTCGGTTCTTTAAAATAGTTGCTCTGCAAATAAATGATCTTCTCATTTTCTTTAATATCCTGTGATGTAACACCATTAGCAATGCCAGACCAGGCTTCTCCATTCTCATCAACAAGCCGCAAATCATCCAGAGCAAAGATTTTCTTGCTGTTTTCCGGATCAAATGACACGTGGATGGCCACACGCAATGGATAAATGGCAATGTCCTTGAATGTGATTTTCTGCCCTTCTATTGAAACAGTTTCATTTAGAGGGTATATCTTTTTCTTCCCTTTCGGTCCTTCAACCGTAAAATCAATTTCAAAAGTCTCTATCCCTTTCGCAGTTTTGACCTCCGCCTCTGCCTTAAACTCTTTCCCTTTCAAGTCTTCATTGAATAAGTAGTCCGCTGTTCCATTGACAGACTTTACTGGTTCATCAGTGTAAGAGCTGTCACCGGAACCTGAAAAACTGACAGGAAGCTCTTCCCCATCACCACCAGTGATATGAATACTTTTTGTATGAAGCACCTGCTTCTCCTCTGACTCAACTGTATAAAACACCACCAGCCCCCGTTCATCCCGGATAGCACCATCAAGCGTCACCCGGACCCCGTTTTTCTCCCGGGATATGCCGAGCGGCTGCATATAGTTATTCTCCACGGCGGATATCCAGCCCTTGTCATACCGGATAAGGTCCACCAGCTTTTCCATACCTGGCAATTCTGCGACATAGTTGGCAAAGGCCGGTGAAACTCTGATGCTGGTCAAAAATCCGAGCAATAGCAGGGCGGCTGCAAGACCGGGCAGCCAGCTCCTTTTGATGAACCGCTTCTTCGGGGCAGCTTTGGCTTGCCGGAACCCTTTCATGATTGCTTCCTCCAGCCGTTCATCCGGCACAGGAAACTCCTGATACCGCTCCCGTATGGCTTCAAGCTTTTTTTCTTCCTTTTCAAACATCCATCTTCCCCCCGCTTTCCTCGAGCTTCTCTCTTAATGACTTTAACGCTTTATTGAGCCATGTTTTCACGGTTCCTTCCGGACGGTTGTACAGGGCAGCCACTTCCTTGATTTTAAGATCGTGGAAGTATTTTAGCGTCAGCAGTTCACGGGAGCGGTCATCGAGCGCCTCCATTGCATCCTGGACCTCGAATAGAAGAGTATCCTCTTCCCCGCCCGATGCGGGGAGCAGCTGTTCATTATATACGAGCCTGTGTTGCTTCTTGAGCCTGTCGCAGCAGTAATGGATCATGATACGGATGATCCATGTCTTGAAATAGGCAGGCTGCTTCAGATCTTTTATGCTCCTGTAAGCCCGGAAGGTTACTTCCTGCACGGCCTCAAGAGCTTCTTCCTCATTTCGCATATAGGCGAGTGCGGTTTTATACAAATCTGCCTTGCAGGAACGGATGATATCAAGAAAAGCTTCATCATCCCCTTTTATGGCTTTGCGGACAATATGCTCCAAGGCTGATCGATCCCCCTCTTGTTTTCCTGAATATTAGACTGCTTCACAGGGAAAAGGTTTTGCTTTTCCAAACTTTATTTTCCAATTCCGCTGCCTGCAGCCTGTTTATCTGCTAACTCACTGGGTAAATGTAAATATCTATGTTAAGGAGTGGATCTAGTTGGATAATAATTATGCTTTTTGGAATGGCTGGAATGGCTATCTGAACCAGCTTCCCGACCTTTTGCTGGCATTAGTCGTCCTCCTGTTGGGATGGATCATTGCAAAGGCGGTTGAAAAGGCGGTCCTGAAAGGCCTCCGCAAAACCAATCTTGATAACAAACTGTTTGCCGAGTCGGGAAACAGAAAGTATTCCCCTGAGAAAATCATAAGCAAAATCGTTTATATTCTCATTCTCATTTTTGTCTTTATTTGGTTCTTCAATATCTTAAACTTAAGCTTCCTGGCTACTCCGCTAGTAGGCATGTTCTCGACTATTACAGGTGCCATCCCAAGCATTCTAAAGGCTGCCTTGATCCTGCTGGCTGCCTGGCTGGTGGCATCCGCCCTCAAGTTTCTCATCAAGCGTGGAGGCAGAACGCTTCGTGTCCATGAAACACTGAACAAATATAAATTCATTAAAGGAGATCACGATTCCTCCAATATCGTCGATAAAGCTGCCAATATTGTATTCTATCTGGTTCTGCTGATTTCCCTTCCTGCCGTGCTGTCAGCCTTGAATCTCGAGGGAGTCTCCGGACCGTTTGCCAGCATGCTCAATGATATTCTGGCTTTCCTTCCTAAACTCCTTGCCGCTGCCCTTATTCTGTTTATCGGCTGGTTCATCGCCAAGCTGGTCCGTGATATTGTCACGAGCTTCCTGCAGAGCATCGGTACGGAAAAGCTTGTCGGGCGTTTCGGCCTGTCCAAGCTGTTTGAAGGGACCACCCTTTCATCTGTTGCCGGCTATATCGTCTTTGTCTTCATTATGATCCCGGTCGTAATCGCGGCACTCGAAGAATTGGATCTGGAAGGAATATCACAGCCCGCGATTGCCATGCTGAACGATGTCCTCACCATGATCCCGAATATCATTGTAGCCATCGCCTTTATCCTTGCGGGCATCTGGCTCGGAAAATGGGTCAGGCAGATGGTTGCCAGCCTTCTTGAACGAATCGGCGCAGACTCATATTTTAATAGCATCGGATTCAAAAAAAATAAAACCGGGGCTGCAAAAAGCGGAATTTCCCAGCTGATCGGCTATATTGCCCAGATCATTGTTGTCCTCTTATTTGTTGTACAGGCTCTGAACCTGTTGAAGCTCGACTTCCTTGTCACACTGGCAACCGGGGTCATAGCCTATTTGCCGCATGTTCTTGCAGCCCTTGTCATTCTTGGAGCTGGATTATGGCTCGGAACCCTGGTAAAGAAGCTGCTTTCAAGCCTGCTGGAAGGCCCTCATTTCCGCCTTCTTTCATCTGTGGCACAATATGCAATTGTAGCCATTTCCATCTTTATGGCCCTGGACCAGCTTGGCGTCGCCCATTCCATCGTCAATTCCGCCTTTATCCTTATACTCGGCGGACTGGCCCTCGCCTTTGGCCTTGCCTTTGGTTTAGGAGGAAAGGATTTTGCAGCCAAGTATCTGCAAAAGCTTGACCGTAAAATTGAGCAGACGAGCATCAATAAAGATGCCCGCACCACCCAGATTAAAGAATCAATGACTCCAGATGCCTCCAGGGGCAATCAGGCTGGAGATTCCGGCCCTGCCCGGCCGATGACGCCTGATAACGCTGATCCGATAAATCCGGAGCATAATCGCATGAATGAAAAAAGAGATGAATAACAGCAAAGAAGAGAAATGATCTTTGAAGCATGAGATGAAGCCGGCCTCCTGCGGGAAGCCGGCTTTCATGCACTATGGAAAAAAAAAAACATTAGGAGAGCTGATTATGAAAACCATCCAAAAATCATTGCTGACAAAAGAAGATATGACTAACCCTGACATTGTGCCTGCCTGGGTCATTGAAGAATATAAGACCTTCCATCAAACCGTCACAGACAAGACCTTCCCGTGCTATTTCGGCATGACTGCTGAAAACCGCGGGGAGCTGCGCTATGCATATATTTCACAGGAGGACTGGTCACAGCTTCCGAAGGCGCTGGAACAGTTCATTGATCTTTTTGATGCCCCTAAGCTTATCCGCCATGGCTTGTTTGTGTTTGTGGAGCCGGAAAAAGAAGAGAAGGATATCCCTTACTACCGCGAATATTTCTGGAACATTCTGCAGTATCTTCATGATCAGGATGAAAAACCTTGGCCAAAGGATTATCCAGAGGACCCGGACCACCATCTATGGGCATTCTCTTTTGCGGAAGAGCCCTTCTTTGTATTTGGAAACGCGCCAGCCTATAAGCAGCGGAAAACAAGGGATCTAGGTAACAGCCTTGTGCTGGGATTCCAGCCGCGGAGAATTTTTGAGGGGCTGGAAGGCACTTCAAAAGGAGGAATTATGTCCAGGGAAAAAGTCAGGGAACGAGTGGAAAAGTGGGATGGACTGCCAAAGCATCCGAATATCAGCCATTATGGGGATCCTGAGCATCGGGAATGGAAGCAATACTTCATCGGCGATGATATCAAGCCGATTGAAGGCAAATGCCCCTTCCATTCTAAATAATAGATTAGGCTCATAATTTCAGTAAAACAGGTTTCACTTTCCTTTTAAAATGGTATCACTATATTAAAATACCATTAAGAAAGGAATAAACAAGCATGGTACAAGTAACTGTAACCGTTAATCACGGCGGAAAAAATTATATGACAAATGTAATCGCACATAGAGGGACACAAGAAGAGGAAATTGCACGCCTTGCACAGGAACAGGTGCAGAGACAATGGCAGGCAGCCAATTAAAAAAAGTGAAGCGTGCACGCTTCACTTTTTTTAGATTCCCCATTTTATATAGACACCCAGCGCGACAATAGAAAGCAGAATGACCACTGCATAAATCACAGTCAGGTTGACCGTATTTTTCCTGGCTGACTTTGAGTAGTCAGCATCACTTTTGCCGGCCAGCATAAGGGTGAAAATTAAAGAAAGGATGATAATGGCTATAACGATGATTAATCCCAGCTTCATGTTCGACTCCCCGCTTTTGCAGAAGGCTGCTTAATAGATTTCCCTTCAACTGTATATGATTAGTGTATCACTTTATATTCAGTCAGTTCCTCATTTGTATATAAGTTTCACACAAATATCATCTTTTAGTTTGCTCGAATCCTGCTGCCATCAGCGCCTGCTTAAGATTTGCCCTCGTGGGGATTTCCCGGAATTCTATCCCGAGGGCCACGATCGTCTGGGCGATTTCCGGCCGTATTCCGGTCATAGTTGCCTTCACGCCGATCAGGTTTAATGACTTTACAATCTGAAACAGATTATGGGCAACCATCGTATCTATCATCGGGACGCCTGAAACATCAATGAACAGCTGCTTTAATTGAAGCTCTGAGCTGTTTTTCAGGCATTTTTCCATAATGAATTTTGCGCGCTCTGTATCTACTTCCCCAACGAGCGGAAGAACGGCAATATCCTCTGAAATCGGGACAACCGGAACGGACAGCTCCTGCAGGGCAGTCCGGGCTACTTCTATTTTCCTTGTGCTGTAGTTCATGTAAATATTACTGAATATATACGCGACCTCATCCAGGAGCGGGTTGATGATTTTGCTGACATCAAGCATCGTGACAGCAGCAAATTGATTTTTCTCCAGCTCCTCAGTGAAAACGTCCCAAATAACCGATCTGAACAGGGACAGCACACGGAGGGATTCGTCCAGGGGAACGCCGTTTTCTATCGCAGTTTCTCCTGTGTTACGGGCCCATTCTTCAATTTTGCGCCCGCTTTCCTCCTGATCCATATATAATGATTCACCCAGGATCTGAATCAAGGCCTTGCGCCATTCAGCTATCTGATTTCTGGCAACAGTCGATTTCTTAAGCTTTTCCTTATAGAAAGGGCATTCCCGTTCAAATATGTGATTGACGAGCTGCTCTTTGCTCTCTACTATTCTTGTGCCAATCTTAAGCAATTCGTTCCTCAATGCAATCCCTTCTCCCATGAAAAAGTCTGACAATTATATCATAGCATTTCCCTGCAGTATTGCAATGCTGACTCCCGTGAGTGTCCCTGTACGAAGCGGTTCTTTGCCATATATTTCAGGCAGGCTGAGGTTTAGGCCTTTTTCACATAAGGGTATGTATTCTATTAGATAAGTTTTTATATAATAAGGAGGAATGAACATGGCAGAAGATAATAAGCGCGTAGTAGGCTCATATGCAACAGAGAATGAAGCGGTTGAAACAATTGAAAGGCTGAAAGCAGAAGGCTACCGGGCTGAGGACATTTCAGTCATCAGCAAAAACCGTGATGATCTTGACGCTGTGAGCGAGGAAACCGGGACGAAGACAGAGGAAGGCCTTGCGGCTGGCGCTGCTGCCGGCGGAGCATTGGGCGGGCTCACAGGGCTGCTTGTGGGCATCGGTGCCCTTGCAATCCCTGGAATTGGACCGATCGTTGCGGCGGGCCCGATTGCTGCAACACTGACCGGGGCAGCGGTTGGCGCCGGGGCAGGCGGACTTGCAGGCGCATTGATCGGCATGGGCATCCCGGAAGAAGAGGCCAGCCGTTATGAAGCAGAGGTAAAAGAAGGAAGAATCCTGATCCTTGTGGATCCCGATGACCGGAACCGCGACCGCCTGACAGATGATGAAACGATCTTCACCGGAGGAGCTGTCAATGACGCCCGCCGCACTGACGAAGATTTCGTAGGCACAACAGACAGGAATACAGCCATCCGGGCTACGGACCAGGAAGATAAGTATGACGACTATATTGTCGATCCGCTTAACCCCGGTGAACTGGATAAAGGCGAAAATGCATTCCAGGACCACAATGATCAAAACCGCCCGTATACAGATGAAAATATAGATCCAAACACCCCTCTCAGTGACAAGGTGGTAAGCAACCCCTTTGCAGATGAAGACAGACTGAGAGATGAAGTGAACCGCGATTATACTGACCCGCGCCAGCCTAATTCAGACTATCCTAAAGGATAAGGGCTCAGCTGGCCACAAGGACCTGGCAGACTAACCCGCCAGGTCCTTTGGCTTTTTCACAATGCCCTGCTGAATACACTGAAAAGGTTCATGCTATAATAGAGGCAATTCCGCACTTTGAAAGGAGAATTAGTATGAAGGACCATATTTTTTCCGGATTTATTGGCACCTACACAAAAGGCGACAGCAAAGGCATTTATTCTTTTGAATTGAATACAGAAAACGGCAGGCTCGATAATGTCAAGCTCGCCGCAGAGCTTGAAAACCCTACATATGTGACAGTCAGCGAAGATAAAACACGCCTTTATTCCGTCGTAAAGGAAGGGGCGAAAGGCGGCGCAGCCGCGTTCTCCATCAGCGATGACGGCGGGCTTACGGAACTGAACCGTCAGCTGTCTGACGGTGCATCTCCATGCCATATCAGTGTAAATAAAGACTCGGACTATGCAGTGACTGCCAATTACCATAAAGGTACAATTGAAGCCTACGGACTGACGGGGGAAGGTTCCCTGCTTTCAGCTTCATCGGTTGCCCAGCATGAGGGTACAGGTCCAAACCCAGACCGCCAGGAAAAGCCGCATGCCCATTATGCAGGTTTTACGCCAGATGGAAAATTCATTGCAGCCGTTGACCTGGGTACAGATGAAATCATTACCTATGAGTTAAATGATGGAGTGCTGAAGGAAGCGGCCACACTGGATGTAAAGCCTGGCAGCGGTCCGCGGCATCTTGTTTTCCACCCGGAAAGAAATATTGCCTATGTGATGACAGAGCTGAGCTCCGAGGTAATCGTGCTCGAATACAGCCCGAATGACGGCAGCTTCAAGGTAATGCAGACAGTACCGGCCATCCCTCAAACATTCCGGGAAAATAACCAGGGAAGCGCCATCCATATCTCTTCTGACGGCCGCTTTGTCTATGCCGCCAATCGCGGACATGACAGCATCGCCGTATACTCTGTGAATGAAGAAACAGGCAAGCTGGATTTCATCGAGCATACTTCAACTGAAGGAAACTGGCCGCGCGACTTTGTGCTCGATCCTTCAGAAAGATATATCGTTGCCTCCAACCAGGAAACCGGAAACCTCACTTTGTTTGCCCGTGACGCACAAAGCGGCAGGCTATCCCTGCTGCAGAAGGATGTTTCAGTTCCTTACCCTGTATGTGTGAAATTCTTATAAGAAGCTTTTAAAAAGGGATATGCCCGTTATAAAAGTCTTCATAAGCGCATGGATGTTAACATCCATGCGCTTATTATATGGTCCTGATCACCATGTTGGCTGTAAGGTTACCTGGCTGAAAAAAAAGGGCGCCCTATATAAGAAAGCAACAGGCTTCTGATGCACGCCAAAAAAAATCCTGCACTTGCAATGAAGGCCAATGCCAATAGAACCCGTTCATTAATAGGCAGCTCAAAAATAAGGCTTATACCCAGCAAAAGGATACACAGCAGGCCATTTACTCCAAACAGAATACCCCAAAGGATATCTTTTACACTCTGATAAATCCTTCTTCCTTTCACGTATTTGATATAAAGGAAACAAACCATACATGCACCTGTCATGAAAATCACAGTGTTTATAAAAGGCAGGGAGGTACGTTCTTCCCAAGGCATATCAATGATGACCATGTTTACGTAATAAGTTAGATTAAAACCAATCATAAAGAGGACAGTATAAAAAAACACCACCCACTCACTTATATAAATAATAGGCATAAAAAACTTCTTTAACATGGTTCCTCCTTTTATAAGAGCCGGGCTTTTTTTCTATCGTAACAAAAATTATTTTTAATTTCATGTTATTTCCAAATAGATAGAACTCATCGGATGCCAAAGCAGGTTCTATTCTTTTCCATGTTACATAACCATATGCTATAATAGGATTAAGTTACATTGGAGGTGATTTAATGAAAACAGTCGGTGCAATAACTGACAAACAAAAGATCCTGATTATGAAAGAGTGGCTCCAATCCCGCTCATCCAGGGATTATTGCTTATTTCTGCTTGGCATCAACACCGGAATACGCATTAATGACCTGCTTCATCTGCAGGTAAAAGATGCTGCAGATGAAAGCGGAACTATTCTTTCCTATTTGCATACCTCTGAAAATTGCTTCCCCCCTATCTATTTCAATCTGCAGGTCCGCGAAGCCCTCCACAAGTGCATCAAGGAGAATGGCCTCAAAAGGGAAGACCCGCTCTTTAAGTCAAGGAAGTCCCATAATTCAATCACAAGAGTTCAGGCGTACCGGATCATTAATGAGGCTGCCAGGGCCGCAGGCATTGAAGAGCCTGTCGGCACACACACTTTAAGAAAAACCTTTGGCTACCATGCCTATTCAAAAGGCATTGCCGTGTCGCTGATTCAAAAGAGGCTTCAGCAATCATCCCCATCAGAAACCTATAGCTATCTGGGGATTTCACCTAAGAACCCCCCATCTGTCACTCTCGACGTCAATTTATAGAAAAAGGAGCTGATATCCATGATTAATGTTTTGCATACAGATACATTCATCCTGCTTGCAGCCATTCTGTTTATCACCGGCGTGCTGACTACTAAATTCTCCTCACGGCTTGGCGTTCCTTCCCTCGTGCTGTTTATGGCAGTCGGGATGCTTATGGGCAGCGACGTACTGGGCATCATTTATTTCGACAATGCCAGCACAGCCCAAATGATCGGTGTCCTTGCTTTGATCATTATCCTGTTTGAAGGCGGCCTCCAGACTAAGTGGAAAACACTGCGCCCTGTTGTCCTCCCATCATTGTCACTCGCCACCCTCGGCGTCATCCTCACATCCGGAATTGTTGCAGCCGCAGCGAAACTCATTCTGGGGACAGGCTGGCTCGAATCAATTCTTTTCGGTGCCATTGTCGGATCAACGGATGCTGCTGCCGTCTTCGCTGTCCTCAAGGATAAGAATATCGATGAACGGATTGGCGCCACTCTTGAAGCAGAATCAGGCTCCAATGATCCGATGGCTGTCTTCCTGACAGTCGCCATGATTGAATTGATCACCCTTCCGGAAGCAAGCATCTGGTCCTTGATCGGAACCTTTTTCCTCCAGATGAGCATTGGCCTCCTGTTTGGACTGATCTTCGGCAGATTGGCCGTGTTTGCCCTTAACCGCATCAATCTTGATTCAGGCGGCCTCTATCCTGTCTTTGCCACAGCCTTTGCACTTTTAACATATGGAATTACAGCCTTTGCGAGCGGAAGCGGCCTTCTTGCCGTCTATATCGCTGCCATTATCATCGGAAACATGGAACTTGCCTACAAGCACACCATCTTCCGCTTTTCTGAAGGATTTGCCTGGATGATGCAGATCATGATGTTTGTGATTCTCGGCCTGCTGGTGTTCCCTTCCGAGCTGTTCAGCCTGGATATATTCCTGAAAGGCATCGCCATTTCTGCAATCCTTATATTGATTGCAAGACCTGCAGCCGTCTTCTTGTCCACTATCAGGATGGGATATAAAACGAACGAACTCATTTTCCTTTCCTGGGCCGGACTTAAGGGAGCCGTACCAATCGTATTGGCCACCTTCCCTCTTCTTGCAGGAGTTGAGGGAAGCCAGCAGATCTTCAATGTCGTCTTCTTCGTCGTCCTGACCAGCTGCCTCATTCAAGGCTCAACGATTACAGCACTCGCAGCGAGACTCAAGCTGACCGGACCGAAAAAAACGACGCCTATGCATTCGCTTGAGCTTGTGTCCATCGGAAAGGCCGATGCAGAAATGATTGAATACGAAATGGAGGATGATGCCCAGATCATCGGGCAGACCCTGATTGATATCCCGTTTCCTAAAGGTGCGCTTGTGAATGCCATCATCCGCAATGATGAACTGATTACCCCGGCCGGCAGCACCATCATCCTTCCAGGGGATGTGCTGTATATCCTCGCCAGCCGCAAGAGCAAACCGCAGCTCAAGAAGCTTCTTCTGCAGAAAAAAATAGAAGAAGCGGCCGAACCGACTGCGTAGTACTTCCCGCGGTTCACCCGTTCCATCAAAAAACACCGTCCTTCATCCGGACGGTGTTTTGCTTTCCCTATTATCAGGTTAACTCCCTGTTTTTCTTTTTCTCAGATTCACCGACGATGACTGCACAAGCGGCATCGCCTGTAATATTGACGGCTGTTCTCGTCATATCAAGAAGCCTGTCGATCCCTATGATCAGGGCGATCCCTTCAACAGGAAGGTTAACAGACTGAAGGACCATCGCCAGCATGATCAGGCCGACACCCGGCACGCCTGCTGTTCCGATGCTCGCAAGCACAGCTGTCAGAACGACTGTCACCAGCTGGGTGAACGTCAGATCAAGGCCATATACCTGCGCGATAAAGATGGTGGCCACACCTTGCATGATCGCTGTTCCATCCATATTGATCGTGGCGCCAAGCGGCTGAACGAAGCTGCTCACCGATTCAGGGACCTTCAAGTTCTTCTGGGCCACATTCATGGAAACCGGAAGTGTGGCATTACTGCTCGATGTACTGAAGGCCACGCTCATTGCAGGGGCAAAGCCCTTGAAGAATTCAAATGGATTACGCTTTGCCAGAAAGTATACTGATGACCCGTAAGTCACAAGTGTATGGACGATCAGCGCTGCAAGGACCACACCCATGTACAGCCCCATCGCTTTAATCGCATCTACTCCCTGAGTGCCGACTGCCGATACGATCAGGCCGAAGGTTCCATACGGAGCAAAACGCATGATCAGGTTCACAAGATACATCATCAGTTCATTCCCCTGGTCAAACAGCTTCAGGACCCCTCTGGTTTTCTCGCCAAGCATGGTTAGTGCAAAACCGATGAAAACAGAAAAGGTAATGATCTGCAGCATGTTTCCTTCTGTAAATGCCTTAATCGGGTTTGTCGGAATGATATTCAGCAAGGTGTCTGATACTGGCGGCGCCTCCTCCGCCTGGAACTCCGCGCCGGTAGTATCAAAAGTTCCTACAGTTCCCGGCTGGAATATATAGGCGAATGCGATCCCTATGATCAAAGCCATACAGGTAGTCGCCAAAAAGTAAGAAATTGTCTTCAAGCCAATCCTTCCAAGCTTCTTCGGATCGCCGAGACCGGCGGTGCCAAGCGTGATGGAGAAGAAAACAATCGGCACAACGAGCATGTTGATCAAGTTGAGGAATATTTTCCCCAGCGGAGTGAACAGGTAGGTGTTCAGTGTTTCAAATAAATCCGGGGAATATAAGTTCAATAATAAGCCGACAATGCCCCCCGCAATCAGAGCGATGATAATCTTTGTTGATAGTTTCATCATGCAAGCCTCCTTAATCGAATTTTTAGCATAAAAAAACACAGAGGGCGAGACCTCTGTGTTTGAACGCAGACTTGTCCTCTCAATAACGCTTACGAGGTTAGCTGTCGGATTCGGGCTTTGAGAGTGCCCTACCTGTAAAGGATTCACCCCGAGGCATGTGTATGCCGGTTGGATCCCCCGCTCTTTAAAAGATTAAGCGCATCTTTCGATAAATTTTTTTTAATTTTACTCTATGAACCTAGCTTCTGTAAATATTTAAATACTGGAACTGTACTTTAGCCTCACAGAAAAACAAAATAAATGACTGCCGCCAGGATAATTCTGTAAATGGCGAACGGCACCAGCTTGATTCTGTTGATGAGCGCCAGGAAAAAACGGATTGAGGCCAGGGCGAACACAAAGGCACTGATGAAGCCGACAATGAAGAATGGGATGGCATCAGGCGTGAAATACTCCCAATTTTTCAAGAGCGACAGCCCGCTCGCTCCAAGCATAACAGGCACCGCCATAATAAAGGTAAAGTCAGAGGCTGCCCTATGGCTGAGTCCAAGCAGCACCCCGCCCGAGATTGTGGAGCCTGACCGTGAAAAGCCCGGCCATAAAGCGATGCATTGGAACAATCCAATGAGGATTGCCTGCCGGTAAGTGATCTTGTCCACTGTCTCAATGGCCGGCTTCCTCTTTGAATAATAATCAGCTGCAATCATAAGCAATGCTCCAGCCACAAGGCCGATTACCACTGTATTGACAGAGAACAGATACTTATCTATATAATCCTCGAACAGAAGCCCAAGAACCGCAGCAGGCAGCAGGCCTGCCATCACCTGCGTAAGCTTCAGCCTCGGTCCATCCGATTGTTCCTTCCCCCCTTTACCCAGCCCGAGGAGCTGGATAAACCGGTCCTTGAACACAATCACCACCGCAAGGATCGACCCAAGCTGAATGACAACCTTGAATGTATTGGCTACTTCCTTCGAGAAAAGCTCTTTGGATTTTAATAGAATATCGTCCACTATAATCATATGGCCCGTAGACGAAACGGGCGCGAACTCAGTGAGACCTTCAACAATGCCCAATATCAGGGCAACAATCATCTCTTTCATCATTTTCCTCCAGAACAAAACAGCTGCCCCGCATGCAAAAGCTTCTAATATGAGCTCTCACTCGGCGGAGCAGTCCTGCCATCTATTTATTTATCTTTCTCTTTATCATCTTCCATGATGCCTTTTGTTGCCTTTTTGAATTCACGAAGCGTATTGCCGGCTGCCCTGCCAAGCTCAGGAAGCTTTTGCGGACCAAATATTAGCAGCGCAACAAAAACGATGATCATGATTTCCCCAAATCCTAAATTCCTCATCTCTGCACCTCTTTTTTCAGATTAATTTTTATCCATCACTAACAGAGGAGGAGATAAAAAACTTAGAATGAAAAAAGACCGGCGTAAGCAGGAACCTCAATTTTTCCAGCATGATATCCATCCGGAAATATCTTCTATAAAGCAGCATGCCGGCCGGCGCTGCCAATAATGGAAGATACGGGGCTGTTCCCAGGAGCTTCCCTTTTCGCTCAAAAGGTTTTTCTTTCGAAAAAGCCTTGCCCTCCTCCAGTACAATCATTTCAAAACGCTTGTCATCGCCTGAAAGCAGGCTCGAGAAAGGGTCATGACCTAGTCCCCATAAACTATAAACACTGATTGCAAATAGGAAAAGGAGATTCATTCCCGCCATAGTGTCTTCCCTTTCAGTTTGATAGAATTATCATACTTCGTCCGTCCCGGTTTGGAAAGACCGAAAATTGAGAAACGAGCCCCTTTTTATGGAAAAAAGAAAAGGAACAGGCTATCCTGCCCCTTCCTATCTCAAAAATTCATCAGGCAAATGACGCTGGCTGTTCAAAAACATGGCCACTCTTCTTTTATGATCCAGCTTGAACAAATGAACACCGGTATCTCCTGTAGCAAAGAGCCGGGTGCTGGTATTGGGCAGTCCAAGCAGCGCCAGGATCAGCATGGAAATCAACCCGCCGTGCGAAACCGCAGCAATCCGCTTGTATCCTTTTTGTTCAGCATCATCCAGCAGCTCTGACAATACAGTTTCAGCACGGAATCTCATTTCAAGCATCGACTCCCCCTTCTCGATGCGCACATGCGGCTTTCTGCCCTCAGGCGGTTCTGGATAACGGATGCCCGCTTCCTCCCGGGACATCCCGGCCAGAACCCCATTATTGAATTCCATCAGCCTTTCATCCGTCTTCAGCCCGCACCCTGCTCTGTCAGCTGTAATAACCGCTGTTTCATAGGCCCTTTTCAGCGTACTTGCCCAGATGATATCTGGAGGATAGTGTTCGGTGATAAACTCGGCAAGAAGGCCCGCCTGCCTCCTTCCCAAACCGGTCAGCGGAAAATCCGCCCTGCCCTCGTGGACGTTCAGCAGGTCTGCTTCTGACTGGCCATGGCGGATCAGCAATAATTCAAGCATACAATCCACCCCTCTTTCTTTTTTATGTATAAAAAGATGTTCCACTGCCAAAATAAGGATGAATCTTGACAGGAGAACAGATTAGTCAGCAAATCAAATACTTTTTTGCAGCCAATAAAAACTAAAACGAGGTGTAACGTGAATATTTCGGAATTGCTCATAAGGATCTCTGTTTCATTTCTTGTCCTTTTTCTACTAGCCAGACTGATGGGGCGGAAAGAAATTGCCCAGATGACCTTTTTCAATTTTGTCTCAGCCATTGCCATTGGATCTATTGCAGCCAACACAGTCCTTAACCCGAATGTGGCCCTTCGGAGCGGCGTCATTGCACTCACCGGCTGGGCAGTATTCACCATTCTCATGGGTTATCTTGATATCAAATCCCGGAAAGCAAGGTTATTCCTGGAGGGCCAGCCGCTGATTGTCATAAAAGACGGCAAGGTGATGGAAGATTCCCTCCGCAAAGCCAGACTGGATATAGATGCTTTGAATGCCCTGCTTCGGCAGAAAAATATCTTCTCTATCTCTGATGCCGACTATGCAGTGTTTGAAACTGACGGCAAGCTGTCGGTGCTTAAAAAAGAAGGAAAGCGCCCGCTGACGCAAAGCCATGCAGCCCAGGGGAACCCGGTGCCTAAAGATGCCTATCCGGTCGGCACCGCCGTCATTTCCGATGGCCAGCTTGTCTCCCGGAATCTTGACGGCTTAAACCTTTCCCAGGAATGGCTTGAAGACCAGCTCCAGCAAAGCGGCGCCTCCCTGTCTGATGTCTTTTACGCTGAAGTTCAGCAGAATGGCACCCTTTATGTTGACTATAAGGATGATCAGCTTCAATAACCGGAGAAAATACTCTTCATAACTTACTGCGGCGCGGGCTTTACTGCAAAGACAGGGACCTGTAGCCAGGCCCCTGTCTTTCATTTATGCTATCTCACCAGCTCTACAAATTGCTCCAGCTTCTCAAGGCTGGTCAGGTTCTGATTGCACATCATGCTGTCGCTGCAAATATAATTGCCTTTTCTTACGTAAGTCCCTTGAACGGCGCCTTTCTTTTGGGAGACAAACAGTCCTGCCTCTCCATGTTTGCCGCATATGGAACAAATCCCTTTTTGGCTGATCGGCTTGAAGGTTCCCGTCAGGCCGGCAAGCTTATTTTTATACAGCACGGCCATATACCTTCTCCCAGTGCCTTTGTCGTCCCAGGAAAAGTAGGAAAGACCTTTCTGCTCCTCCAGCCCGGCTTCAGGCACCTTCAGCTTCTTAGCCTTGGGAAACAGCTTCCTGGCTGCCTGTTCGCCCACTGCCGGAAATGGGATGATATAAGCCTGCAGGCCTTCCAGGAACCGGTCTGCATCTGTCCTGTCCTTTATATCAGGCAACGGGGCAAGAAGCTCCTCCTGCTCAGCAGTGAGCTCTGGAAACAGTGCTTTAGCCTTCTCGGCTGTGATGGCTCTCAGTGCATTCAGAACCCCTTTATCATTTACTGAACTGTGCCCGTTCACAAGGTGGGCTGCCTGTTCTTTTATAAAATTATACTGGTCGTTCCGGATAAAGTGTTCCATTTCATTCACTCCTATTCTGTCCCGGATCAGGCTGTTGATTTCTAAAGACAATTATAAGAAAAATCAGCAGCCGGGAATAGGCCGAGAATGACTCTGAACCAAAGTGTACCTACTGCCTGCGCTTCTGTTTTGAATAGACTATCTTTTTGATTGTTTCATTGGCCAGGAAGTATTCTTCCGCCAGCACTTCGACCGGCTTTCCGTTCCGGAATGCCATCCTGATTTCCTCATTGCGTGCATCAATCTGCTTCCGCCCTCCGGAGGACTCCCCCCACTTTTGCCGGGCAGCCTCAGGCTTCGGAATATAAATCATCTCACCTTGAATATATTTCTGGATCTCCGCTATCAGCTCTTCAGGCAAAACAGCAGCTGCTTTTACATAGCTCATTTCGGCCAGCTCCTTATTTTAATGGTTTCTTAAATAAGGGGCAAAGCCAGTAATAGAAATGAGATTACATTGTAAGGGCGATTATATGAACCTTCTCCCCATGCAAAGTATCGCCTTTCCTCTTACAGGCTTTGCATGAGCCGCTCCAGTATCCGGCAGCCGGAATATTTCTGCCATTTTACCCACCTCCCGATTACCCTGATTTTGGTATTTATTATAGTACAATTCGGGTGTGTCTGCATGTTTTTTGTGAGAACAGGCTGCATGCTCTGCGGCTGTCCCTGTGCCTCGAGGAACAACAAAAAAAGCATGGAAAGAGCAGAAGCCCTTTTCCATGCTTTCTTATTCTAGCAGCAATTGCCCGTATTCCCCAGCAGTACAAGGCCTTTCTTGTCTCCGCTAAGATCAAGGACCAGATCCTCTACATTCGGTTCAATGATCGGATCGATTGCCACCATGATTTCATTGATTGTTGATACATTATCGTCCTCTTCCGGCTCATCCAGAGCCAGTCCTACTTTTGGCTGTCCTCAGCCATAGCCTGCGAAATATATGCGGATATTGCGGGCATTTTCTTTTTCAAACATCTGCTTTAAAATATCGCGTGCCTGATCAGTGATTTTCATCTGCAATTCCTCCTTTGCTGCTGTTATTATTACTTTACCACACAAACACCCGGGCTGGTATCAAATCAGCTCCACACAGCCCTGGGACTGTCATCCAATTGCTTCCTGCGATTGCATTTTTGCCCCAACACTGTCAGACTAGGATTGACAGATTATGAAGGCGAAGGTGAAAAGCTTGATTGAAGTTAGAATCTCAAACATTACCGATGACGAAACCAATAAAGGTGTGTTCGCTACCCGTGATATCAAAAAGGGAGAGCTGATCCACAGGGCTCCGGTACTTGCATATCCAAATGAAGAACATAAATATATTGAAAAAACCAGGCTCGCCGACTATGTATTCGAGTATGGGACGAACCATTCTGCCCTTCTCCTTGGATATGGAATGCTGTTCAACCATTCCTATGAGCCGAATGCCGATTATGAAATCAGTTTCGAGAATCACTCTTTTGATTTCTATGCTTACAAGGATATAAAAAAAGATGAAGAAATCATGATCAACTATAACGGCGATCCCGATGATGATGCTCTACTATGGTTTAACGGAGGAGAAGAATAAGGAGGGGCAGCTTCCCTCCTTATTCACTCTGCCATCCTGCTGTTCACATAAAATACGAGCCCCATCATAATGGCTATACAGAGCATGATCAAAAACTTCGGTGAACCCACTCCCAGAATACCGCCGATAATGAGAACGATGCCAAGAACCGCTTCCGTTCCCCCTACTAAATGGGCCAGTTTGTTTTTATCCCTTACCCTTTTTTCATTGAACCCCGATAGAAGCCACGTCATTTTCTTAACTCCTACCAGAAAGCCAAGCACAAGAAAAATAGTTCCAAAAATAATTAAATCCTGATTCATTGATTCATCTCCTTATAATTTCTTCACTATGGCCGGAATAATATAAAACGGAATAAATAGGGTTGCCAGCAGATAAATTAAGATCGTTTCTTTGTCCAGGCCGATCGCTGCCGAACTGGCAGTTTCCAAACACAGCAGCACGATTAAAATAAAATTCAGCAGATAGATGCTCCGCAGTGACCATTTTGCAATGTTGGCATTTACCCTGTCATCAAACTCGACTTCCTCTTCCTTCATACGCACCCTCAACATTTTGGCCAGGGCCACAAGGACAATTCCACATACCAGTAAAGTCCACTTGAAGATGCCGTCATCCATTAGAAACAAAACGAAAACAAAGGAAAGGACGGGCAGATAAGTAAACAGTATTCTCATAATCATTCCTCCATCCAGAATAGCTTCTCAACGGATGTATCAAGGGCAGCAGCAATCAGCAGGCAGACTTTAATGGTTGGATTATACTTCTGCGATTCAATCAAATTCATCGTCTGACGGGTCACCCCGACAAGCTTTGCCAGGTCTCCCTGCGTCAAGTTCCCTTTTTCCATCCTTGTAATCTTTACCGCATTCTTAACCAGAATTTCTTTCAAACACGCGCCTCCCACCAATATTGCCTTTTTCTGTTATTTATATTGTAACATATAATTTACTTTTGTCGTATATATATGACAATATTCTTTGGAAACTTTTTTAAATATTGCGATTCAAACGTTCAATTGAATCCTCACTTTCTTGCAGCAGCAGTCCATTGTTACCCTTAGTCAAACGT
This sequence comes from Cytobacillus sp. T106, assembly GCF_040492155.1. Classification (NCBI taxonomy): domain Bacteria; kingdom Bacillati; phylum Bacillota; class Bacilli; order Caryophanales; family Bacillaceae; genus Cytobacillus; species Cytobacillus sp. T106. The sequence continues at coordinate 9,634 of NZ_JBEUMK010000013.1, read as the reverse complement.
TTGATTAAAGTCTCATACACTATTGCATCAGCAGCCAGTTGCTTTCCTTCATCAAACGTTTGATTAAACCTTGGATACTGTGACAGCAGTACAATTGCAGCCCTTAATTAAACATTTGATTAATACCTTTACATTCTCACACCTATGCAAAAAGGAGGCATCCTGAAAGGAGCCTCCTTAGACAAACTATATATAATCCTTACTTCCGCTTATTCAACCGTAACAGATTTAGCCAGGTTGCGCGGTTTGTCTACATCGCATTCGCGGTGCAGGGCAGCATAGTAAGAGATCAGCTGCAATGGTATAACAGAGATAAGAGGTGTTAATAATTCATTAATTTCCGGAATAACAAAGCGGTCTTCTTCCTGCTCAAGCCCCTTCATGCTGATGATGCATGGGTTGGCGCCGCGGGATACAACTTCCTTGACGTTTCCTCGGATGCTCAGGTTGACGCTTTCCTGTGTAGCAAGGGCAATGACCGGTGTACCGTCCTCAATCAGGGCGATGGTACCGTGCTTCAATTCTCCGCCGGCAAAGCCTTCAGCCTGGATATAAGAAATCTCCTTCAGTTTCAGTGAGCCTTCAAGGCCGACATAGAAGTCGATGCCGCGGCCGATGAAGAAAGCGTTGCGTGTTGTTGCCAGGTATTCGCGGGCAATCGCTTCGAATTCTTCTTTGCTGTCACAGAGAACCTCCATAGCATTGGCAGCGATGCCAAGCTCCTGAACCAGGTTAAACGGCAGTCCAAGCCCTTTGCTCTTCGCTGTTACTTCTGCCAGGATGGCAAGTACAGCCAGCTGGGCAGTATATGCTTTTGTTGAAGCAACGGCAATTTCAGGACCTGCATGAAGAAGCAGCGTGTAATCAGCTTCACGGGAAAGGGTTGATCCCTGTACATTCGTGATGGTCAGTGCTTTATAGCCCATCTCCTTGATGTTTACAAGCACGGCACGGCTGTCTGCTGTTTCACCGCTCTGTGAAATAAAGATGAATAGCGGCTTTTCTGACAGAAGAGGCATATTGTAGCCGAATTCGCTGGCAATATGGACTTCTACCGGAATTTTTGCCATTCTTTCGATGAACTGCTTGCCGACAAGGCCGGCATGATAAGAAGTACCAGCTGCAATGATATAAATCCGGTCGCTTTCATTCATCGCATCAAGGATATCCTGGTCGATGACCAATTCACCATTTGCATTCTGGTATTTCTGGATGATGCGGCGTGTCACAAGCGGCTGCTCATCAATTTCCTTCAGCATATAGTGAGGGTATGTGCCCTTTTCAATATCGCTTGCATCAAGCTCTGCTGTGTAGGGATTTCTGGCAATGATTTGGCCGTCCATATCCTGGATCATGACTTCGTTCTTTTTAACGATGACGATTTCTTTATCCATCAGCTCGACATACTGGTCTGTCACCTGAAGCATTGCCATTGCATCGCTCGCAACCACATTGAATGTGTCGCCAAGACCGACAAGAAGCGGGCTCTTGTTCTTCGCTACAAAGATCGTTTCATCATTCTGCTCATCAAGGAGCGCCAAAGCATAAGAACCCTTCAGAAGGCGCAGTGTCTTGCGGAAAGCATCTTCTGTTGCTTCCCCTTCATTTACGAACAGCTCAATCAGCTGGACGATGACTTCTGTGTCCGTATCGCTCTGAAGCTCTACACCGCTCAGAAATTCGCGCTTCAGCTGGTCATAGTTTTCAATAACACCGTTGTGTACGAGTGTGAAGCGTCCGCCCGCACTCTGGTGGGGATGGGCATTCTTTTTGCTCGGTACACCATGAGTCGCCCAGCGCGTGTGTCCGATCCCGGTGTGGGCTTCCACATCTCCATCAACGATGCTGCGCAGGTCGGCAATGCGGCCTTTTTCCTTGAAAACATGAACACCGTTTTCGTTCATGACCGCGATCCCTGCTGAGTCATAGCCTCTATATTCAAGCTTTTCCAAGCCTTTTAATAATACTTCCTTTGAATCAGTGTTTCCGATATAACCTACAATTCCGCACATACTTCTGTGTCCTCCCTAATAAAGGGGGCAAGAAGCCTTTTTTAGAGGGCATACTTGCCCCCTTATCTCTAGTTTTTGTTTGTTCAGAAGCATATCCCTCTCTTTGTCCACCAAGTTGCCTTGATGCTTTAAAGAAGGATTTTCGGTTGTGCTTGCTCAACCGGGAGGCATCCGCCGAAAAATCGATAAACCTCCTCCTCGTCAACTAGCCCTCTCATGGCTAGTTCAGGCGCTTTAAAAGTATACCCTGACGACCCACCTTTCTATTATTGAATATGCTTTGCACAATGGTTTGCAAAAACAGGATAATCATACATCACTACGTGAGAATCCGTCAACTGATATCATAAAAAATACACATTTTCCCATGAAGCTTTGGGGCTCCATATAAAAAAATATGCATAGAGGCGCCAAAGCGTTCCTCTATGCATATCTTCCCTTCGATTACTCCTTTAAACCCATTTCCTCGCGGACAACAGCGGCTATGCGTTCCACATACGCCTCACACTGCTCCTTTGTTGGCGCCTCAGCCATTACACGGACCAATGGCTCAGTGCCGGAAGGCCTGACAAGGATGCGTCCGTTTCCTTTCATTTCATTTTCAACCTCTGTAATCACGGCATGAACTTTATCGTTGTCTGTTACATGGTGCTTGTCTGTAACTTTAATGTTGACGAGCGTCTGCGGGAACTTCTTCATTTCATTCGCAAGCTCTGACAGCGGCTTCTTGGTCGCTTGCATGATATTGGCAAGCTGAAGGCCAGTCAAAAGTCCATCACCGGTTGTGTTGTAGTCAAGGAAGATAATATGGCCGGATTGCTCCCCGCCAAGGCTGTAGCCCTCTTTTTTCATTTCCTCCACCACATAGCGGTCTCCGACTGCAGTCTGGATGCTTTCAATGCCGTTTGCTTCAAGCCCTTTGTAGAAGCCCAGGTTGCTCATGACTGTGGATACAACTGTGTTATGCTTCAGACGGCCCTGCTCTTTCAGGTATTTTCCGCAGATATACATGATTTGATCTCCATCAACGATGTCGCCATTTTCGTCTACAGCAATCAAACGGTCTCCGTCGCCGTCAAAAGCAAATCCGGCATCTGCCCCTTTTTCCTTTACAAAGGCCGAAAGCGCTTCAGGATGGGTCGATCCTACGCCATCGTTGATGTTAAGACCGTTAGGGGATGCGCCCATTGTCGAAAGGTCGGCATCAAGGTCTGCAAACAAATGTGCTGCCAGTGAAGATGTAGCACCGTTCGCACAGTCAAGCGCAATATGTATGCCTGAGAAGTCTTCATCAACACTTTGCTTCAAATATTGAAGATATTTCTGTCCGCCTTCAAAATAATCATTCACCTGGCCAAGGTCTGCCCCTACCGGACGCGGAAGCTCATCTTCTGCCTTATCCATGAGAGCTTCAATTTCCAGCTCCTGATCATCTGAAAGCTTAAAGCCATCTGGCCCGAAGAATTTGATCCCGTTATCAGCTACAGGGTTGTGGGAAGCTGAGATCATGACACCTGCCTGTGCACCAAGGGCTTTTGTCAGATACGCTACTCCAGGCGTTGAAATGACGCCGAGGCGCATAACTTCAGCTCCAATGGAAAGCAGTCCTGCTACAAGGGCTCCTTCCAGCATATGCCCTGATATGCGTGTATCGCGGCCGATCAATACTTTTGGGCGTTCCTCATTCTTTGTTAGCACATATCCGCCAAACCGGCCCAGTTTAAAAGCCAGCTCCGGGGTTAACTCACTGTTTGCAATCCCTCGTACTCCATCGGTACCGAAATATTTACCCATTAAAAATCGCTCCTTCTAACCATAGTGACATTATATTTAAGCTTCTTCATTCTTTTGAGTGATAGAAATCTTTACTGTTTCTCTTGATAGCTTCCAGCTTACATTATCGGGGCCAGTCACCTTTACAGGCACATTATGCTCCCCTTCTGACAGGCTGCTTGCATCGACGAATATATTGAAATCTGCAGAACCAAGGCCATTGACCACACCGACCGGCCCCTGGACAGACAGATTTGTTCTCCCTGATCCATCAGCGAAAGCAGCGGTATATCCTTCTGCTGCCCCAGTCAGGTCAATCGGAAGGTTCGAGAAGGTTTTGGTTTCATCCTTCTCTGTTTCTTCCGCAGGAGGAGTCGCCGTCTCAGCTTCATCTTCTTCTGCTTCTGAGCCGGCGTCCTCCTGATCTTCCTGACTTTCAGCTGTCACATCCACGGAAGCCTCTACTGTCTTCGGATCGACAGATGTGATGCCGTCCGGGATGATGACCGGAAGGGTCTGAACACCATCTTTGGTGATCTTGCCCAGGTCAATCTCAACCCTAACTCTTTCCGTCTGGCCGAGCGCTTCTTCGCTTCCGGTGATTCTCGCCTCAGCTGTATCCAGATCAATACTGTTAAGCGTCACACCCGAAGGCAGTGAACCTTTCCGGACGACATCGATCGGCACGGTCTTAGCGAGGCTTTTCACAGAGACGGTAACCTCTACCGTCTCTGGATCGACAGCTACATTCAGCTTATTCATATCCCTGTCGAGCACCCTGATGCTTGCAGCTCCTGTGACAGATTCCTCTATCGGACCTTTGACATCGAGAGCTGCCTTCACATAGCTGATGCGGTCGACTACGTCCTTGGCACCCGTTATTTTAACAGTTTCAGGCTTAACAGATGGTGCTCCGGATGTGAATCCGTCTCCAAGCAGGGACTGGTTGAATTCAGGCTCTACCTTGAACTCCTTCGTTACTTTCTCCTGGATAGAGACTGTTGCATATAACGGATCGACTGTTACATCGAGGCGATCCGAAATGTCCCTTACAAGGATCCGGACCTGCTTTTCGCCAACTTCAGCATCAGATAAATTTACATATACTTCAAAGTCCCGCTGCGTCTTGGCGATCTGGACATGGCTTTTCGGCCCTGACACCCTCACATCCACAGTATCCGGAACTCCGGTGACGACAAGATTATCGGTATCATAATAGGATTTGACCGGGACATCTTCAATCAGCTCAGTGTCCTGATCCCCGGGAACATTAACCTCGCCCGATTTGTCGGATCCATCATAGACAGCATCAAAAAGGAGCAAAGCCAGCACAAGGGCCACAGCTTTCATGAACCACCTGTTGTCCACCAGCTTATCAATCAGCTTATCCATTTTTCTTCCCCCTCCAATTCCAGCGGGCTGAAGAAGACTGTTTCGCCTTCTGGCTGACAATCAATTCATTGGATAGGAGCTCCTTGAATGCCTCAGAGCTCAGGCTTCTGTGAAGCTCACCGTTTTTAGTCAGTGAGACGCTTCCCGTTTCTTCAGATACAACGATGGTAAGGCTGTCTGTGACCTCACTGATTCCCAGGGCGGCCCTGTGCCTTGTGCCAAGTTCCTTAGAAATGAACGGACTCTCAGACAGCGGCAGATAGCAGGCTGCAGCTTCCACACAGTTCCTCTGAATAATGACCGCCCCGTCATGAAGTGGTGTATTCGGGATGAAAATATTGATCAGGAGCTCTGATGATATTTTTGAATTCAGCTGAATGCCTGTTTCTATATAATCGCCCATCCCTGTTTCACGCTCAATCGAAATCAGGGCGCCAATCCGGCGTTTAGCCATATAATCAACGGCCTTTGTAATGGAATCCACCATCTTTTCCTGTTCATTTTCTTCCTGGGAGCTGCTTCTCGAAAAGAATCTTCCCCTCCCCAGCTGCTCAAGCGCCCTCCGGAGCTCAGGCTGGAAGATGATGATAATGGCCAGGACCCCCCATAGCAGAACCTGTTCCATCATCCAGCCAAGTGTCTGCAGCTGGAATTTATCGCTGATCACCTTGACGATCAGAATGACAAAAATCCCTTTCAAGAGCTGTACGGCCTTGGTGCCCCTCACAATCATGATCAGTTTGTAGATGACGTACCAAACAAGGAGAATGTCAACAATATTAGCCAGGTATTTCAAAATTGAGAAATCTGCAAACGACATTATCCCTTCCTCCAAATATATTTTTCCAAAAAGCATAAGCTTTGTTTTCAATGTATGTAACTCACATATTATATCATAAATACTCTGAAAACCAATGATATGGACATGGGATATATTGCAAAGCTCTTGGCGTGCCTTCTCATTCATCTAAAAGAAAATCCCTGCCAAATGAATATCGGCTCAGCCGGATATTTCTAGTTTGACAGGGATTTGCTCTCTCTATTCAATCAGCCTGCTGCAGGCTCTTTTTCTTTCTCATCGAACACATTCACAAGATCTTTGCCAAGGCTCTTGATATGATACCAGAGCCACTCAAACACTTCATTCACTTCCTTGATATCACCAGTCACCTGGCCTGCAGAAGCCATATACTGCTCTCCATTGATGACGGTCACATCGCCATCGACCTGGCCTTCGATTTTTATCTTGCCATTGCGGACAATCACATCACCCTTGATTACTTCACCTTCCGGTACGATGACCGTGTCATTCTGGACGATCAGGTTCGGCTGTTTGGAGACCGAAAAATTATGGTCCTTATTCCAGGTGGAGACGACACTTCCCATCATAAGGATGAGGAACAGGGAAGCAGCAGTAAGCAGGGGATGATGCCTGAACCAACGCTGGAAGCCCACCTGCTTCTTTTCTTTTGGAAGCTTCGCCATCACACCAGCTGTGAAGCCTGACGGAGCTTGTATATGTGAAGTGCTTTGCACTAGTGCAATAGCTCTCTTTAATTCATGAAAATAAGAGCGGCATTCGTCGCAGCTGCTCAAATGCTCCCTTAATTGCTGTTCATGCTCGGCTGAGATCTCTTCATCTAGATACTCGTGCATATACTCGACAATCTCTGCTGGACATTTCAAAGTTCTCACCCTCTTAAAATGATAAGCTGAATTCATTTTTGCAAAAGAAGATGGCATAGCCATTCATCTCTACACATGACGCAGCTGCTTTCTTAAAGCTTCCCTGCCCCTGTGTATGCGGGTCTTAACCGTCCCGAGCGGCAGGTCCATAATCTCGCTTATTTCGTTGAGAGAAAGCTCCTCGATATATTTCAGCACAATTACTGACCTGTATTTTTCAGGAAGCTTGGAAATTTCGTTTTGAATGGTTTCCTGAAGCTCCAGGCTCTCTACATCTTCCTCGGGCAGTCTGGTATCCGCTGCAATCTGCGAATACATCGTCAATCCGTCCGTCCCGGCAACCTCCGCATCCAGAAAATAGTCGGGCTTTTTCTTCCTGATCCGGTCAATGCATAAATTGGTTGCGATTCTGTACAGCCAGGTGGAAAACTTCAGGTCGATATTAAAGCTTTGAATATTAACATATGCGCGCAGGAAAGCCTCCTGTGCAATATCCTCCGCCTCATGGCGGTTGCCGAGCATACGGAAACAAAGCTGGAACACCTTGTCTTTATAAATTTCCACAATTTCCCCAAAAGCATTCTGGTCGCCTTTTAATACCTGTTTGATCCTTTTCTTTACGATTGCTTCCATTTCTATTTACCTCCGCTCTAATGCGGCTATACGATATTACGGATCGATAGCGGAAAAGGTTTCGTTTTTTATATAAAATTTCTCAATAACTATTATTTTAACAAAAATTTACTTCTTCATGTTTAAAAAGTTTTAAATGGGGTATAAAGGGACTAATTAAGCTGAGGAAAAGGCAGGTTTTTTTGAATGGGCATTCAAGAACTGTTGCAGGATATTGAAAAGTGCCGCAAGGAAATGGTCCAACTGGCTTCCCGTACCTCTTTGTCCAGCCATCATGTAATTGAAGCCAGTACAAGGCTGGATTCATTGCTGAACAAATACAATCATCTGGTCAAAAAACGGTAACTTGAAAAATCAAGTTACCGTTTTTTGTTTCTTTCTTTAAAGGAGCTTTTCGCCGAAAAGCGATCCCATCAGCGCAACGGCTACAGATGCCGTCTTATTCTTGTCATCGAGGATCGGATTGACCTCCACGAACTCAGCGGAAGTGATCAGCTCCGCTTCTGCAAGCATTTCCATCGCCAGGTGGCTTTCACGGTAGCTGATGCCTCCTATGACTGGAGTCCCCACGCCTGGTGCATCGTTGGGATCCAGCCCGTCCAGATCCAATGATAAATGAACCCCATCAGTCCGGTCCCTCAGATACTCAATTGCTTCTTCCATCACTCTTGCCATCCCGAGCCTGTCAATCTCATGCATTGTATATACTTTGATGCCCTTCTCCTTCACAAGCTCTTTCTCACCCTCATCCAGGGCCCTTGCTCCGATGATGACGATGTTCTCAGGCTTTACCTTCGGTGAGTAGCCCCCAATCCCGGTCAGAAGCGGATGGCCGATGCCCAGCGAAGCTGCCAGCGGCATGCCATGGATATTCCCGGAAGGCGATGTTTCTGCTGTATTCAGATCTCCATGGGCATCATACCAGATGACGCCGAGGTTTTTATAGTGCCGCGACACACCTGCAAGCGTCCCGATGGCAATGCTGTGGTCCCCGCCTAACACAAGAGGGAATGAACCGCCCTTGATTACTTCATCAACCTTTTCTGCCAGCTGGCCGGTCTTATCTGCAATAAGCTCAAGATTCCTCAGATTGGTATCTGGATCTATCTCCACCTCCGGGCGTCCAATCGCTATATCACCCAGATCATGAATGTGCTCAAATAAAGATTTCAGACGTTCATTTACACCGGCATAGCGGATAGCACTTGGCCCCATATCAACACCTCGCCTCATTTGCCCAAGATCCATCGGCATCCCGATAATCGATAGTTTCTTCATCTCTCTATGTTCCTCCTTCACCCCTGTTCTGCTTTCATTTTAACCGCTTTCAAAGCAATGACTCAACTCGACAAAATCATGCATATATATGCGTACTTTTCTGAAAAATCAAAAGGATAAAAAGATAGAGGTAAATTCCTGGGGAATCGGCAGCATGAATTATAACGAAAATGGCATGATCACCCGCGGATAACACAAGCTGCTACAGATTTAGATTCGATGTTCATGTACAGCTGTTAGAAGTTATAACATTTTTAAACATAAAAAAACCTTAAACCCGGCAGAGTTTAAGGTAAGATGTATGTAGTAATGGTGGAGCCTAGCGGGATCGAACCGCTGACCTCCTGCGTGCAAAGCAGGCGCTCTCCCAGCTGAGCTAAGGCCCCGTATATTGGAGCGGAAGACGGGATTCGAACCCGCGACCCCCACCTTGGCAAGGTGATGTTCTACCACTGAACTACTTCCGCATTCATTAAGACAAACCTTAGGGTATAAAACCTAAGGCCTGCCCTGCTATGATGAGCCATGAAGGACTCGAACCTTCGACCCTCTGATTAAAAGTCAGATGCTCTACCGACTGAGCTAATGGCTCAAAAAATGGCTGGGCTAGCTGGATTCGAACCAACGCATGACGGAGTCAAAGTCCGTTGCCTTACCGCTTGGCTATAGCCCATTGATCAATGACCTGCCGGTCAAAATAAAAAGGACATTTATAAGATTGTCCAAATCTGCAGTTTTTATTCAAAATGGTGGAGGGGGACGGATTCGAACCGCCGAACCCGGAGGGAGCGGATTTACAGTCCGCCGCGTTTAGCCACTTCGCTACCCCTCCACATTCCATTACAGATAAGTAAAGGAAA
>NZ_JBEUMK010000012.1:0-169755 GCF_040492155.1 Cytobacillus sp. T106 | reverse complement strand
GCGCCGCCCCGCGGAAAGCGAAGTGCCTGGAACGCAAATCAGCAGACCCCTTTAATAAATATAACCCATTGCTTAAATCCACCTATACCGGCTTCCCCGGCCATTACTCCTGCCTCTATCTTTATTTTGAATTTTGAGATTCCCTCTTCTTAAGCGTTTGAAACTCTCTTTCACACACATCACAGACGAACTTTTTCTGAAAAATTTATCATCACCCATGTCCTTTTCGCCGGCAAATCTATATATAGAAGGTGAAAGGAGGTGATGCACGATGGCACAAACAGTTGCAACAGCTACCAGCCTTCGAATCTACTTCGAAACAGGAATGAACGAAAAAGGCGATCCGATTTACAAGTCCAAGACATTGTCCAATGTAAAAAATTCAGCTACCGCTGACCAGCTTCACCAGGCAGCCCGGGCGTTCGGATCTCTAAGCGAACATCCTGTCAACTCTGTTCAAAGAAACGACAGCTTTGATGTAATCGCCTAATAAAAATGAATCGGGAAAGGAGGTGAGATGATGGCTAAAACACTGGAAATCCAATTTCTCACTGAAAACGGCAAAACCGCATCCCTGACAGTAGATTCACCAAAAGAACCAATCGATACGGCCGCCGTGAAGCAGGCAATGGAAGAGCTGATCGCAGCTGACATTTTTGCAGGGCCTAGCGGAAAGCTGGTTTCTGTCAAAGGAGCCAGAGTAATTGACCGCAATGTAACTGACTATGAACTAGTGTAATAGAAGCAGGGCCGGTGCCGTCATGGGCCGGCCTCTTTCTTTATTAGAACTCTTTGAAGAAGAGACCAAAAGCCTTAGGAGGAGGAATAGTATGGACCAATTAATTCCATTAATCAGCGATGTAGGATTCCCGATTGTTGTCACTTTGTATCTGCTTCACCGGATTGAGGCGAAGCTGGATTCAGTGGTGCAATCCATACAGAATCTGCCCGGCAGTTTAAAGGAAAAAGCCAGGCATGACAGTGCTTCCGGCCTATAATGAAACAGGTGCCAATCCTTGACAGTAAATTGGAATAATGCTACATTTAAATCAGCCGTTCTGCACCGTGATAGATTTGCAAAGCTGCTTGTTCCAGAGGTTAATACTTGCTTGGAGAAGTGAAGATTCGTAAAAGCTATATGCGCTGTAAATGGTGAATTTACACATGGCTGAAGCTGGCCATTAGGAGGATTTTTCTTATGAAAAACGGTAAAGTAAAATGGTTTAATGCAGAAAAAGGTTTTGGTTTCATCGAAGCTGAAGACGGAAACGATGTATTCGTTCACTATTCTGCTATCCAATCAGAAGGTTTTAAATCCCTGGAAGAAGGCCAAGAAGTTTCTTTCGAAGTTGTTGAAGGAGCTCGCGGACCTCAAGCGGCTAACGTTACTAAACTATAATTAGAAATACCATATATCGCAGTTCAGCCTCCGCGGCTGGACTGTTTTTTTATTTAAAAAGCAGGGGCTTCAAGCGGCGCGGCCTTCATCCATATTGGCAAATGCCCTGCAGATCAGAAGGATATCTTTATAAATAGCCTTTTTGACCGGCTTTACATTGCAGCGGCAGTATTCATTCAATAACTCTTTCAATTCATTTAAAAAAATCATTTGTTCTGTCATTTTTTCTCTGCCCCTATTTTAGTCTTATATTACTACTACTATATACCCATCAGAGGTCATTTGAAACCTGCCTAAGTAAATTCAGTCTTTTCTGGAAAAATTTTCTCGGTGAGAAAGTGCGTTTTCTGTTAAAATAAGAGAACAAACATTCTGGATGAAAGCTTCCTATTTTTTCAGAAACCATCACTATCCTCTTTTTGATATAATGATAGGATTCTGAAATAGAAGCAATAAGGTTAAAAGAGGGGGAGAATCATGAAGTTTATCCATACGGCAGACTGGCATCTGGGCAAGCTTGTCCATGGTGTGTATATGACAGATGATCAGCGGGAGGTACTGCAGCAGTTTGTCAAACTGGTGGAGGAAGAAAAGCCGGACGCCATTGTTATAGCAGGTGACCTTTATGACCGTTCTGTCCCGCCGACAGATGCTGTACGCCTGCTGGACGAAACCCTGTTTAAGCTTAATATTGATCTTAAAACGCCGATCGTGGCGATTTCCGGGAACCATGACAGTGCTGAACGACTGTCTTTCGGCAGCTCGTGGTATCAGCACAGCCAGTTTTATCTGAACGGCAATATTGAAGCCTGCTTTCGTCCTGTACATATAAATGGCGTTAACTTCTACCTGGTGCCTTATGCAGAACCCGGTACTGTCAGGCAGCTATTGGGAGACGATTCCATCCACTCCCATCAGGATGCCATGAAGAGCCTTATCGGAAAAATGGAAGAAACAATCAATCCTAATGAACCGAATGTGCTTGTCGGCCATGCCTTCGTGCTGGGAGGACAGACCAGCGATTCTGAAAGGACTTTATCTGTCGGCGGTTCCGGCTGCGTCACTGCGGATCTTTTTGCGCCTTTCTCCTATACGGCGCTCGGCCATCTTCACAGCCCGGACGCCATCAAGCATGATACAGTCAGGTATGCCGGCTCACTGCTGAAGTACTCTTTTTCTGAAGCTAAGCAGAAAAAGTCAGTTTCCATCATTGAGATGAATGATAATGGCTCTTTTGACATCCGCGAACATTCTCTTGCTCCCAAGCAGGATATGCGCGAGGTGGAAGGCTATCTGGAGGAGCTTCTCGATCCATCGTTTGCGGAAGGGCAGAATCATTTGGATTATCTGAAAATCACCCTGCTGGATGACGGCAGCCTCATTGATCCGATGGGCAAACTGCGGCAGTTATATCCGAACGTCCTCCATCTGGACAGAAAAATCGAACAGACCGACCTGAAAAGGAAAATAGCCTTCCAGGCTGTGAAAGAAGAGAAAAAATCCGAACTGGATCTTTTTGAGCAATTTTATAAAGAAATGACAGAAGCTGAATTCACAGAGGATAAAAAGTCAGCGATGGCGGATATCATCCAGTCTGTGCTGAAGGAGGAGGGATTGAAATGAAGCCTTTGAAGCTGGCAATGCAGGCATTCGGGCCTTATGCAGGGACCGAAGAGATTGATTTTTCCTCGCTCGGCAGCAAAACCATGTTCGTGATCTCAGGCAAGACCGGAGCGGGCAAAACCACGATCTTTGACGGCATCAGCTATGCCATTTATGGAAAAGCAAGCGGGGAAGACAGAAATGGCCCCGAGCTTAGAAGCCAATTCGCTGAAAATAATCTGCTGACAGAGGTGTCGCTTCAATTCTCACTCCGAGACCGCACCTACTATATCACACGTTCTCCACAGCAGGAAAAAAAGAAGGAGCGGGGCGAAGGCTTTACAACTATTGGCGCCAGGGCCGAGCTTTATATGTATGATGAAAAAAATGAGAAAGTGCTGCTCGCTGCCAATGTCAGGGATGTGGATGAGAAGATAAAAGAGATCATGCTTATCGACAGCAGCCAATTCCGGCAGATTCTGATGATTCCACAGGGGGAATTCCGCAAGCTGCTCACATCAGACAGCAAAGAAAAAGAGGTTATCCTCCAAAGGCTGTTCCATACGGAGATCTATAAAAAAATCGAAGAAAAGCTCAGGACTGAAGCGACAGAGCTGAAGAAGAGTGTCGAAAAGCAGGCTGACAGGAGAAACCATCTTCTGCATGGAATCCATGCCTCCTATCAGGAAGACCTGATCGTAGCTCTGGAAGAAGATACGCTGAACGACAGCAGAATCCTCCGGCTGCTCGAAAAAGAGATCGAGCTTTTAAACGGGGAAATGGATAAGCTTGTCCATGAGGGCCGTAAGAAGCAGGAGGAAAGGGATTCTCTCCAGCAGAAAATCTATGAGGCAGAAGCAGTCCTGAAGCAGCTGGCTCAAAAAGAGGAGCTCAAGGCGAAAAAAGAAGAGCTGGAAAGCCGGAAGGAATGGTCAGAAGCAAAAGAGCAGGAAATCATCCTCGCTCAAAAGGCGGCAATACTTGAGCAGCAGGAAGAGCTGTGCCATAAGCTGAAAAGTGATTTGGACTCTTGCAAAGCTGAATTTGAACGGCTCGAGAAAAGTACGGAGGCATTATATCAGCTTCTCCAGCAAAAAGAAGCCGCATATCAGCATGAAAAGAACAGGGAAGCTGAAAGAAACGAGTCAGCGGAAGCAGTCTCAAGGCTGCAGGCGATGAAAGAAGATGTCCTCGCCCTGTCCAAAACTAAATCAGAGGCTGAAATACTGAAAAAGAGGCTCGATTCCACGAGACAAACAATAGAGAATCTTGAAGCAGGCCAGAAGCAGTGGGAGGAAACATTAAAAAGGCTCAATGCTGAGAAAAAAGAGGCCGATGGAAGCCTCCTGCAATCCGTGGAAATGGAGAGGAAGCTTGAAGGCTCCCAATCTCTTCTTGAAAATATCAATAAATATGAGAGTCAGGAACAGAAGCTGGCTGATTCTCTTGAAAAATTGGAACAGCAAAAACAGCTGCTGGAAAAGCAGCAGGCCCGCGCTGAAGATGCCAGGCAGCTCGTGGCAGAGCTTGAGCAGAAATGGCTGCATGGCCAGGCGGCCATACTTGCCGGCAAGCTTCAGGATGGAGAAGCATGCCCTGTATGCGGATCCATGGAGCATCCATTGCCTGCCGTATCCGGCGGCCCGGATTTTCCCGATGAAAAGGATATTGAGGCAGCAAAGAAGCAGCAGCTCTCTTGCGAGGAGGACCGCTCGAAGGCAGAGTCACGCTATTATGAAATCCAGTCGGCAGCCACCAGCCTGAAAGAGTCGATTGCTGAACTTGCTGCCAGAGTGGCAGAACAAAAACCGGGGCTTTTAGAGGATAGCATCACGTCCTATAAACAGGAGCTCCTCTCGGAAAGAAGCAGGATGGAAAGTGAGCTTGCAGGGTTCCGCAGGAAAGCGGCTCAGGCTGACAGGCTTGAGCAGGAAATCAAAAGAGCTGAAAGTGAGAAAAGCAGGCAAGCTGATGAGCTTCGCCAGGCCGCAGCGGACAATCAGGAAGCAGGCATTCTTTTTGCGGAGAAAAATACAGTGCTTTCCAGAATGATGGAAACTGTTCCTGAAAACCTCCGCTCCCGGCAGGCATATGAGGAAGAGCTGCAGGCGGCCCAACAGCATCAGCAAAAACTTACTCAGAGGCTGGAAGAGGCACAGGCTGCCTATACCGATACAAGGGAAAAGCATTCTAATGAGAAGACTCGCCTTGAGGTGGCGGAAAACCAGCTGAAGCAGACCGGCGATAAGCTTTCCGCCGAGCGGGAGCTGTTCCGGGACAGGATGGTCGGGCAGGGCTTTACTGTATACCAGGACTATCATCATGCCAAAAGGAATGAAAGGGAGCTTGAGGGCCTGCAGGCAGAGCTCAGAAGCTATCGGGAAGAACTCCGCTCCGCTGCCGACAGGTACCATGAGCTGACAGAATTGCTGAAGGATGTTAAGGAGCCTGATATCCAGGCCCTGAAGGAGCAATTCGGGGAAGTGGACAAGCTGCTGGCTGCACTGCAGGAGCAGTATACCGGCCTGCTCATGAAAAAGCGGGAAAACGGGGAAATCCACAAAAAGGTCACAGAAATCAACGAAGACATCAAACAGCTTGAGGAGCAGTATCATCTCCTTGGCCATCTGTTTGAGATTTCCAAGGGACAGAATACATTCAGGATTACATTTGAGCGCTATGTGCTTGCAGCTTTCCTTGATGATATCCTGCGGGAAGCAAATGGCAGGCTGGGCAAGATGACGAGCGGCAGATACCGGCTTCTAAGGAAGACGGACCGTTCCAAAGGAAATGTTCAAAGCGGGCTTGAGCTGCTCATTTTTGACCAGTACACAGGGCAGGAGCGCCATGTTAAGACATTGTCTGGCGGCGAGAGTTTTAAGGCGGCATTGTCGCTTGCGCTGGGTCTGGCAGAAGTTGTCCAGCAATATGCTGGCGGTGTCTCGCTTGAAACGATGTTCATCGACGAAGGGTTCGGTACTCTTGATCCTGAATCACTTGACCAGGCCATAGAAGCACTGATCGACATCCAGAGCACAGGAAGGCTTGTGGGCATCATCTCCCATGTGCCTGAACTGAAGGAGCGCATCGATGTCAGGCTTGAAGTCACCGCAACCCAGCAGGGAAGCAGGACTGAATTCCACTTTTTAAACGGATAAAATGAACGGGGCAGGAATTGGATTCCTGCCCTGTTTGGTTTGCGTTGGGATGTTTGATGATTGGAGCAGGAAGGGCAAGGGTGTTGTTTTATATAGAAAAGTGTAATTGATGAACGAGTGTAAGGGGAAAGAGCCGAGTCATGTATAGAATAGAGAGTAATCGATACATGAGTGCAATGGAGAGAGCCGACACATGCATAGAATAGAGGGTAATCGATGCATGATACCCGTGAGAAAAGCTGCGTCATGCATAGAATAGAGCACAATCAATGCATGAGTCCCCTGAAAAGAGCCAAGCCACGCATAGAATAAAACAAAATCAATGCACCAATACCGTAAGGAAATCCAATCATGCATAGAAAGAATCCAAATCAAAGCAAGATCCACGTACAAATCCCCAACTGTATTGAAAAAGCCAAATCCCATCAATTCCAACCACATAATCCTCTCCATATCAAAAAAACATCCTGCAGCACATGCCGCAGGATGTTTTTCCCATTCTACTTGCTCTCAGCCGGCACTTTCTTAAATCCAAGATAAAGCATCGGCACGATGATGACAGTAAGGATAACTGAGAACAGTATCCCTGAAATGATCGTTATGGCCAGCGGTGTAAAGAGGGCATCTCCGCTGACTGCGACTGGTATCAGCGCCACGATGGATGTTAAAGCAGTCAGAAGGATCGGCCTCAGTCTCACACGGCCGGCTTCCACTACAGCATCCTTAATGGCCATTCCTTCACGCAGGCCCTGTTCCATAAATTCGATCAGGACGACAGAGTTGCGGACAACGATTCCCGTCAGTGAAACCATTCCCATGACAGCGAGGAAAGAAATCGGCGTCTGTGTAACGAACAGGCCGAGGATGCTGCCGGCAATTGCCAGGTAAACGGCTGTCAGAACCAGGAACGGAAGGCCCAGTGAATTGAATTGGAAGGCGATCAGCAGATACACCAGGAAGATGACAATGATGAACAGAACGGTGATTTCGGCAAAGAAGTCATTTTGCGCCTGGTTCTCTCCGCCTAATTGGATGCTGTAATCATTGCTGTCCAATGCTTCCCGCTCTTCCTCTACGATTTTCTGGACATTCTCCTTGAAGCCTTCCTCCTCTTTAGGGAAGGCCCTTATGGTAATCGCCCGGTCTCCATCCTGGTGGGGGATGCGCTGAATTTCTTCAGTCCTTTCCTCAGCCACAAGCTCTGAGACAGGAACAAGTTCCGGCGGCCCGGCCTGTGTGCTGCCGGCAGCCGGAATCTCGAGTTCTTCAAGGTTCAGGGGTTCTTCAGGGTCCCCAAGAATGATATTCATATCGCGCTTAGATACACCATTATCAAATGCCTGCAGCGGAATGCCTTCAGTTGCAAGGCTGATCTGTTCGCTGATCTGGTTGATGGTAATGCCGTATTCTTCTAATTTGGCACGGTCAGGGACATATTTTACAGCCGGCTCTGGAGTTCCGATATTGTCGACTACAAAGTCTGCCCCAGCGTCTTCTATTTTCCCGGACAGTGTATCCCTGAGCTCAAGGAGCCTTTCTATTTCAGGCCCCTTTACCGTGACTGTGACAGGGGCGCCTGCAGGAGGGCCCTGCTGGATGGTTTCCATGAATATTTCAGCATCTGGATATTTTTCCCTCAGAACAGATGACCAGTCGTCAATAAGCCCCTGGGCAGTCTGGTTCTTGCGGTCAACCCTTGCGACGATCTGCCCCGTATTCTCTCCGGTTGCCTGCAGGGAGCTGTTGAAAAGGTTAGGCAGGCCGGTTCCGGCAAATACGCTTGTTTCCTTGACGCCAGGGTCAGTCAGCAGCATTTCTTCAATGTCCCTAAGCTGCCCGGCTGTGTCCTCGAGGGTCACACCGATTGGGAGTGTAACGTCAATGGTCACCTCTTCACGGTCGGCGGCTGGGAAGAACTCAAAGGGAGTCAGTACAGCGAGCCCAAAGATCGCCGTTGTAAAAATTAAGCCAAGAAAACCGACAAGCTTCGGCCTTTTGGAAAATGGCTTAAGGATTTTGTCTGCATAAATATCTGCCATTAGATTGAGCGGCCTCCCGAGCAGCCCGGGAGCGTCAGAAACTTTTTTGCTCGTTTTCCGGTAAAGCATAAAGCGCATCATTGGCACGAATATCAATGCGACGAGTGTTGATGCCAAAATGGTCGTTATTAAAACGGTCGGCAAAGCTCGTATGAAAGCCCCGTTCCCCCCGGAAAGAAAGACGAGTGGAAGGAAGGTGAAAACAATCGCCAGCGATGATGTGACGATGGAAACCCAAATCTCCTTTGTGCCATTGATTGCGCCAAGCATCGCCCCTTCACCCATTTTATAGCGCCTTTGGATATTATCATTGACGACGATACTGTCATCAACAAGGATACCTAGCGCGATGATCGCCCCGATGACGGAAATCTGGTTCAAGTCGACATCGGCGAACGGAAGGGGGATCAGCCCCATCAATACGGAAATCGGGACAGCGAGTGCAACGACGAATGCCCCTGAGGCGGTCAGTCCAAGAGCCGTAGTCAGGATGACTGCCGCAACTGATATGGCAAGAGACAAATAGAGGCCGTCAAAAATATCGGATACCTGATCTGCCTGTGAATAATATGGCTGAAGTTCAATATCGTCAGGCAGTCCTTTTCCCAAATCTTCGACCAGGCTGCTGACTGATTCGTCAACGGAGGGGATATCCTGTCCTGCTTCGACAAAGGCAGTAAAAGATATAGAAGGCTTTCCATCAATAGTGACAATATCCTCCGTTTCCTGCTGCACGACTTCAGCTTTTCCGATGTCGCCAAGCAAAACGGATTCACCCTGCGGCGATTTGCCGACAAATAATTTTTCCATATCCTCAACAGAGCTGTAATGCTCTAATGTAAGCTGCACGATTTCCTGATCCATTTCCTGCTTTCCTAATGGTGCAGGATAGAATTCATCATTGATGCTGCTGATTACATCCGGCAGAATAATGCCTTTCTCCTTCAGCAGCTCGGGATCCAGCTCAATAGAAATTTTCTCGTCAGGCAGGCCTTTGATTACAGCGCCCGAAATCCCAGGTACAGATTCAACCTCTTCTTTCCAGCGTGAAAGTTCGTCCTGAAGAGCAAAAAGGCTTTCACTGTCGCTGCCCGTCAAATGGTAAGATACAATTGGCATCTTGACATTTGCTTCACTGACTTCCGGTTCAAAGGCTTCTTCCGGGAAAGAAGCTGTAAGGTCAGAGATAGCCTGGCGCACATTGCCGAACACTTCTTTTTTGTCTTCTCCGTCGGCAACCGTTACGATAATAGAAGAAAAGCCTGCGCTTGAGGATGAGCTTAGTTCCTCGATTCCCTCAATGGACTGCAGCTTTGTTTCTATCGGGTTGGTAATATTTCTTTCCACACTATCGACCGTTGCTCCAGGATAGACGGTGCTGACCGTTCCGATATTGATGGAAGTCTCGGGAATTTCCCTTTGCGGAAGCTGAAGAAAAGTGAAGACGCCAACGATAATAAATAATAAGAACAAAATGATAAAGATTTTGGATCTCTTTAGTATCCATTCAAGCATAATGCATTCCTCCTGAGGTTTGACTGGTCGGTCAAATTTTGTTTAATGTAAAATGAAATCTAATATTATCAAGGGGAAAACTCTTGACTACATGGTCATTTTTGCATGACTCCATTTAAATAGTCAAGAATGAATGTGTTTATAGAATGTGCTGGCATAAAGATATGAGGTGTGATGATGAACAAACGCGAAGCGATTTTAGAAACAGCTGTTGAACTTTTTGCTGAAAAAGGGTACAGCCAGACATCCATGCAGGAAATTGCGGACGGTGTAGGGATTGCAAAAGGATCACTGTATTCTTTTTTTTCATCAAAGGAAGATCTGATTATTTCCATTTATGAGCATTACCAGCAGCTCGTCTTTGAAAGAGTCCTTGTCATCGGACTGGATGGGGACTTGGAGCCTAAGCATAAGCTGGAGAAGCAGTTCAGTGCCCAGTTTGAAGGGATTCTGGAATATAAGGCTTACATGAAGATGCAGATGAGGGGAGAGACGGCTGTTAACAGCGAAAAGATTGCAGGGATGGAGCACAGGATGAGGGGAAGATTGTTTTCCTGGCTTCAAAAAAGCCTGCTGGAGCTGTATGGGGAAAGAATCAGGACTTATCAATGGGATCTGCTGTTCATGATTCAATCGATCTATCGGACATATATGATGCTGATGGTGTCTGACCAGGCAAAGATCGAACCGGATGAGATAGGCGTCCATTTAGTCCGGCAGCTTGATGCGGTGGCGAATGATTTTCTTGAAAAGGGCGGAAACCCCATTCTTAATGACGAAATGATGCAGCATTTTGTCGTTCATATGGATAAGGAAGGCGCTTTTGTATCATTTGAAAAAAGGGAACAGGCATGGAAGGATCTTTATCAAAAGCTGAACAGTCTGGAACCGCAAAAATCTTCATGGTTAAAAGAGATTGCAAACCGGATTTCCGAAGAAACCAAAAAATCCAATCCTGAACAAATCATCCTGGAAGGGCTGTTTGCTTTACTGAAGGGTGAGGAAGATATCCGGAAGGAAGCCAAGGAACTGGAAAGGGAAATCCTGAATGACTGACTGTTGAAGTGAATACAGGCAGTCAACACTGTTCTGCCATACAGTACCTTTTCATGGTAAAATGGTGGCAGAAGATTTAAATAACAGGGAGTTGGAAAGATGAAGAAAGCAGCACTTTCGTGGAGCGGAGGCAAGGACGGCTGCATGGCTCTTGATCTAATGGTCAAGAAAGGGATAAAGGTTGAGTGCCTTCTGACAACAGTCCCTAAAGAGCTGGGAAGGACTTTTGGACATGGTGAGAAGCAGGAGCTTATATCCCTTCAGGGGGAAGCTCTCGGGATTCCGGTCCGCTTTATAGAATGCACGTTTGACGGATATACGGATTCCTTTGTCGCGGCTTTAAAAGAGGCAAAAAAGGAATACGGACTTGATGCGATTGCGTTTGGGGATCTTTATTTAGATGAGCACAGAGATTGGGGCGAAAAGGCGGCGGCAGCGGCAGGCCTGGAAGCATCCTATCCCTTATGGATGAAAAAAGAGGAAGCGCCATCAGCCCTGGAAGCATTCACGGATACTGGATACAAGGCTAAAGTGATCAGGGTAAGAGATGAGATTCTTGCTACTGAGTGGCTTGGCCGCGAAGTGGATGCATCCTTTGCCAGGGATATTAAAGATACAGCCAGCTGTCCGATGGGTGAAGCAGGGGAATATCATACTTTTGTCTATGACGGCCCTCTATTCCGTAAAAAAGTCAGCTTTGACACTGGAGAAATTATTCAGCTGGAGACAACGAAGCGGCTTGAGCTTGAAAACTTCGCTTTAAAAGAAAAAGCTTAATACATAAGTAAGGAGGATCCCCCTGTGGCAGAGCTATTCGGGCAAAATTCGGATCTCTATCCTTTTGCGGCTTTTTCGGCAGGCCATTGGACCATGCTGTTTGTGTTTGCGGCAGGCTCTTTTGCTTTATACTATTACCGGCAGTTTTTTGCAGCAAATGAATTAGCGGTCAGATGGACGTTCTTTTCAGGCTTATTCGTCCTGGAGTCGCTTTATCACTATTGGCTGTATCGTGCAGGAATATGGGATGTTTCATTCACACTGCCGCTTCAGCTGTGCTCCATCAGCCTGATTCTTTGCCTGATCCTTCTCGCATCAGGATCAAGACTCGTTTTTAACATTGTTTATTTTATCGGGATAGCAGGTGCCTTAATGGCGGTGCTGACGCCAGAATTATTTTTTGGCTATCCGCATTTTCGTTATTTCCAATTTTTCATCACTCATATACTGATCATATGGACCTGCCTTTTCTATGTATTTGCAAAGGGCTTTGCACCTGATCATAAAGGGATGTGGCTGAGTTTCCTGTTCCTAAATTTATCTGCAGGCATTGCATACCTGGCCAATAAATGGACCGGGGGAAATTATATGTTTCTTGCCTATAAGCCCTCCAATGGCTCGCTGATTGATTTTCTGGGGCCTTATCCATTTTATATCCTGTCCCTTGAAGGGATTGCACTTTTCTTATTTTATGTGCTGCTTGCTCCGTTTGGTTTTCGGAAGAGAAAGTAAAAGAAAAGCCCTGCCTCTGGCAGGGTTTTAATTTTGGCTCTTTTGGTAAGAGCGTTGTTAAGGAAGAGAGGAAGGAATGATTTTGCAAAAAGTCTTAACCTTATTTGAGTGAGTGACCAGCAGGCCATTAAATAAGCGGAGAATTTTCGGTTAAGCTGTTGAAAATGGCACTAGTGGGTGTAAATAAAGGGAGAATTTCCGCTTAAACGAAACGCAGTAGCCCATTTTCCAGTTTTTTAAGTTGATAGCCGGAATTTCTCCGTCTATTTGAGCTATTTTTAGATGTTTTTCGAAATTAGGGGGAATTTCTCCGCTTATTTTTACCCGTCCCGGACTTCCTCTTCTAGTCTGCTCTTTTATGTCAGTACGGGGGAATGACCCATCAACTAGCTTAATGAACAAACGGGAGTTATTTCGTAATAAGAAATACAGTCATTCCATCATAGCAGTGGCGGCTTTTTATACCTCATGCAGGAAGGGTATGGTAGTTGAATGTTAGCAAGCACGAGCAGCATCCGCCTCCTGGAAGAGTATTTTAGCACCTTTTTTAAGGGTGGCAAAATATGCTATTTACGGCAGGCTGACTGCACATGCCGGGATTAGAAGGCATCTTGCTGGGGTAGAGCAGGAGAAACAGCCAAGATGAAATCATTTTAGAAAGAAGGGTGCATATGAAGAAATTTTACATCCTGCACAGCATCAGCTGCCTGGCATTCCTTTTCGTTTTATGGGCTTCTTTTTTGTCTCCAGTATCAGAGAGCGGGGATAACAGGCAGATGAATGAAACGCTATTCCAGCCGGCGCCCTATGCTTTTTCCATCTGGGGGCTGATATATGTGCTGATCGCCATCTGGCTGGTCAGGGGATTTCTCTCATCAGGAGATGAAAGGGAGCTTTATAGGGGCACAGCACCTTGGTTTTCAATCAGCGCCGTCTTGAGCGGGCTGTCGATTACAGCTGGATTGGCTGTAAAAGGTCTAGATGCCATTCTGCTCATTGCTTCACTGGCAGCACTTTGTATGGTTTATGTAAAAATCAAGAAAAGCCAATACCATCGGACTTTTTTCAGAGTTCCGTTCTCATTCTATCTTGGATGGACCTCCATTGCTGTTATTGTGATTATCTTTCAGCAGTTTACAGACTTTGGCATCGGGGAGTTCCTTGCTATAGGAGAGCTGGGGTGGACAAACATCATGCTTATTGCGGGAGCTTTGCTTGCTATTGGCTTTATGCTGCTGCAAAAAGATATCATCTACCCGCTCGTATTCATATGGGGATATATTGGGATTGCGGTTGAGCAGCGCGGGCAGGCTTCAGTGGTCTGGACTGCTGCAGCAGCCTGCATTTTGATTGCTGCTGCTGGGTTGATTTACATTTTTAGAAAGAAACAATAAAGCGGGAAATCAGGCCAAGCAGAAAGTATAGTTTGTCTCTTCCGGCCCAATAATAAGCGTTAGAAACTGAGTTGGAAGGAGCTTTGCCTACATGAAAAACCTTCGTTTTTTATTGAAAGATGGAGCGGAAAGTGCGCAGATTGCAAAAGACCTCCGCGTCCAGCTGGATGTCAACCGCTATCAGAATGTGAGTGTAACACCGGTTACGGGCAGAAATGAAGTGATTGTCCAGGTTCCTGATGAAAGCGGCATGATCGAAGAAACAATTGAGAGCTTCATGAAGGATTATCAGACCGGCGAGATGCTGGAGTAGTAATTGGCCCCCTTTCTGCAAGGGGGTTTTATTTTTAGCGAGAACTATCACTGGATAAAGGCCTTAATGCTGGCAGGCCCCTCCTAAGATTGCTTATAATGAGGTTAATATATTCAGGGGAGGCATTCGTGTGAGAATAGGGATTGATGCTGGCGGGACTCTGATTAAGATCGTTTACGAAGAAAATGGCCTTCATTTTAAAAGAATTGAATATAATGAGGCTGAGCAGGCGATGAACTGGCTTAAGACGTTGGCTCCTTCTGCGGATTATGTCCTTACTGGCGGTAAAGCCGCCATCCTTAAGGAGGCCTTTTTTCCCGAAGCCGCTATCATCCCTGAATTTACGGCCACTTGTGAAGGGGCTCTCCATCTGATCAAGGAAGCGGGCCACCCGCATAAAAGATTGCTGCTCGTTAACATCGGCACAGGGACTTCCTGGTATAAAATAGAGGATGGAAAGCATGAAAGAATCCTGGGCAGCGGTGTGGGCGGAGGTACTTTTATGGGGCTTGGCAGGATTTTCACTGGAAAAGCGGACCATCAGAGGCTGGCCGGGCTGGCAGCTGAAGGTAACAGGGAAAAGGCCGACCTGCTGGTGAGCGATATTTATGGAGACAGAAGCTGGCTTCCTTCGACAGCAGGCCAGAATAAAAGGGTAAAGGATGTTGAAGCTCCTATTGACGGCAAGCTGACGGCAGGCAATTTTGCCAATATCACGGGTGAGCCTTCCGAAGAGGATCTTATGGCAGCGGCTGCTAACATGATTGCCGAAACAACGGTTCTTTTGACCAAAGGGGCTGCTGATATCCATCATTCTGAAAAGATTTATTATATCGGAAGTTCCCTGCAGGGTAATGAAATACTGAAAAAGGGACTTCTTACATACAGCAGGATGACAGGCCTGGATGCCGCCTTTCTGCCTAATGGGGAATACAGCGGTGCACTTGGTGCGTACTTATCCAGTTGAAATGATAAATTAATGAATTAAAGTAGGTGCACATTTGTGGGAAAGAAATACTTTACGATTGGTATGGCCGGCCATATTGACCATGGCAAAACATCGCTGACCAAAGCGTTGACCAATATAGATACAGACAGGCTGAAGGAAGAAAAAGAAAGGCAGATATCCATTGAGCCGGGATTTGCTCCCTTGTATGAAGATGAGGATTTGGAAGTATCTGTTATTGATGTCCCAGGGCATGAGCGGTTCATCAGGCAGATGATTGCCGGAGTTGCGGGCATTGATCTTGTGATCCTCGTCGTTGCAGCCGACGAGGGTGTGATGCCGCAGACAAAAGAGCATCTCCAGATTCTTGGGTTCCTTGGCATTGAGAAAGGAATCGTCGTTATCTCTAAAGCTGATCGGGTGGATGAAGAATTCATCGGCCTTGTTGAGGAGGAGATTCTGCTGGAGCTTGAAGGAACGGTCTTTGAAGGCTCGCCTTCGGTTCTCGTGGACAGCCTTTCTCTAAGAGGGATAGAAGAACTGAAAGTGCTGATTGAGGATGAACTCAAAGAAATCACCCCCCGCGGCACAACAGGCGCCTTCAGGCTGCCGATCGATCAGGCCTTTTCGGTAAAGGGGCAGGGGACTGTGGTCCGCGGAACCGTCTATGAAGGATCTGTTGAAGAAGGCCAGCAGCTGAAGATCCTGCCCTCAGGCATTGAAACGAGGGCAAGGCAGATCCAGGTGCACCGGAAGCAGGCAGAAAAGGCATTTGCAGGGCAGCGGACAGCCATCAACTTATCCGGGGTCGCAAAAGAAGATGCCGCCAGGGGGCAGGTCCTTGTCTCCGCTGACAGTTTTACAGTGACAAATGTGTTTGATGCAAGCATCAGGACAGCAGAGGGGCTGGAGTCTGCCATCAAGCAGCGGATGCCTGTCAAATGCCATATCGGAACTGCAGAAGTGATGGGCCGGATTGTATTTTTTGACCGCAACGAGCTCAAGGAAGATAAAGAAGAAATCTTGTGCCAGATCAGGCTGGACGAAGAGGTGGTTACAAAGCGGGGAGACCGGTTCATCCTCAGGAGGCCCAGCCCGGCTGAAACCATCGGCGGAGGATGGGTCATTGATCCTCATGGCCGGAAATATAAGTTTGGCAAGCATACCGTTGAGCTTCTCGATAAGAAAAAACAAGGTTCTCCCCACGAAAGGATCAGCGATGCCCTTAGAATAAACAGCAGCATGAAGCCTTCAGAGCTTGCCCATTTAACCGGTGTGGACGAAGAAACTGTCCTGCAGGTGCTTCAGGAAGACGGCTTTGTAAAAATCGGGCCCAATGACTTTGCTCACAGCGAAACGGTGCAGAACGCCTTCATGGAAGCAGCAGGGAAGCTTGGCGAATTCCACTCTGCTTTTCCGATGAGGAAAGGGATCCTTAAAGCAGAGCTGGTCCAGTCGCTGGCTGGCACCTACGGCAAAAGCCTGGTGGGTTTTACGGTTGAAAAAGGGATCCTGGATGGAAAATGGATAAAAGAAGAGCAGTGGCTGTTTTCTTCAACCTTTGAAAGGAATATTCCGAAAAGCTGGCAAAAACGGGCTGGCAATATGCTGGACCAGTTAAGGGAAGATGGACTGCAGGTTCAATACCTAGACGACTACTTCGCCAAATCGGGTATTCCGGGAGATTTAAAGCCAGATATGATCCGCTTTCTGACAGATACTGATAAAATCGTGCCGATTGATGGCCAGTATTACTATCATGCAGACATTTTCAATGAAGCGGTTGAAAAGCTGAAGGCTGGAACCGGAGGCAGCTTTGATGTAGGTGTGGCTAAAGATCTTTTGGGCTTATCGAGGAAATATATCATCCCTCTCCTTGAGCGGCTTGATGAGCTGAAGCTGACCGTGCGGGAAGATAATAAAAGGATCTGGAAAAAATAGAGAAAAGCACCCAGTGAGGGTGCTTTTCTATTATTTTACTTCCTGTTCTTGATATAAATGAGGCGTTTTATGCTTTTTCCCTTTTTTCGGCTTAGGCAGCTTCCGGTCGAATTTTGCCTGATCATAAATTGCTGATCCCACAATTTCAGCTACATCCTGAAGCTTGTCCTTGCTGATTTTATCAATGGTGTCTTCCGGTGTGTGGTACCATGGCTCACTCGGGCTGTGGATGAAAAGTGCTGCCGGAATCCCTGCTTCTGCAAAAGGCACATGGTCGCTCCGTCCTCCCTGTCCATACGGTGTTGCTGTGCCATTCAGCTTTAAGCTGGATTTCTGGGCAAGTTCTGTCACCAGATTCGGTTCGCCATCAGCCGTCAGCATCACCAGGTCGCCTGCATCCCTGCTTCCGACCATATCAAGGTTGAAATTGGCAATGATGCTATCCTGCTCCTTGTCTGACAGATTCTCTACATAATGACGTGATCCAAGCAAGCCGAGCTCTTCAGCACCAAATGTGACAAAGCGGATTTCTGTATCAGTGGGAATATTTTTGAACACTCTTGCCAATTCCAGTGTCATCGCTGTGCCTGATGCATCATCATTCGCTCCCGGTGCACCTGCGACAGAGTCATGGTGTGCGCCAAGCACAATGACTTCTCCTGTATCTTTCTTCTTATTAGTTGGTTTTTTAACGGCAATTACATTATGAGATGTTTTTTCACCGGCGTCAGCTCCCTCAATGACAAGGTTTGCTGTGAAGGTTTCTCCCTCTGCAAGTCTTGCTGACAGGCTTTCACCTTCAGCTTTTGATAAAGCTGCAGCAGGTATGTACTCCTCATTGGCTTCTCCAAGTGTCCCGCTGAGAGGGCCATCAGCATTATTATAGATCAGAACGCCTGCAGCACCTTGTTCAGCTGCATTCAATACCTTTTCGGCAAAGCTGATTTCCCCTCTTTGGATCAGTGCAATCTTACCCTCCAGATCAGCAGCTGCAGCGTCCTCCTTTGTTCCCAGGCCTGCTTCTGCCAATTCAGCAGTGACATTCCCGTTGACTGTATAAGTGAAAGGGGCAGGGGATAATGGCTCTTCCGCTCCCTGGACGGTTAATTCAATCTTCTCAGGCGGCGTATAGCCATAGAAGGTGAAAGGCTGGATTTCTGTTTTATAGCCATAACTTTCGAATTTTTGCTTTATATACTGTACTGCCTGATCTTCTGACGCAGTTCCTGCCACGCGCGGAGACTGCGAGAGATCTGTGATGGATTGATAGATTTTTTCCGCTGATATCCTTTTGATAAGACTATTCTCAAGGCCATGAATAGCTTCCAGCTTCGGAGCTTCCTTTGGCTGGGCCAGCGCAGGAACATGTACTGCCCCAAAGGCCAAAACGCCTGCTAATGACATAGAAACAAAAGTTTTTTTCATAGTATTCCTCCCTGGATAAAATTAATAGGCAACTAATAGTCTAGAATATTCTCAATTTTTCTATAAGGTAAAAAACTCCTGCATTTTTTAGTCCTTTGCATTCATTTTTCGGCCGGCATCCTGCTGGAGCGACTATTTAATCAGGAGGTGCTGACTAGAAAATTCATTAAGGAATAAATTTCCTTCCGGATATTGTCGTAAAATTTGAGTCTTAAGAAGGTAGAAATTATTTTTGTATAAGTTTAGAAGATGAAAGCATGGGGTATATAACCTATTTGTTTGTGGGAAATAGAAGATGATATTCCTTAATTAACCTATAAAAATAGTTAATTCCAAGCACTCCATTTTTTACACATACTATTCTAGTGTAATGATTACTAAAATTAGGATGTGAAAGAAATTAAAGGAGTGTACACCATGAAAAAACAACTTATAACAATGGCAGCCGCAGCAGGCTTGATGCTGACTCCTTTTCAAGGTTCAGCAAGCGCACATGAAAAGACACATAAAGTAGCCTCCGGAGATACGCTTTGGAAGATCTCGAGGCAATACAATATAAATGTAGGCGAGCTTCAAAGCTGGAATAAGCTTAGCGGTGCTGTCATCTATCCGGGGCAGGAGCTTTCCGTCATTGCTCCGCACAGCCACACATCTCAGCCTGCAGCATCAGGCACCACAGTACATACTGTGCAGGCAGGGGACACGCTATGGGGAATCAGCCTGAAATACGATGTCAGTGTCGCATCCCTAAAGCAATGGAATCGTCTGTCAACTGATACGATTTATAAAGGCCAGAAGCTCTCAATCAGCGCTTCTGCAAGCAGCTCTGCCAATGCTCCAGTGCTGAATCCGGCACCAGCCCAAACAGGGTCAAGTTATACTGTGCAAAAAGGAGATTCGCTTTGGAGCATTAGCAGCAGGAACAATACCTCTGTACTTCAATTAAAAGCATTGAATAATCTATCCAGCGATACAATCTATGCAGGGCAGAAGCTTCAATTGAATGGCACAGCAGCAGCTGCAAAGCCTCCAGCACCAGTATCTGTTTCCTCCAAAGCCGATGCGATTATCAGCGAAGCGAAAAAGTATATCGGCGTCCCGTACAAATGGGCAGGAAGCACACCGGCAGGTTTTGACTGCAGCGGCTATATCAACTATGTCTTCAAGCAGTCGGGAGTATCAATCCCAAGAACTGTTGCAACGATCTGGGGCGCCGGAAAAGCGGTATCTTCACCGTCACCGGGAGATATCGTCTTCTTTGAGACCGGGACAGGCCCTTCACATGCAGGCATCTATCTTGGCGGAAACAAATTCATCCATTCTGGCTCTTCCACGGGTGTAACAATCAGCGATATGAATTTATCTTATTGGAAGACTAGGTATCTTGGGGCAAAGTCTTTGCTGTAATGGGCTGCAAGTATTCTAGTGTTGAAGCTTTGCAGTGTTAAGCTACGGGCAAAAAGAAAAAAATCGGAGAAAGATACAATTAGCTGCAATAAAATTTATGGGAATTACATTAGACAGGCTCTTTTCGAAAGAGCTGTCTTTTTTTATAATAATTCAGCTGCAAAAGATTCCTTCATATATCCCTTTTAATCAGAAACGCCATTTTATTTACCTGAAATTTTACAGCCAGCACGCTAAGCAGCTTCATTCTAGACTGAATAAACAATTTCCTAGTATAATAAGAAACAAGATGTAAGGCATATTTCCAGATGATGCCCCGCATCTTTTTTTATATTTATTTGTATACGGCTTTATTCAACAGCATTGTTTAACACAGCCTTATATATAGAAAGGACTGACAAAGTGCCGGTTAAAAGATCAGGCTTCTGGATTTTTATATTGATTGCCGGGATAATTTATCTGCTTTTTCTCATGAAGGCAGAGCAATTTCCGGAAATTGATTTTCATATTGATATGGATAATGGCTTTGATGAGGATGCGCCGCTGCCGGTCCAGCTTCATCCGGTGGTAAGTGCCAAAAAGGATGAACTGATCAGCCTGGCGGCGGATAAAGGGATCAATATTGTCATTACACAGGATTTCCGCAGCATTGAAGAGCAGAATGAATTATACGCAAAAGGCAGGACGGCAGAAGGAGAAATCGTGACAAATGCCAAAGGCGGGGAGTCATACCATAATTTCGGCCTCGCCATTGATTTTGCCCTTCTTTCCTTAAACGGAGCTGTCATATGGGATATGAATTATGACGGCAACGGCAATTCGCGTGCAGACTGGGACGAGGTCGTTGAGATTGCAAAAGGGCTTGGGTTTGAATGGGGCGGCGACTGGCGCAGCTTCAAAGATTACCCTCATCTGCAATATGATTTCGGGCTGAGCATATGGGAGCTTCAGAGAGGGAAGAGGCCTCCTGAAGAGGAATAAAAAGGAGGATGCGCCGAAACGCATCCTCTTTTGCATTAGTTGACAAGCTCAGATTGTACATAATGGAACAGCAGTCTTGCTGTGTTGTCCAGGGATTCCATGTGGGTCCTCTCATAGGCATGCGAGGAGTCGATCCCCGGCCCGATCAGTCCGTGAATAATATCATGACCGGAACGGATGGCAGCAGAAGCATCAGACCCATAATAAGGGTAGATGTCAAGCTTGTAATCGATATGATTGTCCTTTGCAATCTTAATAAGATTCTTCCTCAATCCATAATGATACGGACCGCTTGCATCTTTCACACAGATGGACACCGTATATTCATCTGTTGACTGGCCTTCACCCATCGCGCCCATATCGACAGCCAGGTATTCAACAGTCTCCGGTGTAATATTGGAGTTTCCGCCATAGCCGATTTCCTCGTTGTTCGAAATCAGGAAGTGGGTCGTGTAAGGCAGCTCGATATTCTTTTCTTTTAAAGTCCTGATCAGCTGAAGCAGGATCGCGACGCTGGCTTTATCATCCAGGTGGCGCGATTTGATATATCCGGATTCTGTTTCCTGGACACGCGGATCAAAAGATACAAAATCTCCCACTTCAATGCCAAGAGCAAGTACATCCTCTTTGCTGTGAACCTTTTCGTCTATGCGCACTTCCATGTTCTGCTGATTTCTTTCAGCTTTCGCAGCATCCTTATACACATGTACAGAGGTTTGCTTCATGAGGATGGTGCCGGTATATTTATTTCCTTCTGCCGTTTCAATCTCGCAGTATTCGCCTTCAATCGAGTTGTATGTAAATCCGCCGATCAAATCGATTTTAAGCCTGCCATTTGGTTTGATTTCCTTTACAATCGCCCCTAATGTGTCAACATGAGCCGTAAG
Source organism: Cytobacillus sp. T106 (assembly GCF_040492155.1). Classification (NCBI taxonomy): domain Bacteria; kingdom Bacillati; phylum Bacillota; class Bacilli; order Caryophanales; family Bacillaceae; genus Cytobacillus; species Cytobacillus sp. T106. Next base: position 148,183 of record NZ_JBEUMK010000012.1, on the reverse strand, counting down.
CATCCGGTGCTGCTTTTCATTTTTTCCTGGAAGTGTGGCGATCAGGCCGCCTTTCCTGTTCTGGTATGTATGTACGCCAAGCTGTTCAAGATAGTTCTGGACAAAGGAAATTACTTCGCTGGTATTCCCGGATGGACTGGGTATGGAAACGAGTTCCCTGATCAGGTCTGCCGTTTGCTTTACATTGCTGTTAGTCAAAAGATCACTCCTAATATGATTGGATTCCTTTCCATTATACTAGGAAAAAAACTTTTGTTAAATCTGATGATATTCAGGTTTTCCAGATTATGATTGAGTGAAAAGGTTAATATTTAGTAAGATGAGAGTAACGCTTAGAGGTTTATCGGAGGCAATATGAAGAATTCTAACATGTTTATGCAGCTGTTTTATCAATCCAGGATCCCGCAGACTGTAGTGATCGGCCATATAGACCAAGTGATTGTAAATGAGGCATTCTGCAAATTTCTCGGCTATTCAATGGAAGAGTGGGCAGGCCTTACAATTGAGGACATAAGCCACCCGGATGATTATAAAAAAGATTTGGAGCTGCTCAATGAAATCCTGGACGGAAAACGGACAGAATATGAGCTGGAAAAGCGTTACATTTGCAAGGATGGCTCACATAAGACAGGGCAGCTCAATCTATCCCTTGTTAAGGGAGAAAGTGCCGATGATCAATATATGTTCGGCCAGATCGTGGATATTACCGAACAAAAGCGATTGGAAAGTAAAAGAGAAGAAAGCGAGCAGAATTACCGGCTTCTGGCAGACAATATCTCTGATTTGATTATCCTGCACAAATATGACGCTACGTATTTATATGCTTCACCATCAGTGAACCGGATCTTGGGGTATGAGCCTGACGAGATGCTGGAGCTGAATGCCTTTAAGCTCATTCATCCTGATGATATCGAAGAAGTCCGCAGAAGATATCAGCTTATGCTGAGAATCGGAGAGCCGTTATTGATCACTCATCGTGTAAAAAAGAAGGATGGGAGCTACATCTGGATGGAATCCCATGTTAAAGGAATAGATGAATATACATTTGAAAGCGGCGCTCAGATTTTATCCGTTTCCCGGGACATTCAGCAAAGGATTGAGACCAATGAACTGCTGAGAAGGTCAGAAAAGCTGGCTGTTGTAGGCCAGATGGCTGCTGCAGTTGCACATGAAATCAGGAATCCGCTGACGCCTATCAAGGGATTCATGCAGCTGTTTTCAGATGGCCGGAGCTTCAATCCTGCTTTTTCTTCCATCATCATCAATGAAATCAACAGAATAGACAATATCATCACTGAATTTCTGGCTCTTGCAAAGCCCCACAGCACAAAGGTCGAAGTTCTTGATTTAAATGATGTCATCAGGCATGTTGTTGACCTGATGATGCCGCAGGCGCTCATGAACAATAAAGAACTCACATTCGAGCCAGGAAATGGACCGTATCCACTGCTTGGAGATCCTAATTCATTAAAGCAGCTTTTTATCAATATCATTCAAAATGCGCTTGATGCCATCGAAGAAAAAGGGAGCAGCATCATTAGCACGGTAAAGGCGGATGGGGAGTTATGCGCCATCATCAAGGACAGCGGATGCGGCATCCCGGCAGAAAGGCTTGCAAACCTGGGAGAGCCTTTTTATTCAACAAAGGAGAAAGGAACCGGCCTTGGCCTGATGACAAGCTACAAAATCGCTGACGATCATCATGGGAGGGTGAAAGTCGAAAGCGATGAGGGCAAAGGGACTACGGTAAGAGTATATTTTCCGGTCCACGGTATGTGAAAAAACCTCGAAAAAGAACAAGAACCGCCTGGCTGCGTCTCCAGGCGGTTCTTGTTCTATCTATCATTCTTTGTTTCCAATTGAGCCTGCCAGGTGGCGGAGCCTGTAGAACTTCCAGAAATCCCTCACAATCACCTTAACAACAGAATAAAATGGAATGGCCACCAGAATGCCGATGAAGCCATAAAGGGAACCTGCCACCAGCAGGACAAGGATGACTGTCAGCGGATGGATGTTCAGTCTTTTTCCCATTACCTGCGGTGTTATGAGATTCCCCTCCAGCTGCTGGACCGCAACAAGGACAATCAGGATTTTAATCACCATGAAAGGTTCCTGCATCAAACCGACAAAAATGGCAGGAATGATGCCTAGAAGCGGTCCGAGAAAAGGGACGACTGTCAGGAACGTGGCGAACAATGCCAGCACTAAAGCATAATCCAGGCCGATGATCAGATAACCGATATACATCAGGACACCATCGGCAAAAGCTATGATAAACTGGCCGATAATATAAGTTGATAAGGTTTTGTCGATGTCCAGCAAAATCCGGTTGCCTTCTATTTTATGCTCATCCGGTATCCATTTCAGCAGTTTCGGCCGGAGTTTTTCGTCATCTTTTGAAAAATAGAAAAGAATGAAGGGAACAACTACCAGGACGGTTGCGATGCTGGTTATGGCTGAAATGATCCCGGTAAGGTTGCTGCCGACTGTATTAATGAATGATTGCGAATAGGAAAGGACCTTCTGCTCGATCTCCTCATAGGAAAGGAAGCCAAAGTCATTCTCATCCACCATTTCCTTTGTCTCTGATGTAAGATCCTCCATTTTGTCAGGGAAAGAGTCTGATATTTGGGTGATCTGTTCTGCTATCAGGCTTCCGCCGAAATAAAAAATTCCGGTTCCAATGCCAATCAGCGTACCGAATACAATAAGGATGGAAGCGGTCTTCGGCATATAGCCGCTCAGCCAGCGGATGACTGGCCTGAGGATATAATAAAGAAGACCCGATATCAGGATGGGGAAGAAAATGGTCGCCACAAGCTTCCGGAATGGCCAGATGAACCAATCGATCTTACCCAATAGAAAAATAACAACCAGCACGAGTATGGCTCCTGTTATATACATAAAAAACGGCTTTTTAATCCACATATTATCCCCCTGGAATCCCTGAATTCAATTGATAGTATCCTTCCTTTTTTCCCTTGCCGCCGGGACCGAAACCCCTTCTTTTATCGGCTTTTAAAATTATCCCTGTTTAGAAAGCGGCCCTATAAGGAATACAAAGAGAAATAAAAGAAGTAAAGGTGAACGGCAATGGACTTTTTTAAAGAATTAACAAGAGAAGAATATATTCAGTTTTTCTCCTGGTTTGCGGCTATTTGGCTTCTAAAGTTCATCCTGCAATTTTTTGCTGCAAGAAGGCGATGGGCCCAGCCGGAAGCAAAAGAAGGCATGCTCTCGGTCCTCAATTGGGCGGCCTTTTACGCTTCCCTGATACTGTTCCTGAACTTTTTTTCAACGCAGGACTGGCTGAATTATACGCTCTATCAGGCAGGGGACGTTAAAGTCTCACTGCGGCTGATATTTACGGCCTTCCTTATTGTTTCTCTGGCGAATAAGTTTGTCAGGGTTCTTACGCTGCAGATTCTGTCTTCTGTCTATGAACATTATCATGTCGACAGGGGGCTGAGATATACATTCAACCGCTTCATCTATTATGCGATCATGATAGCGGCGGTTGCCGTCAGCCTGACAACGGTCGGTCTTGACCTTACTGCGGCAGGAGCGGCTCTCGGGGTGCTGGGGATCGGAATCGGCTTTGGGATGAGGAATATTGCCGGCAACTTCATTTCAGGCATCATCATCCTGTTTGAACGGCCTGTGGAAGTAGGGGAACTGATTGAGATCAATAATAAAATCGGAACCATTGAAAGCATACGGCTTCGTTCCACGATAGTAAGAACTGCGAAAGAGGGAACGCTGATCGTTCCAAACCAGCATTTTATTGAACAGATCATCAAAAACCGGACTGGATCGGAAATGCTTGCTTCTGTGGAGGTCAATATAAAATTCGGAGAAGATACAGGCAGAATTGAAAACTTGCTGAAAGAGGCGGTCCTTCAGGAAGCTGATCATTTTTCAGCGTATTTAAAAGTAAACCTTGCTGAAATCAGGCTGGTTGACTTTAAGTATGATACGATGCTGTTTTTAATCGAGGTCCCGGTCAAAAATTTCGATACTAAGCAAAAATATGAAAGCCGCCTGCGCCATGCTATAGCCGGCATCTTTTATGAACATGATATCAGCCTTGCCTCCTTTCCTGCTGCAGAGAAAGAGGCAGGTATGTAAAACAGAGGCCAGGGCACCTGGCCTCTGTTTTTTGCAAGTAATCAAAACTAAAGCTTGCGGCCCAATAAAGCCTTCAAGCCGAGGAAAAGCAGGGCAGCTGCAAATATTATCATGGCTGTTACACCAACAGCGGTAATAAATGCGGCAAAGCCCCCTGTCACAAAAGCCAGTCCGGCTGTTTGAATCAGTGCATACCCTGCAAGGATGCAGGCAAGATATAGAAGGGGAAGCTGCTGCACTAAGAACACCTCCTTTATTTACAGTATATGTATCTAATAAATTGGAGGATTGGGTACTTTGTAATCGCTTACTATAATTTTATTGGTCGAAAAACGTCAATATTTGTAATCCTTTTGTTACATAACAAACATGTTTTTGTAAATTATTTTTCAGGAAGCATGTGAGAAACTAAGTTCATCACAAAACAGAGAGAGAAAATTACTTGGGGGACAACATGAAGAAGCTGATCACAAGCGTTTTTCTTTGCACTAGCCTGCTTTTTGCCGGATTGTTTGGGGGAGAAAATACAGAAGCGGCTTCCTATGGTTCTTCTGCGGCTGCAGTGGCCCAAAAATACATAGGAGTTCCTTATAAATGGGGCGGCACTTCGCCTAAGGGCTTCGACTGTTCCGGCCTTGTCGGATTCACCTACAGCAAAGCCGGAAAAAAGATTCCCAGAACTACCGGGCAGCTTTATAAAACGGGACAAGCCGTACAAAAGAAAAGCCTGAAAAAAGGGGACGTCGTTTTTTTCAGCACCTATAAAAAAGGTCCATCACATGTCGGCCTTTACCTTGGAGGCAACAAATTCATCCATGCGTCAAGCTCTAAGGGCGTTAAGATTGATTCTATGTCCAATCCTTATTGGAGCAAAGCCTATTATGGAGCTAAACGAATTTAATTATGATAACCAAGGGCGGGACAATCCCGCCCTTTTTGTTTGCCTGAATCCGGGAACATATGTGCTATAATGGTACTATCATAGATGGCAAGGAGACCTTGTGATGACTAAAAGCTGGAGAATTTCTGCCAGAAGCCTGGCGGAATATGTCTATCGTTCCGGAAGCATTGAGTCCGGGTTTGCAGCAGCTTCCTCGATGGCTGAAGGAACGAAAGCGCACAAGAAAATTCAGAGTACTTATAAGGAAGAAGATGAATATGAGGTTTTCTTGAAGGAAGCACTTCAGCATGAGGAGATTGAGTTCCTTCTTGAGGGGCGATGTGACGGGATTATTCAGGAGGATGGGGAACTGGTTGTAGATGAAATCAAGTCGACGGCAAAGGATTTGTCAGCTTTCGATGAAGATACCCATCCTGTGCATTGGGCTCAGGCAAGATGCTATGCTTTTATGCTTGCAAAAGAGCGCGGGCTTGAGAGAATCACCGTTCAGCTTACCTACTTGCAGATCCACACTGAAGAAGAAAAGCGCTTCAGGAAGGTGGAGACTTTATCCTTCCTCGAAGGTTATGTGAAGGGGCTGATTGCTGACTTTTATCCTTACGCACGGCTCATGCTCCATCATAGGGAAAAAAGGGATACCAGCATTAAAGCCCTGCCTTTTCCCTTTCCGGAATACAGGAAGGGACAGCGAAGGCTTGCAAAAGCTGTGTACAAATCAATTCTGGATGAAAAGGACTTGTTTGCCCAGGCGCCGACCGGGACAGGAAAGACCATTTCAACTGCTTTTCCCGCCATCAAGGCGATGGGAGAGGGGCTGCTGTCAAGGATGGTCTATCTTACAGCCAAAACTATCACAAGGCAGGCAGCCGAAGAAGCTTTTTCATTGATGCAGCAAAAAGGCCTCCATATGCACACGGTAACAATAACGGCCAAGGACAAAATATGCTTTCAGGAGCAGACGGTCTGCCAGAAAGAGCATTGTCCGTTCGCTGACGGGTTTTATGACCGCCTCAATGAAGCAGTCCTTGATATCCTCTCTCATGAATCCATCATTGACCGGAGTGTTATTGAAAAATATGCCATGAAGCACACAGTCTGCCCGTTTGAATTTTCCCTGGAACTTGCATATGCCGCAGACGCAGTCATATGCGATTACAATTATATCTTTGATCCCCGGGTGTCCCTGAAAAGGCTTCATACAGAAGGCAAGAAAAAGACAGCTCTTCTGATCGATGAGGCGCATAATCTGGTGGACCGGGCGAGGGATATGTTTTCGGCGGATCTGGGGAAGCAGAATTTCCTTCAGCTGAAAAGGGCTTATAAAAACACGGCCCCGCAGCTTTCTGCAGCAGCTAAAAAGATGAATGATGTTTTTATCTCTTTCAATAGAGAATTAAAGGAGGAAAGCTATCGCATTCACGAAGAGCTGCCGGAAAATCTGCTGGAGCATCTTGAGGACTTTGCTCATTGCTCAGAAAAGGAGCTGATCAGCGGCAGGGGAGATGAGGGCCAGGAACTGCTGCTTGATACTTATTTTTCTGTACAGGCTTTCCTGAGGATATCAAGGCTGGCAGATGAGCGATTTGTCATTTATACAGAAAAGTCCGGAAAGGATGTAGTACTCAAGCTGTTTTGTTTAGATCCATCCTATCTTGTCCAGAAAATGGGCAAGGGCTTCCGCAGCAAACTCTTTTTTTCGGCTACCTTCCAGCCATTCGATTATTTCAAGAACATGCTGGGCTGGAATGAGGATCATTATTCCCTGTCATTGCCTTCCCCGTTCCCGAAAGAAAATGCAGAAGTTCTTGCTTTGCCGCTTTCAACTAGATATAAGGACAGAAGCGCGACAGGTGAAGCTTTGATCCGATCGGTAGAAAAGCTGGCAGCTGAACGGCCCGGGAATTACTTAATCTTTTTTCCGTCTTACCAATATATGAGGGAAATCCATGAACAAATGAAAGAATCCAGCACTATCAGGATGATGGTACAGGAACAGGGGATGGCAGAGGGAGAAAAAGAAGAATTTTTGTCTTCCTTTAAGGAGGAACCTGAAGAAAGCCTTCTTGGGTTCGCTGTGCTGGGCGGAATTTTCTCAGAAGGGATCAACTTGAAGGGAACCCGGCTCGGCGGTGTCATTATTGTTGGTGTGGGGCTTCCACAGCTGAGTCTTGAGCGTAATCTGATTAAAGATTATTTTCAGGCTGAAGGAAAAAACGGCTATGATTATGCGTATACTTTTCCGGGAGCCAATAAAGCAGCCCAGGCTGGCGGGCGCCTCATCCGTTCAGAGGAAGACACAGGAACCATCCTGCTGATTGATGACCGCTTCCTTCAAAAAAGATATGAACAACTGCTCCCTGCAGAATGGTTTCCGCTAAAAAGGCTCACACGATAAAAAAGGCTTGCAGGAAAAAAAACATTTTTAAAAATAGTTAGACTAGTCAGTTGACAGAAAGCCGACCTTTGTTGTAGGATTACTATGAAATCAATTGAATATTTCTTATCGAGAGTGGTGGAGGGACTGGCCCTGTGATACCCGGCAGCCGCTGACTTAGTCAGAATGGTGCTAAATCCAGCAAAGCGCAATGCTTTGGCAGATAAGATAGAGGCATACAAACTTCTTCTTATCGGAGAAGTTTTTTTTATTGCTGACAACAAGGTGCAAGTGAGAGGAGAAGAGACAGATGAAATACGGATTTTGGCTGCCGATCTTTGGCGGCTGGCTGCGCAATGTAGAAGACGAGAAGATGCCCCCGACCTTCAGCTATGCGAAAGAAGTCATCCAGGCAGCAGAGAAGTGGGGATATGATACCACATTAATAGCAGAACTTTACTTGAATGATATAAAAGGCCCGGAGCAGGATTCACTTGAAGCATGGTCAACTGCGGCCGCTCTTGCTGCGGTGACTGAGAAAATAGAAATTATGACGGCTGTCCGCCCAGGCTTCCATAATCCTGCGGTGACGGCAAAAATGGCAAGCAATATCGACCATATCAGCAATGGCCGTTTTACCCTGAATGTTGTATCCGCATGGTGGGAGGAAGAGGCGCGCCAGTATGCCGGCATCTTTACTGAACATGATGAGCGCTATGACCGGACAGAAGAATTCGTCAAGGTCATGAAGGGTTTATGGGAAGAAGAAACCTTTAATTTTGACGGCAGCTATTATTCTATTAAAAACGCCCATTTGTCCCCTAAGCCGGTGCAAAGGCCGAATCCGATCCTTTATGCAGGCGGAGAAAGCCCCCGCGGCAAGGAAGCAATTGTTAATCACTGCGATGCCTATGTGATGCACGGCGGGACAGTTGAAGAAGTAAAAACTAAAATTGATGACATGAGAGCACGCAGGCAGGAAAGCGGGAATGAGCCATTTAAGTCTTTTGGCATGGCAGCCTACATTGTCTGCCGCGACACAGAAGAAGAGGCGCAGGAAGAGCTTGCCCGCATCACCAATGTAAAAGAATCAAGCGGCTATGCAGGCTACAAAGATTTTGTAGGCAAATCGCAGCTTGAGCAGCAGGTAAAGCTGTACGATTATTCCGTTTCCAACCGGGGCCTCAGGCCAAATCTGATCGGAACCCCTGAACAGATTGCTGAACAGATTATTGCTTATGAAGAAGCCGGCGTCGATCTGCTTCTGCTTCAGTTCTCTCCACAGCTGGAGGAAATGCAGAGATTTTCGGAAAAAGTCATGCCGCTGGTTGAAGCCAAAAGGAAAATCTTAAAGTAAAAGAGGGAGAACATATGAGCAAAATACACATCATACACGAAAACAGCGAATGGACTGCCCATTTGACAAAAAGGCTGGAAGAGCTGGGTCTTCCTTATGAGGAATGGTTTTTGAATGAAGGGATTGTTGACCTGACCAGTGCACCTCCGGAGGGGATTTTCTACAGCAGGATGAGCGCATCTTCCCACACAAGGGGGAACCGCTTTGCACCGGAGCTGACGGAATCTGTCCTGTCATGGCTTGAGCAGCATGGCCGCACCGTTTTCAACGGAAGCCGCGCTTTAAGGCTGGAGGTCAGCAAAGTCAATCAATATACAGCGCTGAATGCTGCAGGAATCGCCACTCCGAAAACAATAGCAGCTGTCGGAAAAAATCAAATTCTTGAAGCAGCTGTAAAGCTCGACAGCGCTCCGTTCATCACGAAGCATAACCGCGCAGGCAAAGGGCTCGGCGTCCAGCTGTTCCATTCTCTGGACGCATTGAGGGAATATGTCGAAGGGCCGAATTTTGAAGAGCCTGTCGATGGCATCACTCTGATCCAGGAATATATTGAGTCGCCAGAATCATATATTACCAGATGCGAATTCGTGGGCGGAAAATTCGTCTATGCCGTCCAGGTGGATACATCAGAAGGCTTTGAGCTTTGCCCGGCCGATGCCTGCCAAATCGGGGATCTGTTCTGTCCTGTTGGCGAAGAGGTGGAAGAAAAGCCAAAGTTTAAGATCATTGAAGGCTTCAACGACCCGATCATTGAAAAATACGAAACCTTCCTCAGGAATAACGGCATTCAAATCGCCGGCATTGAATTTATTAAAAATGCCAATGGGGATATTTATACGTATGATGTCAACACAAACACAAATTATAATTCTGACGCAGAGGCAAAAGCAGGCAAATACGGCATGCTTGAAGCCGCCAAATTCCTCGGTGCCGAGCTTGAAAAAGAACAGGCTAAGGTTAGGGAATACAGCAGAGTGTGATAATAATAGAAGAAGGCCGCTCATTTGGGAGCGGCCTTTTTTGATAGTGTGACTTCAATTCCGGATGGAAGGAGCAGGATAGTGAAGGAATGGAGTGGGTTGCCAACAAAAAATTAATAAGCGGAGATTTTCCGGTTAAATTGATAATAGGGCTCGAAAGGGTATAAATAAGCGGAGATTTTCCGGTTAAGCGAAGCAAAATGGTGAATTTTCCTTTTTTTCGGGTCGATAGCCGGAATTTCTCCCTCTATTTAAGCTGTTTTTAGAGCTCTTTTGAAATTAACGGGAATTTCTCCGCTAATTTGTCAAACCGCGCTGAACCTCATCCTGTCCCTGGAAGGCCAGCTCTTTTAGTAGGGTGGGGTGGGGAAAAATTGCTCTTTTAGCTGGTATTCCTGCCTCACAACAAAATCGTTAATTGAACATACGGTTGCTTATCTTCAACAAAGTGCAATCTCTATAAAAAAAGCTCAGAGCATTATAGCTCCGAGCTTTTTGTGTGCTAATTTCACTGCTAAAGAGTCTGCTGCAAGTACTGCCAATTCGGACTTTATACTGACAGAACCCGAAATATTTTATACAACAGCTTTCTTCAACCCATTTGCCATTATAATTTCCAGCTTAGGATGGAAATACTGCACCACTAGGCCGAGTGTCAGTGTGACCAGGATGGTTCCAGGGCCGATCGCTCCCTGGAAAAGAAACGCCAGAATAAGGGCAAATCCTTCACTGGCTATACGGGAAGTCCTTAAAGAAAGGCCAAACCTGGTGTGAACGGCGACCATCAAGGTATCCATCGGGCTTGGAGGGAATTTTGCCTGAAGGTAGACGGCGATCCCCAGACCCATTGTCAATATGCCTGAGAGCAAAGTACAGGACTGGGTGAGCAGCATGCTTGGAGAAAAGTCCTTGAATACTGCCAGCAGCCAGAAATCAATCAAAGCACCAATGACCAGAATGGTTCCTGCCGCCAGGATTTCCGGCTTTTTCTTCAATAATATAGAGTTGATGATGATCAGAGCAATTCCATTTATGAATACACAAGTCCCTACGGTCAGCCCGAAAAGATGGGACTCGCCAACTGCCAGTGCATCCCAAGCAGAGGCGCCGAGGGCAGATTTGATAATAAGCGCCACACCTAACGTGAGGACAAGCAGCCCTGCTGCAAAAAATAAAATTCTTTCCTTCATGTTGTTCTCCTTTATCAGGCTGTTACACCTTATTTTCCTGTTTTAGCCGCATGAGAGAAAGCGGATTCATGCGGAAGATACATTGTATCATCACCATTTGCCTTATGAAAAGATTAATTTTTTCCCAACATAAACTTTGCTTCAAATTTGATGAATGTTTTCAAGTGGGTTAAAATATGGTATAGTATTTAACATTCGTTCACTATTAATTAACGAATCTTTTACAAAAACTAGGTTCTGAGCCCGTGGGTTTGGAGTATAACGTTTTTCCGAACTTAGCGGCTGCTAAGTTTTTCTAGTTTTGGCAGGAAGTATGAAATAGGAATTTGTGCTCTTGCAATAACTTTACAAATTAAGAGGTGTAAAAGGATGAAATCGATCTTAAAATCGCCTAAGGAGCTATTTAAAAACAGCATGAGCGTTTTTTTCCTGGCAGTTGTTTTGCTGTGGCTGAAAACATATGCTGCATACCAGATTGAATTCAATTTAGGAATCGACAACAGCATGCAGGAATTTTTGCTTTTCCTGAACCCGCTGAGCTCATCCCTTCTATTCTTGGGGATCGCACTATTTTTTAAAGGAAAGATACAGTCAGGCGTACTGATTGCTGTTCAGTTTCTGCTGTCTTTCCTGCTGTACGCCAATGTGGTGTACTACCGTTTCTTCAATGACTTTATTACAGTACCTGTCCTTATGCAGACAAAAACAAATGCCGGACAGCTTGGAGACAGTGCACTTTCGCTGATGTCACCGTTTGATATCCTGTACTTTGCCGACACGATCCTTTTGGTTGTGCTGGCAGCAGTCAAATGGTACAGACCGGCGAAGCATACACGGAAGAGAATGACGGCAAGCCTGGTGATTGCTGCTGCTGTCATCACATTCTTCATTAATCTTGGGCTTGCTGAAAAAGACCGTCCTGAACTCCTGACACGCTCATTTGACCGCAATTATCTGGTCAAGTATCTGGGCGCCTATAATTTCACGGTTTATGACATTATTCAAAATGCCAGATCTGCCAGTCAGCGCGCCATGGCAGACAGCAGTGATATCACAGAGGTTGAAAACTATGTGAAAGCCAATTATGCAGAACCGAATCCTGATTATTTCGGAAAAGCAAAAGGCATGAATGTGATCTATGTTTCACTGGAATCTTTCCAGACATTCCTGATCGACTATAAGCTGGACGGCCAGGAAGTAACACCGTTCCTGAATTCCCTGGCTCATAATGGACAGACTTTTTACTTTAAGAACTATTTCCACCAGACAGGGCAAGGTAAAACATCCGATGCCGAGTTCATGATGGAGAATTCACTGTATCCGATGTCCCAGGGGGCTGTTTTTGTCAACAAGGCCCAGAACACCTACCAGGCAGCACCTGCGATACTGAAGACGCGCGGCTATACGTCGGCCTCTTTTCACGGGAATTATAAAACGTTCTGGAACCGGAATGAAATTTACAAATCCTTCGGCTATGACCATTTCTTTGATGCCGAATATTACAACATGACAGATGAGAACACCAAGAACTATGGCCTGAAGGATAAGCCTTTCTTTAAAGAATCCATGCCGATGCTGGAAAGCCTGAAGCAGCCGTTCTATACAAAGTTCATCACTCTGTCCAACCACTTCCCATTCAAAATGGATGAAGGGGACACAGAATTCCAGCCGGCAGAAACAGAAGACAGTGTTGTTAACCATTACTTTACTTCTGCCAATTATATGGACCAGGCGCTTGAGCAGTTCTTTAACGACCTTAAAGCATCCGGCCTGTATGATAATACAGTGATCGTCATGTATGGTGACCATTATGGCATTTCTGAAAATCACAACCCTGCAATGGAGCAGGTTCTAGGCAAGGAAATCGATTCCTTTGAATATGCCCAGCTGCAGAGAGTCCCTCTTTTCATCCACGTACCTGGGGTAAAAGGCGGCGCGATGGACACATACGGTGGCGCGGTGGATGTAATGCCGACCCTGATGCATCTTCTTGGCGTCAGCACAAAAGACTATATGCAGATCGGTTCAGATTTATTGTCTGAAACCCACCGGGAAGTTATTCCTTTCCGCAACGGCGACTTCATCAGCCCGGAATACACTTCTGTTGATGAAAAATGTTACTCCACGGAAACCGGTGAAGAGCTTGAGGAAGGCAGTGCTTGTGTAAGGCTGTCAGAACAGGCGAAAAAAGAACTGCTGATGTCTGACAATATCGTGTACAAAGATCTGCTGAGATTCCACAATCCAGAAGGCTTTGAACCAATCAACCGCAAGGATTACAAATATATCAAAGAAGAGCCTGCCGAGGAAGCGAACCCAATGACAGGGCTTCAAAAATAAAACACCAAAAAGCAGAAGCCCCGGCTTCTGCTTTTTCCATGTTAGGATACTCCAAGGCAGGTGTAAATCCCCTTAAAATAGGGAAGCTATCTAAATAGCCACAGACTTTATATAACAGGAAGGAGAGGTAAACATGAGTGAATGCCAACTGAACCATTCAGCAGAAGATGTTAAAAATAAATATGAACAGCAAAAGGAACATCTCCCCAGCCAGCTCCAGCCGCTGATGGAAGAATTCCTGCAAAAAGAACACACACAGGAAATCCTGAATGACGTATTTCATCTATTGAAGAAATATGACCTGGCTTCTGAAGACGAGAAGGAAGAACGGGAGAGAAGGCTGTATTTGGTTGTTAATAATGTCTAACAGCAGATTAGAGAGCTGCTGTAATCGGGTTAAGAATGCATCATGTATTTTTAAATAGCCACAGTGATATGAGCAGCTATCTATGTTTGAAGAAGTGAGCTTCATACAGCTGCAAAATCGCCATATAATTAAAAAAGCCCTGGTGTTTGCAGTGGAAGGCACACAGACTCCTGCGGGAAATAGCGGAAGAGTTGAGACCCCGCAGCGCGCGGCGCGAGGAGGCTTAGGCTTCGCCCCGCGGAAAGCGAAGTGCCTGGAACGGAAAACACCAGCCCCATTTAAAAGTAAAACAAATTTTAAAACCATACTTATAATTTTCTGAGTATCAAAAAGAGCCACAATGGCTCTTTTTTGCTGTCTGTTAAAGGAAATTGCCGAAAATCGTCGAAGTTGTTAGGTGAGAAGCAAAAAAACGAATTTTTTCATTTTAACAAAGGAGTCTCCATGGAAGGTAATCAAGGTTTACACACAATAAGCACGGAAATCAAAGACCTGGAAAAAAGATTCAAGCAGGAGATAGAACCTTATCGCTCTTTACTGTGGAGATATTGCTACAGACTGACGGGCTCTCCATGGGATGCAGAAGACCTCGTCCAGGATACATTGCTGAAATCCCTGGCTATGCTCTCAAAGGTCTTTCAAGAGCTGAATGTAAAATCCTACTTATTCAAAATCGCCACTAATACATGGATCGATCAGCAAAGAAGAAATCGGATTGCCTATACAGATTCATACCCTGTAGAAATTCTGGAAAGCGGCAGCGAGAAGGAGCTTGAGATTCTCCCAGCCCTCGATTATCTGGCCCGCCAGCTGAGTCTGAAGCAATTTGTCTGCCTTCTGCTTACAGACGTTTTTCTTTTTACAGCAAAAGAGGCTGCAGATATCGTCAGTCTTTCGCCTGGTGCTGTCTATGCAAATGTACAGAGAGCAAGAGATGTGTTGAAGAATATCCCTGAAAGAGAGCAGAATCATAGACTGCAGGAAGGGATAGCTATATCTGCCTCACTTGACAAAACAATCAGCACCCTGCTCGAAGGCTTCCGAAGAAAAGACATGGCCATGATTGCTTCTCTTCTTGACGAGAATCTTCTCACAGATATTACCCATGCTGGAGTGGAATTTGGAAAAAGAGAAACAGAACGAAATTCGCTCAAAGACTGGGCAGAGGTGGTATCCAGGCAGGAAGGGGCCGAAGCCGCCATCACGACGCTATGGGGCAGGCAGGTCATTTTGGAGTTTGCTCTTAAATCCGGAGAGAAGCTGCTGCAGAACATTCACTTTATGGAACTGGAAAATGATAAAATAGTGTATTGGAAATTTTATTGCTTTTCCTGGGATTTAATGAATGCAGCTGCAAAAGAGCTGGATGTGAAACTGGGAGCTGAATATTTTTATCATATTTTTTAAATCCCGCGTATAATTTGGCATCTTTTTCCCGTTATAGATCTTGAAGAGCTGTTGTTCAGGTTCTATTTAAAAGACAGGGAGAGATGGGAAGATGAAAACACCTATAGTCAATAGGATGAATACCGTTTTTGTACATGTGGCAGATCTGGAAAAGTCAGCAGGATGGTACTGTAAGCTTCTTGGCCAGAAAGTCACAGAGCCGGTTGAGAACCCGGTATATAATGTAAAAATGAATGGGGCAACCGGTCTTACCCTGGATGCAGGACCTTACGGTGAAAGGGAAAGACCGCAGGCAGGGCTTTATCCATTGTTCAACCTGCATACTGAGGACATTCAAGAGGCATACAGCTGGATGGAAAGCGAGGGTTTTGCCGTTGACCCAGAGATAACCCGCTTTGACGATTTCAGCTTTTTCAACGTAAAAGATCCTGACGGCCATATCATTATGATTTGTACAGGATAAAAAGCATGGGGAGACAGAAAAAATGACAGAGATAATAGTAAGGCTGCCTGCGGTCGAAACTGCACAAATGCTCATCAATGAAAGATTCCCGGACTGCAGTGGGGCCATCCTTGGAGGAAGTGTCGTAAGGGGAGAAGCAACCTCCACTTCAGATCTGGATATCATTGTAATCTATGATAAAACTGGTTCTGTCAGAAGAGAATCCTTCTATTATAAAGGATGGCCGGTTGAGCTTTTTGTACACACCAAAGATTCGTGCAGGGGATATTTCCAGAAGGATGCAGAAAGGGCCAGGCCGACGCTTCCACGGATGGTGGCGGAAGGGTTGGTGCTTAGAGGTAAGGACTTTCTTGGCGGGGTTAGGAAGGAAGCTGCCGCCTTGATGGCTGCGGGCCCTGCTCTGTGGACAGATGCTGAGCTGACATTTAAGCGCTATTTCCTGACTGATGCACTGGAGGATTTCATCGGCAGCGCCAAAAGGCATGAATCTCTTTTTATTGCTGGAAAGCTGGCTGAGCTGGCGCATGAATTTCTTCTTAGAACCAATAAACAATGGATTGGCCAGTCTAAATGGATTTACAGGGAATTATCCTATTATGATCAAGCTCTGGCATACAGGTTTGCGGAATGCTTCGACGGCTTTTATCAATTCGGGGAAAAACAGCCCGTCATTGAGCTTGTGGATGACATCATGAAGCCATTTGGCGGCAGATGCTTTGACGGTTTTTCGCTAAGTGGGAAATAATCATAAGAAATAATAAAAAGGAATGAAAACCCAGATGGAAAAGTTATATTATCAAGATCCTTACATAAAAGAATTTACAGCTTCGGTCATCTGCCAGGATCAGAACTCTGACGGTAAGTGGTATGCAGTTCTTGACCGGACTGCTTTTTATCCGACCGGAGGAGGCCAGCCCTTTGATACAGGGACGATTCACGGTATCTCTGTAACTGATGTTGAAGAAGAAGAAGGCGAAATCAGGCATTATCTTGAAGAGAGGCTTCCGGAATCAGGAGAAGTCGATGGAAGGGTTAACTGGCAGAGAAGATTCGATCATATGCAGCAGCATTCAGGCCAGCATATTCTATCTGCTGCCTTTGATGAGCTGTTTGGGTACAGGACTGTCAGCTTTCATCTTGGAAAAGAGACTTTGACTATCGATATTGAAACAGAGAACCTGAGTGAGGAAGAAGCAGCAAGGGCAGAAAGAAAAGCGAATGAAATTATTACCGATAATCTTCCGATCGAAACCAAATGGGTCAGTGAGAGTGAGCTTGCGGCCTACACATTAAGAAAAGAAACTAAGGTAAAAGAGAATATCCGCCTTGTTATCATTCCTGAATTTGACTATAACGGCTGCGGCGGAACCCACCCAAGAGCTACCGGGGAAGTCCAGGCGATAAAAATTCTCGGCTGGAGCCGGCAGAAGAAGCAGACCAGGGTAGAATTTGTCTGCGGCGGCAGGGTGCTGAAGCAGCTGCACACTAAGAATGTAATTGTGAATCGGACAAGCCAGCTGGTCAGTTCGCCTGAGGGTGAAATACCCGATGCCATCATCAAGCTGCTCGATACGCAGAAACAGATGGAAAAAGAACTGGAGGAACTAAAGAACCAGCTGCTTGAGCAGGAAGGAAAGGAATATGCCAGAAGCATCCTTGATGGATCACCCATCATCCGGAAGGTTTTTCGCGATAGAAATGTTAAGGAGCTTCAGAAACTGGCCAAGTCTATTGCCATTCAAAATGACCAGGCGATTGTCTTGTTTGCAGCGGAAAACGGCCGGCAGCTGCAGGCCGTATGTGCGAGCGGAACAAAAACGGAGGCAGATATGAAAAAGATCATCCAGTCCATTCTTCCTGCCATTCAGGGCAGAGGCGGGGGAAACAAGCATTTTGCCCAGGGAGGCGGAGAAACTGAAATGAGCGGAGAAAGGCTTCTTGAGCTGATGGGGGATAGTCTTTGATTGATTTTTTGTGGAAGGTCCTGGGAAATATGGGATCTTCCTTTTTTTTGATGTGGTGTTTTCAGCTTTTCTTTTGTCAGAAAAGTGATTTTTGGTAGTATGGCTGGCTATTTTAGTGGTCTTTCAGCGAAGTAGTGGTCCCAGCGAGCATGGCTAGGCTAGAACCGCTATTTTAGCTTTACACAGAAATAGTGGTCCCAGCGAGCATGCCTAGAACCACAATTATGGCTATTCGCAGAAATAGTGATTACTGTCCACCCCTCAGTATCATATGTAAAGCACGCTTGACGTAAAGTTCCCTTTACAATATAGTAAAACCAAGGAGGGCGTTTATGAAAAATAATTTGGCAGAGCTGAGAAAGAAGCATGGTTTTTCGCAGGACCGGCTTGCGGCCAGGCTGGGTGTCTCAAGGCAGACGATCATTAGCATTGAAAAAGGAAAATATTCACCTTCTCTTCCGCTTGCATTTCAAATTGCGAAGACCTTTGATACAACGATTGAACATATTTTTATCTATGAAGAAGAAACAAACAAGAAAGGAGAATGAACGGATGGAATCAAGACTGACTTTCTATATATGCGGGGGCTTATTTTTAATCATGACCCTCTTTATGGCCGTCATTGCTATATCGGCAGGGGAAAGCATCCTGCCGCAGACATGGACACTTCTTTCGATGACAGTTATGAGCTTTTCAATGGGATACCTTTATCCTCAATTCAAGCAAAAGGACGAAAGAATGAAGATGATCCGCCAGAAAGGCCTTTTTTACGCTTATTTTGCCCTCATTGTCTATTTCTTCATCTTTTTTCTGCTGCTTGGTCTTGGGATTATTGATATTTCTGCGCTTGAGCTGATGGAAATTTTATCCAGCCTGACAATCAGCACGGTCTTTTTGTCCATGGTATACGTTTCTAAAAGGATTTGACAGGGACGGCGGAATTTAACAGAACTGAAATCCTGCCATTTTGAGAAAGCTAAAAAGGTAAATCTCAATAAAAAGGCGGGTATTCTATGGCAACTTTATTATATATCACTGCACATCCCCATGATGAAACACAATCATTCAGCATGGCTGCCGGAACGGCATTTATTGAATCTTACCGTGAATCCAATCCAGGGGATGAAGTCATAAGGCTTGATCTGTATAAAGAGCATATTCCCCAGATTGATGCAGATGTATTCAGCGGATGGGGCAAGCTTCGCACAGGCAGCTCTTTTGATGACTTGTCTCAGGAAGAAAAAGAAAAAGTGAACAGGCTTTCTGAACTGACTGAGCAATTTGTTTCTGCGGATAAATATGTTTTTGTTACTCCTTTGTGGAACTTCTCATTTCCTCCAGTGATGAAGGCATATCTTGATTCTGTTTGTACAGCAGGGAAGACATTCAAATATACAGAACAAGGGCCGGTAGGTCTTCTTCCTGATAAGAAGGCCCTTCATATCCAGGCGCGCGGCGGGATCTATTCCGAGGGTCCGGCTGCAGAGATGGAAATGGGCCACCGCTATATAGGAATCATTATGCAGTTCTTTGGGATTCCTTCTTTTGAAGGCATTTTTATCGAAGGCCACAATCAATTCCCGGACCGCGCCCAGCAAATTAAAGAAGAAGGCGTGGCAAAGGCGAAAGAGAAAGCCAAAACCTTTTAAGCATGAAAAAAAGAGATTTCTGCCAGGCAGAAATCTCTTCTTGTATTTAGAATTTTGCAGCTGTATCAGCAGCCTGCTTGATGCCTTCAGAAATGATTTCTTCCGCTTTATCAGGGAACTGGTTGTGCCCCTCGGTCACGATGGAAGTGACGTCCTGTACTCCGAAGAAAGCCAGAAGTGTACTTACATACTTCTCAGACATTTCGACCTCTGCAGCAGGGCCTTCTGAATAAACTCCGCCCCTTGCATTCAAGAGAGCGACTTTTTTATCAGTAAGAAGTCCTACAGCACCGTTTTCAGTGTATTTGAATGTTTTGCCGGCTTGTGCCAGATAGTCAAAGTATGTGTGAAGGACAGCTGGGACCGTAAAGTTCCAGAGCGGGAATGCGAACACAGCTTTATCCGCCTCAAGGAATTGGTTCAAATACTTTGTGACGCGGGCTGCAGCAGCTTCTTCTTCTGCAGTCAGCTCCATGCCCTGGCCTAGCTTGTACATTGCTGTAATATGAAGATTATCATAATAAGGAAGATTTTCTTCAAACAAATCCAGTTCAGTGACGGTATCTTCCGGGTGGTTCTCCTTATAGCTGCTTAGGAATGCATCGTACATTTGCACGCTGACTGCCTGATCAGCTGGGCGTGAGTTTGCTTTGATGAATAATACGTTTGACATAAGAATAATTCCTCCGTTAGTTACTAAGAAGTTTTCCGCAGATTAAATACTTTTAATTCAAGATAATAAGCGGATATTGGCTATTATAGCTAGTCAGGCTGAATGGGTCAAAGCATCTGCTTATACAAAAAACATTTAAGTCTACTCCAGTCCTGAAGCTGTCAATAAAAAAAGAAGGCGCCGGTCTCCCGGCCCGACTTCCTTCGATTACTCACAACTATGACGATGCTTTTAACTGGCGCGCTTTCCTTTTTCCCCACATTTTTTTCACGATCGGATAGGCTATAGGAGCCCATTTAATGATATTTTTCACCAATTTCTTCATAGCGGGATACCTCCTCGGTTTATTTCCATTTCTATTCCCTTTCAGTGCCGGGGACAAACCTGCAGAGGGTAAGAGACAGTCCTGCTTTGAAAGGCGAAAATCTATTTTGAGATGTGAGAGAATAGTTTTAAAAATGGCATGTCAAATCTAGCTGTGTAGCTGTTTTGTTACATTTAGCGGAACACTCCTGGTTGTTTACTGCTTACACTGGCTAGTACAATAGTCTTATATAGGTGGAGGCGTGGAGTTTACGTATGTTTCGGCGCTTTCATGAGCAGGAGCCGGCAGTGCAGCCGGCCTGCAGGATCAGGCTGACATGCTTCCTCGGAGACTCTGCCGCAGAAGCATCGGCCTAAATATAAGGAGAAGAGGAAAAGCATGACATTGACTGTCCCAGCTAACAATATTCCAAGCACATCACAGGTTCTGGACGAGGGAGCCGTATTGGCTGCCATTGAAAGGTCACATGCGATGATTGAGTTCAGCCCGCAAGGCACTGTGCTATGGGCAAATCATCATTTTGCAAGTACCATGGAATATGATGTGAACGAAATGAAGGGCATGCATCACCGGAAATTTTGTACAGATGAATTTGCCAGCAGTCCCGCTTATTCTGTACTATGGAAAAACTTACGGAGCGGCAAAAGCTTTCAGGAAAAAATCCAGCGTGTGACGAAGAGAGGAAACCTGATTTGGCTTGAAGCTACATATACCCCAGTGAGAGATGAAGAAGGAAATGTCATCGCCGTGGTAAAACTGGCTACAAATATAAATGAAAGAGAAAGCAATACGATTGCAGTTGCAAACGAACTCCAAAACATGGCGGGAGAGCTGCTAAATCGGGCCGAGCTCGGGATTACCAGGAGCGAAGAAGCTGCGGAAGCATCCGAGAAGCTTGCTGGAGATTCAAGAGAGAATCTGAAAATGCTGGATACTCTTAAAACGCAGGCACTGTCCATTGGCGATATTGTCAAAACAATCCGCGAAATAGCTGCCCAGACAAATCTTCTTGCACTCAATGCAGCCATCGAGGCAGCCCGTGCAGGCGAGCATGGGAGAGGGTTCAATGTTGTTGCCGGCGAGGTCAGAAAGCTTGCCACCAGGGTCCAGGAATCCATCGGTGAAGTGAACGCCCATATCGAAGGCATTTCAGGCGAGGTAAAAAATATCAGTGAAGCAACCAGGCAGTCAAGGGACGGAATTGAAAAAAACAGGCTGCTGAACGAACAGGCAATGGCGGAATTCAAGGGCATAGAGAGTGCAGCCCGATCGCTTGATAGCAGGGCAAAGGCGTTCAAGGACATTTTGAAGTAAGTAATTTAAGGGAAAGAAGACCGGCTGCCTGCTGACAGGCAGCCGGTTTTAGCTGCCGAGAGTTTCTCGACAGTCTGAGAATTTCCATTGATGGAGATTCTTTTTCTTTTGAATGTTACAATTTTTTTGTAACGGTTAAAAAATTATTTTAACATTATAGAATCTATGATATTATAAACCTGCGATAATTTGAAAGCGATTACAGGAATTGAGGTGCAATGCTGTGAAGGAGTCTGCTAAGCCTGTATTTGATTTAGCCTCGAGAACAGCAGACATGCTGGTTGCCATGTTCGGGAAGCGCTGTGAAGTAGCCGTCCATGATTTTTCGAGCCTGAAGAACTCGCTTGTGTATATAGCAGGCGACCTGACAGGCCGTCAGATCGGATCGCCTATTACAGATCTGGTGCTGAATGAATTGGCAAAGAAAAAAGATAAAGTTGATGACATCCCAAACTACCGCACACAGACAAAAAAAGGGGCGATTTTAAAATCCTCTACCATTTTTCTGAGAGATGGGGAGAATCATGTGGTCGGCGCCCTTTGCATCAATTACGACATTAGTCTATTCATGCAATTCGGAGGGGAAATAGAAGATTTTATTTCTATCCATTCGGGCGAAACAAAAGAAGAGAATTTTTATTCGTCTGTGCAGGATGTAATCCACGGGATGGTAGAACAGGTGCTTAACGGGTTTAAGAAATCTCCCTCTATCATGCAGCTGGAAGAAAAAGTAGAATGCGTCCGGCAGCTTGAGGAAAAAGGCGCCTTTTTAATAAAAGGAGCAGCAGATTATGTAGCGAATGTACTGGGAGTTTCCAAGTTCACGGTCTACAACTATCTGCAGAAAATCCGCACCGAAAGTGAATTTCAAAAGCAGTGAACAGCAGCAGGACTATGACAGCTTAGAGGAGTGTTTGCAATGGAAATCTTAAAAGGAACAGTCTTATTATTAATTGTACTAGCCTTCTTTTCACTATTCAGCTTTAAAGCACCTAAAGGGATGAAAGCGATGGGGGCTCTTGCCAGTGCTGCAGTAGCTGCCTTTTTGGTAGAAGCTTTTCAGCGATATGTTGGGGGCGATCTCCTCGGGATTGCTTTCCTGGGGGAAGTAGGGGATGCAGCCGGGAGCATGGGCGGAGTTGCAGCTGCAGCACTCGTGGCGCTTGCAATCGGCGTCTCTCCGGTGTATGCTTTAATGCTTGGGGTATCTTGTGCCGGGCTCGGACTATTGCCTGGATTTATTGCAGGATATCTGGTAGCTTTTATTGTGAAAAAGATAGAAGAAAAAGTGCCTGCGGGCTTTGACTTAATTGTGACCATCATTGTGGCGGCGCCTTTAGTCAGGCTGATTGCCGTATATCTAAAGCCTGTTGTAGATGCTACACTATTGAATATCGGCGGTATCATTACAGAAACAGCCAGCAGCAGCCCGATTCTTATGGGCATCATACTCGGAGGAGTCATTACTGTCGTGGCAACAGCCCCATTAAGCTCCATGGCGCTTACAGCCATGCTGGGGCTGACCGGGGTTCCCATGGCCATCGGGGCACTCGCAGTGTTCGGCTCATCTTTCATGAACTATGTGCTGTTCAGCCGCTTAAAATTCGGTGACCGCAAGACAACGATTTCCGTAGCCATCGAGCCACTGACACAGGCACATATCATTT
Organism: Cytobacillus sp. T106; assembly: GCF_040492155.1. Taxonomy (NCBI): domain Bacteria; kingdom Bacillati; phylum Bacillota; class Bacilli; order Caryophanales; family Bacillaceae; genus Cytobacillus; species Cytobacillus sp. T106. The sequence continues at coordinate 125,084 of NZ_JBEUMK010000012.1, read as the reverse complement.
CAGCCAATCCAATTCCGGTGTATGTGACAAATTTCATTGGAGGCGCTGCTGCCGGCGTTATTGTTGCCTTGTCAGGCTTGATCAATAATGCGACAGGAACAGCGACTCCAATTGCCGGCCTGGCTGTTATGTATGGTTTTAATGACCCTGTAAAAGTGACAATCATTGCCCTATCATGTGCAGCTGCCGGAGCAGTCAGCGGCCTTGTTGGGTCAATCTTGTTTAAAAATTATAAAATAAGAACCGTAGCTGAACTAAAAGAAGGAAAAAACCAAAGTGTTCAGGAAGTTGCCTGAAAATCATCTGATATTGCGAGGGTTGCAAAATGAAATATAGATCTGCGTTTGATATTATTGGTCCGGTCATGATTGGTCCATCGAGCTCACATACTGCTGGTGCTGCACGCATCGGCAGGGTGGCAAGGACCCTTTTTGGAAACATGCCAAACAAAGCGGTCATTTCCCTGTACGGTTCATTCGCCAAAACATATAAAGGGCATGGAACAGATGTGGCCATTGTAGGCGGGCTTCTCGACTTCGACACATTCGATGAAAGGATTCCACAGTCATTGGGCCTGGCAAAGGAAGCCGGCCTTGACATCGAATTCAGAATAGAAGACACTGTCATGGACCATCCGAATACTGTATCCATTCACTTGACTGATGGTAAGCATGAGCTTGACCTGACAGGCATCTCCATCGGCGGGGGCACGATAGAAATTACAGAGCTGAACACTTTTAAGCTCAAGCTGTCCGGCAATCCTGCGATACTTGTTCTCCATAATGACCAGTTCGGAGCGATATCTGCCGTTACCCATGTACTGGCCATGCACCGGATTAATATCGGGCATATGGAAGTGTCAAGGAAAGAAAAGGGCCAGATGGCAATGATGGTCATTGAAGTGGACCAGCGCATCGATCTGGACGTGATCAGAGAATTGGAACAGCTTCCTAATATCACACAAATCATCAGAATGGCAGAATAGAAGATTAGGAGCCGGGAGGGAATACCATGTTATTTCGCAATGTAGCAGAAGTAGTCGAACTTGCAGAAAGCAAGGGCGTTAAAATAGCTGAAATCATGATTCAGCAGGAAATAGAAGTATCAGGGCGGACACGCGAGGAGATCATTGCCCAGATGGACCGCAACCTGACCGTAATGGAAGAAGCGGTCGAACGCGGCCTGAAAGGCGTCAAGTCGGTTTCCGGCCTTACAGGCGGAGACGCGGTCCTCTTGCAGAATTATATCAAAAGCGGAAAAGCTTTATCCGGAAACCTGCTGCTTGATGCTGTCAGCAAAGCGGTTGCCACCAACGAAGTCAATGCCGCAATGGGCGTCATCTGTGCCACACCGACAGCCGGATCAGCGGGTGTCGTGCCTGGCACCCTGTTCGCAGTAAAAGAAAAGCTGAACCCATCAAGGCAGGAAATGATTGAATTCCTGTTCACATCAGCAGCCTTTGGATTTGTTGTTGCCAACAACGCCTCTATCTCTGGAGCTGCCGGCGGGTGCCAGGCTGAAGTGGGCTCAGCGAGCGGAATGGCTGCGGCTGCCATTGTCGAGCTGGCAGGGGGAACTCCTTCCCAGGCAGCAGAGGCTATGGCCATCACCTTGAAGAATATGCTCGGCCTTGTCTGCGACCCGGTTGCAGGTCTGGTTGAAGTCCCATGTGTAAAAAGAAACGCTATGGGAGCATCGAATGCCATGACGGCTGCAGACATGGCTCTTGCCGGCATCACCAGCCGGATTCCATGCGATGAAGTCATCATTGCTATGTATAAAATTGGACTGACAATGCCATCTTCACTGCGTGAAACAGCAGAGGGCGGGCTTGCTGCCACTCCGACAGGAAAAAGGCTGCAGGCTGAAATATTTGGAAAATAATATGCTGGAGAAATCCTCTGCTTTAATAAGCGGGGGATTTTTTTGTTTTATAACGTTATTAATGGTGGTAAGCAAGCGGAATGGTCAACAAAAAATAAAAAAATACATTCCTTGCTGAAAACAAATAAATTTTTTTGAAAATCAAGATAATTTGTAGATATTATGCTATTATGTAATTACGTAATAACATAATAAGGTGATGCGGAACTAAGGAGGTCATTATGCCATTCAAAGAAGAACTTAACCATATCAAGCAGCAGCTGGAGATTCTTATAAAGAAAGCAGACAGCATAGATGCAGTCTCTTTGGTCCAAGAAAGTGAAGAAGAGAGCCTGTCTAGCAGTATCTCCTATAGCGGGACAATAACAACCGATGAAGGAAGGAGAAAATGGAAGCCGGCGTCCAAAACTCTTGGGGAGGTGCTGGCGCCAGACAGCGGAGGACTTGCAAATATTCTTTCTTCCCTTGGCCACAAACAAAGAATAGAAATAATCAAGTCTCTCCTGCAGGAGCCGAAGAATGCAGCGGAATTAGTAAAAGAACTCGGAATGGGGACGACCGGACAGCTTTACCACCATATGAAGCCGCTGCTGCATGCCGGCATCATTGAACAGAAGGAAAGGGGAGGCAGCTATTCAATCGCAGCAGATAAAGTTCTTCCCATAATTCTTCAACTGGCTGCTGCAGCAGAAATGTTTGAGAGCAGCCGCTATTTGGCACTGGAAGCGCTCAGGGAAGATCCTGAAAAAATGAACATGAAAATGGAAGGGAATTTTGATGCAAACATCTTGCTGTTTTCACTTATCAATCACGCAGTCCAAGAGCATGAAGCCGGCCATGCTTCCAGAATAAATATATACCTGCATAGTGATGGAAGTGCGACTGTTTCCGATGATGGCCGCGGCATCCCGGTTTCCCTGCTGGAGGGAACCAGTATGAGCAGGCTCCAGGATGTGCTGACAGATGTTGAGAAAAACTATCTGGAAGATTCATCGAATGAAAAATCCGGTATCCCTGTTGCGGCAATCAACGCTTTTTCAGAAAAGCTGACAGTCCTGATTAAAAAGGATCATCAGATTTACAGGCAGGAATATCAGTATGGAAAAGCTCTTGCCCAGGTTGTTCCCATAGGGGAAACGAATGAAACGGGAACGAGCATCACCTTTCTGCCGGATAAGAAAGTGTTTAAGACCGGATTTCATTCTGCAAATCTGCAGGAAAAAATAAACGAGCTGCAGGGACTTTACCCGGATTTATCACTGTCTCTGCAATAAAGGGGGAAGAAAGATGTCTGTCTTAGAAACGATTAGAACCGCAGAAGATGTCATGAACATGCTGGATTTCCTGCTGAAAGAAGAATCTTCATTTCAGTGGGACCAGTTTTATGAAAGAAGGGGCAATCAAGTCCCATTTTTCAGGAATGTTCCTGATGAGAATCTGGCTGTTTATTTCAATACGGGGCAGGTGAGAGCCGGCAGGGTGCTGGAACTCGGCTGCGGGCCAGGCAGGAATGCCATTTACATGGCTGGAAAAGGGTGCACGGTGGATGCTGTAGATTCTTCTAAAGAAGCACTGAGTTGGGCAAGGGAGAGAGTGCGGCGAAATGATGTAGATATCACTTTCGTTGAAGCGGATATCTTCCAGCTGGACCAGAGCTTTGCCGGATACGATTTTATTTACGATTCAGGCTGCTTTCACCATATCCCGCCGCACCGGAGAGCCGATTACTTTGCCATCTTGCGTGAGAGGCTGAAGCCAAATGGCTTTTTTGCGCTAACATGCTTTGAAGAAAACGGTGAGCTGGGCGGCTCGGCTCAATCAGACTGGGATGTCTATAGAGAACGCAGCATGAAGGGCGGACTCGGCTTCACAGAGGAAAAGCTTCTGCATTTATTCAGCGATTACAGAGCAGTTGAAATCAGACCGATGAAAAAGAAGAACGGGGATGATGCAGAGTTCGGTGTCTCCGGCCTGCTAACTGCGCTTTTTCAAAAGAAAGAATAGGAGACCTGTAATGGATGAGAGAATAAAAGGATTATTAAAGAACGTAAAAGAAGAATGCCAAGGAACAATCCACATTTCAGATATTGAGCCATTTGCGTTTGGTGTTGAAAATTGCGTGTTCAAGGGCTATTCACCTGAGTGGGGCAAGGTAGCCATCCGGACTCCCTGGTCCCGGCAGATTGACAGGGAAACAGATACCATCAGCGATTCAAGGGTGGGATTGCTGAAAGAATATGCATTGACAGGCCACGGCAGAAGGTATGGCCTCCCGGTGCCGGCCATCTGCCATCTTCACCTTGGAGAAACAGCCGATTTTCTGGTTCAGGAATTTGTGGAGGGAGATCAGAGTGTCTCCATTGATGAAATAGGAAGAATTGCAATGGAGCTGCACAGCATTGAAATCTTGCCTGAGACTGGCATCTCTGAGCAGGATGTACACCAGTCATTGGCTGAGAGGATTGCTCTTAGGGCAAAAGCAGCTGAAAGGGTTCTGAATTGCAGCCTGCCGCTGCCTGACCCGGAAGATATTTTCGGGATTCTTTCTTCATTCAAGCAGAAAAAGCGTTTGCTGCATATGGATCTGCGGCCGGAAAACCTTATTTTCCAAAAAGGAAAGGCGGCTGCTGTCATCGACTGGACAAATGCGCTGATTGGAGATCCTGTCCTGGAGCTTATGAGAATAAAAGATTATGGGCTTCTGACAGATGAATTTATCCTGGGATATGCAGGGGCGGAGTTGGAAATAGCAAGGGTGCCAGAGGCTGTTCAGTATCTTTATCAGTTTGATACAGCCGCAATGCTTGCCGTGTTATTTCATACTGAAAGCATTGATCCAAAACAGGGGGAAGCAGCGGGGCTTAGAGTTAAGGAGCTTCATAGAAGAATAGCCTATCTATTGTAGTTTATAATATTATTATGTAAACTACAAAGGCTCAAACATTCCAATCCCCATTTCAGCCGCAATAAGCTATAATAGAAATTGTCAAAAGATTAGAAATAGGAGTGTTAGCATGTCTAAAAATGTGGGGATTATCGGACTCGGTGCCATCGGAGAGAGAGTGCTGAGAAATTTTCAGTATAATGAAGGAACAAGAGTCGCAGCACTTTGCGATACGAACGAAACCCGGCTCGAAGCTCTTAAAAGCGAACTAGGGGAAGTTGCTTTGTACAGCAACTATGAGGAACTATTAAATAATGAAGAAATCGAACTAGTATACATAGCCGTGCCTCCAAAATTCCACCATCAGATCGCTTTGGATGCAATTAAAAAAGGAAAACATATTCTTTGTGAAAAGCCGCTTGCCAATTCAATTGAGGAAGCAAAGGAAATGGCAGAGGCTGCAGAGGCGGCCGGCATCGTCAATGCAATCAATTTTCCAATGATGTACAGCAATGTGTTCCGCCTTTTCAAGGAAAAAGCAGCAGATGGGTCGCTCGGTGAAATTAAGCGTGTGGAAGTAAATCTTCATTTCACTGAATGGCCAAGGAAATGGCAGAAGAATAATTGGATCGCCGGCAGGGAGCAGGGCGGATTCATCCGCGAAGTCGGGCCGCACTATATCCAAATGATCATGGACGTTTTCGGCGATATTAAGGATGTCCGTTCCTTTGTTGACTATCCTGAAGATACGGATTTATGCGAGACAGGTTTTGTGGCAGTAATGACGGCTGGCGAGAATATTCCTGTCGTCTTCAACGGTGCGAGCGGGATCGGCCAGCAGGAAAAGATTTCTTTCAAGATTTTTGGAGAAAAAGGGACCATTGATCTGCAAAACTGGAGCCAGCTTGCTGAAAGCACGATTGATGCTGAAGCAGAAATGCTGCCTGTCGAGCGTGAAAATGATATGGATCTTGTCAGCGAAATCTGCCATAGCATTGATGGGGGAAAAGCAAGGATAGTCAGCTTTAATCAAGGATACAAAGTGCAGGAAGTCCTTGAGCAGCTGCTGAATACATAATTAAAGGACTTGGGGGAAGCAGAATGGGTCTGCGTTTTACTATATATGAAAACCCGCAGGAATTTCTGCAGAGAACAGAAAGGTTCCTGCTTAAACGTGAAGCTGAAAACAATCTTCCGCTTGGGCTGCTGTACCAGGCTGCAGAACCTGACAGCCCTTATAAAAATCCCTTCCTAGCATTGGCAGAAAGGGAGGCAGAAATCATAGCAGCACTGATCATGACACCGCCGCACTATCTGATATGGTCTGCAGGAGACATTCCTGATGAAGCGGCTGCTTTGGTCCTGCGCGAGTTTTTTGAAAGAAACATATCTTTTCCCGGAATCGTGGCACCAAAGGAAACAGCGCGGAAGGCTGAAGCGGAATGGAAGAAATTGACCGGTGCAGGCAGCGAAACTGTGATGGATCAGAGGATTTATATCCTGGAGAAAGTGAACGATCTTCCATATGCAGGCGGAACATTGGCACTGGCTTCTGAAAAGGATGAGGAGCTCGCTGCAGGCTGGATATCCGATTTCAGCAGAGCCACTCCTGAAAATACCCTGAGCATAGAAGAGGGAAGGAAAAAGGCGCGGCAGTTTATCTCGGAAAGATCCCTTTATTTATGGCTAAAGGATGGCAGGCCGGTTTCCATGGCGAAAAAAGCAAGGCCAACCAAACATGGTGTTGTTGTCAATCTCGTCTATACGCCTGATGAGGAGCGGAAGAAAGGCTATGCTTCGGCCTGTGTGGCGGCATTGAGCAGGGAATTGCTGAAATCCTATAAGTTTTGCTCACTCTACACAGATTTAGCCAATCCAACCTCCAATCATATCTACCAGGAAATCGGCTATAAGCCGGCAGCTGATTCTGTGATGCTGAAGTGGGTTTAAATTGAAAACGGAAGGCCAAATCACGGAGATTTGGCCTTTTTATCATCGGAGGTGACAGGATGCTGGAAAGGCTGGCAGAGGAAATACCGCTGCTCAAGAAGAGCATCGGAATTGTCCGTTTACAGAAAGGATTTTCACAAGATGAGAAGTATATGGTTTCTTTGGATAAAAGCAAATTACTTCTGAGGCTCTTTGATTTGTCAGGACTTCCATCAAAAAGACAAGAGTTCACGATTTTAGAAAAAATGCATGGTTATGCTATCCCCTGCTCCCAGCCAGTAGAGATTGGCGAAGCAGGAGGGAGAGGATATATGATCACCACCTTTATCGAGGGGAAGGATGCGGAGGAAGAAATAAAGCTCCTTTCTGATCAGGATCAGTATGCAATAGGGTTAGAGGCCGGAAGTCAATTGAGGAAAATGCATCAGCTTCATGCTCCTGAAGGAATGCCTTCCTGGTATAAAAGGAAAGCAGAAAAGCATAAGAAGTATATGGAAGCATATTCTTCATGCGGTGTAAAAATCAAACATGATGATAAAATCATCCAGTTTATTGAAAAAAACCTTCACAGGATGAAAAAACGTCCCAGCCTTTTTCAGCATGATGACTACCATCCTGGTAACCTGATTATTCAAAATAAAAGGCTGGCCGGCATTATTGACTTTAACCGGTTTGACTGGGGAGATCCGATACATGAATTTCTAAAAATCGGCATCTTCAGCCGTAATATAAGCATTCCTTTTTCAATTGGCCAAATAAAAGGCTACCATGATCAGGAAGAACCGGGAGAGGCGTTTTGGACCTTATATTCCGTTTATCTGGGAATGTGTGCTTTTTCCACGGTTATCTGGACATTAAAACATACCCCTGAAAACCTTGAGGGGATGATGGAAAAAGTGTATCTGTTTTTGGAAGACCATGATTATTTTTCTAAAATGAGGCCTAAGTGGTACGATTTGCATCAGGGGGGACAGCGCCAGTGGAAGTAAACTATCAAATTTATGCCGGAATGCCAAAACAGGAAATGCTGGACAAAATCCTTCCATTGCATGCTTCCATTTTCGGGGAATCGGGCCAGCTGGAAAGTAAGATGGCTGATAAGCCTAAGCAGCTTGTTGCAGTTGCTGCCTGTCAAGAACGGGTAATTGGCTACAAGATGGGCTATGAATTAGAGGAGAGCAAGTTTTACAGCTGGCTCGGCGGTGTTGATGAGGAGTTCAGAGGAAGTGGAATTGCTTCCAGGCTGATGGAGATGCAGCATGAATATATCAAGCGGCGGGGGTACAGGCTGGTCCGGACAAAAACGATGAACAAGTGGCGGGACATGCTGATCCTGAACATAAAGCACGGATTTGATGTAATGGAAACATACATAGATGAAAAAGGGATGCATAAAATCATCCTTGAGAAAAAGCTGCGGGACTAGCAAAATTATTTATGGAAGAAAAAGGTTTTGGCTGTTTTTTGTCGAAATATTCCTTATTACACATTTCGGAGGTAGACAGTGTTCTTATTATTTTATTGAGATCCGGGAAATCAACATACCTAATAAATGACAGGAGTTGAATTCTTATGATCTATACATCTTCCTTAAAGGGCATTTCATCTGACATGCTGAATGGTTTTTTTGCAGATTGGCCGAATCCTCCCTCCCCGGACACGCATCTGAAATTGCTGGAAAACAGCTTTAAAGTGATCCTTGCCATTGATGAAAAAGCGGAGCAGGCAGCCGGCTTCATCACTGCCATCAGTGACAATGTTCTATCTGCGTATATCCCATTGCTCGAAGTCCTCCCGGAATATCAGCACCAAGGGATAGGAAAAGAGCTGTTAAACAGGATGCTTAAAGAACTTGATGGCCTTTATATGATTGATCTGCTTTGTGATGATTCCCATGCTCCGTTCTATGAGAAGGCGGGAATGACTAGGGCCGGCGGAATGGTATTCAGAAATTATGAGAGGCAATCAGGTGTAGAATAGGGGGAGCACAGGGGTATACTCTGTGCTTTTTTCTAAATGAGCGAGGAGAAATATATGAAACAATTTTTATCTTTTGATGTAACCATCCGGGTAAGAATGCTATTGAAATTTTTCACCGTGCTTGCTCATACGATGGTCATGCCTTACACGGTTGTCTATTTTGCAGCGAAAATTGGCCCTTCTTTAACAACTATGATGATTATCATCATTGGAATCATTAGTATCATAGGATATCTTTTAGGCGGACAAGCAGCTGACCGGATCGGACGGAAAAGAGTCATCATCACCAGTGAAATGATGACTGGAATCGGCTTTTTAATTGTGTACTGTTTTGATTCACTCCACCATTTTTACGCCATTCCCATTGTAGTTGCATTCAGCTTTATTTATTTCTTTGAAAGTGCCTCAAATCCCGCCTATTCTGCTTTGATCATTGATGCGAGCAATGAGAAGGACAGAAAAATCATCTATACCTACTTTATGTGGATTACAAGTACTGCATTTGCCGGCGGAAGCTTATTGGGCGGATTCTTTTTTGAAAATCATTCTTCCATGCTGTTCTTTATAGTTGGCCTGACTTCCATATTATCCGCTGTATTGACCTCCCTGCTGATAAAAGACATTCCTCTTAAAGCTGCTGATGCAATCACTGAGCTGCCAGCCGCACCGGCAAAGAAACTAAGTATTTTTGCCTCACAATTATTTCTTTTCTTATGCATAGGACAGCTGCTTATCAATATATTGAAAGAACAATTCCCCAATTATTTAAGCATCAGGATCGTGTCAAAATATCCTGTTGGGGATATTGATATTTCAGGATACAAGATGATCGGCTATTTAAATCTGGAAGAAACGATCATCATCACCATAGCAGCAGGCTTCATATTCAAACTGACCAAAAGGCTTTCGGAAAAAATGTCCCTCATGCTGGGCTTGCTGCTTTTTGTACTGGGCTATATCTGCCTAAGCTATTTCATTCATCCAGCCCTCTTAATGCTGGGTATGCTTTTCATTTCTGCCGGCGGGCTCATCTATCTGCCAACCCTTCAGGCCATCACCGCTAAATCGCTTCCTGCCCATTCAAGAGGAAAGCATCTATCAGTCCTTGGACTGGTGGGGGCGGTTGGAGGGATGATCTCCAGTTTATTTATCTGGGCAATGGCATATATACCGGAAATAGGGATTACTTTTATTTTTGTAGGAATGGGGATTTTTTTGGTGGGGGTTTATTGGAGGGTTTATCATATTTCTGAAGATACCCCTGAAATCCAACTTAAAATGACCAAAGTTGGATAGTATCTTGCGAAATAAACCTATGCGTTATAAAAAAGCCAACAAATTTTTCGGAGGTATATCTATGTCAGAAGTCGCAATAAGATGCACAGGCATTGCAGCAATCTTAATTAAAAAGCTTGAGAAGGAAAGCAAGGTATTGCTTTTAAAAAGAGCCGGAACTGTTTTGCCTGATGCCTGGTGCTATATTGGCGGCAGCATAGAGGATGGTGAAACCGCCTGGGAAGCGGCTTTAAGAGAGATAAAAGAAGAAACAGGCATCTCGCTGCCCTATCTATATGTATCCAACCAATACGATCAGATATACTCTGCGAAAGACAATTATATTTACATGGCGCCTGTTTTTGTCGGCTATGTTCCGGAGCATCAGGAAGTTATCTTAAATCATGAACATTCAGCTTATAGATGGATGTCATTTGCGGAAGCGATTGAAACCGCCTCATTGCCGGGGAATGATGCGGTTTTGATGAGTGTGGAAAGACACTTTGCTAAAAAGAGTCCTCCTGACTTTTTACGTGCAGGCAAACTGGTGGTAGCCCGCTGATATGAAATCAAAAATGCACCGGGCTTATGGTGTGTATGGCCTCTTTTTCAAGAAAAACAAACTCCTGGTGATAAACAAAAAAGGCGGTCCATACACCAATCGCTATGATCTGCCGGGAGGAAGCCTTGAGGATTCAGAAAGCCTGGCTATGGCTTTAAGGAGAGAGTTTCTTGAAGAAACAGGCTTAGAGATAGAATTCATCCGGAATATCGGCGTTATTGATTTCATGCTTCCTTGGGGTTGGAAGGAATATACCCATGTGCATCATATCTGTGTTTTTTATGAAGTCGAGGGGACTGGCAGACTGACTCAGCCGCTGGAGTTTGATGGTCAGGATTCGTTTGGAGCCTTGTGGCTTGCTGAGTATGAAGCAAGCTGGGATAATGCGTCGCCATTGGTGCTCAAAGCATTTGAATGGCTTAGGACTAAAAAGCTGAGTGTTGATGCAGAGTGCTATGATGATTGGGAAGTGAAGGGCTAGTCGAAAAATCTTGAAGTAACCTCTTGAATGGAAAAACGTCTAACCTGTTAGAGGTGATTTTTTTGAAAAAAAGACTCCTGATTATTTTGGCGGCATTTGTTCTTTTAGCCGGCTGGAACCTGTGGCCGGAGAAGGTTGAGAAAGTGGAAGTGTATAAGATGCATGCATTAGAAGGGGAAAGGTCCATTACAATTTCCGACACTAAATCAGTCCAGATATTTAGGAATGCCTTCAGGAACGCTAAGAAACAACCTGGTATCGCAGATATGGCGGAGCCGGATTACAAAGTAGCTATGGGGAATAAGATTTATTTTCTCTGGATTGGTGAAGGTCATGGGACAATTATGAATATTGATGATACACATAAAATCTATGCGCTTTCCCGTCGGTCCGTTGATAAGATTGGGAGAGTGTTAAGCAGGCAGGATAAGTTCTTATTTTTTTAGCTGAGTACAAACAGATATAGCTGCTTGCAGGTAAGGACATCCTGTATTAGTTAAAGCTTTCAGAGACCATGCAAGGAATATCTATACACCTCATTAAGAAGAAGAGTTATTTAGAAAAATTATTTGACTCCTTAACTGGAAAGGACAGTTCTCTTTGGAAGACTGTCCTTTTTTTGTTGTTGAGTTAAAATAGTGTTAATGAAAAAAATGAGGAGTCTCCATTATGCCAATCATCAGACATTCACAATTCATCAAAGCACCAATTAAAATATGTTTTGACCTTGCCAGAAGTGTTGAAGTACATACGCAAACAACATCTAGAACACAGGAAAGGGCAGTTGGAGGAGTGACCAGCGGATTGCTTGAAAAAGGCGATATGGTAACTTGGGAGGCCGTGCATTTCGGTATCAGACAGAGGCTGACGGCCAAAGTGACAGTTATGGAAAAGCCTTTTCGTTTTGTCGATATCATGGTGAAAGGCGCTTTCAAGTCGTTTGTTCATACTCATGAATTTTTCGAGGAAGCTGAAGGAACGGTGATGCTTGATACTTTCCAATATGAATCGCCTTTGGGACTGCTGGGAATTGCTGCTGATAAGCTGTTTTTGGAGAGGTATATGCGGGAGTTTATAGTGTTTAGGGCTGAGGGGTTGAGGGAGTTGGCTGAGAAGGGGGGAGGGCTTTAGGTTCTAACAAAATGATGGGGTTAGGCAGGTAAAAGATCATGACATTTAATCAAAATAAAAAGAGAATAATAGACAGGATGCGTCTCCACAGTCAAAAAATATCTGACAGAGATCCTAAATAAAGTATATGAAGCACTCTAACCAAAGAAAAGTATACTAGGGTGCATCAAAAAGAAGATTTGAGTCACTCTAATCAAAGAAAACTAGACTAGAGTGACTTAAAAAGAGGATATGAGTCACTCTGGTCAAAGAAAACCAGACTAGAGTGACTTAAAAAGAGGATATGAGTCACTCTGGTCAAAGAAAACCAGACTAGAGTGCCTCAAAAAGAGGATATGAATCACTCTGGCCAAAGAAAACCAGACTAGAGTGCCTCAAAAAGAGGATATGAATCACTCTGGCCAAAGAAAACTAGACTAGAGTGCCTCAAAAAGAGGGTATGAGTCACTCTGGTCAAAGAAAACCAGACTAGAGTGACTCAAAAAGAGGATATGAATCACTCTGGCCAAAGAAAACTAGACTAGAGTGCCTCAAAAAGAAGATATGAATCACTCCGACCAGAGAAAACTAGACGAGAGTCCCTCATGAAGAAAGTAAGAGTAACACTAGCCAGAGTAAACCTGAATCAGAGTATATCAAGAAGAGAAGAGTCACTCAACTTAACTAGTATTAAGAGTAAAAACAAACTAAATACTGAAAATTTAAAAAGAGGTTCCACGATGAAAACCAGAAACCTTGTACTACTACTCAACACCTTTTCATATATCCTTACTTCAATCCCCGAAAGTCTAACTGCGCTCTATAAAGTGAGAAGAATAGCCATGTCCTTTTAAATCATAATGGCTGGATAGTGCCTTCCGAATGGTTCTATTGCATTTAATAACCTCACACCACTCATAAATACCATTAGTCGTTACTTTCCTATCCGGAAAAAGTAGCTTATAATCTTCTGCAGCACGTATAATCGCTGTGGCATAGCTTTCTTTTCCTCCGCAGTGATTGCATTTCAGATTTTTCCCATCAAAGTACTCATACAGCACCCCACACCCCCTACACCCAATCCCCTTCCTCAACCCCTCCCACCCATACTCTGGCACAGATGAAAAAGGTGATTTATCAAGGTGGGCAGCGGCCAGTCTGTCTGCGAGTTTGGTATGTGCTGATGACAGTTTCAGTGAGGTATCCTTCTTTAGAGGACCGGCAAAGCGGTTGAGCTGCGGGTGGAATACGGCAGGGAGGTTGAGAGGGGCTTGATAGAGCTGGAATTCCGGGTTGATGAAGATGAGGTGGGATTGGATTTTGGTTTTGCAGCCTATTTCCTGGAGGAGCCGGCGGAACAGCTGCTCGTTTCTTTTGAGCTGCAGGAGGGGGTTTTTGATTTCGGTTTTTGAGGCGGTGAACCATTGGTCTCCTTCGGCCACAAAGTCGCCTTCGAAGTTTTTGACTTCAAAGAGATAAACGATGTATGCGGTGATCAGCAAAGAGTCGATTTGAAATAAGGTGTTGTTCATTTCCAGCAGCAAATCGTTTAAAATCAGGCCTCCTTCTGCTGCAGAGAGCAGCCATTCATCAAATTGAAGTTCGCCCTGGTAGCCTTTCTCTAAATTAGAATAGTAAGTCTCATCCTTAGTTGACAAATCCATACGGGAATTCAATGCCCTGAAAAGACGCAACTCACGGGGTTCTGTCCGGGTTTTTACAATCAATCATCATCACTCCTTTTGTCATATTTTAACATAATTAAAAAGAACAGGTGCAAATAAAAGCCTGTTCCCGCCTATACTTCCGTCAACTCTGTTTCCCTCACAAACCGCTGAACATTATTTCTTCCATTCCTTTTGGCAGCATACAAAGCCTGGTCTGCTTCTCTCATCAGAAATTGAATAGGATCGTCCAAAACCTGCGGAAAAAGAAACATATGTGAAACTCCTAAACTAAGCGTTGCATGCACATTAACCTGGCCCAACTTGGTGTACTGTTCTGCAACATTGAGTCGTATCGCTTCAGCTAAATCATAGGCTTCGTCAAAGGAAGTATCCGGGAGCAGAATGATAAATTCTTCCCCTCCGTATCTGCCTATCACATCCGCAGCGCGAATGCTCTCTTTGGCAACCCTCGCAACATGGGAGAGTACAAAATCCCCAGTCTCATGGCCATATTCATCATTAATTTTTTTAAAATGGTCGATGTCAAACATGATTAAGGAGACATCCCCCCCATTGGGACTGATGCCCCCCAGTGATTCCAGCGATTGCTTCATAAAATAAGTCCGGTTGTAAACTTGTGTCAGGCCGTCAATGGAAGCGAGTTCCTTCAGTTGTTCCTGTATCAGGATTTTTTCAGTAATGTTAACAAATGAAATAATCCGCCCAATTTGATGGCCATTTTTATCCTCGACATCTGACATTTGAACCTGGTGGTGGATTTTTTTTCCATCCTGAATCCACTCATAATCGCAGTCCATCCCATTCTCTATAATTTCCTCAAGTATGCGGAATCCGGAAAATGCCTCTTTAAATGGCTTGCCGATCACAGAAGGCTTGAGGAAGGGCATGATAGGAACCATCGCTGAGTTGTAATCAAGGATGGCTCCCTTCCGGTTCAGGACAATCACGCCTTCTTTCATTCTGTCAAAAACAGTATCTCTTAATATCGGGGTAACATCGAACATTTTGAAAGACATCAAAGCGACCCAGTGGAAAAGATAAGATAAGCTCATGGAAACGGGTCCAAGATCAATGCCATAGGGGCTCAGGTCGTTTAAGTAAAAATAATTTGCAAGAATCGGGAATACCAGACCGGCAGCCATGGCCATTAACTGGATTCTGAACAGGAGGGATGCACCTTTTAGCCGAAGAAGCAATGTCAGGACACTGACCGTCAGACAGATGAACATATAAAAAGCGTGAACATAAAAGAAAGGGCCATATTCCAGATCGGCAATCGGGAAGGGGGCATCATTTCTCAGCTCAACAGCCTTATAGTACAGATGGTGAAGGCCATTTGTGGCATGCATGAAGATGGTTGCACTGGGTAAAAGGAAAAGAATATAAATGACCCAGGGCTTCAGCTTTTGCCCGGCATATTCAGCACACATTAAGAAGATAAAGGCAGGAATAAAGGGCATGACAAGATATTCCATACTTAACCATAGTTTGATGCCCTTCAGTGTGGAACTGGACAGTTCAAATACATAGAAAAAGGAAAAGAGCGACGATAAGATGGTCGCGATGATATATGGTTTAACACCTGGAGCGCCTTTTAGCTTATAGAAGGCAAATAGGCATAAACATAAGCTCAAAACTCCTGAAAGAGCGACTAGCGATTTATATAAAATCAATTCATTGGTCATGTTATATACTCCAGTAGAATAAATCTTTTGATAGATTATTAATCATATAAAGTATACTTGAAGACCTATGAGACAGGAAAGGACTTTTGTCATTTAAAGGATGAAAAAGAAAAAACCGCCTCCTTTTTAACTGAGAAGGCGGTTTTGCTTATTCATTTGCGATCCCTGGATAATCACAGTACTCAATGATGGTTCCTTCTGTATCAGCAGGATTCAGATACACGAGCCTCCTGCCATGCTTGTTTGTCCTGAGGGAATCCTCAAGAATCCGGATTCCGCTGTTTTTCAGGTCAGCGATTGCCTCCATTAAATCAGGCACCCGGTAGGCGATATGGTGGACGCCTTTCCCTTTTTGCTTGATGAACCTGGCGATGGGGGAGGTTGTATTATTGGTAGGTGCCAGGAGTTCGATCCGGTCGCCATTAACCTCTAGTATGCAGACTTCGCTTTCGACTCCTGCTGCTTCACTTACATATCTGTCAATCAGTTCAGCATCCAATATGTGTGTGTAAAATTTGAGGGTGCTGTCTATATCTCGTACGGCTATTCCAATATGATCCATTATTTTTTCCACAAGTATGGCTCCTTTCATTCCCTAACAGTGTAAAGGATGGAAGCCTTGTTTACAATTCATCTGAAAAATTCACAAAAAATGTATAAAAAGCACTTGCAACGGTTTTGCTGAGAGACTATGATAGCTAAGGAAATTATTGTTTATGAAAAATTCTACAATGAAAGAAGATGTATATATGGCCCGATCAGCTTCGGCTGTCGATGCAAATGAGAAGCTCAGCATCCGCAATGGGATTGCTACTACTGTCATTTTGAACATCAGCACCAATTATTTTCCTCTGTTTGCGATCAGTGTACTTGGCGTTTCGAACTACCAGGTTGGATTGATCAGCTCCCTGCCTCAGTTTATAGGAATTTTTGCCATGGTGATCGGCTCCCTGCTTATAGGCAGGATGGAAGAAAAGAAGCGGCTTACTGCATACTCCTTCCTGGCCGCGCGTTTTTTCCTTTTAGCGATGTTTTTGCTTGTGTATCTGCCTGAGGAGATGAGAGGGTGGATATTTGTCCTCCTTGTCGGCCTGATGAATTTTCCAGGTTCGATTGCCAATTTGAGCTGGCAGTCCTTCATCGGCGATCTGATACCTGACAGCCGCCGGAGCGGTTTCTTCTCCGAGCGGAACAAAGTAATGACCATTGTCGGCATGCTTTCAACTTTCGCCATCGGCATTCTTCTGCAGCAGTTTGACCAGTCCAATTCTCTGCCTTTCCAGGTTTTATTTTTAGCCGCGTTTTTGATTGGACTGGCGGAAGTGTACTATTTGTTCAAGCATGAAGAGCCAAAGTCCAGCAGGAAAGCGGAGAAAAAACTAAGCATCGGCCTTCATGTTTTCAGGCACAAGCCTTTCTTGTTTTTTATCATCTGCAGTCTTTTCTTTAATTTCGGGTGGCAGATGGCCTGGTCGCTTTTCAGCATCTATCAGATCAAAATTGCCGGCGCCACGGCACTTTGGATCAGCCTTTTCACTGTTGCGAATCAGCTTGCCCAGATTGTGAGCTTTAAATGGTGGGGAAGGATGGCTGATAAACACACTAATGCGAAAATGATGATTCTTGTATCTTTGGGTATGGCATCGGCACCTGTGCTGACAATCCTCTCGCCGAATATGGTGTATCTGGTTATCGTCAATTTCTTTTCCGGTCTGTTTGTTTCAGGCACCGTGCTGCTGCTCTTCAACCAGCTGCTGGAGGTAACTGAAGAGGAAACACGCAGCATCTGTATTTCGAACTATAATATTCTGCTGGCCCTCGTCGCCTTCATTGCGCCGCAGTTTGGTGTATTCCTTCTTGAAGCGGCCGGCATGAATGCTGCTATGACAGTTTCTTCAGTCCTGAGAGGAGCAGGTGCGATATTCTTCTTGTGCCTATTCGTCTATTTAAGGAAATCAAAGGGACATTCATTAAAACTAGCCAGAAATATTTTTTAAAATAACCAAAACCAAAAGCTTGAAAAGCTTTTGGTTTTTTTATGTTGACAAAAAGAAAGCATAGGATTATAGTTGCTTAAGTTAATAGTTCACAAAGTTAATTATTTATCTGGTAAATGGAAGCAGGGGGGATACCAATTAGCAGGGATAGATTGATTTACGACCTGATTGCAACAGTGAGAGGAACTGTGAAGAAATCAAAAGCAGATTTTCATGGCCTTTTTGACGGGTATATTCCTTTTAATGAATTCCTTGTTCTCAGGAAGCTTGCAGAAAAAGGGGAAAGTAAGGTCTCCCAGCTGGCGGATGAGCTCGGGGTCTCAAGCAGCCATATAACAGCAGTCAGCGAAAAGCTGCTTAGCAAAGGACTGATCGTGCGGGGCGGAAGCGAACACGACAGAAGAATTGTATGCTTGTCCCTGACAGATGAGGGAAGAAAGATGGCAGCAGAGCTGGAGCAGGTTTCCAAGGATTATTTTGAAGAAAAGCTCCGTGATTTATCGGATGAAGAACTTGCTCTGACAAGCAGCCTGCTGGGCAGGGTCCACTAAAAAGAGACATCATAAGAGGTGAAGCAAATAATGGAACATTTGAGCCAAAAAGAAAAAATTACGATTATGATCGCCATCATTGCTGCAATGTTCTTTGCCGCAGTCAATCAGACAATCGTAGGCAACGCCCTTCCAAAAATCATATCCGACCTGGGCGGACTGGATTATTACAGCTGGGTTTTCACGATTTATATGCTGACCAGCGCCATTACAACCATACTTGTCGGGAAACTGTCTGATATTTATGGACGGAAGCCATTTATTTTAATTGGAATTATTATCTTTTCTATCGGCGCCTTTTTATCGGGAACGTCCTCTGATATCTTTGACCTGATTACATACCGCGGCATCCAGGGCTTTGGGGCCGGTATGATCATGTCTACTGCCTTTACTGCCGTAGGAGACCTTTTTGCGCCCCGCGAGAGAGGGAAGTGGCAGGGGGCGATGAGCGCTGTGTTCGGGATCTCCAGTGTCTTCGGCCCGACGCTCGGCGGTTATATTGTTGATAACCTGGAGTGGAAATGGGTATTCTGGGTATTCCTGCCGCTAGGCATTGTCGCACTTGCATTGATTTGGAAGCTGTTCCCGTCACAGGAAAAGAAAAAAGGGGAAAGCGTCGATTATGTTGGGGCAGTATTTTTGACAGCCACCATCGTTCTCACTTTATTAGGATTCTCCTGGGCAGGAACAAAATATGACTGGGGTTCATCACAGATTATCATGCTGTTCGGCGGTGCTGTGATTGCACTCATCTTGTTCATCCTAATCGAAAGAAAAGTCAAAACACCGATTCTGCCGCTATATTTATTTAAGAACGGTATCTTTACAATTTCAAATATCATTGGCTTCGTCATCGGGGTATCCATGTTTGGAGGCGTCATGTATGTGCCTTATTTCATCCAGGGTGTTCTTGGATATTCAGCCACACACTCAAGCTTCCTGACGATGGCCATGACTCTGGGGCTGGTTTTCGCCAGTGCCCTTGGCGGCCAGATCATCTCGAAGACAGGTAAATATAAGCTGCAGGCAATCATTGGGTTATGCATCTCTGCAGTAGGATTGTACTTATTATCACGGATGGATGCAGATACTTCCCAATATGCACTTGTTGGATTTCTGATTCTTGTAGGATTTGGTATCGGGATCGGCATGACGGTATTCACGCTGACTGTCCAGAATGCGGTTGAGCAGAAATTCCTGGGGGTTGCCACCGCGACATCCCAGCTTTTCCGCTCAGTCGGCGGAACTGTAGGTGTTGCTATAATGGGAACACTTTTGAATAACCGCATGGAAGACAAAATGACCACCATGTCACAGAATCAGAATACCAATAATATGGCTGCTTCTCCTGAGCTTGCGGGGAAACTGGAGTCTCTGAAGAACCCTCAGCTTCTCCTGGATCATGAGAAACTGGCCCTGGTTAAGTCTTCGCTGCCGGCAGAAGCTGCTTCCCTGTTCGAGCATATCATTTCAATGCTCAGGGAGGCGCTCAGCTATGCATTGTCGGGCGTGTTCTTATTTGTCACCATCACGATGCTGGTGGCAGTCATTCTGACCTTCTTCCTGAAGGAAATTCCTCTCAGGAGTGCAGCGGATACAAAGGCACCCGAGCCTGCAAAAGGTGAATAAATAAAAAGATGGGGGCCTGGCTGAGCCAGGTTCTTTTTCCATTTACCGGGTTAATTCAGAATATTGACAATACCCTTATTCTGGCTTACCTTTTAAGAAGAGCAGGGAGGGAATCACTTGGAACAATTAAGAGAGAGAGCAGATTATTTGGATAGCCAGGATCCGCTCCGCAAATTTGCAGAAGAATTTTACATAAAAGAAAATATGATTTATCTGGATGGCAATTCACTGGGGCTTTTATCATCAAGGGCAGAAAAAACACTCTTCGATATGCTTGATTCATGGAAAAACTTAGGCATAGACGGATGGATGAGCGGGGAGAATCCTTGGTACTATGTATCCGAAAGATTGGGGCATAGGTCAGCAGCGTTGGTTGGAGGAGAGCCTGGAGAAGTGATTGCAACCGCTTCCACCACAACGAATTTGCACCAGCTTGTCGCAACCTTTTTCAAGCCGGAAGGCAAGCGGACCAAAATATTGGCTGACGAATTGAACTTTCCATCGGATATCTATGCGCTGCAATCACAGCTCAAGCTGAAGGGTCTGCCGCCTGAAGAGCATCTCGTCCAGGTAAAGAGCAGGGATGGGAGAACAATCACTGAGGAAGATATCATAGAGGCGATGACGGATGAAATCTGCCTGATCATCCTTCCTACTGTTTTATATAGAAGCGGACAGCTTCTGGATATAGAACGGCTGACAAAGGAAGCCCACAAGAGGGGCATCCTTATCGGCTTTGATGCGTGTCACTCTGCTGGGGCGGTTCCGCACCATTTTTCAGAATGGGGCACAGATTTTGCTTATTGGTGCAGCTATAAATATATGAACGGCGGGCCTGGGGGAATCGGAGGCCTTTATGTGAATAAAAAGCATTTTGGCAAAATGCCGGGCTTATCCGGCTGGTTCGGGTCGGATAAAAGCCGGCAGTTCGATATGGAGCATACTTTCAAACCAGCTCATGATGCAGGCGCTTTTCAAATTGGGACGCCTCATATTTTAAGTGCCGCTCCGCTATTAGGCTCGCTCGATATGTTTGAGGAAGCCGGAATCGATAGAATCAGAGAAAAATCCTTGAAAGCTACCGGCTACCTGATAGAATTGGCAGAAACTTATCTGTCCGGTTATGGGCTTACAATCGGAACGCCGAGAGAAGATATGCGGCGGGGAGGGCATGTTGCTCTTGAGCACCCGGATGCTGCAAGGATCTGCAAAGCCTTAAAAGAAAAAGGTGTGGTGCCGGACTTCCGTTCTCCTAATATCATCAGGCTCGCACCGGTAGCCTTTTATACTTCGTACAATGATATCTGGAGGGCTGTGTCGATTCTAAAGGACATCATGGAGAACAGATTATACGAAAAATATGAAAACAAGCGAGAAATCATCGCATAAGGAGTCATAAAAGATGATCATTGATATTTCAAGGAAGCTTCACAAGGGGATGCCTGTCTGGCCGGGAGACACAGCGTTTGCCTATGAAGTCAGCTGGCCAAAGGAAGAGAGCGGCTCTGTGAATGTCGGGAAGCTGACCATGAGCATACACACAGGTACTCATGTGGATTCCCCTTTCCATTTTGACTCAGCAGGGAATCGGATGACCGATATACCGCTTGAAGTATATATAGGAAAAGCGTTAGTTGCCGATCTTGCAGGCGCAGCCAGCATCGGGAAAAAAGAGCTTGAAGGAATTGATCTTCACGGCGCTGAGAGGCTTCTATTAAGGACGGAGTCATGGAAGGATGCCTCTGTATTTCCGGAAGAAATCACTTTTTTAAATCCTGATATTGCACCATTTTTGGCTGAAAAAGGCGTCAAGCTTATTGGCATGGATGTGCCTTCTGTTGATAGGCTGGACAGTAAGGAGCTTCCCGCCCATCATGAGCTCCAGCGATGCGGGATCCATATACTCGAGGGGCTGGATTTAAGTGAAGCAGAGCCGGGGGTCTACGAATTGATCGCACTTCCCCTTCCGATTGAATATGCCGATGGAAGCCCGGTGCGCGCAGTCCTCAGAAAATATCCTGATTGAAATGGGAGTGATACAGTGAAAGAGGAAAGCAAACAGCTGTCTGACTATGAAAAATACATCCGCACACAAGAACTGCTCAGCCTTCAGAAGGAAGAAGAAGAGCTCTGCTGCGAGGATGAGCTTACTTTTCAGACAGTCCACCAGATTGCAGAGCTGCACTTCAAACTGATCCTTCAATATTTGGACCGGTCATGCAAGAGCATGCAAAAAGGAGATGCCGAAGGGGCAAGTCTTATGCTTGACCGGATCAATGAGCATTTGCGCCAGCTTCCGCCTGTTTTCGATCTCGTAAAAGCCATCACACCTGCCGATTATCATACGATCAGGCTGTTCCTTGGAAGGGGCAGCGGCCAGGACTCGCCGGGATTTAATGCTATTTTAAAAGAAGGACCTAAGCTTTGGGAACCGTTCGAAAGGCTGTTAAAGAAGGAAAACAGGACTCTGCTCCAGCTTTTAGAAACACCTGACGGCAATCGGACGCTTTATCGGCTTCTGAAGACTCTGCTGACATTTGACGAGTATTTCCAGACTTTCCGCCATTCCCATATCCAGCTGGTCAAAAGGATGATCGGCCTGCGGACGAAAAGCCTGAAGGGCATTCCAGCCCAGGCCCTGGAGCGCGGTGCCAGGCATGAATTTTATCCGCTTGCCTGGGATGCTGTCTGCAAGCTGACTGATCTTACAGGATCCAGCTATGATCCTAAGCCTTTATAGATAGTGAAAATAGGGCTCCTGCTGTTTTGCAGGAGCCCTGGCATTAGTTTTTATTGAAAAAGTGAACTGAATAGAGCAGATTCAAAAATACAAAAAAACAAGACCGGCTAAAAACAGCGGTCTTGTTTAATATATGTATTAGTGTTACAATGAAGAGCGGTCTAAAAAAGCCATTTGAAAATATATATCATTATCTAATTAAATAGTAACACAGAAACACAAGTGGTGTCAACTAAAAACGGCCGTAATTTTTTCCGGGGAGTGTTTTTTTTATGAGCAAACCAGGCGATAGCAAAGAAATGGAACAGCATCGGGTTAAAGAGATCATCGGGATTGCAGACAGCAAGATGCACAAGCTTTTGGGTAAAGGGTCTGCAGCAGGCTCAGATGTGCTTGAACTCAAAAAAACATTCTGGGAAGATGTTACAGTCAATCTGGATGAGCCGGATGATGTGATTGAGACATTTACGAGCATCAAGCAGCAGGCTGAACTTTTATCTGAAAGGGAAAGGACCAAAAGCCAGCTTGACCGGCAGCTGAGTACATTGGCAAAAATCAAGAATTCTCCTTATTTCGGAAGGATTGATTTCCATGAGGAAGGAGAAAAAGAGGAAGATGTCATCTATCTCGGAATATCCTCTCTTATGGATGAAAAAGATGAAAATTTTCTCGTCTATGATTGGCGGGCTCCGATTTCAAGCATGTATTATGATTATGCTCCCGGCCCCGCCCAATACCAAACGCCAGAAGGAACCATTGAAGGAGAAATGCTGCTGAAGCGGCAGTTCATCATCAGGGGCGGTAAGATTGAAGGAATGTTTGATACAGGGCTGACGATTGGGGACCAGCTTCTTCAGGAAGTTCTCGGCAATAAGGCGAGCACCCAGATGAAGTCGATTGTAGCGACCATTCAGAAAGAACAGAATGAAATTATCCGCAATGAAAACAGCAAGGTGCTGATTGTCCAGGGAGTCGCCGGAAGCGGGAAAACATCGGCTGCGCTCCAGCGTGTGGCCTATCTGCTTTACAGGCACAGAGGCACCCTTCAGGCGGACAATATTATGCTGTTTTCTCCCAATTCTCTTTTTAACAGCTATGTTTCCACCGTCCTTCCTGAACTTGGCGAGGAAAATATGTCACAGGCAACCTATCAGGAATATATAACGCGAAGCCTCGGCAGGGAGCTTGGTGTAGAAGATCCTTTTGATCAGCTGGAATCTATCCTTTCAGAAGAAGAGTCTCCTGAAAAAGAGATGAGGAAGAAGGCAATCAGGTTCAAGTCTGATACCGGATTTGTTGAAATGATTAATGCATATGCCGGGAAGCTCTCGGAGGAAGGGCTGCAATTTGAAGACCTGCGCTTCCGCGGCGCGACTCTTTTTTCCCATGAAGAGATCAGCCAGTATTTTTACTCACTGGATAAATCCATCTCCATCCCAAACCGGATGCAGCTGACTAAGGACTGGCTGCTGCAGGAGCTCCGGAAAATCCAAAAAGCAGAGCGAAAAAAAGAATGGGTGGAAGAGGAAATTCAGCTTCTTGATAAAATGGATTATCTGGAAGCCTTTAAAAAAGCACAGCAGAAGCAAAATAAAAACGGTGAGAACTTTGATGAATTTGAACAAGAGCAGAAGTTCCTTGAGAACATGGTGGTCAATAAAAGATTCAAAGGACTGAAAAGCAGGGTGAAGAACCTAAAATTTCTTGATGTATTCGCAACCTATGAGCAGCTTTTCCGCATAGATCACCTAATGGATGAATCTCTTTTACCGGAAAACTGGGATGCTGTCTGCGCGATTACCACAGCAAATTTGAATAGGGAAAGAATTCCATACGAAGATGCCACGCCATACTTATATCTGCAGTATCTCCTGGAAGGGAGAAAGCAGGATACGGGGATCAGGCATGTGTTCATTGATGAAGCACAGGATTATTCTCCTTTCCAGTTTGCTTATATCAAAGAGCTGTTTCCCTACAGCAGGCTCACTCTTTTGGGCGATGTGAACCAGGCGGTGTATACTCATTCCATCGGTGCTACGACGCTGTACCATGGCCATGAGGAAGAAGCGAAGACCATCGTGCTGACAAAAAGCTACCGCTCTTCCAGGCCAATTGTAGAATTTACAAGATCTTTTATCAGCGGCGGGGATCTTGTTGAGCCATTCAATCGGGAAGGAAGGCTTCCTGCTGTAATATTTGAAGAAGACAGGGAAGCTCTTCATGCTAAGATTGCTGAAACAGTGAATAGGCAGCTGAAAGAGGCTCATAAATCAATCAGCATTATCTGCAGAACGGCAAAAGAGAGCAAGGAAGCGTTTGAAGGCTTGAAGGAACTGCTGCCGGATGTGCGGCTGATCGAAAAGGGAACCCTCTCCTATGAAAAAGGCGTCACCATCATTCCGGCTTATTTGGCAAAAGGCATCGAGTTTGACACTGTCATTATTTATGATGCTTCTGCCTATGATCATGAAAGTGACCGGACCATTTTTTATACTGCCTGCACGAGGGCCATGCATGAGCTTGATATTCTATATACAGGCAGGAAAAATGATTTTATCCTTGAAGTGGACCCGAAATTATATACGACTAAGTAATTTCTTGAAGGCGTTGAGCACAGACTCAATGCCTTTTTCCATGTTTTGCAGATTAAAAAGAGGTTTTGGGCGTTTCCATTAGGGAAAAATGCGAAAGAGATGCCGGAAGGAGAGTGAAGATACATAATGGCTGAATCAAAAGTGGCAGGCGTATTTTCTTCTGCAGATGAAATCATCGGGAAAGCAGCGGATGCTTCATCCGCAGAAAGCTATATAGTGGTGTGCAGGGATAGTGAAGAGGGTGACAAGCTGAAAGAGAAAACAGGATTGCAGGTTGAAATGGTTAAACATTCACCTTCAAATGATGGTCCGGTCTTCCGGAATCTTGCTACAGCGTTTGAACCGGATGGAGAAGAACCGGCTCTTTCCAGTGTTCTTGGGAGACTTTCAGACCTTGGCCTGTCAGACGTGGACGCCCGGGAAGTCCTGGGGTATGCAGAAGATGGGCTGCTTGTACTCTTAAAAACAAACTGAACTATCGCGGTTTGGAGACCTTCCTTCCGGTGAAGGCAATCATATAGAATAAAAGAGGAGATGTTAGCAATGGAAAATTTTAAAATTGTTTACACATTTGAGAAAGGCCTGGAGGTCATTGAGGAGATTGAGGCCGAAAGCCGTTCTGAAGTTATTGGAAGGATCAAGGACCTTGAAGGATTTATTGAGTTTACCGACAAAGAGGAAAATTACCACCGTTTCAGCTTTGATGATGTAAAATTGGTTTCTATCAGGAAATAAAGAAAAGGCGCTGAAAAGCGCCTTTTCCTATGGTCTCAAAACCTTTCTTCCGACAGGTCAGCCCAGTAATGGCAGAGGGTCTGCATGCCTTTATCAAAGTTCTCAAGATGGAAGTGCTCATTGGGAGCATGGAAGTTTTCTTCCGGCAGACCGAAGCCCATCAGGACGACGGGCAGACCCAGAAGCTGGTCGAAAACGGAAACGATCGGGATCGATCCCCCTCCGCGGGTGAATGCCGCCGGCACACCGTATACTTTTTCATAAGCTTTTCCGGCAGTCTGGATGGCCGGGTGGTCAAATGGAGTAACATAAGGCGCTCCTTTGTCAAATAAGGAAACGCTCAGTTCTACACCAGGAGGAGTATGCTTTTTGATATGTTCCTCGAGCAGGCGGGCGATTTCATCTGGGTCCTGGTTGGGGACAAGGCGGCAGGTGATTTTGGCTGATGCCCGGGAAGGGATGACCGTTTTGATCCCTTCACCCTGGAAGCCTCCGCCGATTCCATTGATTTCCAAAGTCGGCCTGACCCAAAGCCTCTCAACAGTTGAGTACCCCGATTCCCCAAACAGCTCCTTTACGCCGGCTTGTGATTTAAAGCTGTCATCCTCTAAGCGAAGTGCATCATAAGCCTTTTTTTCCTGCTCGGTCAATGTTTCCACCTGATCATAGAAGCCGTCGACCAATATTTTACCGTCAAAATCATGAAAGGAAGACACAATTTTAGCCAAGGCATGTATCGGATTTTGCACCGCTCCTCCATATAAACCTGAATGCAGATCAGCATTTGCTCCTTTCAAGTCAATCTGCAGCCCGCAGAGCCCCCTTAGTCCATAGCATATGGAGGGCCTGCCTTTTTCCATCATGCTGGTATCCGAAATCACCGCTGCATCTGCAGAAAGGAGCTCTCTATGCTCCTCAGCGAATTTTGGCAGATTCGGACTCCCGATTTCCTCTTCACCTTCTATGCAAAACTTAAAATTGACAGGTGCATTTCCAGTCACCTTCAACAGTGCTTCAAAAGCTTTTATATGCATGAAGACCTGTCCTTTATCATCGCTCGCTCCCCTGGCAAAGATTTTCTCATCCCTGATTTTGGGATCGAAAGGCGCACTTTCCCAGAGCTCAAGCGGATCGGCCGGCTGGACATCATAATGGCCATATATCAGGACAGTCGGTCTGCTTTCATCCCTTATATAGTCTCCGTATACAACCGGATGGCCGGAAGTATCATAGATATTGACATTCTCAGCACCAGCTTTTTCAAGCGCTTTCGCCGTCCATTCTGCTGCCTTTCTGACATCTTCCTTATGATCAGGCAGGGCGCTGATGCTTGGAATCGATAAAAACTCCGTCAGCTCCTGCAGGTGGGTGTCGCGTTCTTTTTTCAAATAATCGAATACATTGTTTAGCATAGCAGCCTCCTATTTCTCTGTACGGGCTGGGTATATTCCCGCAGCCGGCAGAGCCTTCGCAAATAAATGCTTTATATTCTCCATAGCGGTTAAGAAAACCTCCCTCTTGCAAAAATTCTGTCAATTTTTTAAAAAATAGTTTTAAAAATGATTCATTTGGTGTAATATTACACCAAATGAATATGATGGAATTTTAATCCACAGAAGGGGGCATATCCTTGGGTTCTCTTACCAAAGAGCATGAAAAGCAAATTTTCCAAAAAGAACTGTATAAACTGAAAAAGCAGGAATTCATTGGTCCGGACGATTACAGCCGGGTGCTTGAAGCCCATCTTTCCTACTATCAGTCACTGGAATTGGATGCAGTGGAATTGAAAACGGCTGAGCAGCCGAAAAAGGAAGAGAAGGTGATCACTGCACCTGCGCCTGTATCTGTACCTGAAAAGCCTTCTGCTGAAGAAAAAACACGGAGCCCCGAGGAAGTGCGGGAACGGAATATATCAATGACGCTGAATCTCGGTGTTGTGCTGCTCCTGGTTGGAGGGCTTTTTGTCGCAACCAGCAATTGGGATGAAATGAGCGACTGGATGAAGAGCGGTTCCATCGCACTTGTTTCATTGCTGTTCTTCGGGATCTCCCTTGCAGCCGGGAAGCTTCTTGGAATACAAAAGACTGCTCTTGCCTTCAATGTGCTGGGGAGCTTGTTTCTGCCCATCTTTCTGCTGTCGGTAAGCTGGTTCGGTCTCATGGGCGAGTATTTATCTTTTTATGGTGAGGGGAGCTATTTTTATGCTGCTGCAGGAGCTTTAATCCTGGCTCCGTTTTATGGTTTCCTTGCCCGGCAAATGGGTTCAAGGCTTTTCGTCTGGTTTGCTTTCTCAGCATTAACATCGGCTGCCGGCTTCCTGCTGCTTGCACTGGGGGCAAGGCAGGATACCTTTTATTTAGGCATGATGATTTATAATGCGGGACTGATTGCCCTGTTCCTGAAGGGGCGGAAAAAGAGTATTTCTCCCCTGTTCTTTAGGGAGCTGGCTTATATCGTCCAGGCAAGCCTGATTTTGTCTACTGTTATGATGCTGGCTTTTTATCAGAATACTTTTAGTGTTGGCATCAATCTGCTTCTTGCAGCTGTTCTCTTTATGGCGAGTGTGTATGTTTCCGGCAGGAAGGAATATCATTATGCGTTCACACTGCTGATTGTTATGGGGATATACCAGCTGACGGAAAATTCCCTGCTGGAGTTTCTTAGCCCGGCAATTTATGCTGCTGCCGGTGCAGGGTTTATGTTCCTGCCAAAAATGCTCAGGGAAGATGAAGGCTGGAAGAAGATATTCAACTGGACGAGTGCAGCTGTGTCTCTTTTTGTCTTCTTATTGATAAGTGCAGAGGCAGCGCTGGCAGGATTGAATGAACCGTCCATTAGCATGCTCCTCGCTTACCTGATTCTTTCCGGCCAGTTTTTGTTTTTGGCTGAAGGAAAAAATGGTTTATTTGCTTATTTTAGCCCTGTTTTTCTATTCGCGGCATCATGGGAGCTGCTGTTATTGGCTGATAGATTTTTCTCATTCAAAAATTTTCTATTGCCTGTTTTTCTATCGGGCGCTGTTATATATGTTATATTCGGCATCCTTAAAACACCGGTATTTTTTCGTGTTATCAGCCAAAGTTCGCGTGATATCGGACTGGGTGTAATGGGCATCTGCATGCTGCTGTCCGCAAGCTTTGCCTGCTGGGGCAGGCTAGGCGTTATGCTGATGCTTCTCAGCGTCCTGTTCTGGATGTCCCGAACCGCTGAAAAAAGGCAGGAGTTCAACGAAGCTTTGTCATGGGCAGTTCCTTTGTCCTTTGCACTTGCCTTCTTCTCCTGGGGGGAATGGCTGCGGACCAGCTGGCCATTTTACAGAGAGACACTCGGATTTGCGATGAATGCAATCCTGGCTGCAGCCAGTTTGGCGACAGGCATGCTGCTGAATAGGAAAATTGAGCCGGCAAAGAGTAAATATATTTTTTTTATTTCACAGGCCTTTTATTCGGCAGCCGTTCTATCTGCGATCTTCCTCCCGCTGAATGAGTGGGCCAGAGCAGCGGTATTGGTTTGCGGAATAGGGATTTATTACAGACTTCATAAAGCAGTGAAAAATAGGCTGTCATCTTATCTGATGCCGGCAATCGTGTTTGCAGCATATTTTGCTCTTTTAACTGCCGTCAGCAAGGCTGTGCTCTTGCCTGAAATAGTCCGATGGATAGAGATTGTCATGCCGGGCATTGTCCTTGCCGGAATTTCGGCTTTCTTAAGGAATAAAGAACAAATGCTATTTCGTTCTTTTGCATGGTCAGCCCATATTTATCTTCCGTTTGCATTGGTTTTGACCTGGCTGCTACATAGTGAGCATGCTTTCATCAGTTTGGCTGCTGCAGGTGCGGTATATTGGATCAGTTCCCGGCAATCCCCTCGTGAGTGGCAGACGAAAGCCTTTTTGTACAGTGCTTGCTTTTCACTGTTTTTGTTTTTCTATTCGCTTGACCTTTTGATTTTTGAGGGAAGCAGCAGGCAGTATGTTTTTCTGCTCTCAAGCTTTGTGACCTACGGGCTTTCACGCCTAATGTCAGAGGAAGATCAAAAGCGGCTGCCTTATTATCTTGTCCCATTCTCCTTAATCGGCCTTGCATTCTCGGTGCTGGTGTATCCTTTTGGACTGGCGGAATTCTCCTTATCTGTGATATATGGTGCTGCTATCTTATATTATATCCACAGCAGAAGGTGGGAGCTCCTGAATGGTGTTCCGCTGGTCCTCATCTGGTTTGCATCTATGATGTATGTTACAGCATCTGGTATGGGATCTGTACTCTGGATGCTGGTTATGGGCGGAATGGGGGCTGTGTTGATCTTTATCGGCCAATTTCTTTACAAACAGCTTTATGAAATAACGGAACGGAGTTTGAGGTTTGACAGCTATACACCCGCCGGCCTGCTTTTCCTGGCAGGAATGTATCCGGCGGAAGGCGGAATTCTTACGGAAATGCTGCCGGGCATTCTCATTTCTTTGGCATTATGGTCTCAAGGCAGGCGGATGCCGCAGGAATGGGGCTGGATTCCTCCCGCTGCCGGTGCAATGTTTTTGCTTCAGCCATACTTTGCCCTTGTAGAATATTTGCCGATCCCTCAAGTGCTCAGCAGGGAGGCATATGTGCTTCCTTTCATTGCAGTTAGCATACTGATAAGACTGATCCTGAAGGGGCGTTTCCCGGACTTCATCAGCAAGCTTCAATGGGCAGTGCTTGCTGTGTCAGCCGTTCTTCTAGTGGAGGACGCTCTTGCAGGCTCAACCATTCAGGATGCCCTGATCATTGGAATTTTATCGCTGCTGTCCATTTTTGGCGGGCTGATCTGGAAGATCAAATCATATTTCTTCACAGGCTTTGCCGTTCTTTTACTTAATGTATTGATGCAATCCAGGCCGTTTTGGGGCAATCTGCCATGGTGGGCGTACCTTCTGATCGCCGGAAGCCTTTTGATTGCAGCTGCAAGCTATTATGAATGGAATAAGCAGAAAGTGGCAAAAGGTGAGACTGGCGTACTGGAACGTTTCCGAAAAAGGATCATCCAGGTTCTGAAAAAATGGAAATAAAGAAAGGGAGGGCCCAGCGGCCTTTCCTTTTTTGTTCATTTAACACTATTTAACACTCATGAGATTGCACCGTACATCCCAAAATATAGGTAGAACAAAACAGAAGGGAGAGATGGAATCTTGCTTACTAAAGACGAAATAGCAGCGTTCCGTTCCCAGCTATTGCATGAAAAAAAAGATCTCGAAGAAAGATTTCAGTCCAATGACAATTTCGACCTGACAAGGGACCATCCCCATGAATCCGTCGGGGAGCTGTCCAGCTACGATAACCATCCTGGCGACGAAGGAACTGAGCTATACGAACGCGAGAAAGACCTGGCGCTGAATGAGCACTATAAGCTTGAACTGAGCAATATACTCAAAGCGCTGCAGGCGATTGACCAGGGGACCTATGGCATTTGTGAAGTATGCCATAAAGAAATTCCAAAAGAACGCCTGGAAGCTCTGCCGAACACAACGTACTGCAAGGAGCACAGCCCTGACCAGGTTACTTCCCATGAAAGGCCGATCGAAGAAGGTGTGCTGATGCCTCCTTTCGGTAAATTCGATATGGACGAACAGGATGAAAATGTTTCATTCGATGCAGAGGACGCATGGCAGGAAGTCGAAAGCTGGGGGAACTCCGAAACGCCTTCCGACTTTATTGTTCCGCATGACCATTATAACGATACCAATATAGAAGCAGAGGAAAATATCGGTTATGTTGAGGATTATGAAAACTTCATCGGTACCGATATTGAAGGCAAGAACATCACAGTATACCCAAGTGCACAGCATGAAAGGTATGAAGAGGCCCTTGATGAAGAAGGCATCATGACAACCTTCGGCGACCTTCCTGCCTATGAACATGATCCATATGTCGAAGACGAAAGCTGACTCTTAGGAGTTGGCTTTTTTTTATGTGAAGGGTGCAGGACAAGTAGTTTTCCGTTTTCTTTGTGGCTCAACAGATACACCGTATCTGCCGAAAACAGGGGTTAATGATTTGGCATGGATTTTTTTCAAGGATATAATAAAAGAAACATAAAGGGATGAAAGATAATTTTTAGCCAAAAGGGAACTGGAACATTCTGAACAAGGAAAAAGCCGTACAGAGGTCTTAGAGGAGCAGACTAGAACCCCCTAAGCAGGAAAAAGAGGTATAGAGGGTCTTAACGGAGCGGAATAGGACCCTCTAAACCGAAAAAATCAAATCAGAGGGCCTCAAACGAGCGGAATGGAACCCTCTAAACTAAAATAATCAAATCAGAGGGCCTCAAACGAGCGAAATGGAACCCTCTAAACTGAAATAATCAAATCAGAGGGTCTCAAAAGAGCGAAATGGAACCTTCTAAACTGAAATAATCAAATCAGAGGGCCTCAAAAGAGCGAAATGGAACCCTCTAAACTGAAATAATCAAATCAGAGGGTCTCAAACGAGCGAAATGGAACCTTCTAAACCGAAAAAATCAAATCAGAGGGCCTCAAAAGAGCGGAATGGAACCCTCTAAACTGAAATAATTAAATCAGAGGTCCTCCAACGGTCAAACTCACCCCCTTCTGCTAAAAAATACAAAAAGCTTCCATCCAAACAGGCTGCTTTTTATTGAAACCATATAATCCTGATAACATACATACAAAAATGATTACATTACTTTTAAAAAAATGGAAGGTGCTTACAGACCAGTGCTGCGATGTTTTAAAAGAAGTATATAAAGCTGGGAGAATACAACTATATGAGCAAATTAAGCGGTATCGATTTTTCGCATTTTGAAAAGCAATCCATTGTCAATGTTATTATTGGCTCAAATTCTCTGCTTGAACTGGAGCTGACAGCAGGCGGCCTTGTCGCTGAGTGTCCATGGAGGCTCCAGCGCGAAAATAAAATCATGGCTGGAAGCAGTGATTCCCGTGAGGTTCCTGCCAATGTTCAGCTGAAAGAGTCTCTCATCGGCTGTCAGGTAATTGAAGTGATTTTTATGGAGGAAGTTAAAATGCTGCGCATCGCTTTTTCCGGCTCAATAGTTCTTGACTTATTTCATGACAGCTGCCATTTTGAGGGATGGGAATTATACAGTGAGGATGGGTTTACCTTTATTTCACTGCCTGAAGGGGACTTTTCTCTGCAGGAATTATGTACAACCCAAGGCCAATGCGGGGAATAGTGAGTTCAATCATATAGCCGGCAGGAGATCAAATTCTCCTGCCGGCTTTTAGATTCTATAAGGAAGCTTCGAATGAGTGACTGAAGACTGAGAAAAAAAGAATCCTCCATCTGGCATAATATTTAACGAGGATTGAATTTTCTGAAAAATAATTTGACAACGGATTTTTTTCAGGTTATCTTAATGGTATAACAGATATTAAACGAGACGATTTTTTTACGTTATATGACGGAAAGGGAATAGGAGGGTGCCCTTTGATTCTTCATAGCATTGAAAAATCGGGCAGAGATGTGATTGAAGCCGTTCAATTGGAAGGGCTTAAGATTACAGCAGCAAGAGTTTTTCACGAAGTGCCATTTTACAGGCAAAGATTTTCTGAAGCTAACCTGGTGCCACAGGATATTCAGACGCTAGAAGATCTAAAAAAACTGCCATTTACAGAGAAAGCAGATTTAAGGAGCCAGTACCCGTTCGGCCTTTTTGCTGCTCCGATGGATAAAGTGGTCCGTCTGCATGCTTCTTCTGGCACGAGCGGAAAGCCGACGGTTGTCGGCTATACAAAGAAGGATATTGAGATTTGGACAGAGCTGGTCGCCCGTGCCATTGCGCTGGGTGGCGGAAGACCTGGCGAACGGCTGCATAATGCATATGGATACGGCCTTTTTACGGGGGGCCTTGGATTGCATTATGGCAGCGAACATCTCGGAATGGCCACTGTACCTGTCTCAGGCGGCAACACGGAACGGCAGATCATGCTCATTCAGGATTTTAAACCTTCCGTTATATGCGGGACTCCTTCTTATATATTAAGTCTTGCTGAAAAGATGGAGGAAATGGGTATCGATCCTGCAAGTACTTCGCTGAAATACGGCATATTCGGAGCAGAGGCCTGGTCGGAAGAAATGCGTAAAGTTCTGGAGATGAAGCTCGCCATTAAAGCCTGCGACATTTACGGCTTAAGCGAGGTTATGGGTCCTGGCATCAGCATGGAATGCCATGAGGCACAGGATGGGCTGCATATCGCTGAGGATCATTTCATTGCGGAGGTGATCGATCCGGAAACTTTGGAAGCGCTTCCTTTTGGGAGTGAAGGGGAGCTGGTCTTCACAAGCATTTCAAAAGAAGCCTTTCCTGTTATCCGCTACCGGACCGGTGACATTGCCAGCCTGTCAAAGGAAACGTGCAAGTGCGGAAGGACCACTGCCAGGATGTCGAGAATAAGGGGCAGGATCGACGATATGCTGAACATTAATGGCGTGAATGTTTTTCCTTCCCAGATAGAAAGCTGTCTGGTTGGCCAGGAAGATATCTCCCCCCACTATCAGATTGCACTTCATTCCGGCAAGGCGCTCAAATCACTTGTCCTGCATCTTGAATTGGAGGAAAGGTCCTATTCAAAGATGGGCGGCGATTTACAGTCCGATTATGCGGAAGCTATCCGAATGAGGCTTAAAAACCATTTACAATCTCAATGCTATATTTCCATTTCCGTTGAACTTCATCCGCCGAAAAGCATTCCCCGGTCCGAGGGGAAAGCTGTGAGAATAATTAATAACAAAAATGCTCCTGAAGCTATAAGCGGGATTTAATAGAA
The DNA here is from genome assembly GCF_040492155.1 of Cytobacillus sp. T106. Lineage (NCBI taxonomy): Bacteria > Bacillati > Bacillota > Bacilli > Caryophanales > Bacillaceae > Cytobacillus > Cytobacillus sp. T106. The sequence goes on along the minus strand of NZ_JBEUMK010000012.1, from coordinate 90,557 downwards.
GGAGGCTGACAATATGGCAGGACAGCTGTATTCTTCTTTAACCGAAGAGGAGAAGCTGGGAAACTTTATGGAAAGGATTTCTAATGGGGAAAAAATAGAGGCGGATGACTGGATGCCCGATGATTACAGGCTCACACTCATCAAGCTGATCAGCATGCACGGAATAAGCGAAATCATGGGTGCCCTGCCTGAAAAGGAATGGGTCCCTAAAGCGCCGACTCTAAAAAGGAAGCTTGGCATCATGGCCAAGGTCCAGGATGAAATGGGCCACGGACAGCTTTTGCTTCGGGTTGCAGAGGATCTGATGCTGCCGCTTAGCAAAAGCAGGGAACATATAATGGAAGATCTTTTTACAGGGAAGCTCAAATTCCACAATGTCTTTCATATGGAGGCTCCTACATGGGGGGACGCCGGGCTTATAGGCTGGCTGGTCGACGGTGCAGCGATCATCACCCAAACGAATATGCTTGGTTCATCTTATGGACCTTATGCAAGAGCATTAAAACGAATCTGCGCTGAAGAGGTTTTCCATGCCCAGCATGGTGAGGCGATCATCATGGCATTGGCCGAGGGGACAGAAAAGCAGAGAGAAATGGTTCAGGATGCTGTCAATCGCTGGTGGGAAGCATTATTGATGTTTTTCGGCCCGGCAGATGCCCGGGCGACCGGTACGTCCAAGCAGGATATTACGATTAAGTATAAGATCAGGACGAAAACAAATGAAGAGCTGCGGCAGGATTTCTTTTCGAAGTATGTGCCAAGGATCCTTTCACTCGGACTGACTATACCGGATCCGACCCTGGGATACAGTGAAGAAACAGGATGGACATATAAACAGCCTGACTGGAGCCGCTTTAAAGAAATTATCAGCAACAGCGGCCCGAAATCGGCTGAAAGGCTGAGTCTGCGCCGGGATGCCTATCAGTCCTCCCAATGGGTCCGGGATGCACTGAGTGTGCAGGCTAATTAAGAAAGGAGGGAGCATGTGCCTGCTTCTGAATTTTACAGTGAATACGAAGTGTTCAGCAAAAAAACGGATACGGCACCAATGCAGCATCAATTTTCGCTGATGGCGCCAAATGAAGAGCTTGCCCTTGTTTTTGCACAGGAAAATTTCATGAGAAGAGAGCCGGTTGCTGACATCTGGGTCGTCAAGCGTTCACAGATACGCAAGATGGATCCGGAGGAGAGGCTCACCCTTCAGCGGCTCGATAACAAGGATTACAGGACTGCAAAAGGATACGGATATTTAAAGAAGAAATGGCGCCAGTACGAACAGAATATGCTGGATGAAAAAGAAATTCTTTCTTGGGGAGGGAATGGGAACATTGACAGGCGAACTGAAGGCTGAGCAGCCTGGAAATAAAGCTTCCAGGGCTGCCATTGAACTATTATACCAGCTCGCGGATGATGATTTCATCCTTTCATACCGCGGTTCAGAGTGGCTCGGCCTTGCTCCGCACATCGAAGAGGATGTTGCTTTTTCCTCTATCAGCCAGGACACCATGGGGCATGCCAGTATGTTTTATCAGATTCTGGAGGAAATGGGGGAGGGAAGTTCAGATAATCTCGCCCATTTAAGGAAGGCTGAAGAAAGAAGGAACAGCATCCTTGCCGAAAGGGCGAATGGGCCGGGCCATTATCTGCAGAATCCCCAGTATGATTGGGCTTTTGCTGTTGTCCGTAACTTTTTCTATGTATACGCAAAGAAAGTGAAAATGGAATCGCTGAAAACTTCCTCCTTTCTTCCGCTCCGGACAGCTGCCGTAAAAATAAGCATGGAGCTTCACTACCATCTTCTTCATTGGAAAACCTGGTTCCTGCAGCTGATGCAGGCCGGCGGGGAGGCGAGGAGGCGCATGGAGGAAGCGGCATCTGGCATCTATACCATGATGGGGGATCTCTTACATCTGGGTCCGCTTGCAGAAGAAATGCAGGCCGAGGGTCTGATAGCCGGGGAAGAGCAGCTGTTAATAAGCCTGGAAGCAAATCTGTCCTCCGTATTTGAAGCAGCCGGCTCTCTTTTCCCCCGCCAATTCGGGCTTGATTTGGGGAATGGAAGAGAAGGCCAGCATACAAAAGACTTAACAGAAGCTCTGGATACACTTTCTGAAGTGTACAGAAGCGACCCGGCAGCCTGCTGGTGAAAAAGGAAGTGCAGATATGGACAACGCCGGAAACGAGCTCGAGCAATCTATTCTTAGAGCACTGAATGTAGTCAAAGACCCGGAAATCCCGGCTGTCTCCATTATTGAACTTGGAATGGTCGAAAGAGTGCAGGTGGAGGAAGAAAGAATATTGATTGAACTCCTGCCTACCTTTCTGGGCTGCCCAGCCCTTGAAATGATTCAAAGCAGCGTTGAAGAACAACTAAGGTATTTGGATCTCGAACAGTCTGCTGAAGTGCGTTTCATCTATGATCCTCCCTGGACTTCTGACAGGATTTCTGAAAAGGGCAGAACGCATCTGAAAGAATTCGGCATCGCGCCGGCCCCGGAAAGAGTGGAAGAAACCGGAGTGTGGAAGGTGGATTGCCCTTACTGCGGCTCTCCTTACACCTCCCTTGAAAATATATTCGGGCCGACTGCCTGCAGGAGCCTGCTGTACTGCCGTGCATGCAGGAATCCTTTTGAAGCCATGAAGCCGGTATCCAGCCTTTTATAGGCAATAATAAACTTATAGATTGAAAGGATGATAGAAAATGGTAAAACTGATCGCGCTTTACAAACACCCCGAAAATAAGGAAGCCTTCGATGAGCATTATTTTAAGACGCATGCGCCACTTACAGCCAAGATACCAGGGCTTAGGGAAATGAAGGTTACCAGAATCACCGGCAGTCCCATGGGTGGAGAAGGCAAGTATTACCTTATGTGCGAAATGTTTTATGACAGTCATGAAGCACTCAAAGCTGCCATGAAAACGGACGAAGGAAAAGCCTCCGGAAAAGATGCCATGTCATTTGCAGGCGATATCATCACCCTGATGATCGGCGAAGAAACAGAAGAATAAGGGGGCGCGTCCCATGTATCAGACTATCATTTATGAAGCTGAAGGTAAGATTGCCTGGATCAGGCTCAACAGGCCGGAAAAGCTGAACGCTTTTACGGCAGATCTCAACAGTGAAATCGGGCAGGCTTTGCGGGAGGCGGGGTCTGACCCCAGGATAAGAGCGATTGTCATAACCGGTGAAGGCAGGGCTTTCTGTTCAGGGGAGGATCTGGGCAGTATCAGCGAAAACACAGATCATGGGGAAATTCTGCGGAAAAGGTACAACCCGATGGTCATGGAGCTGTATCATTGTGAAAAGCCTGTCATTGCAGCAGTAAATGGTGTTGCCGCAGGGGCCGGGATGAGCCTGGCGCTCGCCTGCGATTTCCGGCTTGTCTCGGATAAAGCAAGCTTCATTCAGTCTTTTATACATGTCGGCCTTATTCCTGATGCAGGCAATATGTTTTTCCTGCCCAGGCTGATTGGCCAGGCAAAAGCTTTGGAGCTTGCCTTGCTGGGGGAAAAAGTGACCGCTGAAGAGGCTTTGCGGCTGGGACTGGCGACAAGAGTTATCCCTCACGAAAGCTGGGAGGAAGGTGTAAGATTGTTCGCTGATAGAGCAGCCGCCCTCCCGACTGCAGCCGCAGGATTGATTAAAAAACAGCTTAAGGATTGCTGGAAACTGAATCTAAATGACTACCTGGAAGAAGACGCCAAAGGTCAGCGGATGGCCGGGCTGACGAGAGACCATCAGGAAGGTGTTCAGGCTTTTCTCGAGAAAAGGAAGGCAGCTTTTATAGGCATGTAGCACATGCTTACCATTTTGGCACTCGCTCTTGGGTGCTTTTTCTTTTCAATTCACTTACGGGGGGATAAGGATGAAAAAGATAGTGGTCATCGGCTCCGGGGTCATGGGCAGGGGCATTGCCTATGTTAGTGCAGCCAGCGGTTTCCAGACTGTCTTGGTTGATATCAGCGATGCCCAGCTAAAGGATGCTGAAAAAGAAATCTCATCTATTATGCAAAAAGGTGTGCAGAGGGGGAAGATGACAGAAAATGAGGTTTCAAACACTTGGGAGAAGCTGCATTTTTCAGTAAGCCTGGCAAGCAATGCTGCCGAGGCCGATCTCATCATTGAAGCAGTCCCTGAAAGGCTTGATATTAAGAGGAACATATTTGAAGTAATCGATCAGCATGCTTCAGAAGACTGCATTTTTGCTTCAAATACATCGACAATGAGCCCGACGGAAATCGGCTCTTTTACCGGGAGGCCGGACAAAGTGCTGGCCATGCATTTTTTCAACCCGGTCCATAAAATGCCTCTTGTAGAGATTGTCAAAGGGCTTGAGACGAGCGATGAATCTGTGGAATTTATACGCCAGACTGCCGAAGAGATGGGCAAAGAAACCGTCATCATCAATGAATTTCCCGGGTTTGTTACCAGCCGCATCAGCGCCCTCGTCGGCAATGAAGCCTTCTATATGCTGCAGGAAGGGGTAGGGACTGCTGAGGAAATCGATAAAGCAATAAAATTGGGGCTTCATTATCCTATGGGGCCATTTGAACTGGGGGATTTGGTAGGCCTGGATACAAGGCTGAACAATCTGAAATATCTTCATGAAAAGCTTGGTGAAAAATACAGGCCGGCACCTCTCCTGGAGCAGTACGTTAAAGCAGGCCGGCTTGGAAGGAAGTCCGGCCGCGGCGTATATGAATATGGGGAAAGGAGATGAGGTGATGAGGGAAGCTGTCATCATTGATGCTGTCCGCACTCCGATCGGCAGGTATAAAGGAAGCCTGAAAAATGTCCGGCCGGATGATCTTGCAGCTGTGGCGATAAAAGGATTGCTGGCAAGGAATCCCCGGGTCCTGCCTGCAGATATTGAGGAAGTTGTATTGGGAAATGCCAATCAGGCTGGTGAAGATAACCGGAATGTCGCCAGGATGGCGGCCCTTCTGGCAGGGCTGCCGGTCGAAACAGCAGGTACGACGGTTAATCGGCTCTGCGGTTCAGGTCTTGATGCGGTAAATTATGCGGCAAGAGCGATATTGGCCGGTGAAGGAGATATTTTTATCGCAGGGGGTACAGAAAGCATGACAAGAGCTCCCTTTGTCATGGCCAAGCCGGAAAATGAATTCCAGAGGGGGAACATGCAGCTTTACGACACAACGATCGGCTGGCGTTTTACAAACCCGGCATTGATGGAGATATATGGAGCAGAGTCGATGCCGGAAACGGCTGAAAATGTTGCAAAGAAATTCGGGTTAACCAGAGAAAGGCAGGACCTTTTTGCATTTGAAAGCCAGATGAAGGCGAAGGCAGCGATGAAGGAGGGAAGACTGACCGATGAAATCATCCCCGTTGAATTAATAAACAAAGGTGAGTCCAAAACCTTCTCAAATGATGAGCATCCGCGCCCGACTACTACCTTTGAGAAGCTTAGCCAGCTGAAGCCCCTGTTTTCCGGAGGCACAATAACGGCAGGAAATTCATCCGGCATCAATGATGGGGCCTCTGTCCTTTTGCTGATGAGTGCGGAAAAAGCGGCTGAGCTTGATCTTAGCCCGCTTGCCAAATACTCAGCTTCAGCGGTTGCGGGTGTTGACCCTTCTATCATGGGAATCGGCCCTGTGCCGGCAGTTAGAAAGGCTATTGAACGGGCCGGGATTTCAATCGAAAAGATAGACCTTATCGAGTTGAACGAGGCTTTTGCAGCCCAGTCGATTGCCTGCATTGAACAGCTTGGCCTTGATCCTGCCCGCGTTAATGTAAATGGAGGCGCCATCGCGTTTGGCCATCCCCTTGGAGCAAGCGGGGCCAGAATTTTGGCTTCACTTGTCCATGAAATGAAAAAAAGGAACAGCCGCTATGCCATGGCGGCGATGTGCGTCGGTGTAGGGCAGGGAATTGCATCGATCCTGGAGCGGTGGGAAGAATAAGAACCAGCTGTTTTAAAAATAAGAATTTTCATGTAATATATAGATATTGCACAAAAGAGGCCGGGCCATCCGGCTCTACAGCAAGGGACAGCATATGGCAGAGGGAAAGAAAAGGATGAAGAGCTTTGAATACAAGATCGATGATTTTTACATTGTATGGAGATTATATCTCACACTACGGAAGCAAAATCTGGATAGGCAGCCTGATCAGGCTTTTAAGTGAATTCGGCCATAATGACCAGTCGGTGAGGGCTGCAATTTCCAGAATGAATAAGCAAGGATGGGTGCAAGCCGAAAAGGCTGGCAATAAGAGCTATTATTCTTTGACCGATCGGGGCCAGAAAAGAATAGAAGAAGCGGGAAAGCGGATCTTCAAGCTTAAGCCTGAAGAGTGGGACGGCAAATGGCGCATGCTTATGTATACGATACCGGAAGAGATCAGATCTGTCAGGGATGAACTGAGAAAAGAGCTGGTCTGGAGCGGATTCGGCTCTTTTTCCAGCAGCTGCTGGATTTCTGCAAACAATCTGGAAAAGCAGGTTTCCGACTTGATTGATAAATATAAAATTGAAGATTATGTTGATTTCTTCATCGCTGAATATGAAGGCCCCCATGAGAACAGCAGGATTGTGGCGAAAAGCTGGGACCTGGACGAAATCAATGGGAAATACCAGAGCTTCATTAGTGAATACAGCGAGAAATATATTATCGCCAAAAGCAGGATCCAGAAAGGTCTTATGACAGATGCCGACTGTTTTGTAGAGAGGACGGGGCTTGTCCATGAATATAGGAAATTTCTTTTCGTCGATCCGGGCCTTCCCGCGGAGCTTCTTCCGGTTCAGTGGCTCGGGGCCCATGCTGCTTCGCTCTTCAGTGATTATTATAAAGAACTGGCGGAACCCGCCTCCCGGTTTTTCGAATCCGTTTTTAAAGACGGCAATGAAATTGGGAGCAGGGAAGATGATTATGACGTTTTGGATCATCCTTATATACTTGAATGAAAAAAAGAGACCTGTGAAGGTCTCTTTTTTTGGCTCTGTCTCGTAAAGAATGTTGCTTTCAATAGTAAAGATTAGTTTTCATAAAGAGAGATCTCTTCATGCCCCCCACAAGGTATCTTATGCTGGGCCCGCAGGACGCGGGTCATGCAGGCGTTGCCACAGGACGTGGCGCCTTTAGCCTGCACTTCTTAATTCTGAGCAAGCGCCCTCCGCTTTTCTATTGTCCAGATCCAGCGCCAGAGCCTCGAGTCATAAGCTACGCAAGAATTAAAGACAAAGATCGCCTTTTATTCTTGCGCGTCTTATGCTGGGCCCGCAGGACGCGGGTCATGCAGGCGCTGCCACAGGACGTGGCGCCTTTAGCCTGCGTTCCTTAATTCTGGGCAAGCGCCTTCCGCTTTTCTACTGCTTCCGTCTTTTTATCTGACCGATCCCCAGTTCTTTGGATTCCTTATACAATGCTTTGATAAGGGATATGGTCATGAGGGCCATGATGATTGAGAACGGGAGAGCGGCGACAATCATGGTATTCTGAAGTGCCTGCAGCCCGCCGCTGTACAGGAGTACAAGAGAAATGACGGCAAGCAGGATGCCCCACGTAAGTTTAATTCTGTTGCCGGGCGTATGGGACCCGTTTGTTGTCATCATGCCAAGGACATAGGTGCCGGAGTCAGCTGACGTAATGAAAAATGTACTGACAAGAATGATGGCAATGATGGAAAGGACCATTCCAAGCGGAAAGTTTGAGAATACAGCGAAAAGGGTTTCCTCGGTTGCCAGTCCGGAAATTGAAATATTCTTCACATGCTCAAGATACATGGCCGAGCCGCCGAATGTGGAAAACCACAGAAACCCGATGACAGTCGGCACGAGAAGGACGCCAAATACAAACTCCCTAATACTGCGTCCCTTGGAGACGCGGGCAATGAATATGCCGACGAAAGGCGACCAGGCAATCCACCAGGCCCAATAAAAGATTGTCCATCCATTAATCCACTCACGTGAGTCAGGATCCAATGGAGCAATCCGGAAGCTCATCTGAAGGAGAGACTGCAGATAGGTCCCGATTGTATTGGTGAACAAGTTCAGGATGAACAGGGTAGGGCCAATGAAAAACATGAGAACGAATAAGACCAGGGCCAGTCCCATGTTGGCATTGCTGAGAATCTTGATGCCTTTTCCAAGTCCCGACCAGGCGGAAATCATGAAAAGCACTGTCACGATGGATATGATGATCAGCTGCACAACAAAATTGGAAGGGATGTCAAAAAGGAAGGACAGGCCTCCGTTTATCTGGACAGCTCCAAAGCCAAGGGTGGTGGCTACACCAATCACGGTAGCAAGGACAGCGATAACATCGATGACCTTGCCCAGCGGGCCTTTAACGGCATCGCCGAAGATAGGCTTCAGGGTTGCGCTGATCAGTCCGGGTTCGCCATGCCTGAAGTTAAAATAGGCAAGTACAAGTGCGACAATCCCATAAATAGCCCAGGCGTGGATTCCCCAATGGAAGTAGGTAAACCTCATAGAATCTTTCAATGCTTCCGCAGTGCCGGTCTCTCCGGTTGGCGAGCTGACAGCATAATGGGAAAGAGGTTCGGCCGCTCCCCAGAAGACCAATCCGATACCCATCCCTGCGCTGAACAGCATGGCAAGCCAGGTAACCCTTGAAAACTCAGGCTTGTCCTCAGGTTTTCCAAGCTTCAGCCTGCCGATCGGGCTGATCAGGAAGTAGAGGCAGACAATGACCAGCAGTGTAACCAGAATAAGATAATACCATCCGAAAGCGTTGCTGATGAAGTCCTGGAGTCCGGCAGTCACACTTTCAAGCTGATTTGGTGCAAAAATGCCAACAAGTACAAGTACAAGTAATAATAGTACGGATATGTAGAATACCGCGAGTTTTTGCTTCAAAATTTATTCTCCCTTCTTTCACAGATAACAGGCCTTCTTCATCAGTCGAGCATATGTATATTGTTTTCGAACGCTGATGGATTATGTAATAAAGAAAGGCCCGTATCTAAAGTATTTTAGCAAAGCCCCCTGAAAAATAAAAGGAAGGGGGCTTCTTCAGCAGCTGAAGGCATATACGCCAGCTTCATTTCCTCATACCCTCCGAGAGTATGGCAAAAACCTCCGGACGGCTGAACTTGGAAGGAAGGGGCTGACCTTTCCTCAGCATTTCCCTCACCTTTGTCCCTGAAAGGTGGAGATGATGCTCTGGGCCGTGCGGACAGGTTTTGGCTGAAGCCATCTGATCGCAGGTTTTGCAGTAAAAGCTGTGTTCAAACGGCATGATGATGATTCCCAGCTCTTCTTCGGTAAACTGCAGGAAGATATTTTGAGCATCATAAGTCCCATAATAATTGCCGACACCGGCATGATCCCTTCCTACAATAAAATGTGTGCAGCCATAGTTTTTACGGACTATTGCATGAAAAATGGCCTCCCGCGGCCCCGCATATCTCATGCTCGCCGGAAATACGGCGAGTATAGCCCTGTCTGAAGGATAATAGTTGTCAAGAAGGACTTTGTAGCTTTTCATCCGCACATCTGCTGGGATATCATCTTTTTTCGTTTCTCCGACAAGGGGGTGCAGCAGCAGTCCATCAGTCATTTCCATGGCTGTTTTCTGGATGTGTTCGTGCGCCCGGTGAACAGGGTTCCGGGTCTGGAAGCCGGCTGTTGAGTTCCAGCCTTTACTGTGTATCTTTTCTCTCAATTCTGCAGGGGTGAATAGGTACTCTGCCCATTCCGGATCAGCAGGTGGGAATTTTACAAGGGTAACCTGGCCGGCCAAATAGACATCACCTCGCTCAAAAAGCTTCTGAACCCCCGGATGATGCCGGTCATCAGTCTGGAATACTTTTAATGCTTCCTCTCGTTTATCAGGCCGGTAGATTTCACTGAGCTCTATAAGACCATAGGTACTTCCCTTAAATGTAAGCCGTAGAAAATCTCCTGGGGAAAGAGAGGAAGCCATTGCTTCATGAATCGTTAAAGTGATGGGAAGGCTCCAGACTGTACCGTCGGCCAATCTCATCTTTTCAAGAACAGAGCAATAGTCTACTTTAGTCATAAAGCCATTCAGCGGACTGTACGCTCCAGTAGCGATCAAAACAAGGTCGGATAAAGCTGCCTCATCCAATTCTGCTTCCTTTTCAATTTCCTCCCAGCTTCTCTTCAAATCGACTTTGTTGATCAGTGTTCCACCGTGAGGTATGCTGCAGGGCATTCTTTTCACTCCTCTTTAAAAGTCTTCAGTTCATAAACATCATCTAAATACTTCATTACGGATTGAACGCATTCTTCCAAAGAATGCTTTCCTGTATGCAAAATGATCTCAGGCTTCTCGGGCTTTTCATAGGGATCGTCGATGCCCGTAAATCCTTTGATTTCGCCATTTCTGACTTTTTTGTACAGTCCTTTAGGATCCCGCTTTTCGCATTCTTCTACAGGGCAGTCAATATAAATCTCAATGAATTCCCCTTCATCCATCAGTTCCCTGGCCATCTTTCTGTCTGCTTTATAGGGAGAGATGAGCGATGCAAGCACGACAAAGCCTGCATCTGAGAAGAGTTTTGCCATTTCGGCAGTCCTCCTGATATTCTCCTTCCGGTCTTCCTGGCTGAACGATAAATTTCCATTGATGCCGTGGCGCAGATTATCTCCATCCAGCAAATAGGCCTGGATTCCCCGTTTGAAAAGCATTGCCTGGACCGCGTTTGCAATCGTTGATTTTCCTGATCCTGACAGCCCGGTAAACCAAAGGACAGCACTTTTATGCTCATTTTGCTTTTGCCGGAGACTTTTGGTTATGGCTGAGCAGTGCCAGGTAATATGTTTCTCTTTCAAAGGAACACTCCTTTCTAAAGCCATCTAATATAAAGCATGGTAATGGCGGCTGCCATTGAAATGAAGCTTAAAGGCAGTCCGACTCTCATATAATCCGTAAATCTGTATCCGCCGGGACCGTATACAAGAAGATTGGTCTGATAGCCGATAGGGGTTAAAAAACTGCATGAAGCGGCAACGGCAGTAAGCATGGCAAACATAGCCGGATCTATCTGCAGGCTTTCTGCCATCGTGTAGCCGATCGGGAACATCAGGGACGCTGTAGCCAAATTATTCAGGATTTCGGTCATGAGCATAGTAAGCAAATAATAGATGCAAATAATGCCAAGCAAGCTCAGCTCATCCTGCCATTTAAGGAGAAATGAAGCGGCCTGTGATGCAAGGCCGGTTGATTCAATTGCTTTTCCGAGGCCGATGGAGCTTCCCATCAAGATAATGATCCGCCAATTCACCGCTTTCAGTGCCTCTGAAAAAGACAGTGTCCCTGTGGCAATGATAAGCGCAGCTGCAAGGAGAGCCAGATGATAAATGGGTGCAGCCTGAATAAGCGAGCATATGATAAAGCCTGCAAGGATCAGCGATACTGAGAGCTTCTGCCTCCGGCTGTTCTTAGCTGCAGCTGAGGAGGAGATAAAATAAAAATCGTCGCTGCCCGCCCATATTTCGCCAAAACCCTGCCTTGCCAGGAGGATGAAGGTATCTCCCTGGGCAGCTGTCAGGCTGCCAAAGCCGCTGGAGATGAGTTCTCCCTTTCTTTTCACACCCACAATAACAGCCTGGTACCTTGAACGGAAATGGATATCCTTGATTCTTTTATTGACGAGAAAGGAACCAGGGGGAATTCCCACTTCAAATAATCTGCTCCCTTTCCGTTCAGGGTGGGAAGAGGGTCCGGCCGGCCAGGGCTTAAGCCCAAGAAGATGAACGGAAGGGAGCGCTTTTTGGGGATCTCCTGAAAACACCAGAAGATCCCCAGCCTGAACCACTTCATCATTGGCGGCTGGAGTTTTAACTATGTCACCTCGGATGATCTCAATCAGGAATAAATGGTTTAGATTCCGCAGTAAAGCTTCTGTCACCGTTTTTCCGGCCAGAGGGGAGTCATCAAGCACTTCATAATAATGAATATGAAGATGCTCTTCTTCTTCAAACATTTGGATGTTATGCGACCTGTCGGGAAGAAGGCGGTGTCCGAAGACAATCATATAGAGAATGCCAGCCGCAGCTATAGGGACCCCGATGACGGAAAAAGAAAACAAGTGGAATCCTTCCCCGCCTCTCTCAATCATGAGCCCGTTAACCAATAAATTTGTAGAAGTGCCTATCAGTGTAATGGTCCCTCCGAGAATGGAAGCATATGAAAGTGGGATCAGCACCTTTGAAGGCTGGATCTTGTTCTCAATTGCCCACTTTTGCAGAAAAGGTAGAAAAAGAGTCACCAATGGAGTGTTGTTAATGAAAGCCGAGGCAGTGCTTACCGGCACCATGATACGAAACAGTGCTCCAGGCAGTGTCCTGCTCCTGCTGAGAAATCTGCCGGCAGCATCCTGTATCAGCCCGCTTTTTGAGACGGCAGCTCCTGCTATAAATAAGAGGGCTACGGTATGGACGCTTGTGTTGGAAAAGCCGGATAAAGCCTCACCGGCGGGCAGGATGCCGCTGACAATCAAGAGGGCGAGGGTTGAAAAAACGGTCATTTCAGCAGGCAGCCATTCTTTGACAAGGACAAAGAACATGATGGCCAGCAATACACAAAGAACAGCAGCGGAAAAGGGCATCGGCAATTCTCCTTGAAATCATGAGTTTTAATATTTTATGAGAGTATATCAGGATTGTACATGGCAGGAACCTAGCAGGAGCATCTTCTTCTGCAGTCATGTTCATTGCCTTAGTCATGGAGGGCGTATGCCCCCTGAATCAAATTGATAGAGATGCCTAGAACCAACAAACTATACAAGCATATTTTAATAACTATATAACTGTGTTTTTCGGGAATGCAGGACAGGGAGTGGAATAAAACGATGAAAGTAATGACCATCTTGGGTACAAGACCGGAGATCATCCGGCTGAGCCTTATCATCAACAAGCTGGATCAGTTATGCAGCAGGCATATCCTTGTGCATACCGGACAGAATTTTACAGGCAATCTGAGTGATGTGTTTTTTCGGGAAATGAAGGTGAGAACGCCTGATGTTATTCTCCTGGATAAGCAGCATTCTCTCGGGGAACAGCTGTCAGCGATATTCTCGGGACTTGAGAAACTCATCCTTGCCGAGCGCCCTGACCGTGTCCTTGTGCTTGGGGATACAAACAGCGGCCTTGGAGCCATTATAGCTGAGAGGATGGGAGTCCCTGTCATTCATATGGAAGCAGGCAACCGCTGCTTTGATCTTGAAGTGCCTGAAGAAAAAAACCGCAAAGTGATTGATGCAATCTCTACTTATAATCTCCCCTATACGCCTCAAAGCAGAGAAAACCTGCTGAGGGAAGGAATTCCTTCCAGCAGAATCATCGTGTCAGGAAATCCAATATATGAAGTGCTTCAGCATTATAAAAACGAGATTAATCAAAGTCCTATACTAGACGAATTAAAACTGGAACCAAAAAGCTATTTCCTGGCGACCATCCACAGAGCTGAAAATGTCGACCGGGGGGATCGGCTTAAGGAAATCATGAAAGGAATGAATCTTACGGCACAGAAATTCCAGCTCCGCATGATATGCAGCATCCATCCGCGGACCAGGTCGAAGCTGTCGCAATTAGAGTCACTTGACATGCATCCCCTGGTGGAGTTTCATGATCCATTTGGTTTCTTTGATTTCGTGAAGCTGGAGAAAAATGCTTTTGGTGCACTTACCGACAGCGGCACTGTCCAGGAAGAATGCTGCCTTTTCCATGTGCCTGCAGTAACCATTAGAAAAACAACGGAACGGCCGGAAACGATTGAATGCGGAAGCAATATGGTATCTGGCTTGAAAGCTGAAGACATCCTGAGGTGCGTGGAGGTCATGGCTGCTTCTGACAGGAATTGGAGTTTTCCGGTCGGCTATGAACAGCCCTCTGTATCTGACAAGGTCATTAAAGTTCTATTGGGAGGAATGGAAAATGTTTAAGGATAAAACAATTCTGGTTACAGGGGGCACAGGTTCATGGGGATATGAGCTTGTCCGGCAGCTCCTTGCAGAGAATCCTGGGGAAATCAGGATTTTCTCGCGAAATGAATCCAATCAATTCACCATGAAGCAGGAATTTGACAATAATCCGCGCCTTCGTTTCATGATCGGCGACATTAAAGAAAAGGATGAAATGACTGAGGCCTGCTGCGGGGTGGATTATGTGTTCCATCTGGCGGCGCTTAAGCATGTCCCTGTCTGTGAGGATCAGCCGCTTGAGGCCTTGAAAACGAATGTACACGGCACCCAAAATGTCATTGACGCGGCCATTCATAATAATGTCGAGAGCGTTATCTATATCTCAACGGATAAAGCCTCCAATCCTTCTAATTTCTATGGGCTTTCAAAAGCCATGGGGGAACGTCTCATCATCCACGCTAATACACTTCATACAAATACAAAATTTGTCTGCATTCGCGGAGGGAATGTGCTTGGAACCAACGGAAGCGTCATTCATGTATTCAAAAAGCAGATCATGTCAAAAGGGAAAATCGGCATTACAGATTTGGAGATGACACGGTTCTTTTTGACTCTCGAGGACGCGATCAAGCTTGTTTTCAAGGCAATAAAAGAAAGTGCGGGCGGTGAAATCTTTGTTATGAAGATGCCTGCCTGTAAAATACTGGACCTGGCTTATGTGCTGGCAGATGAAGCCGGGAAGCAGGATATCGAGATCGAAGTGCTGGGGACACGGCCGGGTGAAAAGATCCATGAGCTCCTTCTTTCTGAGTATGAAGCAAGCACAACGGTCGTTTTTGACGAGGAATACTTTGTTATTCTGCCGCCAATCCATATTCCGGGGCTGAAAGAAGCCTATTCAGCCTGCAAGCCTGCTGAACTGGAAACCTATAATTCCAGCAAAGGACTCATGGGCCGGAAAGAAATCAAAGAAATGCTGAAGAAGGGCGGTTTTATTCAGTGAAGATACTGATCCTTGGGGGAAGGGGCATGGCAGGCCATGTGATGGTTGCCTATCTTAGGGAAAACACTGATTACCAGGTTTTTTTTACCACAAGGGACCGTGCTGATAGGGAAGGCATTTATCTGGATGCAGCGGATTCATCTATGCTGGAAAAAGTAATAGATCAGCTTAGGCCTGATATCATCATCAACTGCATCGGCCTGTTGAATGGCCAGGCAGCCCAGGATCCCAAGCTCGCTTTTCAGCTGAACGGCCTTTTGCCCCACCAGATTGCAAGGTTTGCAGAACGCTATGGGGGAAGGCTCATCCATATCAGTACAGATTGCGTGTTTTCCGGCGGGATAGGCAGCTATAAGGAAGAAGATACACCTGATGGGACATCGATTTATGCCCAGTCCAAGCAGCTTGGGGAAATTGTGGACAGCAGGCACCTGACAATCAGGACCAGCATCATCGGACCTGAGCTGAAGGATGACGGAATTGGCCTGTTCTTATGGTTCATGAAGCAGCAAGGCAGGATCAATGGGTATACGGAAGCCTTATGGAACGGCGTCACAACACTTGAATTGGCCAAAGCAGTGAACTGCATGATTGAAACTGGTCTTAGCGGCCTGTGCCATCTGGGCGGCGAAAGGAAAATATCAAAGCATGATCTGCTTGTATTGATCAAGGCAATATTTAATAAGGGCGGAGTAGTAATCGTTCCGGACAGCGGTTTTGTGCTGGACAGGACCATTGTGAACACAAGAACAGATTTTGACTATCATGTCCCTGGCTATGACGAGATGCTCCTTGAGCTGAAAGATTGGATGGACAGACATTGAAAGACGCAAAGAGAATCCTGATTACAGGGGCTTCAGGTTTCACAGGCAGGCATGCCTGTTCTTATTTCAGGAAAAAGGGTTTTTTTACAGCAGCTTCTGTGCATCGCGGAAATTTGCAGGAAAGCGAGGCAGATCAGATAGAAATCTGCAATCTGCTTGATAAAAATTCTCTGGATCAGCTTGTCAAAAAAACTGATCCCGGGTATGTCCTTCATTTGGCAGCCCAAAACCATGTAGGGAAATCCTGGGAGGATCCTTCTGCTTCCTTTGAAGCGAATGTGCTTTCAACACTATATCTGCTGGAAGCACTCCGCAGGTTAAAGCCTGAAGCCAGGGTGCTGGTCACAGGTTCTGCGCTGCAGAGCGGCTCTGAAGATCATCCGCATCCCTACAGCCTTACAAAGTCGATGCAGACATCACTGGCCAGGGCATGGGAGTCTCTTTTCAAAATGGATGTGATGATTGCTAAGCCCTGCAATCTGATCGGCCCTGGGAATTCAAATGGAGTTTGCTCTTTATTTGCAAGCAGGATTGCCAGGATGGAGTCAGGGCTTGAGGAAAAAGTGCTTTACGTAAACAGCCTGCAATCGAGCCGGGATTTCCTGGATGTTCGGGATGCAGTTCGGGCATATGGATTCATATTGGAAAAAGGGGAGCGGGGAGGTATGTATGATGTGTCTTCAGGCGGCTCCCTTACTTTAGGGGATGTGGTCAGCTATTTAAGATCATATGCCAAAACTGATTTTAGAGTGGACTCAAAATCCTCGGAACCTGATTCAGAGAAGTATGCGCTGGATCCTGCAAAACTGAAGGATCTGGAATGGATGCCGGAGATCAGCAGAGAACAAACCTTTGAGGACCTGTTAAACTACCAGCGCGACAGGATCAGTAGATCAAAGCGGAGCTCTTAGGATGAGGCTGGATCTTATTTCAGTTTACTCAAAAGAAAAGCTTCATATTTTTTTCTGACCTCAGCGAATTCTTCCATCAATTCATCGTGATGCTTTACAGTTCCCATGTTTTCATGGTATCTGTGATGGACCAGCGGAGCATTCAGGAATTGAAAATCTGTATGATGAAGCACGCGGAGCCACATGTCATAATCCTGGGTGTACAAAAGGTTTTCATTAAATAACCCAGTTTTTTTAAACAGACTGGACTTCATGATCACAGTGCAGCCGTTAATATGGCAGGATGTTCTTAAAAAAGAATAAAAGGCTTTTTGATCAAAGATGGTCTTTCCTGCAGATTGCTGTATAATGACTGATTGATTATTGATAATATGGAAGTTTGTATAAGAGGCACTGGCATTTAACTTTTTCATATATGCCATCTGCAGTTCTGTTTTACGCAAATCAAAAAGATCATCTGAACTGAGCCATGAAAAATATTCCCCGGTCGAATGCCGGATTCCCAAATTGACCGCACTTGCTGTTCCGCCATTTTCCTTTTCCAGGTAGATGATCCTGTCACGGAAAGGAGCTATTTTTTCAATATGCCTGTCTGAACCGTCATTGACAACGATAACTTCTTTGTTTGGATAAGTTTGATTAACAGCACTCGAAATGGACTGGGCTATATATTCATCATTATAAAATGGAATGATAATGCTCACTTTAGGCTGTGTCATAGTAAGTGCCCCCTAACATAAATTAACAATAGACTGTTATATATATACGCCAGAGAATCGAAGGGTATGCGCCGCCTTAGCTTCCATCCGGCGGGACATAGACGGAAAAGAGAAAGGATGACTTGAATGAGAAAGTATGCTGACTGGTGGGCTGGCACATGAAGATCTTGATTACCTCCTTCTATCCCCTCCCGTATCCGGGTGGGATCTGGACATTTGTTTCAAAGCTTAAGGAACGCCTGGAAAGTATGGGGCACCGCATTACCATTCTGAGCCTGAATCAGGACACCCTGAATTACAGGATTCTCGGACAGCCAGAGGAGCTGACAGAACAGCAGGTGTCAGCAGGTTTATATGAAAAGGTAAAAAGGGCTTACCCTCGGCAGAATACGGGGAGCTATATTTTCCAGACAGAGATATCCAGGGGCTTCCTGGAGCTGGCTGCACTTCATTACGGGCTGGATGGCTATGATGTGATTTATGCGCAGGACGCTATGTCAGCAGGTGTCATCGGCAGGATTAAGCCAAGAGGAGTTCCCCTTGTTATGAGTGCCCATGGGTATTTATCTGGCGAGATCTTTCACTATCTGAAGAGCCTGCGGCCAGTTGCGCCAGATCAGGAACTTCTCCAGACTGATGTGTATAATTTCTTTCATAATCTGGAAAGGCTGGGCTATAACTCCAGTGACTTAATCCATTCACAATCCGAATGGATGAGCAGATTGATCATTGATGGCTCACAGGTGCCTGCTGATAAGGTCATCCAGTTTCCGTACGGTATGGAAACTGACAGCTTTATCCGGGCCATTCAAGGAAGCGGAAAACTAAATAAAAGGGGAAAAAAAGTCATTCTATTTACGGGCAGGCTTGTCACTTTAAAAGGTCTGCACACTTTAATACCGGCGCTTGGCAAACTCTCTAGGGAGAGGCAGGATTGGGAATGCTGGATTCTTGGCGAGGGAAGTATAAGAGCAGAATTAGAACAGGCATGCAAAAAGTTTGGGATTGATGGTTCTGTCAGATTCTTCGGTACAGTCGAAAATGTTCTGCCCTACTTGAATAGTGCAGACATCTTCGTCCTGCCTGGGCTGCAGGATACACAGCCTCATTCTGTCATGGAAGCACAGCTTGCCTGCCTGCCGGTTATTGTCAGTGATGCTGCCGGTTTGCCAGAGATGGTCCAGCATCAGGTGAATGGAATGATCTTCCCTGCAGGAAACAGTGAAGTGCTGCTTATGCAGCTCAGAAGTCTCCTGCAGCATGATAAAAAACGGCTTATGATGGGTGTGAGTGCCCTTCATTGGGCAAAAGCAAAATGGAGCTATGATTCTTTAGTTACTAACATTCTTTCCATGTTCAACAGAGCAATCGCGTTAAAGCATCTATAAAAAAGAGCTGGCCTTTATATGAAAGGGCCAGCTTCTTTTTGCTATCTATTTCTGGTCTCCCAGTCAAATCCGATGGAGGGATCATCCCACGGGATCCTTTTTTCATCTGGTGCAGCAGGGTTATAGGATTTTGTCGTACAATACACGACCGTAGCCGGATTCTTGCCTAGCACCCTGTAGCCATGGGCTACTCCTTTGGGAATCAGGAGAATCATGGGATTATTTTCACCCATATAATACACATTGGTTTCACCGAATGATCTCGAGTTTTCCCTCAGATCATACAGGACAACCTGCGCATTGCCTGATGGAAAGAACCAAAGGTCATCCTGCTCTTCATGATAATGGAAGGCCTTGATCACTCCTGGATAGGAGGTCGACCAGGAAAGCTGGCCGAAATGGGACAAAAGGTTTTCATCATCGCGCACCACTTCTGCAAAAAATCCGCGGTCATCACAATGCTTGATTAGCTTTTTCGTTATGACACCCTCAATTTGCATCACTTTCAGCCTCCTTTGCCAAATAGTCGTACAAGGCATCCTTCCAGTTCCTCATAAAAAACCCGCAGCTATTCAATTTCTTATTGCCAAGCACCGAATATGGCGGCCTGCGGGCAGGAAGGCCATAAGCCTCTGTCGAAACGGGTTCTATTTCTGCACCGCTTTTTAAAAATACCGCAATTTCCTTTGCAAACTCAAACCAGCTGCAGCTTCCCCCGTTGGAAACATGGTAAATGCCGGGAGCCTGCTCTAAAAGAAAATAAACGGCTTCGGCCAGATCTTTTGTGTAGGTAGGAGAGCCCATCTGGTCTCTTACGACCTCCAGTTTGCTTTCGGTTTGCAGCAGCCGGGCGATGGTGTTGACAAAATTCTTGCCGCCATGTCCGTAAAGCCACGAAGTCCTGATAATCAGGGTATCCGGATTGGCAGCCATGGCCAGTGTTTCACCGGCCCGTTTGCTTTCTCCATAAGCATTAAGGGGGAAAGGAGGATCCTGTTCTTCCCACGGGACGGATTGATCACCGGAGAAAACATAGTCTGTGCTGATATGAATGAACCTGGCCTGCAGCCTTTTCGCTTCCCGCGCCAAATAAAAAGGAGCAATAGCATTGATAAGGAATGCTTCCTCTCTTTGGGTTTCACAGAGGTCGACAGCCGTAAATGCTGCCGCATTGATCAGCACTTCCGGCGCCACTTCCTTCATCCGCTCAGCTGTGGAATATGCATCTGTAATATCCCACTCGTCCCGTGAAAATGGTAATACGCTGCATCCAAGCCGGGCAAGTGAGGAAGTCAGCTCCCTTCCCAGCTGGCCGCCAGCTCCTGTAATCGCAATTTTCATCCTGCATATCCTTTCAGCCGGCTCTTATACCAATCAACGGTTCTTTCAAGTGCCTGTTCAAGCGGAGCTTCCTGCTTCCATCCCAGTTCAGACTGGAGCTTGGAAGAATCAATGGCATATCTGCGGTCATGGCCTTTCCGGTCCTCCACATATTCTATCAGGCTGTCAGGCTTTCCGAGGAGGTCCAGGATATGCTTCACAACCTCTATATTTGTCTTTTCATTGCCTCCGCCGATATTGTAGACTTCGCCCAGTCTGCCTTTTTCAAGAATCAGCCGAATGGCTCTGCAGTGATCATCTACATAAAGCCAATCCCTGATTTGCAGACCATCCCCGTATACCGGGATTTTTTCATTATTGAGCGCTTTGCGCACAATGGTCGGTATGAATTTTTCGCTATGCTGGTAGGGTCCGTAATTATTGCTGCATCTAGTGGTGATGACAGGAAGCTTGTAGGTTTCCCGGAATGAACGGACAAGGAGGTCGGAGCTTGCCTTGGTTGCAGAATAAGGATTGTTCGGCATAAGGGGGGAATTCTCTGTAAAAGCGGACTGGCCTGCTTCAAGGGTCCCGTACACTTCATCCGTAGATATATGAATCATTTTTGCCGCACGGCCTTTAAGCATATTTAATAGAAGCTGATAGGTGCCGCTGATGTTGGTCTCAATGAACAGGCTGGCATTCTGGATGCTGTTGTCGACATGCGATTCTGCAGCAAAGTGGATGATGCTGTCATAGTGCCGGTCAAAGGCCATTTCAAGTTCCTGTTCATTGGCAATATTGCCTTTAATGAAACGGAAGCGGGGATGACTGTAAAGTTTCTTCATTTCTTCCGGATGGCTGGCGTAGGTAAGTGCGTCAATGACCGTAACGCTGACGGAAGGATCTTTCAGGGCAAGATGGACGAAATTAAGTCCGATGAATCCCGCAGCACCTGTTACTAGAAGTTCCATGGCTAACTCCTTTCCTGAGTAGAATCAGATTTAATGAGCCTTTCAAGATATTGGCCGTAGTCGTTCTTCTTTAAAGGCTTAGCAAGATCAAGCAGCTGGTCTGCGGTGATAAATCCTTTTCTGTAGGCGATTTCTTCAATGCATGATATACGGATATTCTGTCTGCTCTGGATCGTTTCGATAAAAGAAGAGGCCTCCATCAGTGATTTATGGGTGCCGGTGTCCAGCCAGCTGAAACCCCGGCCAAGCAGCTCAGCCCTGAGGGTACCCTGCTTTAGATATAGCTCATTAACCGAGGTGATTTCGTATTCCCCCCTGGCCGACTTTTCAATGCTTTTTGCAAAGTCGACCACCTGGTTGTCATAGAAATACAGTCCGGTTATGGCATACTGTGATTTCGGCTTCAGCGGCTTCTCCTCAAGTGACACGACATTCTGGTCTTTGTCGAACTCTACCACGCCAAAACGCTCGGGGTCCTTTACCTGGTACCCGAATATCGTCGCTCCTTTGTTACTGCTCACAGCCTGTTCAAGGATTCTGGTAAAATTATGGCCGTAAAAAATATTGTCTCCGAGAATCAAAGAAACAGAATCTTTTCCGATGAAACTCTCGCCGATGACAAATGCCTGAGCGATTCCTTCAGGTTCCGCCTGGATGATGTAGCTCAGGCTGATGCCAAGCTTTGAACCATCTCCAAGGAGGCTTTGAAAGCGCGGGATATCCTCCTTAGTCGATATAATAAGAATTTCTTTTATTCCTGCCAGCATCAGGACGGAAAGAGGGTAATAGATTAATGGTTTGTCATATACAGGAAGCAGCTGTTTGGAAACTGCTTTTGTCAGCGGATAGAGGCGTGTGCCATGGCCGCCGGCAAGTATGATGCCTTTCATGCTGTTCACATCCTTTACAATTGAAGACCTCCCCAGGGTGCTATTCTTCCAGCCTCTTTTTAAAGACTGCAGGCACGCCTGCATATAAAGACTTTTCCGGTACATCATCCTTTACGAAGGCACCGCCGCCAATAATGGACCACGATCCGATTGCCGCTTTTTCTATGATCGAGGAGCCTATCCCGATATAGGCACCTTCCTTTATCGTGACATTTCCGGCTATATTTGCTCCGGGGCCAATGGTTGCAAAATCTTCTATTTTATTATCATGGCTGATGTTCGCACTCCGGTTGATGATGACATGGTCGCCGATTGTGACATTGGTTGTCATGATGGTTCCTTCACATATAATCGAACCAGAGCCGATTTTATTCCTTTTGGAAATATAGACACCAGGATGTATAAGCGGCGGGGCAAATTGGAAGCCTGCCCTTCGGGTCATTTCTGAAAATCTTTTCTTAAGAGCAGGATTTCCTACACTGGAGCACAGAATATTTGCTTGGTCTCTTAAATGCAGGATATCATTCAATGTTCCAAGCACCTCGATATCATCGACAAAATGCCCTTTCATTTCTGGCCTTTCATCCAGAAAACCCTCTACCTCTATGCCTAACTGCCCGCACAGATGGAGCACTTCACGGGCATGGCCGCCACATCCCCAGAGGATCAGCTTTTTCATTGGCTGAGTCCTTTCGAAAGAACGCCAGCAACCCTGTGTACATCCTCTTTTTCCATTCCCTCCCAGAGGGGGAGACTGAGGATCCTGCCCGAAAGGCTATCGGTTACCGGCATTCCAGTCCTTTTGAATGGAGAAAATAGCTTCTGCTGGTGGCAGGCAGGGGAAAAGTAGGTGCGCGCTTCAATGCCGTCTGCTGCCAGCAGCTTGATATACAGCTCACTATATTCCTTTTCAGGACAAAGGGCGGGCATAAATTGATGGGCAATTGTGCCTTCAGTGTGCTGCAGCTTCCAATTTTTCAGGGACGGCAGTGACAGAAAAGCTTCCTTATACCATTCATAAATCTGCTGCCGTTCCTGCACCTTTGCCGGATAGGCATCCAATGTAGCTAGGGCTATCGCTGCTGCATATTCTGACAGCTTGCTGTTCAATCCCATCTGGACGGATTCCCGATCTTCAGAAAAGCCGAAATTGCCTGCCCTCCTTAGTTCCTGTATAACGCCTTTATTCCCGCTGTACAGCAGGCCGCCTTCGCCTATTCCAAAAGACTTGGTTGCATGGAAGCTGAATACACTTACTCCGGGAAAGTCTTTTGAAAATGCGCCTTGTTTGCCGATGGAGCCGAAGCAGGGAGCTGCATCAATCACTACAGGAATGCCAGAGTCATGAAGCTGAATATAGTAATCTAAATTTAAATTAGTGCCAAAGGTCGCATATGGGACAACGACCGCTGTCTCGTCCCCAAGATTGTCCAGTGCTTCTGCAAGCAGGGACTCATTCATGCACCAGCTGTCTTCATCAACATCAATGAAAAAAGGCTGCAGTCCGCACCACATGGCCGCCAGGGGCGTTGCTGAGAAGGTAAAGCTTGGCATGATAGCATAGCGGCCTTCTTTGCGCATGCTGCCGCTGATTGCGAGCATCAGGCCGATGGTTGCATTATTAACTGTAAGTACTCCGCCTCTTCCATCGAAATTCTCGGCAATCACCCGATTTTCGAATCGGGTATTTAAAGGCCCGTAGTTGCTGTACTTCTTCGTTTTTTCAATCTGGCTGAAATATGGTGAAAAGGATTCCTGTTTAACCAGGTTTGGCTGTAAAAACGGAATTTTTTTCATAAGGTTCCTTACCAGCTCCGTTTCTGTGATAAGTGAAAAAGGGGGGCTGTTTTACATAAGAATTGCTTAATTGGCTTTGGATAAGTCAGCTCCTCCAGCCATAAGTTTAAAATGTCAATTACATAAAATATAATTTAAGAGCAGATTTCTAAATCCCTTTAATTAGTAGAAAGATAAAAAGCCAAACTGGAATTCTTGTTTTAATGAACTGATTTTTCTTGTAAGCAATTCTATTTTAGGGGGAGGGATTATCTGGGTATTGTAGTGATATTCGGATAATATCTTTTTGCAGCCAAATTATATTATGATTAATTTTCTGCATAAGTTCATAAGATTAATACTTTTAGTGGAAATGCTGATGTATGAGAAAAAGGACTGTTTGCTTTTTAAACATTAAATTAAAAGTGCCGGAGAAGCATAATCAAAGCTGATTTTTAGTTTCCGAATCTGTATTTGCTTACTCAAATTTGAAACATGCAGGTGAGAACCATTTTGCGGGCGAATCTGCCTCGTAAAAGTTCAGTACGGCTCAGCGGCTTATTATAATTAGCTTTTGCAGTAATTTTCAGAGTATCAATAATTACAGTTGCCCTTATAAGGTAAAATGTGCCAATTAGCTAGACGTAAATACAAACTCCATGTTTTTCATCGAATAGTATGGTCATAGAAGGCATAAATTATGTGACTTCTTATGTGCGTACAAACGTTAATCCCTTGTGTAATGGCCTTTTTAAAACTATTCGCATAATTGGGGTTAACCATTGAAAAAGGAGGTTCAGATAAATGGCTTTACTTTCAACAGGACCGGTTTCCAACATTCCGGTCGCTGGGTCGAGACCAACCAGATCAGTTCTGGTAAAACTTGACAACAGGAGCAATGCAAGTTCCTCTACTGTTCTTATTCAAGGATACAATTTAAATGGGACAAGAAATCTGTATGTATTGGAGCAAATATCTCTGGCTCCAAACCAAGTTGTCACACGGGAATATTTTGCTAATTTTGACGGCTTTGAATTTGTCTTTACTACTGGAGGTTCTGCAGAAGGAGAAACGCAAATTTCCGTTTGGGGCAGGGATCTTTCAGGCCAGCTAGTTGCTGCACACCGACTTGTCGCAGATGAATTATTAGGTTCTAACGCTGGAGTACAGGGACCGCAAGGACCTCAGGGGTCTGCTGGTGCACAAGGGGCGCAGGGGCCGCAGGGAACTGGCGCTCAAGGACCTCAGGGGCCACAAGGATTTACAGGTTCTGCTGGTGTACAAGGGCCTCAGGGACCTCAGGGAACCGGAGCACAGGGTCCGCAGGGAGTGACTGGTGCGGCGGGTGCCCAAGGGCCACAAGGATCTACAGGTGCTCCTGGAAGTCCTGGACCACAGGGTGATCAAGGGCCGCAAGGTAATACCGGAACAGCTGGAAGCCAAGGTCCACAGGGGCCAACAGGAAACACTGGTGCTACAGGAAGCCAGGGACCGCAGGGGCCGCAAGGTGATACAGGAAATGCAGGTGTTCAAGGTCCGCAGGGGCCAACAGGAAACACTGGTGCTACAGGAAGCCAGGGACCGCAGGGACCGCAAGGTGATACAGGAAATGCAGGTGTACAAGGTCCACAGGGACCAACTGGAAATACCGGAGCTACAGGAAGCCAAGGATCACAGGGACCGCAAGGTGATACAGGAATTGGTGGTGCTCAAGGTCCACAGGGGCCTCAGGGAAATACGGGAGCCACAGGAAGCCAGGGATCACAAGGGCCCCAAGGAAATACGGGAGCTACAGGAAGCCAGGGGCCACAGGGACCACAAGGAAATATCGGAGCAACAGGAACTCAGGGACCACAGGGACCGCAGGGGGCAACAGGAGCAACGGGAGCCCAGGGACCACAGGGGCCAACCGGCGCAACCGGTGCTCAGGGACCCCAAGGCCCACAAGGACTGTCAGGATCGGGAACACTGGTTTTTGTAAATAACACTGCTTCAGTAGCGTTAGATGTCACAGCTCCTTTCACTGAAACCGTAATCGCAATTGCTCCGGCAACGGCAGTGACAGCAGGGCAGAATATCAAGATAGACTATGCAACTGGAATTGAAGAAATCGTAAATGCCAACAATGCAATTACGCTTCAGATAAGGCTGTACAGAAGCGGCGTATTGCTTACGACAAGAACTTTGAGCCGGTCTCTGACTGCTTCTGGCGTGCAAAGATTCGATGTAGCAGACACTTTTGTAGATACTCCTCCTGTAAGCGGGACTGCAACTTATGAACTGCGCGTTCTCGTCATCACGGCAGTCAATGTTGTAAGTGGGTCTGCAAATAACAATTTCCTGAATCTTATAAAGTTTTAGGATAAAAAGAAAGGCAGCCCATCCAGGGCTGCCTGATTTGCATCAGGAATGTTAAAGGATTAATTTCATTAGACTTTGGCATAATAGATACATATCTTGATATAAAGGGTCGTTGGGATTTTGAGGGACACTGGTAAAGAGGGAGGCGGATGTATGCCAAAAAATGAAGGCCCACATTAGGCTGGACAGCGGGGAGGCTTTCTGTGATTGACACTGATTTTCCCGCCGAAGTGCCGGTTTCTTTGGAGCCTATACTGAAAGAACAGGAAAATTGATTGACTATTACGAGCAGTTTTAATAGGAATTTAGGTGTTAAGAATCCAGTTCATTCCTGCGGTAAAAAGGGAACGCACTGATTCTTTTGGCCTATCAGGGGCTGAATCAAACCTCGTGTGAAGGCAGCGGAAGGACGGACATCCATTCAGTTCCACTTCGTGAATACCAGGCACAGAGGCATCGCCCATTTTGTAGGCGCTTGAACTGTTCCTCACGTACAGCCTGCCGTCCGCAACTGCAAGTCCCCTCGCATATCCTTTAGTTTGGAATATTGCCTTGCTTCCAAGCCTGACTTCCCAATTGTACGAGCTCCAGTAGAGCAGCTGATCATCCAGTAATATAGGGCTTTGAGGCTGATGGACCTCATTCTGGAAATGAATTTCGATTTTTTAGAAATTGTTTAAGGAATATTCAACAAATCCTCCGGAAGGTGTGTCTTCTTCGCGGACCATTCCTCCTTAAGTAGTGCTGATCCATAAGCAAAATACCCAGCCTTTGGGATATCACTAAATTGTGCCTCTAATATTTGGAAATACCGCAGCAGCTTTCATGGAGAATCTTTCTGCAGTTCCACTTTTCCAAATCAACTTCATACAATCCTCCATTTGTATTGCAGCATGTTAAGAAAAGCTTACCGAAATTTGCAAACATTTCTTCCTCCCTATATGTACCCTTGTAAGATATACTTCCTACAGTTTATGCCGGAATATATAAGCTTTGAAAATACTTTGAGGTATGATCCTTCTTCCTTATGCAAGCAGTTTAAATGTGAACTATCAGAGCCTTAATTTGCAAAATTAGGCTAATAGAGCTTCACATAAAGCTAGGGTTGAATAAGATGGGGGTGAGGAAGAAATGTAAGTAGCTTTCTTCTCGATAGCCTGTACAGCACTTAAAGTTGATCATACAGTGGACTATAACAAATTATAAAACAAACAATCCCGAAGAAATCGTGCAGCTGTAGGCTAAAGATTATTCAGGTAAAAGGAGGTTTTGTAAAATGGCAGTCCTTTCAACAGGACCAATTGAAAATCCGGCTGTTGGCGGAGTCAGGCAGGTAACACAAATTACCGTTATTG
This sequence comes from Cytobacillus sp. T106, assembly GCF_040492155.1. Lineage (NCBI taxonomy): Bacteria > Bacillati > Bacillota > Bacilli > Caryophanales > Bacillaceae > Cytobacillus > Cytobacillus sp. T106. The sequence continues at coordinate 63,159 of NZ_JBEUMK010000012.1, read as the reverse complement.
CGGACAACAGAAGCTCTGTGAGTGCTTCTTCAGTTTTGATTCAAGGGTACATTTTGGATGGGACAAGGACTCTTTACGTTTCAGAAGTTGTGAATCTTGCAGCCAATCAAGTGGCTACGCGTAATTATTTTGGTAATGTAGATTCATTTGAGTTTGTTTTTACAACAAGCGGGCCAGCTGAAGCCAGTACCCAGGTATCTCTTTGGGGCAGATCAGCTGCAGGTTCACTCACATTTACACAGCGCCTGGTGTCAGACGAAATCTTAGGCCAATTTTAAAAGCAGAGAGTTCATAAAGAGGACATCAAGAAAACATGGATTGCATTGAGCAATTCATGTTTTTAATAAGGAGAAGGGGGTAATGGATTGGCTGTACTTTCTACAGGTCCTATTTCTAACCGCTGCAGCTGGAGGGAGGATTACCAGAACCATTTTAAAAAGATCGCTAATAGGGACAGTGTCAAATCTTCTATTTTTTTGATACAAGGATACAGATAGAATGGTTCACGGATCCTTTATGTCCTTGAACAAGTGAATCTGGCACCTAATCAAGTTGTGACTAGGAATATTTCGCCAACTTTGAAGGGCTTGAGTTCGTTTTCACAACAGGAGGACCGGCAGAAAGCAGCGCACAGATCTCAGTATGGGTCAGGAATGTCGATGGGCAGCTTGTCGCAGCACACAGGCTTCTCTCGGATGACTTGTCAGGCTCAAATCAAGTTGTGAAAGGACCGCAACGGGCAACTGGTGCTCAAGGAGCTCAGGGGGGGCCGACTGGGGCGTCCGGTGCACAGGGTTCCCAGGGTCCCCAGGGAGCTTACCGGGTCATCTGGCCCACAGGGTGCTACAGCTCACAAGGTGCAACAGGCAGCCAAGGTGCACAGGGACCAAGAGGGGCAACCGGAATACAAGGACCCAAAGGTCCGCAGGGACAGACCGGAGTTACGAGTACATAAGGTTCCCAGGGTCCTCAAGGAGTAACTGGAGCCCAAGATAGCCAGGGCCCTCAAATAGGTCTAGTTGTTTTAGATTTAGCACGAACTAGCTCTCCAACATTCCAACAATCCTGAAAACCTGGCATTAATTGTAACAGAACCATTTGCAGAAACTGCTGTTAAATCTAATAGAAGCAGTTAATATTACAGAAGTTCGAGCACAGAGTACGTTTATAAATACTATTAAATGCTAATTTGCTAAAACAGAAGCCTGTCAATAAAGTAATTGTGCAAATTGGGGAAAAAGAAAGTTAAAGAGCCGGCAGTCATACCGCCGGCCTTTTCTTTTTTGAATGATCAAGGCATTACAACAATCTTCTCTCTGCACGATGCACAATACTTGCCGTATTCAATATAAAACTCAATCGGATCTGCTGGTTCCATCGGCCACCAGCGGATGCTGCCGGAAGGCGCTTTGGAGGCGAAGAAATCGATGTCTGGAGGTACGTCCCCGATGATTATTACTTCCATATCGCTGAATCCATTATTCAACCCTTTATTTAATGTCTGGTACAGCTGTGCATGTTCTTTCTTTTCTGATGAATAGGGGATTGGGAATATGATTGATCTTTTCGAATCGTCTTCATGAATAATATGTGCCGTTTTCCTGGCAGGGTCGTCTGTTCCGGTCTCCCAGATCCTGCTGTAGGGCACTTGCTCCGGCATATCCAGATTTTTAATCTTTTCATAGATTCGTTCGTGATAGTAGTTCTTCAGCTCCCTGACCAGAATCTGTATTTGTCTGTTCCTTGTAAAGGTAGAATTATTGCCGCCTTCGTTTCTGTACTGAATGTAAAGCAGGTCAGGAACAGAGGCGTATTTAGTAGATAAGAACGTCCTGACTAAAAGGTCATAATCATCGCTTACAAGAAGCTCTTCCCTATGCCCCCCTACAAGATGATAGCATTCTCTTGTCCAGGCGCGGGGGTGGTTAGGCAGCCCTACCAGGTGGCGGATCGTATTGCCATTAATAGTTGTATGGCGCAGGATATTTTGCCAGCGGTTCATCGAGGGAAGCCAAATCCGGTAATAGACGCTGTAGCCAAACCCGCAGTCCCAGCCATACCAGTGGGCATGAAGATTTTCTGCAAACACCTCTGAACAGTCTCCATAAACAAAGCCGCAATCCGGATTCTCCTGGAAGGCACGTACTATTTTTTCCAGGCAGTCAGGAGTAAGCTCATCATCATGGTCGACCTCTACAAGAATTTCGCCGGTGCAAAGGCCTGCTGCATATCTTTTGATTGATCCAATATAGCCATTATAGCTGTCCTGCCTGTATCTGCGGATTCTTGGATCATCCATCTTACTTAAATATTCCCGATAGGTTTCTTCATCATCACCTGAATCATCGACTATAACCCATTCCCAGTTATCATAGGTCTGTCCCAGCAGTGATCTAAATGGCCGCTGAATTTTTTCTTTTGATCTGTAGGCAGCTGTAAACACAGATACAAGCGGTTTATCAGATGTGAATTTTGTCGGCGGCACGGTCTTGTCTTCAGGAAGCGGATCCGTTGACGAGAGCCAGCAATAAAAAAGATTGCCAGGTTCGATTTCTTCTGGGGACTTAAAATGGAGCCAGCGTTTCTTTTCGTGTTCTGGCATGGCAATTAGTCCCGGAAATTGTCTCCAGTCGCTGCCGATTGAAATATAAATTCTCGGCAATTTTGTGTGGATGTCATTAGGAGTATCTTCCCTGCCGCGCATAATGGTAAAGATATGATCCTCGTGCAATTTTGCTTGAAGGGTACTCATTTCGTCCAAAGGCACATCTTCTGCAACAAAAAAATAAGCCTTCAGCAAAGGGGTCATGTTATCCTGCATAGGTTATCTCCTATTCTATAAAGTGGCGTACTCTTCTATTATTTATATGCAAGCCCTCAGCCTTGTTGCAAAATCTGGGGAAGGGCGGATTTTCAGCAGATACTGGCAGAGGTCCGAACATGGGGAGAGGCTTATGAATAGAATAATTAAATCGAGAAATCTATAAGCGACCGGAAGGAGATATTATATGCCTTTGCCCCTTGTGAGCATTCTCATTCCTGCCTATAATCGGCCGGATACCCTGAAGACAGCGGTTGAGAGTGCCCTTAAGCAGACTTACCCCTGTATAGAAATCATTATATGTGATGACAGCTCCGACAGCAGGGTTCAGGAGATGGTGTCATCCTGTTTTAGCAGTGTGGACAATATCCGCTATTATAGAAATGAGAAAAACTTATTTTTGAAGAATTGGCATAAGCTGTTTGACAAGGCTTCAGGGGAATATATAAATTATCTGATGGATGATGATGTTTTTGATAAGAACAAGATAGAGAAGATGATGCACTTTTTTCAGGAGTTTCAGGATATAAAGCTAGTCACCTCCTATCGACAGACAATTGATGAGTTCGGGAATTGGCTGGCTCCTTTGTATGCAACAGAAAGGCTGTTCCAGGAAACCAGGGTGATGGATGGGAAAGTTTTTGCAGATATGGCTCTTTCCCGATGTTTAAATATCATAGGGGAGCCGACGACTGTTTTGTTTAAGAGGGAGGATTTAAAAGTGCCGTTTGGTGTTTTTGCCGGGAAACAATATTCACTTCTCAATGATATGGCTGCATGGCTAAACCTTCTTTCAGCTGGCAAGGCTGTATATATTCCGGAGACGCTCAGTTTGTTCCGCCTTCATGCCAGCCAGAATAATAATGTTCTTGGTCCGTCTGCGTTCAGTGAATGGCTGGATCTCATGGTTGCTGCAAGGGAAAAAGGTTTTCTATCCCTGGATGAACTTTATAAGCAAGGCCTATTAAACTATCGGTTCCGGGTAGCTGGCATTGAAAGGTACATCCAGGATATCAACCGGATTGATCAAATTTTGCAATGCTTATAGCAGGAGGGGAGGGGGACTTATGATCAATCAGGCTGCTGATAAGGTACTTGTTTCAATTATAATACCGTATTACAACTGCCAATATGTCGGGAGGGCTGTCGCAAGTGCACAAAGGCAAACCTATCCCAATATTGAAATCATTGTTGTGGATGATGGCTCTACCCTGTATATGGAACAGCTGGCCCCTTATATGAAGGGCATCAGATATATTAGGAAAAGCAATGGAGGAACGGCTTCAGCCCTTAATGAGGGAATCAGGCAGGCAAGGGGAAATTATTTTGTCTGGCTGAGTTCTGATGATGAATTGCAGCCCGCAAAAGTCAGAGCTCAGCTCGCTTTTATGCAAAGAAGAGGGTACATGATTTCATTTACCAATTTCAATAAGATTGACAGCCAGGGAAGGCTGATCGCTGCTTCACTCAATAAAAAATATACTGACCAGCTTACCTTTTACCGGGACTTGAAGGAATTTTGCCCAGTCAATGGATCAACCGTCATGGCCCATATGAGTGTAATGAGAAATATAGGGGCATTTAATGAGAAGCTGCAAAATACACAGGATTATGAAATGTGGATGAGAATCGCTCTGCATTATGAATTCGGATTTCTCGATGTCCCATTAACACATTATCGGGTCCACGAAAAAATGGGCAGCAAACTGCGTTCAGATGTATCCAGCGTGGAAATAGCCGCCCTTCAGGAAATCTACAGGCCCAAAATTGCTGAACATATAAGAAAGCTCGAAGCAGCGTCAAGATGAAGCTCTGTGTCAAGGATTATGTCGAAAAGATGGCCCTGGAGTCATCTTTTTTTATGAGAAAAAAGCATCCGGAAGATGCACGTGTTCTAGTGGTGTTTAAAGCTTTGTGAGGCTCTCGCTCTTCCGGATTCCAGCTTTGTGACTAAAGCCATAAGGAGGTCCATTTGTTCTTCCAGCTCTGCAATCTGCTGAAGGCATAGGGATATGGAGGCAGAGTATTCGTATACCTGGGTTTGGAGTTCTTTTAGCCTGTTTGCATTATTGGAAGCTTCAGTTAAGCGCTCGAATGAAGGGGAGGAAGCCTCAGAATTTGATATGGGATCTTGTTTAGCTGCTTTAAGTTGCATCTGAAGTTTTAGAAGCTCATTCATGGTAAACTGATGCTGGTTCGCTAATTGAGAATTTTCTTCAAGCAATCTATTTTGTTCAGCTAACATGATTTGGTGCTCACTTTGGTTAATTTCTAGAGTCTTTTTTGATTCCCCCAGCTCATTTCTTAAGTCAATCAATTCTGCCTGTTCATGTTTGGCAGTTTCTCTTAGCTTTTCCAGTTCTGCCTGCAGGCTATCTGTCTCCTCGTCACGGAAAATAAGCGTTTCTTTCAGTTCTTTTATTTGCCTGTCACTTTCTCGGCTATCCTTTTCGAGTTCCATAATATATTCCTCCAAATCACTGATGGAGGAAAGGTTATTTTTGGTATGTTCCTCAAGCTTGCGGGCAAAAGCATTTCTTTCTTTTTCGAGACACTCCGCTGATTCATCCAATTCCTTCCTGAGGCGCAGGTTTTCTTCTTTCAGCTGTTCTAACTGGCTGTAATGATAATCATCCTGATATTCTTTTACTTTTGCTTTATATCGGGAAAGTTCGGAGTTGAGGTGAATGATTTTCTGCTGAAGCATTCGGTAATCATCTTCTCTATACACGCTTGATCGAAGCATTGATGCCACCTCTTCTTTCTGGGCTGTGATGGTATTGCCATCTTATGCTGACACACATCAGGTGTGACAAAAAACAAAACCTGGCCGGTGGCAGGTTTTAAAAAGAGAGCGATATGCTGTTGCTTGATGAGAATCTGTATTTTCCTTCATTAAAATAGACAAACGCCTGTATCAGTATTGAAGAGTTCTCTTCGGGCTCTTTAATAGACAAGTTTAGGGCGTTGAAAGCATTTGTTTCCCCAGGCAAAATTTCTAGCTGAGGGATGGAAGTGATCCAATATTCGCCTTTTGCTTTCACTCTATCCCGCCAATCGTCATAAACATATTTCCAGCCTTTATCCCCCCCTGTCCCTTTGACGGCCAACCCTTCGACCATCTTTGGAGGGAGGATCTGGCCTTGTAATGAGATTCCTTTTTGCGGCGGTATTTTAATACATATTACAGGATCAATGAGAGCGGAGTTCCCCGTATTCTTCATAAACAATGCACCGTTTATCATGACTTCACGTACAGTTTCTTCTGTTCGCGGAAGGAGGACGGTGTAATTCATTACTATATCGGCATCGGCCCTGGATTCCTTCTGTTTAAAGATCTGGCCGGATTGCGCTTGCTGCACAGCTGGCTTTTCAGCAGCCGGCCGCTGCACAGATGGCTGCTGCTCGGCTGTCTGAGTGTCCGGCAATAAAAATCCCCTGATCATGTTCTTCATGACAGGGAGCGGCAGGAAGGCCCCTCTTTGTTTTTGGCCTTGCCGGCTGGAGTTGGAATAGCAGACTATCGCACGTACCATTATAGAAGCAAGATCCCTGTTGGAGTTTTCTCCTTTCGGCAGCTTGCATACCATTTTAAAGCGCAGGGGAGAATGTGCTTTTAAATACTTCAATTCTTTAATCTGATAAGGAAGAGATCTTCTATTAAGCTCCGATAAAAGAGCATTCTTCACCCGGTCATCCAGGTGGCTGGGATGCTCAAGACTAAGCTGCGGCAGTGAGAACTGATCCGATTCGGCTATTTCCAGCAGGATATGCGGTTTAAGCTTTGCTTCTTCAATCTGGCTGCCTGTAATAGCAAGGAAGCCTTCCCCCTCCAGGTAACCTTTTAGGGCTTCCAGGAAAGCATTATCCACACCTGATGAAGGAGGTGCTAAAAGAATGGATTCCAGCTTTCTTCCTGAAGCGATGTGAAGCTTTCTCTCAGTCTCCTCCCATTTAGCGGTATACCCATGTTCTTCACAAAAAAGCGTGATGCTCATCAATGAAGACAGCAAAGCATCTCCCATTGGCTTCTCTTCCAAAAAAACAGATAGGTTCATGGCGCATACTCCTTTATATCGGCTTTAGTCCAAAATATGAAAATATGAAATCAACCCAAGATCATCATACTGAAAAAACAGGCTCGTTGATTAGAACCATTTATCCCAAATATCCATATGATGAATTGAATACACAACCTATTAGAAAGGATGATTTAGTTGAAGCGTCATAAGAGACCGCAACTGACCCCTAATAACGTTCAAGAAGAATGTATTCGGGTTTCCAAGGTATATGACTGGGTATTTGATGCTATTACTACTGATACAGGAATTACCTTGCCGCCCGAATGTGCAGCCGCAGTTGCACTGGCAGTAGCAGAAGGGAGAACCCCGCTTGATGTAACATGCTGCGTTCCCGATGTAGGAGGATTTTTCCCGCTTGATCCTCCAGATACAGATGGAAATGCAACCTGTACAGTGTCTTCCAGAATTGAAAGGCGCAAAATTCCGGTAAACGGAGTCATGACAGACCTGGCTATTGTGAAGGTCATCTTCACAATCAGGCCGCTTGTTACAATCTATGATAGCACTGGCGCTGTCATTTGCAGCTTCCGTCCAACTATCAGCGAATCGCGCCGCCTCGTTGTCTGTGCTCCTGAGCCATTTACAAGCGACAACGTATTCTGCCGCCTGATTTCATTGAACTGTGAAACAAACTTCATTGAAACTGGTATTCCTGATCTTGGCCTGCAAATCATGCTTGATATCTGCTTTGAGATTCAGGTTGAGGCTGATGTAAAGCTGGAAGTCCTGGCGAAATTCTGCTTCCCGCGTCCAAACGATATTGTCATTCCTCCTGGTGGGGTTTGCCCGCCGTTTGAATGGCCGGAGCAATGCGACTTCTTCCCTCGCGACAATTGTGACTGCCAGGCGTTTGTGGATACAGACCCTATTACAGGCCCTGTACCAATCGCATTTGACCCGATTATTTTTGCAGAAGCCCTTGCTGCAGGAACTTATACGACAGAATTGAGAGCTGAAATCTGCGACAACTGCCAACTGACAGGAAGCACCCTGCAATGGATTGTCGAAGATTTTGTTGTACCGACTGGTACGGGGACTCTTGCTGTCGACCAAAGCTTTGTCTTCACTGCAGAAGAATTCAATATGCCAACATGCACGACTGTCCTTGGCATTACTACACTGACAGTTACTGGGGCGGGCACAATTGTATTTGCTGACCCGAGCGTGCCTGACCGCACCGTATTGTTTACATTGACACTGGTTGAAAATATCGGTACGGATCTGGATGGATATTCCATTGTTCTTACTGATGTAGCGGGACTTCCGTTAGTGACCTTTGCTGGCGCAGGAGCTGCGTTCGTGCCGGATGAAGACCTCATTATTCAGGATTGCGTAACATTCCCGAATCTATTGAATGGTCAGCCGCTATAAAAAGCATTGTTTAAAAGAAGGGGAAACCCTTCTTTTTTTCTTTTCCAGGCAGCTTATTTCTTTATTTGCTTTAATTCAGTAATCATATTAATGAAGTTGGCAGCATAATCTCCGGGAGAAAAATTCTGCTGTATATGCTGAGCTGCCCTTTGCCTGATTGCTTCCCGTAAAGGAGCATTTGTCAAAAGATCCTGCCCCTCCTTGACGGCATGCTGGATATTGCCTAAAGTAAAAAACTTGCCAGTAGTATTATGGATGATAAAATGCCGCACCCCATCTGAATCTGTTGAAAGGACGGGGCATTTGCAGACCATTGCCTCCAGGACGGCATAGCCGAAGCCTTCTACCTTAGAGGTAGAACAGAGAAACCCGCCTGAATCCCCGATCATGGAATAGTGGTCTGCCATCCGGTCATGTGGAAGATTGGCAAATACAGTCAGGTGGGATTGGAGATTAAGCTGTTTAATAACTGTTTCAAACGCTGTCCTTTGATCCGCCGGAGCAAGGGTACTGTCCTCAAACATCCATAATTTGATCGAAGGGTTCTGCCTGATCAGTTTGGCTCCGATCATGAGGAAGTCTTTCCAATTCTTATTTTCTTCAAGCCTTCCGACCCAGCCTATAATTGGATGTGGCCTTTTCGGCAAATGCCGGTAATGGAAATCTTTTGTGTTAAAGCAATTGTGAAAAGAGTATTTTTTCTTAGATGGAAAATAAGTTTCAAACGCTTTAATAAGATGAGGTGCCTTGGGATAGAGAATTGCATCACAATACGGATTGATAATAGGCAGGGCATTGGCTTTCAAGAACTTTTCAGCATAATCTTTATCCTGTCCAAGGCCCTGGCTTTCAAAAATCAGAATTCCCTGATATCCCAGGGACCTGAGACGCTGAAGCATGGCAAGATCGGAGCCGACAACAATCGCTTCATAGCTCCCTTTTTGAAGGATTTCCTTGATGCCTAAATCGGTATTGGTCACATATAATGTGGCATCCGTTTTGTTCTGAAGCCCTGTACCGCTCTGTGTATAAAGGAAATGGCAGTTGATGCCAACCTGGCTGAGTGCCTGTAATCTCTGCCGGTTCAATGTTTCGACACCACCGCTTGGGACATAAAAGGTAAAAAGTATATTCAGATTGCGGTCATTCATTCTTCATTTCACCTCATTCCTTTTATAAAAATCAGTTCAAATCAGGCACCATTGCAGGCTCAGCAATCTATAATATCAGGAGGCCTTACGGACACCTCTTTAAATAAGGGGAAAATTCACTTTAAGTACAGGAAGGGGAATACGTGATGCTGCTCCCGGACTCCATTTCAAATCAACAGGATCTTGTAACAATCATTATCCCATTCTATAACTGCAGCTATGTTGGCAAGAGCATCTCAAGTGCATTGCAGCAAACCTATAAAAATATCGAAATCATTCTAGTGGATGACGGCTCAACACTTCATGATCAGCTTCTTAAGCCTTTCTTAAACCGGATTGTTTATATGAAAAAATCAAATGGAGGGACAGCCTCCGCTTTAAATAAAGGCTTCAAAAGGGCAAAAGGCGAGTATATAGTCTGGCTGAGTTCTGATGACATCATGCTGCCAGAAAAAATTGAAAAGCAGCTCAGTTTTATGAAAAGGGAGAATGCAAAATTCTCTTTTACTGATTACAAGCTTATCAATGACAAGAACGAAATTCTGACAGGATCTGGTGTTCTCTCAAACTACAGCAAGGAATCTCTGCTTGATGGGTTGAAAACAAGCTGCACGATTAATGGATCTACAATCATGATGAAAAGAGAACTGCTTGCCAGTGCAGGGATTTTTGATCTTTCTTATCGGTATGCGCATGATTATGAATACTGGATAAGGGTGTGCTTAAAACATAACCCTGCTTTTCTTCAAGAGCCGCTGACTCTTTATAGAATCCACAATAAAATGGGGACGAAAAAGCATTTAAGAGAAATTAGTGAGGAAACGGATCGTATAAAGAAAAAATATGGTCCGGCCCTTAATAATTTTCAAGGATGGAAAGGGGCGAAATGAACGCCCCTCATTCATTTTATGGCCGGCAGCGCCTGGCCTATTCCTAAAACATGCCTTGATATCTTTCTTCTAAAATAATGGACAAGTAAAAGTAAATACTAGGGACTGTGCCAGACTGCAGCTGCGAGACTGGCTGCAGTGTATTCCTTGGCTTAAATTTAATCAGGATCCATTGAATAGTACAATTTTCGTACCAGTCACCGATGAATCTGAGTTTCCAAAATAGTAATTGGATGCCCCGTCAAGTGTCAGGTTTCCAGTCCAGGTAATTGTGCCAAACTGGGTGCCGAAAATTCCAATTGGCGGTACATCAGTTGCCGGATTTGCAGTAACATTTCCGCCAATAAAAGAGTTTAGGATGTTACTGTACACAGCTATCTGCATTGTGCTGTCTGAGCGGCTGTCCACCATCCGCTGCAGCCTTAGTCCATTGTGGATTACTGTTCCTGCGAACCAGCTGTTGTAAGCATATGTGTTCAGCTGGCCCATGTGGCCAGATTGAACGACATTCCCATTGATTTTTGCATTGTGAAGCTGGAATTCGATTGTAGTAAATTGATCGCCAAGTGATACATTCTGGAATATCACATTGCCGCTGATAATGGCGCCATTCGTATAATTGGTATGGGTACTGACGGATGTACCATTATCAAATGTTCCGATTACCGTTACTGGACGGGCATCAAAGGCAGGGCCTTGGATGAGGTATACATTCTCTGCTGCCTGGCTTGTTTGAATGGTTACATTTCTCGGAGTCGAAGATCCAAAGTTTGCAAGGTCTGCATTTCCAAGAACCCACGGGCCAAGACCCAGCAGCTGGACATGCCTTGCAGGCGGTATGACAATATCCTCATCGAATACTGAATTGGCTGCAATCAGGATTACCAGCCTTGCCCGCATCCCGAATGTAACAGCCAATGGGCTGTTTACAGCAACGGTAACAGCGGCCTGCAGGGAGTTGAACGGGTTGAGAGGAGAGCCGTCACCAGGTCCGGGAGCACTTGAATCTGCCCAGAATATCGTTTCTTGTCCCCATAGGAAATCGCTTGGGCCTTGTTCTCCCTGAGGGCCTTGTTCACCTTGGGGACCCTCTGCACCAGGAGAACCAGTTGCTCCCTGCGGACCCTGGCTTCCAGCAGCCCCAGTTACACCCTGAGGACCTTGAGGGCCCTGAGCTCCAGTAACGCCGGTAGAGCCTTGAGGACCTTGAGTGCCCTGTGCACCGGCAGAACCTGTGGTTCCCTGTGGACCCTGAGGGCCTTGAGCACCTGAAACGCCGGTCGGCCCTTGAGGACCTTGAGCTCCCGCAGAGCCAGTGACTCCTTGAGGACCTTGTCCTCCTTGGGCACCAGTGTTGCCTTGAGGACCCTGAGAGCCTGTGTTGCCTTGAGGACCCTGTGCTCCTGTATTGCCTTGAGGACCCTGAGGGCCTTGAGCACCCGATCCTTGAGGCCCTTGCTCACCTTGCGGACCCTGAACGCCAGTATTGCCTTGAGGACCCTGAGGGCCCTGAGCACCCGATCCTTGAGGACCCTGCTCTCCCTGCGATCCTGTATTGCCTTGAGGACCTTGTGGCCCCTGAACACCGGTACCTTGAGGGCCCTGAGGACCTTGAGCGCCAGTGGCGCCAGTATTGCCTTGAGGGCCTTGAGCACCAGTGGCGCCAGTGCTCCCTTGAGGACCTTGAGAACCAGTGGCGCCGGTACTGCCTTGAGGACCTTGAGCGCCAGTGGCGCCGGTACTGCCTTGAGGACCTTGAGCACCAGTGGCACCGGTACTGCCTTGAGGACCTTGAGCGCCAGTGGCGCCAGTATTGCCTTGAGGACCTTGAACACCAGTGGCACCGGTACTGCCTTGAGGACCTTGAACACCTGTGCTGCCTTGAGGACCCTGCGGACCTTGAGCACCCTGATTAGATCCGAGAAGCTCGTCAGATACTACCCGGTGTGCAGCAACTAGCTGGCCGGAGACATCTCTGCCCCAAACTGATATTTGTGTGCTGGCTTCGGCAGGGCCGCCTGTAGTAAAAACAAATTCAAAAGCATCGAAATTAGCAGTCAGGTTCCTGGTAATAACCTGGTTTGGCCCGACGTTAATGGTTTCAAGGGCAAATAAAATCCTGGAGCCATTCAATCTATATCCCTGCAGCTGTATGGTTGAAGAATTCACTGAATCTCTGTTGTCAATTTTAATATTGACGGTCCTGGTTATCCTGTTTCCTCCTACAGGCGGATTGGAAATAGGTCCAGTAGATAAAACTGCCATAGTTATCCTCCTAACACTTTGGTCTGAAACTAAAGTCTCATAAACTACTCGTTCTCTTATTTATTTTATTTATTGATCTTAAGATTGATTGTGAGTTTGTCCATTTATGGGAGCGGATTTTAAGATTGCAATCTTTATAGAATAGTAGACGGTATGAGGAGGGATGCGGATATTAAACCAATAATTGAATAGCTTTATATATAAAAAGCCTGCAGTCTCAGAAACTGAGTCTGCAGGCAGTTTTTTTAAAGTAGCTGTTAAGCAGCAGGATGAAGGCCTATGGAGCCGCAGGACCCTGTTCGCCCTGAGGACCCTGAGGACCCTGAGCGCCGGCTGCCCCAGTTGAACCTTGAGGACCTTGGGCGCCCTGTGCACCAGTAACCCCTGTAGGACCTTGAGGACCTTGAACACCAAATGGACCTTGAGGGCCTTGAGAACCAGTAGCCCCTTGAGCACCGGTAGAACCTTGAGGACCTTGAACGCCTTGAGAACCAGTAACCCCTTGAGGTCCTTGTGCGCCTTGGGAACCAGTAGCACCTTGAGGGCCTTGAGCTCCTTGCTCACCTGTAGCTCCTTGGGAACCAGTAACCCCTTGAGGACCCTGGGCGCCTTGAGCGCCAGTTACTCCGGTAGGACCTTGAGGCCCCTGAGCACCGGTACCGCCAGTAACTCCTTGAGGTCCTTGAATTCCTTGAGGACCTTGTTCTCCAGTACCCTGAGGACCTTGTGCGCCTTGAGAACCAGTAGCCCCCTGAGCCCCGGTAGGACCCTGAGGACCTTGTGCACCAGTGCCCTGTGGCCCCTGAGCCCCAGTATTGCCCTGAGGACCTTCGCTGCCTTGAGGACCCTGAGCTCCAGTACCTTGGGGACCTTGGGACCCTTGAGCCCCAGTATTGCCTTGAGGACCTTGCTGGCCTTGAGGGCCACGATCTGAACCCAGCAGTTCATCCGAAACGATGCGGTGTGCTGCTACCAATCCTCCGGCTGCATCACGGCCCCAAACAGAAACCTGGATATCCGCTTCAGCAGCTCCGCCAGTTGTAAAGTCAAATTCGAAGCTATCGAAATTCGCAAAGTAGTTTCTTGTAAGGACAGCGTTTGCCGGAACGTTCACCAGCTCAGACACATATATAGTGCGCGAACCATTCAGCTGATAACCTTGAATCACTACTGTTCCTGGGCTTGCTCCATTTCTATTGTCCACTTTAATTGTGACCGTTCTCGTTGGTCTTGAACCGCCTACCGCAGGATTCAGGATCGGGCCGGTTGACAATAGTGCCATATAATTACCTCCTTCCAGCATATAGTTAAATCAATACGGTTAAAGTGAAGCTGCCGTATTTCAATATATAGTATTTCAGAGTAGTATGTTTGCCAGTAAGTTTGTCCCGGCACAGCAGGAAATTTAAAAAAATAGATAAACTGCCTTCTTACAATGAAAAGGCCGCTCCCGGAACTCAATCCGGAAAGCGGCTGGCAGATTAAAAGAAAATATTAAACTTGGTGAAAAACCAATCATCATCATATTTGCGCCTTGCAAGATAACTTTTCTTTTTTTCCAATGCCCCGTTTGCAAGCACTCTATTTTCGATTTCCTTCTGGTTTCCATTTATAAGCATTTTCCGGACTTTATAAATCCTCGCAGAATTGAAATGGAGGTAAGACAGCCTGAGCAGATTATAGAAATAATCGTCAAGTTCAACTCTATAAGGCTGTACCTTCCTGAATAAGTGAAGCACTTTAGCTTTTGGCTGGACATGGCATTTATATCCGAACAGCCAAAGCTTGATTGAAATCTCCACATCCTCATATCCCCAAACTGGAAACCCAGTCTCAAAACCTCCCGCATCCTCAAAGACCGATCGATTGATGGCAAAGCAGCCTCCCGGCAGAATGGCAGTCTCAAAAAGATCGTCCTGTTTGACATTCCAGTGTGTCCGGATCTTTGAAGATCTCTCATTTACCCATAATGTCTGGCCATAGCCGGTGAAATGGGGGTTGCCGATGGCCCCGATGGCAGGTGTGACGGCATCGGTCAGGCCTTTTAGAAGAGGCTCGATCAGAAGGTCCAGCCAATAGTCTTCAAACTCCAGATGGGCATCACAGAAGACAAGCACTTCTCCTCTTGCTAGCTTGGCTCCTTCATTCCTCGCGTTGGCGGCTCCCACACCGTCTGTAGTGACGAGAATAATGTTTTTATCCAAGTACTCAGTTTTTAAAAATTCACAGCATTGATCATTTGATTGATCATCAACAATAATCAATTCATAGGGCTGGCCAATTGATGCCGAGAAGAATGATTCCAGAGTTTTTTTAACATTTTCGCCTTCGTTTTTCACTGGGAAGATAATAGAAGCGATTGCGGATTCTGCCATTTTACTCACTCTCCTTAAAGCCTGATTGCGTAATTATTCAAAAGACCGGGAAGATCCTTTTTTCAGCTTCTTCAAGCGTTATCTGTCCAGCCAAATAGCTGCAAATGAGCGAATAATTGAAGTGAATGCAGAATAAGTTCCTGTCACGCGAATCGGCAGCAGCTTTAAGATGGATATAAGGCGGGAGGATATAGGCGGTGATTGTCTTCGTGTCTTCAGCCAATTTCTTCATATCGCCCTGGGCGATGATGAATTTCCTTGAAATAGGGGGATAGGATAGCAGAATGATATCTTTGTTTTCAGCATCTGCGGGGAATTTTTCTATATCTGATTTCCGGCTGAGCTTTTCTGCCAGATCCTCAGGCAAGGCGGTCTTCTGTATCTGCTCTCTTTCTATCAAGTACAGGAGTTTCGGGATATTCCATTTGATCTGATAATATTCCGCATTATTTAACGGAATTTCTGCCATTACTATTTCATCCTCATTTACTATATAAGGGGCTTCATTCCCGGAATCGAGTTTATTCTTATAATACAGCAGTGTTTTTTTTAGATCTTTCGGAGGCTTGTTGACAAGGCTGAACCCGTTTCTTACTACAAGCTGTTCCATATAATCCACAGTCAGAAAGCGGTCAAGCAGAAAGCTTTTTTTCAATTAGATCACCCCTGCATATACATATTGCCGATCCATCTTTTCGTGCCTGTATAGTGTAACGGAGAAGTAAAATTCACATATAGATAAATAAGATAAATGCCTCAGAAGGAGGGGATGCAATGAAAAAGGATGCACATCATTCAACACCGGAGGAACTTGAAGGATTAGAGTCATGGGAGCCGGGAAGCATTATCAATTTTTTGGATACCTCCAGGCATAATTTAAACAGCATAAAGAAAACGCTGCTTTTATACAATGGGCAAACAAAAGAGCTTCTGTCAGATATCGCATTGATAGAGCAGGAGACACCAGCGGTCCCGGCCCCGGCAATTGACCGGCCAGAACAAGAAGAAAAGGAAGCAGTTTCCGGCCATGAGAATGACTTCAGGGCAGATGAGCTGCTAAAGGACATTTTAACAAAAATTAATCAGATCCAGGCGGAAGATCAAGAACTCAGGCGGGATATACAAAAGAAAGATCAAACCATTAATGAATATGCCCGGCAGAGAATGAATATGTACAATCAAATTACCAATCTTGAGTTTTTATTGACTTCCTCCGCAAAGAGAAGCCAAGAGCTGGAGAAAGAGCTAAGCCGAAGGAAAATGGAGTACAAAAGGAAGCTGAAGGATAACCGAAAACTCGCTGAAGAAATGGCCATTAAGCTGGATGAAGAAAGCCAAAAACTTTCCAGCCTTGTCTCGAAGGCGGGTGAACTCAGCAGCAATAAATATCATGATGACAGAAGAATTATCCTCGTGCATCTCCAGTCCAGCCTGGCAGGGATGATGACTATAAGGGAAGAACAAACCAAATGGTTCGGAGAAATGAAAGGCACCTTTCAAAATATTACAGAAAAATGGGTGACTGATGGATTCACATTGCCTACTCCAGAAGAGCAAGACGTGAATACTATAAAAAGAGGGAGCTGGATACATTTGCTAAGGTCTTGGTGGAATAATGAAAGTCAGACGCAAAGTTTAGCAAAGCTTGAGGAGCTTCAGGATAAAATCAAGGAACTGCATTCTCTTTTAAGCTCATATGAAAATCTGCTAAGCGATATGAACGGGCATTTTGAGCGTTATGAAGAAAATGAACTGCAATATACAAGCGAAATGAAAGAGCTGAAAGAACAGATCCGCAATTTCATCAAAAGGGATGAGGAATACCTCCAGAAAACGAAAGAACTGGAGGCTGAACTTGCCGATTATAAAGAACAGAATTTGAAGCTTGGCGGCAAAGTGAAAGAAATGGAGCAGCGTGATAAAGAACTCAAGACCAAAGTGGAAACCATGAAAAAGAGATCTGCAGGCAAAATCCAGCAGGCAAAAAATGCCGCTTCCCACAGGCAGGACCAGGATAAAATGCAACCGCGGCAAAACCAGGATTTAATGGGAAATTCCCAGAGAAGCGCAGCAATGATGATGCCGCCAAGAAAGCCCGAATCCGCAAGAGATCAGACAGCAGAAATGGCTGAGGCACTTATCAGAAGGGCCAGGGACAAAGCAAGGAATGATAAAAACCAGAACCAGGACAACAAGATGGAGCTGATTCAGAAATATTATCCCCAAGCAAAATCCCAATCAAGTGTTTTCAATCCATTTAAGAATTGATCGCCAACCGGGTAAAATAATCAGGGAGTGAGAGAAATGGAACAGGCCAGAAAATTCTATGAAAGCTTCAAAAAAGGAAAGAAGTTTCCTGCCGGAAAGATTACCGGCGAAGCCAAAAAGAAAAATTTGCTGGAAAATAAAAACCAGCTGCTTCCCAGCGGGGACAGCACAACATATGTCTCAGGCGCTGCCGGCGGTACACGCCCCCGCCGCAGAACCTGCTGCGGCCGTTAAACAGAATAATCATTTGTCCTTCCTGCTTCACGCATTAACATCAAAGCCACAGGAATAGTAAGCCGGCTGCACAGCAGATGATGCAGCATTATCGGATAGACTGCAGACAAAGCGTACCCGCTTCTGGTCTTTCTATCTGCCATAAGCATATAAGCATACATCCCTGTTGGCTCAAACTTTGCGCTGACCAGCACACTAGTACAGTTATAGCCAAAAATAAAGTTTCACATAATATAGAGTTAGTGACAGATCCTTTCTAATATAAGAATAAGTTGTGTAAAAGAGCGTATAAGAAAGGCTCCTGGATACGGGAAATCCAGGAGTCTTTTTCGTGTCTTGATTCAGGAGACAGTACCGATATGCTTTACCTTTCAAAACAGAGCCCCTTAAGCGTACAGATTATATGAGTTTATGGAACGTACCTTGCGGTTTTGTTTATATTATGTTAATTTTCAAAATAGTGTAACACTATTTTTACGGAAGGGGTAATCTATTGAATAGGTTGACGGAGATTTTACAAATCAAGTATCCGATCATACAAGGAGGCATGGGAAATATCAGCAGCAGCCGGCTTGCAGCCGCGGTTTCCAATGCCGGAGGGCTTGGCACCATAGGGATAGGGACTATGCTCCCTAAAGAAATTGAAGCTAAGCTGCTTGCGCTGAGGAACCTGACAAGCAGGCCATTCGCTGTCAATATTCCCATCACCGTGTCCCCTTTTGCGGAAGAGGCAATGGAGCTTGCTGAAAAATACGGCGCAGCAGCTGTATCGCTTTCAGCTGGAAATCCCGCACCATATATAAGCCGGCTGAAGTCTAAAGGAATCAAAACCATTGCTGTCACTGCATCGGTCAGACAGGCTGAAAAGGTGGAAGCTTCAGGAGCGGACATTATTTCTGCTGAAGGCTATGAAGCAGCAGGCATCAATTCCAGGCTGGAAACGACAACGCTTTCTCTTATCCCCCAGATCTGCAGCAGGGTCAACATTCCGGTGGCGGCAGCAGGCGGGATCAGCGATGGAAGAGGAATGGCTTCTGTATTCATGCTAGGTGCAAGCGGCGTGCAGATCGGCACGCGCCTCATCGCAGTCAAAGAGGCACCTTTCCACGAAAATTACAAAAATGCTCTGCTTGATGCCAGCGATGCAAGCACGATCATAGTCGGCAGAAGTGCAGGGCAGATCCGAAGAATACTGCATACAGAGTATGCTGATTTTCTGCTTCAGAAAGAAACAGAAAATCCTTCTGAATACAGCTTATTTACTAATGAAGATTATCATAAAAAAGGAGCTCTTGAAGGAGATGGGGTGAGAGGGTTCATGAATGCCGGGCAGACCGCCGGGCTTATTGCAGATATTCCGGCGGTTGCCGATCTGTTCAAGCGGATGATGGAAGAGGCGGAAGAAGCTATCGAAAAAACAGCAGGCCAGTTTAGAGTTTTCAGTAAAGCCCGGCAGCAATAAGCAAGTTGAAGATTAATAGTTTTAATTAACTAAATCTTTAGAATATTATTGACATATTTTAAAACCAGGTGATAATATAACGGTGTAAAAACGCTGATGAGATAATTTATCATATTTTATGTAAGCGATTACATAAATGCAGCAGAAGAGAGAGTCAGTGTGAGATGCCAATAATTTTGCAAGGGGGATTGTCATGAAAAAATCGATCAAAGCTGCTTCTTTACTGTTGGCAGGAAGCCTGCTCCTGTCTGGCTGCGGGAGCGATGAGGCTACAGGCGGTAATAGCAAAAATGGGGACAAGAAGATTTATCAGATCGGATTGACTCAATTTGCCGAGCATCCTTCACTGGATGCAGCAACTGAAGGCTTCAAAAAGGCGCTAGAGGAAGCAGGCTTCAAAGAAGGCGATAATGTTGAATATGACTTCCAGAATGCCCAGGCAGATATGAATAACACACAGACCATTGCCAATAATTTCGCGGGTGACCAGGTGGACCTCATTTTTGCCAATGCCACGCCAAGTGCGGTCAGTGCATTGAATGCGACAAAGGATATTCCCATCGTATTTACCTCAGTAACAGATCCTGTCGGTGCCGGGCTTGTGAAGTCATTTGATGAACCGGGCGATAATATCACCGGCACGACAGATAATCATCCTGATGCTACAGGCAAAACGATTGATTTCATGACAAAGGAAGCAGGTGCCAGGAAGATTGGCGTCATCTTTAACGCCGGAGAGCAGAACTCTGAAGTACAGGTCGAGAAAGTCAAAGAACTGGCAGAAAAAAATGGGGCCGAGGTGGTAGAGGCGTCCGTCTCCACTTCCGCAGAAGTCAAGCAGGCTGCAGAGTCTTTAGTAGGAAGGGCAGATGCCATCTATGTCCCGACAGACAATACGGTCGTTTCCGCACTTGAATCGGTCATAGCTGTAGCACAAAGCAAAAAAATCCCTCTTTTTGTGGGTGAGCTCGATTCCCTTAAGCGGGGCGGGGTAGCGGCAAGCGGGTTTGATTATTTCGAGATTGGCTATCAGACTGGCAAAATGGCCGCAGACATCCTCAAGGGAGATAAGAAGCCAAGTGAAATCCCGGTAGGACTGCCTGAAAATATCAAACTCGTGTTCAATCCAAAAGCTGCGGAAGAACAAGGACTTGAGATCAAGGAAGAATGGAAGGATCTAGCCGAGTTTTATGAAGAATAGCGAAGGGCGTGGTCTTTAGATGTTTACAGCAATCTTCGGAGCATTTGAGTCAGGCATCATCTATAGTATCATGGCGCTCGGTGTCTATCTTTCTTTCAGGGTGCTGGATTTTCCGGATCTTACAGTGGACGGCAGCTTTGTGACGGGTGCTGCCGTTGCAGCAACCCTGATCGTAAGCGGCGTCAATCCTTTTATCGCTACAGCTGCTGCCCTTATAGCAGGGTTTGCCGCCGGCTGCCTTACCGGAATCCTGCACGCTTATGGAAAAATAAACAGCCTGCTGTCCGGCATCCTGATGATGATCGCTTTGTATTCCATTAATTTAAGGATCATGGGAAAGTCCAATGTACCTCTTCTCAATACAGAGACAGCCATGACTGGCATCAGGGATGCATGGGATAAAACAGGGATCGATCCCATGCTGAATGGCATTCTTGCAGCCGTAGGGCTGGGGGACAGCCTTCCAAGGACATGGGGGATCCTCATAATGATGCTGTTAACTGCATTTGCCATTAAGCTTCTGGCGGATCAGTTCCTGAAAACGGAGATAGGCCTTGCTTTAAGGGCAACCGGCGACAATAAAAGGATGATCAGAAGCCTCTCAGCAGATACAAATCTGATGGTCATACTCGGCCTGGGGCTGTCTAACAGCCTTGTCGCTTTCTCTGGCGCATTGATTGCCCAGCAGGGTGGATTTGCTGATGTCGGGATGGGCATCGGGATGATCATAATCGGATTGGCATCGGTCATCATCGGGGAAGCTATATTTGGCACAAAAACCATAGCAAGGACAACTCTTGCCGTAATTGGCGGAGCAATCATCTACAGGATCGTCGTCACACTTGCCCTGCGTGTAGATTTCCTTGAACCGGGGGACATGAAGCTCATTACAGCGGTCATTGTCATCATTGCTCTGATCATGCCTAAAACACTTGATCGGATAAGGGAAGGAAGAAGAAAGGCCAAGAGGCTTCGCACTCAGCCCGGTGAAGGCTATCTTTCCGGAGAAAGGGAGGAGGATCAGCGTGCTGCAGCTAAATAATATCAGCAAAATCTTCAATGAAGGGACGCCTGATGAGAAAAATGCTCTTGACAGTGTGAGCCTTTCTTTAACTGCGGGCGATTTTGTCACTGTCATCGGTTCAAATGGGGCGGGGAAGTCGACACTGATGAATATCATTTCAGGCGTCATGATTCCAGATGCAGGAAGCGTGCTGATTAATGGTAAAAATGTGGCGATGATGCCTGAGCATAAAAGGTCATTTCTGATCGGGAGGGTTTTTCAGGATCCAATGGCAGGAACGGCCCCAAGCATGACGATAGAAGAAAATCTGGCTATGGCCTATTCCCGCAATAAAGGCAGGACTTTTAAAAGGGGCGTCACTAAAAAGCGGAGGGAAAATTTCAGGGAAGTCCTTGAGGCCCTTCATCTCGGTCTTGAAAATAGGCTGAATGCCAAGGTTGGACTGTTATCCGGAGGTGAAAGGCAGGCTTTATCCCTGCTTATGGCCACCTTCACAGAGCCTTCCATCCTCCTGCTTGATGAACACACTGCGGCCCTTGATCCTGCCAGGGCCGAGCTGATCACCCGCCTCACAAAGGAAATTGTCAGCAATTACAAACTGACCACCATCATGGTCACCCATAACATGCAGCAGGCCCTGGATCTCGGGAACCGGCTTATCATGATGGACAAAGGACAGATCATCCTGGAAGTTGAAGAAGATAAAAAGAATAAATTAGGGATTGAAGATTTGCTCAACGAGTTCCAGCGGATCCGCGGCCGGCAGCTGGCAAGCGACAGGGCTCTTCTCTCGTAGCTGAATGAAGGAAAAGGATTAAGTAGGCGGGATTTTGCCTTATGTTAATCCTTTTTCTTTTGCTGGATGATTTAAGAAAATTTGCAATTGATTGACTATTCGTTTGTCATAATGTTATTATAACGTTAAAAATACGTCATACATATTTGAGGGTGTTCTTCAGTGAAGCCGGGTTTAAAAGAAGGGGCGGCTGCAACCATCCAGCTGAAAGTTTGCCGGGAGATGTTCGCGCAGTTTGGCGGTGAGATTGTACACCCGCTCTTTTCCACAGCCAGCATGGTCTATTATATGGAATGGGCATCAAGAAAAGTAATCCTCCCATTTTTAGAAGAGAGCGAAGAAGGGATGGGGTACGCAGTCACAGTCAAGCATCTTGCTCCTGCTGCTGAGGGGAGCATATTGAATGTCACTGCGGAAGTCGTCAGGCTTGAACGAAATCTGATTTTTACATCAGTCAAGGCTTTCCATGGGGATACAGTGATCGGCAAAGGGGAAGTCACCCAGGCGATCCTTCCGCGGAGCAAGATTAAAAGATTTACAGAGAAGATCCGGTTGGACTAAAGCTTTTATGCATCATTAAATGAAAGCGCTAACATATAGAGGGGGATTGAGAGACGATGGATATGTTTGATACGATCCGTGAGCATGAACAGGTGGTGTTCTGCAACGACGAAGCAACAGGCCTTAAGGCGATCATTGCGATCCACAGCACAAGGCTTGGCCCGGCGCTGGGCGGCTGCAGGATGTTTCCCTATCCTTCTGCAGACGCAGCACTTGAAGATGTCCTGCGTCTGTCCAAGGGGATGACTTATAAGTGCGCTGCAGCAGATGTAGATTTTGGCGGAGGGAAAGCGGTGATCATCGGCGATCCTTCAAAGGATAAGACACCCGAGCTTTTCAGGGCATTCGGCCAATTCGTTGAATCGTTGAATGGAAGGTTCTACACAGGCACAGATATGGGAACCACTCCTGAAGACTTTGTCCACGCCATGAAGGAAACCAATTGCATTGTAGGTGCTGACGAAGAATATGGGGGAAGCGGGGACTCTTCTGTTCCGACTGCCCAAGGGGTGATTTATGGGCTTAAAGCCACAAACCAGGTTCTTTATGGGACATCGGACCTTGGCGGACGGTCCTACAGCATCCAGGGGCTCGGCAAGGTAGGGTTCAAAGTGGCTGAAAAGCTGCTGGAGGAAGGCGCTGATCTTTATGTTGCTGATATCAATGAAGAAGCCATCAATGAGCTGATGGCAAAGGCGGGAAAAATGGGAGCGGGCCTCAAAGCGGTCAGCAGTGAAGAAATTTACCGTGCAGATGCGGATGTCTTTGTCCCCTGTGCTCTGGGAGGCATCCTCAACGATGAAAGTATAGAACAGCTCCGGGTCAGGGCGGTTGCCGGGTCGGCGAATAATCAGCTGCTTGAATTCAGGCATGGCGGCATGCTCCAGCAAAAAGGAATTCTTTATGCACCGGACTATATTGTGAATGCCGGCGGACTTATCCAGGTGGCAGATGAACTGTATTCCCCTAATAAAGAAAGGGTCCTCCGGAAAACGAAGGCGATATATAGTGCGCTGCTTAATGTGTACGACTATTCGGCAGCTGAAGGGATCACAACCATTGAGGCTGCCAACCAGTTCTGCGAGCAGAGGATTGAAGCGAGAACCAGGAGGAACAGCTTTTTTTCCCATATGAAACGGCCGAAATGGGCAGTCCGGACATAACTGTATGCCAATGACTTTACTGAAAAGGGTGATAGGATGGAGAGCCAATTTCCAGTCAATAGGATGATTGATGAAAACGGAAACGAGGTATCGGGTACCTCAGGGTTTGACACAGAGCTGGCTCTGGAGTTCTACAGGCAGCTTGTCCGGATCAGGGTCTTTGACCGGAAAGCGGTCAGCCTGCAGCGCCAGGGAAGGATAGGGACGTATGCTCCGTTTGAAGGCCAGGAAGCTGCCCAGATAGGGAGCGCGATGGCGCTCGAAGAATCGGATTGGATGTTCCCTACCTATCGGGACCATGGAGCAGCTTTGGCTTTCGGGCATTCAATGAGAAACGTGCTGCTATTCTGGAACGGACGAAATGAAGGATGCATTCCCCCTGAAGGAAAGAATATCTTTCCTCCTGGAATTCCGATCGCCACCCAGATCCCACATGCAGCCGGGGCGGCATATGCGGAAAAACGCAAAGGAACGAAAAAAGCTGCCATTGTCTATTTTGGAGACGGGGCCACTTCTGAAGGGGATTTTCATGAGGGCCTCAATTTTGCCAGCATCGTTAAGGCACCTGTGGTGTTTTTCAATCAAAACAACCAATATGCGATTTCCGTCCCGCTGTCAAAGCAAATGAATACCAAAACTATTGCGCAAAAAAGCCTTGCCTATGACATTCCTGGTGTCCGGGTTGATGGGAACGATGTATTTGCTGTATATCGTGAGACCAAAAAGGCGCTGGAGAGGGCAAGGGAAGGCGGCGGTCCGACCTTAATCGAGGCGGTGACATGGAGATATGGTGCCCATACGACCGCCGATGATCCCGCCAAATACAGGGATCAGCAGGAAAGCAGCGTTCTAAGAGGAAAAATCGATCCGATTCTTAGAATGGAACGCTGGCTGAAGAATAAAGATCTGTACGATGAGAACTGGGCAAAGAGAGCAGAATCGGAAGCAGCTGCAGAAATTGATTTGGCTATTGCAGAGATGGAAGCATACCCGCCTGCCGATCCGGCTGATATTTTTGATCATGTGTTTGCAGAGCTGATATGGCCGCTAAAAGAGCAAAAGGAAAAATACCTTAGCCAGCTTGGGGGTGCTTAGATGGAAACAGCAGTCAAGACCAGCACCATGACGCTTGTACAGTCAGTAAATGAAGCATTGGACATCATGCTGGCGGAAAATGATGAAGTTCTGGTGCTCGGGGAGGATATCGGGAAAAATGGAGGGGTGTTCCGCGCGACCGAAGGCCTGCAGGAAAAATACGGTGAAGAGCGGGTCATGGATACCCCGCTGAGTGAAGCGGGATTCATCGGTGCAAGCATCGGGATGGCCGTCAATGGATTCAGGCCTGTGGCGGAAATCCAGTTTCTTGGCTTTATTTATCCTGCCTTTGAGCAGATCATGACACATGCCTCCCGGCTCCGAATGAGGACGATGGGACATTATACCGTCCCGCTTGTGATAAGGGCCCCATATGGTGCAGGAGTAAGAGCACCGGAAATCCATTGTGACAGTACTGAAGCCCTTTTTACCCATATGCCGGGCATTAAGGTAGTCTGCCCGTCCAATCCGGCTGATGCAAAAGGGCTCTTGATTGCCGCCATTGAGGATCCTGACCCTGTCCTGTTTCTAGAACCGATGAAAAGCTATCGGTCACTGCGGGCAGAGGTGCCGGAGGGAAAGTATGCCGTAGAGATAGGCAAAGGGAGTAAATTAATGGATGGAGATGATGTGACGGTCATCGCCTGGGGCGCTATGGTGCCGATTGCCATGAAGGCTGCTGAGGAAATGAAGAGAAAAGGTATTTCATGTGATGTTCTAGACCTCCGCACCTTGTATCCTCTGGATAAGGATATCATCTCTGCCTCGGTGCAGAAAACGGGGCGCACCGTCATTGTCCAGGAGGCTCATGCATCAACCTCTGTTGGCAATGATGTTCTGGCCATTATCAATGATACCTCCTTCTTATATCAGAAAGCACCGGCTGAACTGGTTGCAGGCTTTGATGCACCTGTTCCCTATTTCGGTTTTGAAGACCATTATCTGCCGACGGCTGAACGAGTCTGCCGTGCGATTGAAAAGGTCTGGACGTTCTAAGCAATCAACTGAGCTTTTATCAGGAGGTGTTTTAATATGGAAGTAAAGCTCCATGATATCGGGGAAGGGATGTCAGAAGCAGAAATCAATTGTTTCCTTGTCAAACAAGGTGATTTTGTGCGGGCGGATGAGCCCCTGGTCGAGGTTCAGACCGATAAAATGACAGCAGAAATACCTGCGCCAAGAGCGGGCATAGTCCGTGAGTTTGCGGTAAAGCCAGGGGAGACGGTAGAAGTTGGGGCAGTACTGCTTCTGCTGGAGCCGGAAAACAGCCGCCAAGCAGCAATTGAAGAGGGATCACATGCTGGCAAACAAGCGAAGAGAATCCTCGCATCACCTTACACAAGGAAGCTTGCAAGAGAAAATGATATAAACATAGATGATATTGAAGGATCAGGTCCTGGCGGAAGAGTGGTGGACACCGATATTTTCAGGATGGCCGGACAAGGTGATGTGTCTGCAAGGGAAAAAGAGTCCGGGAAGATAAAAAAAGATGCAGAGAGACCGGTAGCCGCTCATGATTCTGCCATCTCTTACTCCGGACGGCGGAAAATGACTGCCGAGAAGATGGTTCAGTCGCTTTCCCTTATTCCTCATTGCACCCATTTTGAGGATGTGGATGTCACAGAGCTTTCCGTATTCCGGGAAGAGCTCAAAAAGCAGGAAAAGCAAGTGACGATGACAGCTTTTTATATAAAAGCTTTATCAATGGCTCTCAAACGCTTCCCTGTGTTTAACAGCAGGCTTGATGAGAAGGCTGGACTGATCCATTTGCTGCCGGAGCACCATATTGGGGTGGCCGTCAATGCGGAGGATGGCCTTATCGTGCCGGTCATCCGGAATGCGGAGGAAAAGACGATTGCCGAAATCGCAGAGGATCTGCAGAATTTGACCAGGAAGGCGCTGGATGGCAGGCTGTTGGCAAAGGAAACGGCCGGAGGCACTTTCACGGTAAGCAATGTGGGGCCATTGAACGGCAGCACCGGCGCCACCCCGATCATCCTGCACCCGCAGACAAGCATTATTTCCTTGCATAAGACGAAAAAAATGCCGGTGGTCGATAAGGACGATCAGATTGTCATCCGCTCCATCATGAAGCTTTCCATGTCATTTGACCACAGGATAGCAGATGGCGCTGCTGCTGTCGGTTTTACTAACCGTTTTGCGGAACTGATCGAGAATCCCAAACTGATGCTATTGGAGCTGGTGTGATGGTAGTAGGGGAACTGGCTTATGAAAAGGATGTTGTGATCATTGGAGGGGGACCCGGCGGCTACCAGGCAGCCATCAGGGCGGCACAGCTAGGCAGAAAGGTCACGCTGATTGAAAAAGCGGATCTTGGCGGTGTGTGCCTCCATAAGGGGTGCATTCCTTCTAAGCTTTTTGCCGAAGCTGCAGACCGGATCAGGAAGATAAAGGCTGCGGGTGAATACGGCATTGAACTGTCTTTTTCCGCTTTCCAGCTGGAAAAGCTCATGAATGAAAAAGACCGGAAAACAGCACAGCTGAAAAAAGGAGTTGAAGAGCTGTGCAAAAGCAATGAGATTGAGCTGGTGAAAGGCAATGCCTTTTTTCTCTCAGCTGACCGGATGGGCATTGAAAATGGCGAAGCATATCAGGTATTCCGCTTCAAACACTGCCTCATAGCAACCGGAAGCACACCAATTTGGCCACACGATAATTCCCCGCGTTCCGAAAAGCTTTTGGACTGCTGGTCTGTATTTTCCCTGAAAAAGCTTCCTGATGAGCTCATTATTTACGGGAGCGGCTATATCGCCCTGGAAATGGCCATGAGCTTTCAGGCTTTCGGGGCCAGGACATCAATTATGCTGGATCAGGAAAAAGATGATTTTGGATTTGATGCGGCTGTGAATAGGGAGATCGGCAGAATCTTGAAGAAAAATAGAATCAAAGTTTATCGCGGGGCAAAGCTCCTGTCTGTAGAAGAAAGCGGTTCGGGTGTCGAGATTAATTATGAACTGGGCGGAGAAAATAAGCAGCTGAAAGGAAGCTGTTTCTTAACTGCAGCCGGCTTCCGGCCCAATACTGCCAATCTGGGGCTTGATAGAGCGGGAGTGGAAATAGACACAGCGGGATTTATTAAGATAGACCAGCAAGGGAAAACCTCTGTCAGCCATATTTTTGCAGCTGGGGACGTGGCAGACGGACCGCCGCTCGCATCAAAGGCAATCAGACAGGGAAAGGCTGCAGCCGAAACGATTGCCGGTTTGAAAACGGAGGCTGACTTGCGTTTTGCCCCTGTTGTCATCCATACCCAGCCGCCTATTGCTTATGCAGGTCTGACGGAGCAAGAGGCACTGGAAGCGGGTTATAAAATAGACACGGGAATCTTTCCTTTTTCTTCCTTGGGCTATGCAAGTGTGAAGGGGAGCAGGGAAGGAATGGCCAAAGTGATTTTTGAAAAGGAAACAGGCTTTCTTTTAGGCGTTCATATGATAGGAGATGGCGCACAGGAACTGATTTGTGCTGGTGTCTCTTTGCTTGAAATGGCTGCCAGGGAAGAAGATATGCTGTTTCCTGTGTATGCTCATCCAAGTTCAGCAGAAGCCCTGCTGGAAGCGGTAGAATCTCTTAAAGCGAGAAGCATCCATCTGCCTGCTAGGGAAAAAGTGAAAACATAAGAAATGCTTTACAGCAGCAGAGCTTCACACTGCGCTCTTGCCTGAAGGAAAAGAAATATTTTAAGATAAATCTGAAAATTAAAACAGTTGGAGGGATTAGGATGGAACAAAGAACGGTTTCGCCATTACAAAAGGCAGAAGAAATTTTTCCGGTCAAGGAAGTCGACTATCTTGAAATTTATACAGGCAATGCCAAACAGGCCAGCCATTACCTCTGCACATGCTTTGGCTTCAAGCCTGTCGCTTATTCAGGGCTTGAGACAGGAAACAGGGAGACAGTGTCATATGTACTGCAGCAGCGAAAAATCAGGCTGGTAGTGACAGGCTCGCTCACAGAGGAAACAAAGGTGGCTGCTTTTGTGAAGAAGCACGGTGACGGGGTCAAAGATATCGCCCTTGCTGTTGATGATGTTGAAAGTGCTTACAAAGGTGCGGTAGAGCGCGGCGCAATTGAACTGGTTCCGCCATTTGAGCTGGAGGATGACCATGGCAAGCTCAAAAAGGCGGTGATCGGTACATATGGAGATACCATACACACTTTGGTGGAACGGAATCATTATAAGGGTGCCTTTATGCCGGGTTATGAGCCATATGAAACGAAGGCCCCATTCGAGGATGCCGGCTTCATCGGCATCGATCATGTGGTCGGAAATGTGGAAGAAATGGAAGAATGGGTGAACTATTACGCCAATGTCATGGGATTCAAGGAAATGAAGCATTTCACCGATTCTGACATCAGCACAGAATATTCCGCACTCATGTCCAAAGTGATGCATAACGGCGGAAGAATCAAGTTCCCGATTAATGAACCGGCAGAAGGGAAAAGGAAATCGCAAATCCAGGAGTTCCTGGAATTCTATAATGGGGCAGGCGTACAGCATTTGGCCATCCTAACAGAGGATATTGTCCAGACGGTATCTGTCCTCAGAAAAAATGGGGTTGAATTCCTTGATACTCCTTCTTCCTATTATGAGATGCTGTCTGAGAGGGTCGGCCAAATAGACGAAGAGATTGATAAGCTGAAAGAGCTCAGCATTCTGGTAGACAGGGATGATGAAGGCTACCTCTTGCAGATCTTTACAAAGCCGGTCGTCGACAGGCCTACTTTATTCATCGAAATCATCCAGCGCAAAGGAGCAAGAGGGTTTGGCGAAGGCAATTTCAAGGCGCTGTTCGAGTCGATTGAAAGAGAGCAGGAAAGACGCGGAAACCTGTAATTCTTATAAACAGAAAGGGGGTTCTCCTATGGATCGGATTTTAACGAAGGAAAGCATCAGGGGAATCACCCCTTATCCTTTAGGGATAGCTGCAGAAGAATTAAAAGAAAAATACAAGCTTTCCCGCATCAGAAGCCTTGCAGACAATGAAAATGCATACGGCTGCTCAAAGCTAGTCAGTTTAGCCATGAGCAAACAGGCCGGAAACCTCTCCCGCTACCCTGATGGGGCATGTTCAGCGCTCAAACGGACATTGGGCAATTTCCTCAATCTGCCTTCTGAGTATATTTCAATCGGCAACGGTTCCGAGGAACTCATCAGGCTCCTGGCAAGAGCCTATATCAGTGAAGGTGATGAAGCAATCATGGCAGACCTTACCTTTCCCAGGTACAAGGCAAATGTCGTGATTGAAGGCGGAAAGGCTGTCGAAGTCCCGCTTAAAGATGGCTTACACGATCTAGTAGAGATGGGCAGCCGCATTAGCTCCAGAACAAAGATGATCTTTATCTGCAATCCAAACAACCCGACAGGTACAGCTTTATGTAAAGAGGCTATTCAGCAATTCATCGCTGCTGTACCGGCACATATACTTATCGTTCTGGATGAAGCCTATTATGAATATATGAACCATGAAAAAAGGACTGAGGCAGAAAAACTGCTTACCTTCCACGATAATGTTGCAGTATTGCGGACATTTTCAAAAGCATACGGGCTTGCAGGGCTCCGGGCAGGATATGGAATGATGCATCCATCCATCATAGCAGAGCTGGATAAGGTAAGGGAGGTATTCAATGTGAATGCCCTCTCACAGGCCGCAGCCATAGCAGCGCTGGAGGATCAGTATTTTGTCAGGATGAGTGGAGAAAAGAACAGAACGGAAAGAGAAAGAATGCGCGGCCGTATTCAAGAGCTTGGATTCATGTGTTATGCCTCAGAAGCTAACTTTCTTTTCATTCAAGGGGCACTTGCTGAAAAGCTCATGGAATCAGGCATCATCGTCAGGAAATTTACTCATGCAAGCTTTCAGGGAGAGGCTGTCAGATTAACAATCGGTACAGAGGAAGATAATGATGCAGTTCTTGAAGCTATTGGCCAGGCCGTGAGGGGGAGGAGAGTGTAAAAGTGGAAATCCCGGTGTCTTCCCTATCCTGGCAGGAGGGGTACAAAATCCTGTCAGGATCCATTCTTCCCCGTCCCATCGCCTTTGTGACGACCATGGACAACAGCGGCAACGTCAATGCAGCACCATTCAGCTTTTTTACAGCCGTCTGTGCGAACCCCCTGCTTGTATGCTTTTCCCCTATGCGAAAGGGAACAGACGGAAAGAAAAAAGATACACTTCTTAATATTGAAGAAACCGGGGAGTTTGTCATCAATATCGTCAGCAGAAGTATGGCAGAGAAAATGAATATATGTTCAGCGGATTATGCACGTGAAGTAAATGAACTGGAAATGGCGGGGCTGGAGCAGGAAAGAAGCGCTAGTGTGAAGCCGCCGAGAATTAAGCGTTCCCAAGTCCAGCTTGAATGCACTCTCCATCAGCTCCTGCACTTTGGAGACGGTCCAGGGTCTGGAAGCCTGGTGATTGGCATGGTTAGGCATGTGCAGGTGAATGATGACCTGTATCATAATGGGAAAATCGACACTGAAAAGCTGGATCCGGTTGGAAGGCTGGCGGGACATATGTATACTGGCCCGCTTGCAGATGTTTTCGAGATTATCAGAAAATCAGATCCGGGGTGATGGAATGAAGTTCATAACCTTTCAAAAACAGGATGGATCGGTCAGGTCCGGCTGGCTGGAGGGCACTGCTGCTGTTGATATGCATGAAGCTTCGAAGGGAATCCTCCCAAAAACATTATTGGCCTTTTTAGAAAATCATCCATTTTTCATGGAGCAGATTGAGTCACATCCTGAATGGAAAGAATCGGGCAGCGGTGCTTACCCTTTGGAGGAAGTAACACTGAAGGCTCCGCTTCCATGCCCAAAAAGCTTCCGTGACTTTTATGCTTTTGAGGAGCATGTCAAAACAGCCCGGGAAAACAGGGGCCTGGAAATGGTTAAAGAATGGTATGAGCTGCCGGTATTTTATTTTTCCAACCATCTATCCATAAAAGGGACAGGTGAGCCTATTACTCTGCCTGCCGGCTGCAGCAAGCTGGACTATGAATTGGAAATTGCCTGCATCATCGGCAAAGAAGGCCAAAATATCTCTGCCAAAGAGGCGGACGGATATATTTTTGGATACTGCATCTTAAATGACTGGAGTGCCAGGGATATTCAAAGAAAAGAAATGAAGGTCGGTCTTGGACCGGCAAAAGGAAAGGATTTTGCCACTTCGATCGGCCCTTATATTGTGACAAAAGATGAGCTGGAGAGCTATCGGATGGACAATGGGTATGATTTGGATATGACAGCGAAAGTGAACGGGATCCTGCTGTCAGAAGGAAATCTTAAGGATATCTATTATTCATTCAGTGAAATGATAGAGAGGGCTTCAGAGAATACCACACTTTACCCTGGGGAGCTGATTGGTTCTGGTACAGTAGGGACCGGCTGCATCCTTGAGCTCGGGGAAGATGTTCACCGCTGGCTTAAGCCCGGCGATACGGTAGAGCTGGAAATCACGGGTCTTGGCAAGCTGTTCAATACGATTTCAGACTGAAAGGGGGAGAAGGCTTGTACTACAGGCAAATGGGGAGGATCCCGCACAAACGCCACACGATGTTTAAAAAAGAAGATGGGTCCCTTTTCAGGGAGCAGGTCATGGGAACAAAGGGCTTTTCGGGGACTCAGTCAATTTTGTATCATCATTTTATGCCGACAGAAACAGAAGAGGTATCCCTCTCAGGCAGCTATCTTCCAGAATATGAGGAAATGGCGGCACTTAAACACCGGCATCTGCTGACGGAGAACATCAAGCATGGAGGAAATGCCCTTCAAGCAAGGGAATATCTGCTTGGAAACGATGATCTGCTGATCGCTTCGGCTAATATCTCAGAAAATATGCAGGATTATTACCGGAACAGCGATGGAGATGAGATGTACTATATCCATTATGGAAACGGCATGTTTGAAACGATGTTCGGGACAATCAGCTATGGGCCGGGGGACTATATTGTCATTCCGATCGGCACGATTTTCAGGATCATTCCGGAAAAAGACACAAAGGCACTTATTGTTGAATCATTCAGCCAGATTACGACTCCAAAAAGGTACAGAAATGAGTACGGACAGCTGCTTGAGCACAGCCCATTCTGCGAGCGTGATATCCGCGGCCCTGAAAAACTGGAGACCCATACAGAAAGAGGGCCTCATAAGGTAGTCACAAAAACGAGGGGCCATCTTCATGAACATATTCTTGCCCATCATCCTCTTGATGTCGAGGGGTGGGACGGGTATCTATATCCATGGGCCTTCAATATTTCCGATTTTGAGCCGATTACAGGCCGTGTCCACCAGCCGCCGCCAGTCCACCAGACATTTGAAGGGCATAATTTTGTTGTCTGCTCATTCGTCCCGCGATTATATGATTATCATCCGGAAAGCATCCCGGCACCCTATTACCACAGCAATGTGAACAGTGATGAGCTTTTATATTATGTCGAAGGGAATTTCATGAGCCGAAAAGGGATCAAGGAAGGCTCCATCACCCTTCATCCCGGAGGAATCCCGCACGGCCCTCACCCGGGAAAGACAGAGGCAAGCATTGGCAAAAAGGAAACACTGGAGCTGGCTGTTATGATAGATACTTTTAAGCCTTTAAAGGTTGTGAAGAAGGCAAGGAAATATGAAGATGAAAATTATATGTATTCCTGGCTGGAGAAGTGAGGGAAGTGGTGTTTTTTTAAAAAATGTACGGACTGTATGCTATATGTGTACAGTCTGTTTTGTTTGAGGATGGGGCTGTTGCTTTGCGTTCCAGGCACTTCGCTTTCCGCGGGGCGGCAAAGCTGAGCTTCCTCGCCGCTGCCGCTTCTGCGGGATCTCAGCTTTGCCGCTGCAATCCCGCAGGAGTCTACGTGCCTTCCTCTCCAAGCAACAGGGTTTTTAAAATTTATGTGCAATAATACCGTTGCAAGCTAAGAGTTTCTATTATTTTTCGCAATCCTAACTCTCTTTTTATATCCTTTGGAAACATTATTAAGTTCAACATCCGTACCTTGATAGTTTTCCCGACTGTTGCCAAGAAGTTCTATATCTAGATAGCAACAACACTAAACTTCCCTTAGCTCCAGCAGACATTTCTTTATCCAGCCTAAGCCTTCTGCCTGCCTCTATAAATAGCCTCCCTCAGTTCCAGAGCATAGGGTTCAAGGTTTGGCATGCCCATCTCGCGGGCCATGCTGATTTCTTTTTCAATATCATAAGGAAGGCGGACCATTTCGATTGAAAAAGGGGCCGGCTCTTCCGAAAGATATGTACCATGCAGGATAACAAAAGAGGCTTCCGGCACATCAAGCGGATTGCCGACGCTTCCAGTGTTGAACAGGACCTTTTTGGGATCAATCGGCTCCAGCATAGCAGCATGGATATCTCCATACCCGACTACGTCAGGAATGATTTCCCTTTTATCTTCGTCAATGAAATCGCTTGCCCCGAACATAGCCTCCCGTTCCTCAATCGGGTGGCGCATCGGCACTACCCGGTGGTAAATGCTTTTAGCGGAAGCATGAAAAAGTCTGATATATTTTCCGCTCATCATAAAGTCATGATGAAAAGGAAGGGTACCTAAATAGTCCATTCCTTCCTTGCCGATTTGTTCCTGATGCCATTGAAGATCAGGAAAATCGGCCGGCTTCTGGATAAAGTCATCCCAATTTCCGCGCACAACTACTTCACATTTTTCTTGAACCCGCGCTATCGCTTTCTTTGAATGCGGCCCTTTCCCGACGAGGTCGCCTAGACAAAAGATCCGGTCGATCTTCCGCTCCTCTAAATAACCCAGCACCCGATCGAGTGCAGTGATATTTCCGTGTATATCTGAAATTACTGCAATGCTCATTCGTTCATCTCCCTTTGCTGCATCTCATTCTAATAGTTTCGCTTTTTCCATAAAAAAAACCTCCCAAAACAAGAAGATTCCTGTTCGGAAGGTGCAGTATATTTATTCAAAATGCCAGACGACAGCAACGGTGCCTTCCCCGGCATGCACAGCAATTGTTGAACTGATTTCCCCGATGAAGGTACCCATTTCAGGAAACCTGGTTAAAATCTCTTTTTCAATTTCCTGTGCTTTTTCAAGGACATTGCCATGCATGATCTGTACTTGTTTTATTCTGTGTTTCTCTGCAGATTCTTCAAGAAGCTCTATCATGCGCCGTACGGCTTTTTTCTCCGAACGCACCTTATCAAAAAGCTGGAATTCTCCATTCCGGTCAACGTGGATAATCGGCTTTACTTTTAGTATGCTTCCCAGGAGATACTGAGTCCCGGACATTCTTCCGCCCTTGTAGAATTGGTCAAGATTGCCCAGCAGAATATAATTCTCAAACTGATTGGCTTCAAGCCTTAGTGTTTGGGCAATTTCTTTCCAGTCCGTATCTTGGGATTGAAGCTCGATCCCCTTATTCAGCAGGCCGGTAATGATATAAGACATCATCTTTGAGTCTACTGTTTCAACTGGAAAGCCTGCTATCTCTGCGCCCTGCATGCAGCTGTTCAGGGTGCCGCTCAATTTGGAAGAGATGTGGACAGCGATTGCACAGTCATAATCAGCTTTTAATTTTTCAAACAGCTCGGCGAATTTGCCGACAGAAGGCTGTGATGTTTTCGGAACTTCTTTTTCAGCTTTTAGTTTCATATATAAATCATCAGAGGATAAATCGATCCCATCCTCAGAGGTGCCCGATGAAAATGCAATGGTAAGAGGCATTACATAAACATCCTGATGCTGCTCAAGCTCCTTGGTGATAAATGCTGTGCTGTCTGTAATCCAAGCAATTCGTTTATTTGTCATTTAACATATCCTTTACAGAAAGATTGTAGTGCTGTTGTAAGCCATTTCATTATACACGAACTTCTCTATGAATGTTTCAAAAGTTTTGTGAACGCCAATGGTAACTTTAAACAAAGGAAATAGCAATATTCTATAGGAAGAAAAAGGAGAATTCAGCAGGTAGCTAGAATTATATATTCAGAATATTCTTTAAAAGGAGGATTGCCCGAATGCATATGAAAAACATATCAGCTGTTGTAACTGGCGGTGCATCAGGACTGGGCGAGGCTGCAGCAAGAAGGATCATAGAGAAGGGAGGCAGGGTTTGCATTGTTGATATGTCCGGTGACAAGGGCAGCAGCATTCAAAAAGAGCTTGGCAGCAGCTGCCTGTTTGTCAAAGCAGATGTTACAGATGCCCATCAAGCGTCCGAAGCTTTCAACTCAGCCATTGAGAGGTTTGGTAGCATAAACGTATGCATTAACTGCGCAGGCATTGCAGCGGGTCAAAAGGTAATAAGCAAAAGGGGGGTACATGATCTCGAATTATTCTCAAAAGTAATATCAGTCAATTTGATTGGCACCTTCAATATGATCCGGCTGGTTGCAGAAAAGATGAAGAATAATGAACCAGATGAAGGAGGGGAAAGAGGAGTCATTATCAGCACCTCTTCTGTTGCTGCCTTTGAAGGGCAGGTCGGGCAGGCAGCCTACAGTGCTTCCAAAGGAGGCGTGGCAAGCATGACCCTTCCGATTGCCAGGGAACTGGCTGAATACGGCATTAGGGTGATGGCAATTGCCCCTGGCCTGTTTCATACTCCCATGTTTGATTCTTTGCCTGAGGAAGCAAAGTCTGCACTTGGCAAAACGGTCCCGTTTCCCCGCCGTCTTGGCTTTCCAGAGGAATTTGCTTTGCTGGCACAAAGTATAATAGAAAACCCGATGCTCAATGGAGAGACCATCCGGCTTGACGGGGCAATCCGCATGCAGCCGAAGTGAGATATTAATTATTGATGTAAGCGTTTTCCAAGGGGGAGGAGCATGGTTATAAAAACAGGATTTCTTAAAGAGGAACATCAGATTTTTCAAAAGGCCTTAAAGAAATTTCTGGAGAAGGAAGCCTATCCCTTCTACGGTCAATGGGAGCAAGAGCGGCTTATACCAAGGGATTTCTGGAGGAAGATGGGAGAGCAGGGTTTTCTCTGTCCTGATTTAGATGAAGTATACGGAGGCAGCGGAACTGACTGGGGTTTTTCCGTCGTTATTAATGAAGAATTGGAAAGAGTTGGTTCAGGACTGGTTGGTATAGGCCTGCATAATGACATAGCCGTGCCCTATATTTCTGAATTTGGCTCTGAAAAACAGAAGGATAAGTGGCTCCCCAAATGTGCTTCCGGTGACATTATTACAGCGATTGCGATGACAGAACCTGGTGCAGGTTCCGATCTTGCAGGGATCAGTACGACAGCTGTTGACGAAGGTGATTATTACCGTCTCAACGGGCAAAAAACATTCATCACAAATGGGATGCACGCCGATCTGGTTATTGTCGCCTGCAAAACAGATCCTCAAGCGGTCCCCAAATATAAGGGAATCAGCCTGCTTGCGGTAGAGAGGGGATGCAAGGGTTTTTCGAGGGGGAGAAAACTGGATAAAATCGGCCTTCATTCTCAGGATACGGCTGAGCTAATCTTTGAAGACTGTCTTGTTCCTAAAGAAAATCTGATTGGAGAAGAAGGGCAAGGGTTTCAATATATGATGAAAAAGCTGCAGCAG
Source organism: Cytobacillus sp. T106 (assembly GCF_040492155.1). Taxonomy (NCBI): domain Bacteria; kingdom Bacillati; phylum Bacillota; class Bacilli; order Caryophanales; family Bacillaceae; genus Cytobacillus; species Cytobacillus sp. T106. Next base: position 25,832 of record NZ_JBEUMK010000012.1, on the reverse strand, counting down.
GAAAGGCTTGTAGTTGCCATTGCTGCACAAGCTGCTTCTGAAGTCATGCTGGAGCTTACATTATCTTATGTGAAAAGCAGGGAGGCCTTCGGCAGACCGGTCGGAAATTTCCAGAACACCCAATTTAAAATGGCAGAAATGGCCACTGATATCGAGATGGGAAGAAGCTTCCTCGACACCTTAAATAAGGAGCATATGGAAGGCAAGGATATCACGCAAAAAGTTTCTATGGCTAAATGGAAGCTGACTGATAATGCCAGAAGGATAGCAGCTGAATGCCTTCAGCTTCATGGCGGCTATGGATATATGGAAGAGTATGAGATTGCAAGAAGGTACAGGGATATTCCGGTTGCGAGCATTTATGCCGGTACCAATGAAATCATGAAATCCATCATAGCCAAAGGGCTTGGCCTTTAGGAATATGCTGATAGAAAGGAGATTGGCCGATGAGGGAAGCTGTTATTGCTGAAGCTGTGCGGACGCCGATAGGAAAGAAGAATGGCGTACTGAAGAATATAAGGCCAGATGAGCTTGCAGCTTTCATATTAAAAGAGCTGACTGAGAGGGCGGGCCTCAATCCTTCTTTAGTTCATGATGTCATCATGGGCTGTGTCAGCCAAACCGGTGAGCAGGCAGGTGATATAGCGAGGATTGCCTCTTTGATTGCCGGATTTCCTGTTGAGGTACCTGGTGTATCCATTGACAGGCAATGCGGTTCAAGCCAGCAGGCAGTCCATTTTGCAGCGCAGGCAATACTCGCGGGGGATATGGATATCTTCATAGCCGGCGGAGTGGAGAGCATGTCCCGTGTTCCGATTGGCAGCAGCTTTCAGGGAGCCAAATTAAGTGAAAATCTTAAAAGGAAGCATGAGATGATCCACCAGGGCCTTTCAGCAGAGAGAATGGCAGAAAAATACGGATTCTCCAGACAGCAGCTTGATGAATATTCTCTTGAAAGCCACGAGAAAGCGCTGAAAGCACAGGCAGAGGGCAAATTCCAAAGTGAGATTGCCCCAATTAAGGCGCTGCAGGATGATGGGACAATGTTTATTGCATCAGAGGATTCCGGACCGCGGAAGGACACATCACTTGAGCTGCTGGGAACCTTGAAGCCGGCATTCATGGAGAATGGCAGGATCCATGCAGGCAATTCCAGCCAGATAAGCGACGGGGCAGCTGCCCTTTTGATCATGTCAAGGGAGAAGGCAGAGAGTCTTGGGTTTCGTCCGAGATTCCGTATCCTTACAAGAACGGTGGTAGGATCAGATCCGACCCTAATGCTGACAGGGCCGATTCCGGCAACGGAAAAGGCGCTGCAAAAAGCAGGGCTCTCAATCGGGGATATTGATATATTTGAAGTGAATGAAGCCTTTGCTTCAGTGCCTCTTGCGTGGCTGAAGGAGACTGGAGCCGATCCGGCTAAGCTGAATCCAAACGGCGGAGCCATTGCACTCGGCCACCCGCTCGGCGCAAGTGGCGCAAGGATCATGACAGGGCTGATCTATGAACTGGAAAGGACAGGAGGGAGGTACGGGCTGCAGACAATGTGCGAAGGCTATGGAATGGCAAATGCGACCATCATAGAACGCTTGTGACAGACTGGTAAGGTGCTGATAAATATATTCAGGAGGTACGCCATGACAGTGACGATAGGAAGGATTTTAGATCTTGCTGTAATGAAATTTCCGGCAAAAGAGGCAGTGTACGATGTCAGGAAGAACAGGCGATACACTTATAGTGAATGGAATCTGCGCATCAACCGGGTCGCACATGCGCTCGCTGCTGAAGGTGTCAGCAAGGGGGACAGGGTTTCTGTTTTTTTATATAACACAGAGGAATTGGCGGCAGTCTTTTTCGCCTGTGCTAAAATCGGGGCCGTTTTCAATCCAATCAATTTCCGCCTTCAGGCTGAAGAAGCAGCATATATCCTTAGAGATGCCAGCCCGAAGGTTCTAATTTACGAAGAGGCACTTGAACCAGTGGTTTCCGCTCTTGAAGGACAATTTCCTGCAACAGCTTTCTGGTATATTGATGAGGAGCCGCCTTCCTATGCGGCCTCATTTGATGAAAAAGTCTCGCAAGCCTCTGACAGCCCGGTTTTTGCTGATGTCAGTGAAGATGATGATTATGCGATCATGTATACAAGCGGAACGACCGGCCGGCCTAAAGGAGTCATTCATACACACAGGCATATGGCTGAACAGAGCTTGACGGTTATTGCAGCGACAAAGCTTGAACCCTCTGACAAAGGGCTGGTCACTGCACCGATGTTTCATTGTGCAGAGCTGCATTGCGCCTTTCTTCCCCGCGTCCATGTAGGGGCTGGAAATATCATCCTCCATCAATTCAATCCGAAAAAGGTGCTGCAGCTGATAGAGGAGGAGGGAATCACTAAGTTTTTCGCTGCTCCGACTATGTGGAATATGATATTGCAGGAAGATCTTATGGCTTACTGCCTGGACAGCCTGAAACTTGGCTTGTACGGGGCTGCGCCGATGGCCCCGGCACTTGTTAAGCTGTGCAGGGAGAAGCTTGGTATCTTATTGGTCCAGGCTTACGGAATGACAGAGATGGGACCGGCCATCACATTCCTTTCTGAGCATGATCAGCTTTCAAAAGCAGGCTCTGCCGGCCAGGCATGCCTGAATCATGAGATCAGGATTGTCAGGCCGAACGATAACGGGCCATCAGATCCCGAAGATATCCTTCCTGCAGGGGAAGCAGGAGAAATCATTGTCAAAGGTCCCAGCATGATGAAGGGATATTACAATATGAAAGAAACAACAGAAAAAGCATTATATAAAGGATGGTACCATTCAGGGGACATCGGTGCTTTAGATGAAGATGGCTACCTATGGGTAAGGGACAGGGTGGATGACATGATCATCAGCGGCGGAGAGAATATCTACCCGAGGGAAATTGAGGATGTCCTGTTTGAACATAGCGGAGTCCTGGACGCAGCAGTCATCGGCCAGCCGGATGACAGGTGGGGAGAGACTGTGACGGCATTCGTTGTTAAAAAAGACCCTTCTGTATCAGAGGAAGAATTGGACAGCTGGTGCAAGGAAAGCAGCAGGCTTGCCAATTATAAGCGGCCGAGAAAATACATTTTCTGTGAAAGCCTGCCGCGGAACGCGAGCGGAAAACTGCAGAAATTTGTGTTGAGGAGTGAACTGTCCCAATCAGCACAATCGTGAAAATAGGAGCTGCCTGTAAAAAGGCAGCTCCTATTTTGCCTGTCCGCGGTAATCCTTGATCGTTAGTTTGCCTTTTCCTCTTTTGTTTACAATCAGGGTCTTTGTCTTTTCATTTACAAAAGCATAGAGGATGTCTTTAGCTGAAAGGCTGTTCTCATCCAGTTTTTTTGTCAGCCAATCTTTTGAAAGATGCAGAAGCTTTAAATTTCTGAGCTGAATCTTTCCGTCGACTATGACAGAAACAGGCAGGCCTTCATCTTCAATATTAATGTTGAGATGCTCGACAGTAACAGGGGTATTTTCCGTCTTGGGAATTACGCTGATTTCCCCGATTGGTTCCAGTACAGCATACTCAACATCAGAAACTTTGGGAAATCCTTTGCTCCGCAGGATCGATAAAACCTGTGAGACTGACAAATGCGCTTTTTCCAGCTGATCTTCAATGATTTCACCATCCTTAATCAGGATAGATGGCTCTCCCAGAAAGAATTTGTTCCCAATCTGGTTTAAGGTTAAGTAAGAAAAACAGATATGAAGCACAACCAGGATGGCCAGGGAGCCAATGGTAGGCCAAAATTCTGTGCTGATCAAGGGTTCGGATGCGACAGTGCCGACAATGATAATGGCGACAAGGTCATAGGGTGTCATCTGTACAATGGAAGACTTCCCCATCAGCCGCATGATTGCAATAGTTACAAGGTATAATACCAGAATTTTTATAAACAGAAACAATCTGACCTCTCCCAACGCTAAAAAAGGATAGTGTCAGTTTTCCCGGTTATAATCCATTTAAGTCTTTTTTAAAGTCCCTCCAGCAGCCGTTTGGCGATCCTTTCATAATCATCTTTTGTAATGCCAGGTGCAAATTCTTCCGGGAGCTCATCAAGATCAGGTACCGGGCCGCCTTCAGGCGTACCGTAAATGACTTTCAGCGGCTCGCCGTTTTCCGGATTTGTCCCTTTCCAAATCTGGCCTATTCCCTTAAAATCCGTGTCACTCCATGTATAAAGAACATTGCTGAGCCCTTTTTCTTCAAACTTCCGCGCTGCATCAAATCGGGAGTTGCTTAAGTCGGGAATGGGCAGCATCTTTGTTAAGTCGACGCCAGTCGCGATATCGAGCGCTTTTGCGTAGGCTAATATGTGTGTACCTCCCCTGACCAGAAGATAGCCGATCATTTCCCTTGCAACAGGATGATCTGTCATCTCATAAACGCGCATTTTATGTGTCCTGGCACCGACTTCCAGGAAAAAATTATGAAGAAGATCCAGCACCAGATTGCCGCTGCTGAACACATTGTCCCCGGTCCATGCCCTTCCCATTGAGTCGCCGGGAAGGCCAGTCTGGGCAGAGGCTATAAAATGATAAGTGTTTCGTGCATCCTTCCCGTTCTGAAGCGGTGCAATATCCGGATCACCAGGAAAGGTATTTCCTTTCGAGAGCAGATTGATTGCATTTGTCACCAGTTCCACATGGCCAAACTCTTCTGCGGTTATGCTGGCGACCAGATCGTAGAATGGCTTCAGCTTCTTTTTACTCCTGAAGTTGAAGGATTGGAACATATAGTTATTGAGAGTAGACATTTCGCCAAACTTGCCTCCAAGCAGTTCCTGGACGGCAGCTGCAGCATTCATGTCACCGTGAGAAGGCTCAGGGAGTTCAATTGCCAGCCTGTTTATTCTCTTGAACATATTTTTCCCTCCACTGGGTTGTTAGCCTGGAAAAATCCAGACAATCTGCTGAATGCGGATATAGAATGGTGTACTGGCAGACTCGACTACCAGGTGGTCCGGCAGGGCATTAATCAAGACGCCCCTTACAGATCCATGAGTGGTCTGCACTGTTACAGAATCACCTATTAAAGTAAGGGCGGCCTGGTATACATAAGGATCGAAGCTTGAATTAAAAGAAACTGCTGTTCCGTCCATCTTTTCAGCTCCTTTTCGCCAAAATCTATCATAAGCCTATGAGCGTGAAGGAAGTTTCAGAATATGTCCATGAAAGAAGGACAGGCGGATGGAGTTACCTTTGGCAGCCGCCGTGTGGGAAAATAAAAGGGAGTGGAAGGAGTTAATAAAAAACCCCCATGCATCACAGCAGGGGGGGAATGTTTATGCCTGATTCATTTTTTGGGACCATTCTTCAACGTCCCAGGTCTTAGTTACCCAGTCTTTATAAAAGTCTGGCTCATGGCATACAAGCACAACAGTGCCTTTATAAGCTTTCAGCGCACGCTTCAGCTCTTCTTTTGCTGCAAAATCCAGGTGGTTTGTCGGCTCATCGAATAAGAGCCAATTGCTTTCATTCATCAGGAGCTTGCAAAGGCGGACCTTCGCCTGCTCGCCTCCGCTCAATTGTTTCAGCGGGCGGGAAATATGTTCATTTTTCAATCCGCATCTTGCCAATGCGGCGCGGACCTGGTGCTGGTCGAGGCTTGGGAACTCGCTCCATACATCATCGATCGGAGTGATGTTGCCGGCTTTTACTTCTTGTTCAAAATAAGAAGGGAATAAGAAGTCTCCGCGCTCGATTTTTCCGCTGAGAGGGGAAATCTTGCCAAGCATTGTTTTCAGCAGCGTCGACTTCCCGACTCCATTGCAGCCAACGATCGCAATTTTTTCTCCCCGTTCAACTGTCATATTCAGTTTTGGAAGGAGCGGCTCGGAATAACCGATCTCAAAATCCTTCCCTTCGAACACGTACCTGCTGCTGCTTCTGGACTCTTTGAACTCGAATGTTGGCTTAACAGCAGTTTCAGGACGATCAATCCGTTCCATCCGGTCAAGCTGCTTTTGGCGGCTTTTTGCACGGCCAGTTGTTGAATAGCGGGCTTTATTTTTAGAAATGAAATCTTCCTGCTTTTTAATGAATTCCTGCTGTTTTTCATAGGCATTGATATGCTGGTTTTTATTGATCTCAGCAAGCTCAAGGAATTTATCATAACTCGCGGTATATCTGCTGAGCTTTGAAAATTCCAGGTGGAAAATGACATTTGATACAGAATTCATAAATTCTGTATCATGGGAAATCAGCATGAATGCATAAGGATATTCCTTCAGGTAGCCGGTGAGCCAGCGGATGTGTTCTACATCCAGATAGTTGGTCGGCTCATCAAGCAAAAGGACCTGAGGCTGCTCCAGGAGAAGCTTGGCCAGAAGAACCTTTGTACGCTGTCCGCCGCTCAGTGCAGCAACGTCACGCTCAAGTCCGATTGCATCCAGGCCAAGGCCGCGTGCTGCTTCCTCAATCTTGATATCAAGGGAATAGAACCCGCCGGCATCGAGACGGTCCTGGATTTCACCCATTTGCTCAAGGAGCTCTTCAAGCTCTTCAGGAGTGGCATCAGCCATTTTTGCTGTCACTTCATTCAGGGCTTTTTCCTGCTCGAATAGTGGAAGGAAAGCATCCTTCAGCACATCGCGCATTGTTCTGCCCGGAGTAAGAATTGTATGCTGGTCCAAATAGCCGTAATGCACATTGGGAGTCCACTCCACTTTACCGCTGTCGTGGATCAGCTGATTGGTTATAATGTTCATAAGAGTCGATTTCCCGACTCCGTTTGCGCCTACAAGGCCAACATGGTCTTCCTGGAGAAGACGGAAGGACACATCTTTGAATAAAGTTCTATCAGCAAAAGTATGGCTTAAATGATCTACAGTTAATAAACTCATCGTTTATATTCCTCGCTTTGCATGTCTAATCCATTATTTCATCATACTAAAAAACAATAGCGAGGACCAGGTGTTTTGGATTCCAATTACCATTAGAAGCAGCCCATTTATTACGGGTTACGGGAAACAATGTTTTTGACACCCTTTATTTGGCTGTTATAATGGAATAGGTTTAAAAAATCCGGTAAGGGGCTGCCTGCCCGAACAGAATCTTGCATACGGTCTGGAAAGGAAAGAAAAAATCATGGATACACAATCATATAGAATTTTGCTTTATTACAAATATGTTCATATAGAAGATCCTGCGGCACAAAGAGAAGAACACTTGAATTTCTGCAACGGCATCGGCCTTAAGGGACGTGTGCTGATCTCTGAAGAGGGCATCAACGGCACCGTGTCAGGCACGGTTGAGCAGACACAGGCCTATATCGACATGATGGACAATCATCCATTATTCAAAGGTACAGTGTTCAAGATTGATGAGGCAGAAGGGCATGCATTCAGAAAAATGCGCGTCAGAGTCAGAAAAGAACTTGTGAACCTGAGCCTTGAAGATGATGTCGATCCATTAAAGCTGACAGGGACACATTTAGAACCAAAAGAGTTTTTTGAAAAGATGCAGGACCCGGATACTGTTGTCCTCGATGCGAGAAATGACTATGAATACGACCTTGGACATTTCAAGGGGGCAATTAAGCCGGATATCCAAAATTTCCGTGAGCTTCCTGAATGGATCAAGGAAAACAAAGATAAGTTTGAGGGCAAGAAGATCCTTACGTATTGTACTGGAGGCGTCCGCTGCGAAAAGTTCTCCGGGTGGCTTCTTAAAGAAGGATTTGAGGATGTCGGCCAGCTGCATGGGGGCATCGTAACGTACGGTAAAGATCCTGAGGTGCGCGGCAAGCTGTGGGATGGCCAATGCTATGTGTTCGATGACCGGATCAGTGTTCCTGTCAACCAGGAGGAGCATGTCATCGTCGGCCGTGACTATTACACAGGCGAGCCTTGCGAAAGATATGTAAGGTGCGCAAACCCCGAATGCAATAAGCAAATCCTGAGCTCTGAAGAAAATGAGCATAAATATCTGCGGAGCTGCAGCCATGATTGCCGGGTGCACCCTCGCAACCGCTATATCAGCGAACATGACCTTTCAGAAGAAGAAGTGGCTGAGAGAATGAAGAAACTTGAAGAAGAAGCTGTTCAATCTTGATAAAATGACGTGCAGGAGGCTGCACGTCATTTTTATATTAAAAATTGGGCCAAACTGTTCTTCACTTAAGATCGGCAGCTGCTGTTTTGCCTGGATAGTACTTCCTTTCTTCTTCGGCAAAATTACCTTTTGCTGTTATAGCATCAGGACAGATTTTTATAACTGCTGTCCTGCTTCCTAGCGAAGAACGGTATTTATCTACATGGGCTTTTGGCAGCGGTGCCTGGAAGTAGCCGGGTACATACTTGTCGAGCATGTTCTGCATAACCATAGTTGCTTCATCTATATCGGATAGCACAAATGCTTTTCCAAATATCATGACACTCATATAAGCTGTATCTGTTTTTGCGGGGACGGGGTCGGTAAGTGTGCCGAAATCTTCGCTTACCGTAAAGCAGACATGTGGATTGTTTTGCAGCAGCTCCATTTTCCTTCCTTCAGAAGCTCCATGAAAATAGATACAATCATCCTGCCAAATAAAATTAAGAGGCACCACATAAGGGTAAGAACTGTCATTGAGTCCAAGATATCCTGTTCTGGCCCCCTTAAGGAAGGTGCTGATTTTCTCCGGACCTTTGACTTCAAGCATTGATTGGCGCATTGGAAACATTTACTCCACTCCTTAGGAATTTGTGATATATTCAGATTAATGTAAATGTGACCGCCTTAAAAGTGACAGATTTATAATATCTTAAGGGGACAGATGGGAGTGCCGCATGACGCCGTTTTTAGACAGGGAAAGCCAGATGCCTTTATATGTTCAGCTATATCAGTATATCAAGTCGGAAATCGAGTCAGGAAAAATAAAGCCAGGGGAAAAGCTTCCTTCCATCCGCAGGTTTTCCCGATTTCTGGACGTAAGCAAAAATACAGTGGAAGAGGCGTATCAGCAGCTGTTGGCAGAAGGCTATGCCGAAAGCAGGCCGAAGAGCGGGATCATTGTAAACAAATTAGATGAATTTCCATTGAAGCAGGAGAAAGAACAATTGCCTGTTATATTAAAAGCAGAGCTGGAAAAACCCAAGATAGATTTCCAATATGGCCATATTGATGCAGTAGCTTTTCCAGCCAGAAGATGGAAAAACGCCCTGTCTGAAGCAGCCTTTGATCTCTCTCTTTTGCAATATGGAGACAAGCAAGGCCAATTTTCCCTAAGGAGAGAGCTGACAGGGTATTTGTACAGATCCAGGGGTATAGAGTGCACTCCAGAACAAATCATCATCACCTCAGGAACCCAAAACAGCATTTCAGTGATTATGAGCATACTCGAGCTTCGCGGAGAAGTGATAGCGATGGAAAATCCAGGCTATGACGGGGTGGGGAAAGTGCTGCTGCATCAAGGGGGAATAGTAGAGCCAGTCACTGTGGAGGAAGATGGAATCAGTGTTGAAGAGCTTGCAGAAAAGAGGGCGAAGGCGGTTTATGTGACACCTTCCCATCAATTTCCGCTGGGTATGGTCCTTTCAATCAATAAACGGCTGAAACTGCTGAAGTGGGCTGCGGAAACTGGCGGTTATATTGTGGAGGATGATTATGACAGCGAGTTCAGATATCAGGGACAGCCGATTCCGCCGCTTAAAAGTCTGGATCCTAATGATCGCGTCATTTACCTTGGAACTCTTTCCAAATCCTTTCTTCCTGCTGCCCGTCTGAGCTATATTGTTTTGCCGCCGGCCCTTATGGCTGGCTATAAAAGGGACTTCAGCCTGTACAGCCAGCCAGTCGCTCCCATTATCCAAGAAGCTGCAGCACGTTTTATGAAGGAAGGGGACTTTGACCAGCATATCCGGAAAATGCGAGTCCTTTATCAGGCAAAGCATAAAGTACTGCTGGAGTCGGTAAGTTCTATGATGGAACATAAAGCCGCTGTGATTGGGCAAAAGGCAGGGCTTCATATCCTCATAAAGCTGGAAGGGAGGAAGAGTGAAGAGCTGGCTGCCAAGGCTGCCAAAAAAGGCGTAAAAGTGTATCCCGCGAACCAGTATTGGGCAGGTGGAGAAGGTGATGACTTGATAATGCTGGGGTTTGGAGGACTTTCTCCCGAAGAAATAGCTGAAGGAATTAAGCTTCTTAGCGAGGCTTGGATTGATTAAACAGCAAAAGAAAAGGGCCATCCAGGCCCTTTTATAGTTCTTCTCTGACAATCGGCATGCTCATACAGCGAGGGCCGCCTCTGCCGCGCGAAAGTTCAGAGCTCATGATTTCGAGGACCTCGATGCCATTTTGCCTCATCATATCATTGGAAACATAATTACGGTCATAGGTAACCACTACTCCAGGGGCAATTGCCAGGGTATTGGAGCCGTCATTCCATTGCTCCCTGGCTGCTGCAATAACATCTCCGCCTCCGCAAGGCAAGAGGACCAGCTCAGGAAGGTTCAGGACTTCTTTAAGTGTTTCTACAAGGCTGTCCTTTTCGGTAATTTTCAGATCACCAGAGTTCCCCTGCTCCAGAATATATATCTTCATTTTCCCGTCGCTGGATTCAATTGCAGGATGGTAGGTGAATTTATCATGGTCAATCATGGTGAACACTGTATCCAGATGCATGAATGCCCGTGATTTAGGGATTTCGACAGCTACTACCTTCTTTATATCCTCCTGGCGGGCAAATAATTCCCTTGCCAGCTTTTCAATTCCCTGGGCAGATGTCCTGGCACTGACACCAATGGCAGCGACTTCCCTGCTCAGCACCAGCTCGTCTCCGCCTTCTAGTGTATAATGTTCATCCCGATTAAAGAAAACAGGGATATCATGCTCTTTGAAGCGGGGGTGATGCTTGATGATATAATCCATGAAAATGGATTCCCGTCTTCTGGCCGGTTCATTCATATTGTTAATGGTTATACCTTTGCCAATGACTGCTGCAGGATCTCTTGTGAAATATAAATTTGGCATCGGATCAAGGAAGAATGGGTAAGAATCCGCCATGATTTCATGAAGGTGCACTTTTTCTTTTAAATCAATTTCATTCTTCCGTACCCCGGCCATTACTTTCCTCACTAGTTCATCTGCCGGCAGTGAATTCAAATATTCAGAGACTGCCTCAAAAGAGCCATTCACATTGGACTGGCTTTCCATCAGGATCTGTTCTGTGAACCGGCCGCGGATTTCAGGCTGTGCAAGCGTTTCTGTCATCAGCTTATCAAGATAAAGCACTTCAATGCCCCGATTGCTCAGAACTCCTGCAAAATAATCATGTTCCTTTTGAATCGCCGGCAAATAGGGGATATCATCAAATAACAGCCTTTTTAAGTATTGAGGGGTAAGGTTTTCTACCTCCTTGCCGGGCCTGTGCAGAAGGACCGACTTCAACTCTCCTATTTCCGAAGTAACATGTAACGGATGCTTCATTTATATAACCTCCAAATATGTATACGAGCCAGTTTGGCTGATTTCATGTGTACTGTTCATTTTCCTTTAAAGTAATGTGAGTAAACTAATCAATTTTTTGTATGATTATTCAGAGGGTGATGAGCGATTGGCCAATGAAACCACGAAACCACGGCGCCTTTTGGTACCCGCAGCAGCAAAGATTGATAGTTAAGAGAGCGCCGCTGCGCTATTTATAGGACTTTCTCAGTATTTACCAAAAAAAATATGTAAATTCTTGTTTATTTTTCTAATTCTCTATATTACTATTTAACTTTATGTATTATAATGTTGGAGAATAGAAGAAGATTTGACATTCTTTTCTTCTTGTTTCGACAGCAATCTTAGAAATAGAAATGAGGGTAACACAGTGGGCATTATAAATGAAGATCGTTTCATTGAAACAGTCCACATGAAAGGCTTGCAGATCTCCCTCCTCGCATCTGGCGATGGTACAGAAGTTATTTATCATAAGCTGCATGCCGATACGAGATGGGGCCTTGAACCACAGGAAGACTGGAATGCTATGGAATTTATACATATTCTTTCAGGGGAGCTGATTCTCCAATCAGACAATCCCAAGAAATCGTATAAAGCTGGAGATTCCTTTTATAAAATTCCTGTCAAGGAGCATTATTACTTTCAGGCTGAAGAAACGACAGAATTCTTATACGTTACATCACAGCCGGTTTTCCACCATTACAGCATGATAACAAAAAACCTAATGGATTTGGCTGTATCTATAGAAGAAAAAGATGGATACACCGTTGACCACTGCAGCAGGATTAATAAGCTGTCCATGTTGTTTGGCGAATATTTGGGCTTTAACTCCAAACAGCTGATGAGTTTAAATATAGCTTCCTTTCTGCATGATGTTGGCAAGTTGAAAATTCCTCTTGAGATTCTGAGAAAGCCAGGGAAGTTGACAAACGAGGAATGGGAAATCATGAAAAAGCATTCCGAGTTCGGGCGGGAAATCCTTGAGCAGACTGGTCTGCCAATCTTAGTTCAGGCAGGGAAAATAGTGGAGCAGCATCATGAAAGATATGACGGAAAAGGTTATCCGAATGGACTTAAAGGCGACGATATTTCCATTGAAGCTTCTATTATAGCTGTAGTAGATTCCTATGATGCCATTATAAGCGACAGGGTTTACCGCAAAGGAAAAACGAAAGAAGACGCATTTGAAGAAATTTGTAGATGCAAAGGAACTATGTACAATCCGTACATTGTAGATATATTCCTTAAAATGAAAGACAAGATTTAAAAAGGGGGAAAAGTAATGAAAAAAATCAGTGTTTTGGTCATGGCACTCTTAATTGGTGCAGTTTTCAGCATTAAGCCTGCTGAAGCAGCTTATCTGCCTGAGTACGACAAGTATGTAGAGGTATCTTACGATGAAGCAAGAGCTATTGCTGACATGCTTGGATTAGAAGGCATTGAGCTTGGAGAAGAAACAGCTCAGATTACTTTTGAAGCACAAGAGAGAATTATCAAAAAGCTTGAAAAACTCCTTAAAACTGAAATCGACCATTATTATGTATGGCTGACTGTTGACGGTGAAAAAGTTTTAGGATTTGATCCTCCAGTACCACAATATTAAGAAGAGACTTGCCTGAATTTAGGCAAGTTTTTTTAATTGAAAGATAATTTTCAAGAAATCCTAAAACTAACAGTTGGTAAACAAATATAATAAAAAAAACTATCCTATGTTAGAGTAAGAATTTTTTTCAATGGCTGTTCCCTCATTATAACTGCATAACTGCTTTGATTTTACATAAGAAAAACATTTGTAAACCCTGTTGATTGTAGTGGAAGGCACGCAGACTCCTGCGGGAAATAGCGGCAAAGCTTAGACCCTGCATGAGAATAGCGAAGAGGAGGCTCAGCGCCGCCCCGCGGAAAGCGAAGGCCAGGAACGGAAATCAGCAGCAAAGTTGATAAGCTAAGCCACCGACATTAATTAAAAATGATTCTCCAATTTTTAGGAAGCTTAAAGGCTTCCTTCTTTTATTTTTAAACTAAAATACACTCCTCCCGGGAAAAATAAAGTACCTGCTGTTTTGTCCTTTTCAAGTGTACAATTTCATCAAATATGTTAAAGTAACTAGTAAGGAACTCCTTGATACATAAGTCTTTTTCAGACATCGAAATGTCCACCCAAGGAGTACAGTTGTTTGTTTGCAGATGACATTCTATTCTATATAAAGAGAGGGATCTATATGTCCAGCAAAACTTTGGATAGCTTTTTAAATGAAAATCTCGAGGATCTTAAAAGCAGGGGCCTTTACAATGTAATTGACCCGCTGGAAAGCCCTAACGGACCCATGATTAAAATAAATGGCAGAGAATTGATCAACTTATCCTCTAATAATTACCTGGGCCTTGCTACCAGCGACAGGCTTAAAAGTGCTGCCAAAAAAGCAATTGATACATACGGTGTAGGAGCAGGTGCTGTCAGGACAATCAACGGCACAATGGATATCCATATCAAATTGGAAGAAAAACTGGCAGAATTCAAGCATACAGAAGCAGCCATCGCTTACCAGTCAGGCTTTAACTGTAATATGGCTGCCATCTCTGCAGTCATGGACAAAAATGATGCTATTCTTTCCGATGAACTGAACCATGCTTCCATCATTGACGGCTGCAGGCTGTCCCGCGCAAAGATCATCCGCTTCAATCACTCAGATATGGAAGATTTGCGTGCAAAAGCAAAGGAAGCGACAGAGTCAGGACAATATAATAAAGTCATGGTAATCACAGACGGAGTATTCTCCATGGATGGAGATATTGCGAAGCTCCCTGAAATCGTGGAAATTGCCGAAGAGTTCGACCTGATCACTTATGTTGATGATGCACATGGATCTGGTGTGCTCGGCAAAGGTGCAGGTACAGTTAAGCATTTTGGCTTATCCGATAAAGTGGACTTCCAAATTGGTACGCTCTCCAAGGCCATCGGTGTTGTCGGCGGATATGTGGCCGGCAAGAAACAGCTGATTGACTGGCTGAAAGTGAGAAGCCGTCCATTCCTATTTTCGACTTCACTTACACCTGCTGATGTAGCTGCATGCATCGAATCCATCAGCATCCTAATGGAAAGCACTGAGCTGAATGAGAAGCTTTGGGAAAATGCCGATTATCTGAAAAAAGGGCTGAAGGAGCTCGGCTTCAATATTGGAGACAGTGAAACGCCTATCACTCCTTGCATCATCGGGGATGAAGTGGCTACCCAGGAATTCAGCAAAAAATTGAATGATGAAGGTGTCTATGCTAAATCAATCGTGTTCCCGACTGTTCCGCGGGGCACTGGGCGTGTCCGCAACATGCCGACAGCCGCGCATACAAAGGATATGCTGGATCAGGCACTTTCGATCTATAAGAAGGTCGGCAAGGAAATGGGTATTATCTAAGATTCAAAATATAGATATGAAACGACGGATTCAGGTGGAGGAAAACGATGAAAAAGATCTTTATTACAGGTGCTCTTGGCCAGATCGGTTCAGAGCTGACTATCAAGCTTAGAAACATATATGGTACCGATAATGTCATTGCAACAGATATCCGAAGGAATGATTCTGAGGCGGCCCAGTCTGGCCCTTTTGAAATCGTGGATGTTACGGATGCTAAATCTATGTTTGATACAGCAAAGAAGCATAATGCAGATACAGTCATCCATATGGCAGCCTTGCTGTCTGCGACGGCTGAGGCAAATCCGGTTTTTGCATGGAACCTAAATATGGGCGGGCTTATGAATGCACTGGAAGCTGCACGGGAACTGAACAGCCAGTTCTTTACGCCAAGCTCAATTGGCGCTTTCGGCCCGTCTACACCTAAGGATTCCACTCCGCAGGACACCATTCAGCGTCCAACGACCATGTACGGGGTCAATAAAGTTGCCGGCGAACTCCTTTGCGATTATTATTTTCATAAATTCGGCCTGGATACGAGAGGCTTGCGCTTCCCCGGCCTGATTTCATATGTGACTCCTCCAGGCGGCGGAACTACCGACTATGCTGTAGAAATCTATTATAAAGCGATCGAAGAAGGCAAGTACACTTCCTATATCGACAAAGGGACTTATATGGATATGATGTATATGCCGGATGCCCTTGATGCGATTATCAGTTTGATGGAAGCTGATGCAGGCCGGCTCAAGCACCGCAACTCATTCAATGTTGCGGCAATGAGCTTTGCGCCTGAAGAGATTGCTGAAGCTATCCGTCAGCATATTCCTTCATTTGAGCTCAGCTATGAAGTGGATCCTGTCCGCCAGGCGATTGCTGACAGCTGGCCCAACTCTATTGATTGTACGGCAGCAAAAGATGAATGGGGTTTTAAGGCTGAATACGATCTTGCTAAAATGACGGCAGATATGCTGGAAAAGCTGAAAGTTACAACAGTAAAATAAAGTGAAAAAGCTGGCAGGAGACCATCTCGCCAGCTTTTTTAATAAACGTCTATGTCTCTGTGATGCCAAAGAACACTTTCAGCGCCTCCCGTTTTGCACCTTTGTCTAAATCTGTTTTAATCTTTTCTCCGTTTTCTGTTCTTACAAGCGTGTTCCCTGAAAGCGTGATTCGCCCGTTCTCTGATGCGATAGTAATGATATCATTTTTGGTGAATGGCGATTCTGCTGATGTTTGATTAAATTCGCAGGAATCCTGGAAGAAATCCAGGCTTCTTTTTTTATCAGAAAACCGGTACTTAATCTGCCATTCCCCGCCGTCATTATGCATCAAATCATAGCGGCCGTCTCCCAGATCCCTGACTTTATAATTCCCGCTCGCATCCTCCTTTTCAGTGCCGTCAAGCGGGATGGGCTGCCTTGCTGAGTCCCCGAAGCCTACATCAGTCAAATAGGGCTGGTCAAGATAGACCAGTATGGCAGCATGGCTGTTTTCCCTGGCCCATCCGGCAGGTGTTTTGACAGTACAGGAGATGAGGGAAGAGCTATAGCCCATCTCTGAGAGAAGGGTTTGGAAGAGGCCGTTCAGCTCATAGCAGAAACCGCCCCTGCTGTTTTCCACCACTTTTTTGTAAAACTGATCTGTATCCAATCTGATCGGGACCTTCCTGATGACATCGAGATTTTCAAAAGGTACCCTTTGCATATGGCTTTTTTGCAGCTGTGCCAGAGCATCAAGCCCCGTCTCCTTTTTATCGGCCTGTATCCTGGCCAGGTAGCGGTCTATATTCATATCGTTTTCACCTACTATGCTATAGTTAATACACTTAAATTTATACGCATCGGGCTGGCCCTTATAATTATTTTAACATGTTGTCCGATATAAGGATCTTTTACTGCCTGCTGTGTGTTTGGTCCATATTAGCCTTGTTGAATTGAATCTGGAGGGCGCGGGTTCCAAAAAGTACGCTGATTACTGCTTAAAGCCAGAATTTCTTTAAGGAGAAGGACAGCAAGGTTGCAGGCTCCTGCATGCTTGTACTACAATAACAGCAAACAGAATCAGGAGAGGAGGCAGCACTGATGGCAAATTATGAAGTAAAGGTTGAATTCTGCATGATGTGAAACTACGCACCAAAAGCCGCGAGTTTCGCGGAGGATCTTTTTAATCATTTCCGGTCTGAAATAGGTAAAATGGAGCTGGTCCCCAGTTCAGGCGGCGCCTTTGAAGTGACGGTGAATGGAAGCAAAATCTATTCAAAGCTTGAAACAGGCGTCTTTCCTAAAAGCCAGGAAATCATTGATAAAATGAAATGACGATAGAAACAGCCCCGCCTTCTTTTAAAGCGGGGCTTCCGTTATGGTTAACTTCTAGATGGACGGTTATTGTATAGGCACCCTGCGATCTTTGCCGGAACCTTTACTGGTCTTTGAAATGAAAATTTCCAGTATGCCGCAGGAAAATCGGGAGGTGACCTGTTTGTCTGTTAAAAGAAATGGAAAATCGACTTCCCGGCTGACTGTTTCCTTATCTTTCTCAGCCCTGATGATCAGCTCATGGCCGTTTAATATAACAGAAAGCATCACCGCTGTATAATCTGTCAGCAGAGCTTCCACAATATATTCCGCATCTGTCTCAAAAATGTCGATCCGGAATGCCGACTGATCAAGATAAGATGTCAGCGGATCAAGAAAGAAGTGCTCCAGCCATTTTTCCATTTCCTTGAATGGATTATCTTCGCTGTTTCTTCCCATAATAATGCCCCCTTGTTGCGACCAGTATATTCATTAGAACCGCACAGGGTGAAAATGGTATAATACTTCTAATTAATATGCTGGAGGATTACAAAAGTGAACAATATTCTCAGACAAATTCCCCCTGTACACGAGCTGCAGAGGGATGAAAGGGCGCTCAGCCTGCAGGAAAGGCTGGGGCTTGAGCCTGCACGATTTGCCGAACTGATCAAGATGGCGCTTGACTCAGTAAGACAGGCGATTATCTCAGAGAGGTACAGCGGCCCTGAACCGGGAAGCCCGGAATTTCTGGCCCGTTTATTTAATGATATAGAAGCTGCCGCTGAGCAAAAATACAGCTTTGCCTTACAAAAAGTAATCAATGCAACAGGCACCATTCTTCACACCAATTTAGGAAGAGCAAGGCTGTCAGAGACTGCTGTTGAACATATGGCCAGCATTGCCAGGAATTATTCCAATCTAGAATACAATTTGGAAAAAGGCAGCAGGGGATCCCGCCATGACCTCGTGGAAGGTTTGATAAAGGATATTACGGGTGCAGAAGCGGCGATGATCGTCAATAATAATGCGGCTGCCGTATTCCTCGTTCTGAGGGCATTGGCTTCTGACAGCGAGGTCATTGTTTCCCGGGGAGAGCTTGTTGAAATTGGGGGTTCTTTTCGAATTTCATCCATCATGGAGGAATCCGGGGCCAGGCTGGTAGAAGTGGGAACAACGAATAAAACCCATCTCCGGGATTATCAGGAAGCAGTGACTGGGGCAACCGCAATGCTGATGAAGGTGCATACGAGCAACTTCAAGATCATGGGCTTTACTAAAAGTGTCTCTGCCAGTGAACTGGCAGAAGAAGCTTCAAAGAGCGGGCTGATTTATTACGAAGATCTCGGAAGCGGGGTTCTGTATGATTACAGCAAGCATGGAATCGGGGAAGAGCCCGTGGTAAGCGAGGTGCTGAAAGCCGGCGCAAGCATCGTGTCTTTCAGCGGTGATAAGCTCCTGGGTGGGCCCCAGGCAGGCATCATCGCCGGCCGTAAAGAACTGATCGATAAGCTCAAGAAGCATCAGCTGGCAAGAGTTCTAAGAGTCGATAAGATGACACTGGCGGCTTTGGAAGCCACGCTTTCGGCTTATATAAAAGACGAAAAAGCTTTATTGGAAATTCCTGTCATTAGGGATATGCTTGCTGACAAGGCAGAAATCAAGGGGAGAACAGAAACATTTGCCGAAGCTGTACGTCTGCTGTGCCCCGGCTCTGAAGTGAAGGTGATGGAAAGCACCAGCATGGTCGGCGGGGGCACAATGCCGGATGTGGAGCTGCCGACCTATGCGGCAGCAATCAGAATGCCCGGCATTTCAGCTGATGATCTGGCTGTCAGGCTAAGGGAGCACCAGGGAACACCGATCATTGCAAGAATTCGCCAGGAAGAAACGATATTCGATCTTCGGACCGTTTCCGAAGAAGAAGCAGAAATCATTTCTGCCTGTCTGGGCAGGATTGCAAAAGGCCTGTCTCCCGAGTAGGGACAGGCCTTCATCTGCAGGACCTTTACATGTCGTGCCCTGAATTATGCTTTTGTCTGGTATGGTTGCGGTTTTTTACTTTCTTGGAGCCGCTTAACGGTTCAGGCTGACCCGGGTTATTTCCTTTTGGGGCATTTTTGTGCATATCTTTGCTGTCGTTTTTGTTCATTTGCCATCCCTCCTAACATTAGGATGTTTTTTGCAGTTGTTTTTATACCGAATATTTTCCCTGCTGACTGCACAATTTAACACTACATCTTGATTAACAGGAGTGAAAACATGCCATACCATAAAGACAAACAGCAGGCTTTCCAGGCGGCAGAGCAAGGGTTCGCCGAAGCCAGCGGCTTATATAATGAAATCGTTAACGACAGTGCAAGCTACGGGCATCAGCTGAAGCATCTGGAAAATGAGGTCAATGAAGCATTCGCGCAAATCGAAAATGCCCTTGAAACAGCAAGTGAACATCAGCGCGGCCAGCTGGAGCAATTTCAGCGAGATTTGTCGAGAATCATCCAGGAAGTTAATGCGGCTGAATGACAAAATGTAAAAACCCCTGTTTCAGGGGTTTTTTTATGTCTGCTATTCAAAGGGGCCAAGCCCCAATACAAGCTATTACTGGTTTTTCTTGCGTTTTTTATTGTTTTGTTTCTGCGCTTCTGTCAATGGCTCATTTGAAAATTCCTCATTAAACCCGGCGCCCTGACCCTGGCTTTTAGCTGCGTTCATGCCTGGACGTACATGATTTGCTTTTCGTTTCGCCAAAATTCTCACCTCCGCATTCATATCTTTTGCCTGCAAACCAGCCCTCATTCGGTAAAAAATTGCTTTATTGCAATAATATTTGTTTTAAAAATCTCCAAAAAGGTATATAGAAATTGACTCTGTTAGCTGTCCAATCATGCCAAAATGAATTGCGATCAAAAATATAATAAGTAAAACTTATCAAAAACAATAACTTTCTTGTTATTTACTTATATAAAAGGTTGTATTAAGATAAGAATTGTGAGAAAAGTGGCGATGAAAATGACAATTCAAACTTTTCGACAAATATTATAATTTTGGTATATGATTATCATTAGAGGGGGTAATACATATGTCTAAAAATGATGTTTTTAATTCA
Source organism: Cytobacillus sp. T106 (assembly GCF_040492155.1). NCBI lineage: Bacteria > Bacillati > Bacillota > Bacilli > Caryophanales > Bacillaceae > Cytobacillus > Cytobacillus sp. T106. The sequence continues at coordinate 5,575 of NZ_JBEUMK010000012.1, read as the reverse complement.
AGGAAATCATTTGAACTAGACGGTAAACGCTATCATTACTATCAATTAGCAGCTCTGGAAGAAGCAGGAATCGGCAGCGTATCAAGGTTGCCTTATTCCATTAAGGTATTGCTTGAGTCTGTCCTGCGCCAGTTTGACGGACGGGTTATTACACAAGAGCATGTAGAGAACCTGGCAAAATGGGGATCTGACCAAGTGAAGGAAGTAGACGTTCCTTTCAAGCCTTCACGCGTCATCCTTCAGGATTTCACAGGCGTTCCTGCGGTTGTTGACCTTGCTTCATTAAGGAAAGCAATGGCTGACATGGGCGGAGATCCTGACAAAATTAATCCGGAGAAGCCGGTCGACCTGGTTATCGACCACTCAGTGCAGGTTGATAAGTACGGTACACCTGATTCCCTGGAAGCAAATATGGTTCTTGAATTTGAACGTAATGCCGAGCGTTATCAGTTCCTTAGCTGGGCACAGAAAGCATTTGACAACTACCGTGCTGTTCCGCCGGCAACCGGGATCGTTCACCAGGTTAACCTGGAATTCCTTGCAAACGTGGTTCATGCAGTTGAAACGCCGGATGGCGATTTTGAAGCTTTCCCTGATTCACTCGTAGGTACGGATTCCCATACAACCATGATCAACGGTATCGGCGTACTTGGCTGGGGTGTAGGCGGAATTGAAGCTGAAGCAGGAATGCTAGGCCAGCCTTCTTATTTCCCTGTGCCTGAAGTAGTAGGGGTTAAGCTGACTGGTGAGCTTCCAAACGGAGCTACAGCAACAGACCTTGCGCTTAAGGTGACACAGGTTCTTCGCCAGCAGGGAGTTGTCGGCAAATTCGTCGAGTTCTTCGGATCAGGTGTAACGGCACTGCCGCTTGCTGACCGTGCGACAATTGCCAACATGGCCCCTGAATATGGTGCAACTTGCGGATTCTTCCCGGTTGATTCAGAATCACTCAACTACATGCGTCTGACAGGCAGATCAGAAGAGCAGATCAAGCTTGTTGAAAAGTACTGCAGAGAGAATGGATTGTTCTTCGATCCTTCACTTGAACCGGTATACACTGAAGTAGTTGAGATCAATCTCGCTGAAATTGAAGCAAACCTTTCCGGTCCTAAACGCCCGCAGGATTTGATTCCTCTTTCTGCCATGAAAGAAGAGTTCAATCAGGCGCTTACGGCTCCTCAAGGGAACCAGGGCTTCGGTTTAAGCAAGAAAGAGATCAATAAAGAAGTAACCGTTGATTTCCAAAATGGGGATTCAACAAAAATGAAAACAGGTGCTATCGCCATTGCTGCGATTACCAGCTGTACAAATACTTCAAATCCATATGTGCTTGTCGGCGCCGGCCTTGTAGCTAAGAAAGCGGTCGAGCTTGGCCTTGAAGTGCCTAAATATGTAAAAACTTCTCTTGCACCTGGATCTAAGGTAGTTACAGGCTATCTGCGTGATTCCGGATTGCTTCCATACCTTGAGCAGATCGGCTTCAACCTGGTCGGTTACGGCTGCACAACCTGTATCGGAAACTCCGGGCCGCTGAGAGAGGAAATCGAGAAGGCAGTAGCTGACAGCGATCTTCTTGTCACTTCCGTCCTTTCAGGGAACAGAAACTTTGAAGGCCGTATCCACCCGCTTGTTAAAGGAAACTACCTGGCTTCACCGCCGCTGGTAGTGGCTTATGCATTGGCTGGAACTGTTGACATTGACCTTCAGAATGAATCACTCGGAAAAGACAAAGATGGAAACGACGTATTCTTCAAGGATATCTGGCCATCTACTGCTGAAGTTAACGAGGTTGTCAGCAGGACTGTAACACCTGAGCTTTTCAAGAAAGAATATGAGCATGTATTCAGCGACAACGAGCGCTGGAATGAAATCCAGACCAGCAATGAACCGCTGTATTCTTTCGATGAGAACTCAACTTACATCCAAAACCCGCCGTTCTTTGAAGGGCTTACGCCAAATGCGGATGAAGTCAAGCCGCTAAACGGACTGCGTGTAGTCGGCAAATTCGGCGACTCTGTTACAACTGACCATATCTCACCTGCAGGCGCAATCGGCAAGGATACTCCAGCAGGAAGATATCTGCGCGAAAACGGCGTTGAGCCGCGTGATTTCAACTCTTATGGCTCACGCCGCGGTAACCATGAAGTGATGATGCGCGGAACATTCGCGAACATCCGCATCCGCAACCAGGTTGCCCCTGGCACTGAAGGCGGCTTCACGACATACTGGCCGACTGGCGAAGTGACAAGCATCTATGATGCTTGCATGAAATACAAGGAAGATGGAACCGGCCTTGCCGTTCTTGCAGGCAAAGACTATGGAATGGGCTCTTCCCGTGACTGGGCTGCCAAAGGTACAAATCTTCTCGGCATCAAGACAGTCATTGCTGAGAGCTATGAGCGTATCCACCGTTCCAACCTTGTTCTTATGGGTGTCCTTCCGCTTCAATTCAAAGCAGGAGAAAATGCAGAGGTTCTTGGCCTGACTGGCAAGGAAACATTCGATGTACAGATCGATGAAAATGTAAGGCCGCGCGATTTCGTAAAGGTTACAGCGACAGACGAAGATGGAAACAGACTTACTTTTGAAGTGCTTGTCCGTTTTGATTCTGAAGTTGAAATCGACTACTACCGCCATGGCGGAATCCTGCAGATGGTTCTGCGCGAAAGACTGAAAAACTAATAAATGTATGGGCGCCGCGGCATTGCTGCGGCGCTTTTTCCTTTTGTAAAAATAAAATATAGGCGTTTAACATAATTCTTGCTACAATAGCTCTAGCATCAGAAATATTTGAAAAGCTTCGAGAGGGGAACAAAAAGTGGAACAGACATTCCTTCAATCCGTTACATATGATAACGGCACATTATATATATTGGATCAGACCCTGCTGCCAGCGGTCACAGAATTTCTTGAAATCACCAAGGTGGAGGATGCGTGGGACGCAATCAAGCAGCTGAAAGTCAGAGGTGCTCCGGCCATAGGGATTGCCGCTGCCTACGGACTTGTTCTGGCTGCCAATAAGGCTCCTGAGGTGGATTTCTCATCGTTTTACAAAAATTTTAAAGAAAATCTCGAGTACCTGGCGAGTTCCCGTCCTACTGCCGTTAACCTATTCTGGGCCTTGCAGAGGATGGATGAGCGTGCCTTGGCGGAAAAAGACCAGCCAGTTGCCTTGATAAAGAAAAAGCTTGAGGAAGAGGCACACCAGATCAGGAAAGAGGATGAGGAGGTATGCCGCATGATCGGCATCCACGGGCTTGCCCTCTTGAAGGATGGGATGGGGGTCCTGACACATTGCAATGCAGGCGGCATTGCAACTGCGAGATACGGTACAGCACTGGCGCCTTTCTATCTTGCCAAGGAAAAGGGCTGGGAACTAAAAGTGTATGCAGATGAAACGCGGCCGCTTCTTCAAGGCGCAAGGCTGACGGCATGGGAGCTCCAGCAGGCAGGCATTGATGTGACTCTTATCACAGACAGCATGGCTGCCATGGTCATGCAAAAGGGAATGGCAGAAGCTGTCTTTGTCGGCTGTGACAGGGTGGCCGCCAATGGGGACACTGCCAATAAAATTGGGACATACGGGCTTGCCCTGCTGGCCAAAGCACATAATATCCCTTTTTACGTAGCTGCGCCTACATCAACCATTGACATGAAGACAGAATCAGGAGATGCTATCCCGATTGAAATGAGAGGCTCCGAAGAAATTACGCATGGTTTCGGCAAAAACACGGCACCGGACGGAGTCAAGGTTTTTAATCCGGCATTTGATGTGACGCCTGCTGAGCTGATTACAGCCATCATCACTGAAAAAGGGATCATTCAAGGGAATTATTCTGAAGAGCTGAAGAAGCTATTTCATTCATAATATCCAGGAAGCAAGCAGCAATGCTTGCTTTTTTCTGCGGGCTCTTTCCGCTCATATATTTTTCTAACGGGGGCAACGTAATAATGGAGACAATTGAAATTGGGTCCTTTAACCTTAAGGTTGACCTGCTGGTATCCCTTCTTTCCCTGCTGATCGTCCATCTGTTTTTCTTCTTTCATTTGAAAAACAGACAAGAGTTTCGAAAAACTTTCGAGGACAAGCTTTTTACAGCAGTGCTGATTTGGTTTCTTTTATATAAGTTTGGCAGGCTGCTTTTTCAGCCGTCCCTTTTATGGACCAACCCCCTTGGTTTGCTTTATTTCAATGGAGGGATAAAAGAAGCTATTCTCGGCCTGCTCGGTGCTGCTCTTTATTTTACCGGACAGTGCAGAAAGCAAGGCTGGGCTGCCAGGGAAATGGTCTATTTGGTTATTTATGCGCTATTCACTTTTTTATGCGGATTTTGGCTGTTAAGCATTCTTTATATCTTCATCAAATAAGCTTTTTAAGGAGGAAATATAGCAATGGTCAGAAAACTAATAAATCTGATGGCCTTCTTACTGCTTGTGCATATATCAGGCCTATTGCCGCTGAATGCTGCTAAAGCGGACTTGCCCGGTCTTGCAGTTGGTACAGAGGCACCTGATTTTCAGCTGAAGGATCTTCAGGGGCAGTCTGTTAAGCTCTCTGATTTCCGCGGAAAAAAGGTCATGCTCAATTTTTGGGCTCCATGGTGCCCTCCCTGCAAACAGGAGATGCCTGAGATGCAAAAATTCCATGAAGCAGCAGGGAATGAGATCAGCATCCTGGCCGTCAATATCGATCCGCAATACAATTCAGCAAAATTTATTGAGAAAATGGGAATTACCTTTCCGATCCTTCTGGATGGAAAAGACGAGGTGAATACCAAGTATAAAGTCATGACGGTTCCTACAACTTATTTTATTGACGAAAAAGGTATAATCCGGGATAAATATTTATCGGCGATGGAAGCAGAAACCATGTGGGAAATGACTGAAAAAATGAAATGAAGTGTAAGCATCCTGTTGGGTGCTTATTTTTTAATTTTTAGCAGAGGTCATGCAGCTGCGATAAGGGAGGAAATGTATCCTTTCAGGCCACCGGGATACATGGTATGACTGCTAGAAGGCTAGTCATGTATGCCAAGAGGTTTCCGGGATACATGATATGGCTGCAAGAAGGCTAGTCATGTATCCCAACAGGTTTCCGGGATACATGATATGACTGTAAGAAGGCTAGTCATGTATCCCAACAGGTTTCCGGGATACATGATATGACTGCAAGAAGGCTAGTCATGTATCCCAACAGGTTTCCGGGATACATGATATGACTGTAAGAAGGCTGGTCATGTATCCCAACAGGTCTCCGAGATACATGATATGGCTGCAAGAAGGCAAGTCATGTATCCCAACAGGTTTCCGGGATACATATATGACTGCAAGAAGGCTAGTCATGTATCCCAAGAGGTTTCCGGGATACATGATATGGCTGCAAGAAGGCTAGTCATGTATGCCAACAGGTTTCCGGGATACATGGTATAACTGCAAGAAGGCTAGTCGTGTATGCCAACAGGTTTCCGGGATACATGGTATAACTGCAAGAAGGCTAGTCGTGTAAGCCAAGAGGTTTGCGGGATACATGGTATGACTGCCAGAAGGCTGGTCATGTATGCCAAGAGGTTTCCGG